>DAHJ01000032.1:0-10655 GCA_002495905.1 Thaumarchaeota archaeon UBA223
CGGCAGCTGTTGGACTAGCTCCAAGCATTACTCGTGAAGTGTTTCGAGTAGAATTACATAAACCAGAAATAAAACTCAAAACTTCGTCAGGAACACTTACTTGTTCATGAATTAATTTCTTTGCAGAAATAACTGAAGATGCATCTAAAACTTGTTCTACATCAATTTGTTCACCACGTTCATTTTTCTTTTCGAGGACATCAATCCATGCTTCCTTAGAAGGGTAATTCATAATCAAACGAGCCATGAATCGATCTAATTGTGCAGGAGGTAATGGAAAAGTACCAGCAAATTCAATAGGATTCTTTGTTGCAATAATCATGAAAGGTTGTTCAAGTGCAGTAGTATCACCATCAATAGTAACCTGACCCTCTTGCATTACTTCCAATAATGCAGATTGAGTTTTTGGCGGTGCACGATTAATTTCGTCGACTAGAACGATATTAGAAAATATCGGACCTGCATGGAAATCAAATTCGAGTGTTTTAACATTGAATATATGTGAACCAGTAATATCAGAAGGCATTAAATCAGGAGTAGATTGAATTCTTCTAAATGAGAGATTGATAGTATCTGAGAATATTTTTGCAAGATAGGTTTTTGCAGTACCAGGAACTCCTTCGATTAGGATATGGCCACCAGTAAATGCTCCAATTGCCAAGAATTTGATGACATTAGGCCAACCAACAACATACTTCGAGATTTCAGTCTCGAGTGCTGAAGCAGCATTCTGAACGTCAGATAAATCTTTAATTTCAGTGATCATATTCTCGCCCTCGCTAAACTAGAAGTTTTCTGAGATGACATCCACTTAGAAATAACACTATAGCCAGTTTTATCTATTGCTTGACCTCCATAAGCATATTTTTCCATAGAAGATAGAATGGAATGAAGAGTTTCAGTATCAGCAGGGTTCTTAGAGATCAGATATTCTACTAATTCTCTAATTGTATAGGAATCTTTTTGATCTAAACCTGATGTAAATGCAGAGACCTTTAGAGTTTTATATAATTTAAGGAATTTTTCATCATACTTCTTTGAAAATTCAATTTTTTGTTTAACAATTTTTTGTCTAACTATATTATTACGAAATAGAAGGAATTCAGACAATAAGACAATAAATAATCCAGCTGCTAAAACAGTATTGAATGGTCTTAAAATAATAATTAATTCAGTAAACGGATCACTCATCAACACTCAATTCCGTATAAGAAATATTCAAAATAATCTCAGGATTTGTTTTTGCTATTGACCATGGAATTGTTACTCCAGCAGGTACACGAAAACCATCTGACCAGGATGCAAATGGAAACAACGGTTCATTTAACTCACAATTAGTGTCGACAGAGTATAAATCAGCACCGCCAACAGGAACTGCGTCTTCGGCGTCATCAGTAAGTTCACAGGCTATATTATCCAATTCAAGTCCAGACATTTTTATTGAATCAAGATTTACTTCAAACTCAAAGGTACTAGTATATTTTACAAAGACTATATCGTCAGAAGTAACTTGCCAATCTGCAGATAATGCATTAATATCAATTGAATCAGGAAGGATTTCATATTCATGATGATGTGCTACAATTGTAATATTTTCAAAGATGTCAATTGATTCAGTAGTCCATTCACCAATTTTCATATCATAAGTTCCCTCTTCCAAAATAACGGTTACCATGCCAGTACCATTAGTTGTGCCGGTAACAGCGATTGAATCAGTTGGTCCAAAATCATTCCAAAAATAAAATACAATATTAATATTTGAAGTGGCAGTTGTAGCAAATGCTTCACCAATATTTTTATCGTTAGTCCAAGTTTCAATAACTATAGTATGCATAGGAAGAAGATCAGGTTCTGGAGGTTTAGGTTCAGGATAATTCAATACTACAAATGAACTAGTGATAATAGCAACTGAGATTAGTACGACCTGAAGTAAAATGGAATTTACAGATGAACTCAAATATATCTCCCCTAAAGTACACAACGAATACTAGTATGTAAGGGTTTTAGAAACAATCAATATAAACCCGGATTAAAAAAAAATAAATAAAATAAAAATTAATAAGATTTATTTACTCGAATTGCTAATATAACATAATCCAATTTTTTTGGTGATATTCTATTGTTTAAAGAGAATGAAATAAAAAATCAAGTTCATGGTACAACCACCGTAGGTTTAGTATGTAGTGATGGTATTGTTTTAACTACAGATACACGTGCATCAATGGGCTATTATATTGCAAGTAGAACAGTAAATAAAATTGCAGTCATCGATAATCATTGTGGAGTAACAATTGCAGGTGGAGTAGCAGATGCACAATTTGCTATTGATCAATTAAAATATCAAGCAAAAATGTATAAACTCGAAAAAGCAGAAAATCTTCCGATTTCTTCTGTAGCAAGAATGACTTCAAATCTATTTTATTCAACACTTCATCAGAAATTTTCTTTATTATATGCAGATATTTTAGTAGGGGGCATAGACCATGACGGTCCTCAATTATACAATATTGATATGTTTGGAACATTAACAAAAGAAGAATATTATTCAACTGGAAGTGGATCGCCAGTTGCATACGGTATTCTAGAGAGTGAATTCAAGAATGACTTAACAGTTGCGGAGGCAATGCCAATTGCAGTGAAGGCAGTGTACGGGGCTATTTTAAGAAATTCAGGAACAGGAGATGGATTAAACATTGTTACAATTAAAAAAGACATTCTAAAGGAATACGCCCTAGAAGAAAAACAAGAAATTTTAAAAGAGCTTTCTGGAAGACTTTGAAATGGCAGTGATGAATAAATCACAAGAATTAATGACGACAATACTAAAATCATTACCTCCTGAAGCAGAAATTACTCGAATAGAATATGAAGGACCAAGAATTGCAATATATACAAAGAATTATGATTTTTTAACAAGTAATAATTACATAATTTCTGATATAGTAAATACTGTAAAAAGAAGACTAGTTATAAGAACAGACAAATCAATTAGAAAATCAGAAAATGAGGCTTCTGAAATATTAAAAAATTCAATAAGTGAAGAAATAGGACTAGGCAACATATATTATGATGATGCATTAGGTGAAGTAATAATTGAAGTTTTAGAACCACAAAAATTAACAAATAATTCAGAAATAAATCTACATAAATTGTCTGCGAGTATTGGTTGGAAAATTATTGTTAAAAAAGGATCAGATCTACCTTCATCAAGCATCAAAACAATACATTATGTAAAACAAGCAGAAGCAGAAAGTAGAAGCGAATTTTATAGACAAATAGGGGAAGAAATATTCAGACCAAAATTATCACAAGCTTCAAATGTCACGTTAAAGAGTTTAGGAGGATTCAATCAGGTTGGAAGATCCTGTATGTTGTTAACAACACCAGAAAGTAAAATACTATTAGATTGTGGAATATTACCCAATGCCAAAAATACTTGGGACTCTTATCCAAGGCTAGATTGGGCAGATTTTGACATGGATGATTTAGACGCAGTAGTAATATCTCATGCGCATTTAGATCATTCAGGTTATTTACCTGTACTATTCAAATATGGTTATAGAGGTCCAGTATACTGTACAGAACCAACATTATCATTGATGGCATTATTACATAATGATTATGTAAAGATCAACTCACATGAAGGATCACAAGTATTATACGAAGGAAGAGATGTGAGGAAAATGATACAGCATACAATTACATTGCCTTATGGATTAGTTACAGACATATCTCCAGATATAAAATTAGTATTAAACAATGCAGGTCATATTCTGGGTTCTGCAACTTGTCATTTACACATTGGAGATGGATTGCATAATATTCTATATACTGGAGATTTTAAATTTGCAAAAACTAAACTTTTTGATGAAACAATTTGGAATTATCCAAGAGTAGAGACATTAATCATGGAAAGTACATATGGTGGAAAAGCAGATATGATGCCATCGAGAGAACAAATGGAATCAAATCTAGTAAATTCTATTAATTCTACGCTTGAAAATGGGGGTAAAGTATTGATTCCAAGTCCTGCAGTAGGAAGAGCACAAGAAATTATGTTAGTATTAGATCAGCAAATGAGAGAAAAGAAATTAATTGAATGTCCAATTTATCTTGAAGGAATGATTTCAGAGGCAACTGCAATACACATTGCTTCTACTGAATTTTTAAGTCGTGATTTAAGAAATAGTATAGCAAGAGGTCAAGGTAATCCATTTCAAAGCGAGTATTTCACCATAATCGATCATCATAGTAAAAGAGAAGAAGTGTTAAGAGATGAACCTTCAATAATTATGGCTACATCAGGAATGCTCGAAGGAGGACCTGTAATGAGATATTTCGAAGAATTAGCTCCTATTGAAAAGAATAAATTAATTTTTGTATCATACCAAATAGCAGGAACATTAGGAAGAAGAATAATGGATGGTGCAAATCAGGCAAGTATAGTAGATAAAGATGGAAAAATCAAAATAGTGGATATAAATTGTCCAAAAGAAAAAATTGATGGATTTAGTGGGCATTCAGATTATAATCAATTAATTAGATTTGTTGGAAAGCTTAGACCAAAATTAAGAAATGTAATAATCAACCATGGAGAACAAACAAAAGTAGAGAATTTAGCTAATTCGGTATCAAGAATTTACAGAATTAGAACACATAGACCAGAAGTTCAAGAAGCAATTAAATTAATTTAAGAAAGACCACGCCAGATTTTTACTCCAGGTGGAGTAAGAACAACTCTTTCATCGCCAAGTCTTACAATATCGCCGCCAATTGATGATACATAACTATAAAGTTCTTCAATTGCCTTTTTTAGTTCTTTAACATTTTTTTGTGCAATAGGAGTTATTCTCAATATAACAATCATATTTTGAGAGACTTCATCTTTAATTGTAGAAATTTGATCCAGATCTTTCAATGGTATAGCTTTTAGATACATTTGTTGATCTTTTTCAATTGAATTTTTGTCGATTTTCAGAGATGACAATAAAACTATTATGAATTCATCGTTTATTAATTTAGCCGACCGAGAGGTTCAAGTCCTTACAGGAATTCCATATATTATCGCCAACAAAATGAAGATTTTCAACGACCATGCCTTTAGACATAGAAAGTAGTTCTTCAGATGAATGAAGTGATTTGCCAACTGCAAGATTTTGATCATGATCATCCTCAGAAATGACAACAATAGAATTTGTAGGAAAGTCATTAGATATTTTTTTTATGCCAGGTCTCATAATATTTGCGCCTTTACAAACAAAAGGAATAGCTCCTTTATCAACAACAAGTTTAGGAAGAGATGATAGTGTACTGGAATCTTTTAAGAATGGAAATAAAGAAGTTTCATTACGAACAATAATAAAATTAGATGATGAAAGAATTTCAATTTCGCTATTTAATTCAAATGATTTGACTTGTTTGAGTTTTGGTAAAGTAGAAATCAACGAAAGATTATTTAATTCTTCGAGAAGAGAATTAATTTCTCGTTTGGACAGGAATTTAATTTTCATTAGAATTACCTTTAGTATTCAAATAATCAGAATAGTCAGTCAATGATTTAATTTGTTGAGATTCAATAGATTTTCTAAACCCGGCAATACCAGGACGTTTCTTGCGTACCTCTTTAATAGAATTTTCAACAGACATTCCAGATGTAATGAGTAAAGCTGCTAGAATAGTACCAGTTCTACCAATACCAGCTCTGCAATGAACTACCACAGGTTGATTATTAGAGATGCATTCATTAATGAAGTTAACAGAATCTACAATGTTCTCAATAGAAGGTAATGAATGATCTTCAATAGGAATATGTTTGAAATTAACTGAATGATTTGAAATGACTTTGTCGTTAAGTGAACTAGTTGTCAAGGTAAGAATTGCAGAGATATTTTGATTTATTAGATAATCCAATTCTGTTTTATAATTAATAAAACCAGATCCTGCTACTTGATTATCTATAAGCCACTTGAAATTAGTTGGTTTTGAGAACAGTAACCCGAATAGTTTCCTGTAGATATCTCCAATAAACATACTAGAATCGAATTTATTATACTGATACAGATTTTCCACAGGCGCAGGTGGAAGTTACATTAGGATTATTAATTTTAAAACCAGAAGATTCAATAGACTCAAGATAATCAATTGAAGAACCATCAAGATATTTTGCGCTGAATGGATCGATAAAGATCTTCAAGCCTTCTGTCTCGATAATTATGTCATCATCGGAACTATTATCTTCTAAAGCCATACCATAAGTAAGTCCAGCACATCCGCCTCCAGCTACATAAACTCTAAGACCAGGACTAGATTTTTCTTCAATTTTAGAAAATTCTTTAACTTTATCAATTGCTTTTTGACTAATACTAACTAATTCAGTTTGACTCATAAATTATCATAGTTTAAGATTCAATATAACCTTTTAGATTATATATTGAGAAATTTACTAATTTTTTTAACTGTGTCTGGCGTAGTTTTAATTACAAAACTAGCATTAGGATTACCAAAAATAATTGAGATTTTTTTTTCGTATTCTTCCTTTAAACCAGAACCCGTGGGACAAACTCCTAAACTCTTTATTTCAAAATCATTCGATTTGAGAAAATTAACATATGAATTGAATAACTGAATATCATTCCATTCTGTATTATTATCATTGCATAATGCAATCCAAACTTCAACAATAGAATTGTAAAGAAGTTTTTCAGTTAATTTTTCAAGACTCATGATCATCACAGCATAAACCTATCTGACTGTGATTATCAAGACAAAAATTTGAGATATGATTAGGAGTCATACGATTTCAACAGTTCCATCTTCATTTGCCTTAAAAAATGTATCAATCTTCATAGAAAAGATTCCATTTGCAATTATTCCAGGAATATTAAGTAAGGATTGTTCTAGTTTCAATGGATCGTCAATATTTCCAAAATGAGCATCAATAACCAAATTCCCATTTTGAGTAAAGAAGGGATATCCTTTATTCAAAGTTCGGATAACAGGATTTCCGCCATGTTCTTTAATTTTCTCTTCCACAAAGAATCTAGAAAATTCAGATACCTCGAGAGGGACAGGCCATGTAATTATGTCGACGTATTTTGAATAATCGGCAACAATAATTGATTGATCGGCAGCCTCAATCATAATTTTTTCGCGATAATGTGCACCGCCACCTCCTTTTATCATAATATGATTTTTATCAACTTCATCTGCTCCATCAACAACAACATCAATATCAGGAATCAATGTAGGAGATTCTAATACAATACCGTTCTTTTGTGCAATAATTTCTACTTGCATAGAAGTAGGAATTCCTCGTACGTCGAGATTTTCATCATTAATTCTTTTTCCAAGTGCATTAACAAATGCTGCAACTGCAGAACCACTACCAAGTCCTACTAATTGTCCATTGTTAATTTTTTGAGCTGCTTGTTCGCCCATTTTAATTACAGCGTCTTCTTTACTCATATAATTCACCTCGTCGTAATGAAATTTTATTAAGATAAGGAATATTTTCTCGATTTACTACAGATTTGAGTTTCTTTTGTTCCTTAAATGATAAAATCGATTTAATTTTACGTGAATTTTTAATAGGAACTATTTCACTTTTTTCAATATCAACTATATTGAGTTCTTCGAAAATTTTATCAATTGATTGCTTACTCATTCTTCCACATCCATTTGTTCTAATCGATTTAATGCTTCTAAGACTTCATCTCGTATTTCATTTACTTTATCGTCAGCTAAAGGAGTGTCTTTTGGTTTCTTAGGAGGTGTTTTCTTTGTAATGACTTCAGGTTCGGTTTTTACTTTTTCTTCATTTACTTCTTTTTTAGACTCATCATTACTTGAAACAGATTGATCACTGACTAGTTTTGGAGAAACTTTTATTTTTTTAGGAGTTGAAGGTGATGAAATTTTAGGTGTTTCAGGTTTAACAGGAATGTCTTTAGCAATAGTAGAAAGATCAGGTTTGTTAAATGATTTAACAGAATCTAATTTGACAGTTAATTCATTCAATCTACGTTCAACTTGATTTAATTTTTGTGAGAATAAGTTAGTAAGTTCTTCATGGAGATTTTCTAATTCACTGGCTTCCAAAATTAGTTCAGAATCTTGGAGATTTTTATCTAATGATTTAATTTGTTCTCTATAGCGTTCAGATAGCATATCACGTTCTTTTTTAGTAATTCTTCCATCGCCTTCTGCTTGAAATACGCGTCCTAAAGCATCAGTATGAAGTTCTTTTTCAAGTTTTAGGGTTTTATAGCGAAGTCGTGCTTGTTCAACCTCAAATTTTTTACCTATTTCAGGAACAGATTTTGTGGATTCAGGAAGTTTTGAATTACCAGGAAATTCAGGTTTGAGATATTTGGTAATCAAAATAGAAAAAGCAGTTCCCGCAATTATACCTCCAAAAAGAGCAATTATGATTTCCAGGGCCGTCATTTCAATTTATGACTAGAAAAATCCGGATATAAGCTTTTTCAATTAGAAAAAATGGACAAAATTACCTAACATGCATCCAATTATATTGACGAATTTTAGCAGATCCAGCTTTTCCAAAACCACAAAATGCACATTTTTTATTCGTCATGTGATATGCGTGTTTTCCACAACGACGGCAACGAATATGAGATTTACCTCTGCCTTTCTTTCCAGCTGAAGTAGTACCTTTAACCATAATAATCACCTAGGCGGAGGAGATATAAGAATTACGTTATCTCCGCGTACAATAATAGTTCCCAAATCCTTAGTATTTTCTCCTTCTAAAATTTCTTGAGAGTCGTCAAGAGTAAGATTCATGTGCTGATCAAATCCTTGCAAAGAACCTCTAATAACCTTATTTCCTTTGAGTTTGATTAAAACGACTTTACCAAGACTTTCTTCCAATACTTTAACAGACATATCAACGGACATTGTTAACCATAAAAATAAGAGTAATCGAGTTATTTAAGTCAATTTAAGAATTTTTTTAAATTATCAAATAGTATAATCAGTATTGAAGATTTATACAAAAAAAGGAGACAAGGGAAAAACAAATCTATTTGGTACAGATAAACGAATAAGTAAGGCATCAAAAAGAGTAAAGTCATATGGTGAAATAGATGAATTAAATTCATTCATAGGATTAGCAATATCAGGAGATTTGCCAAAAGAATTCAGTAAGATATTAAGAGAATTAGATAAAATTCAAGGTGATTTGTTTGTAATTGGAGCAGAATTAGCAACAATTTCGAACGATAATAAAATAGCAAATAGAATAAAAAAGAAAGATGTCAAAAGGCTCGAGAATATTATTGATTCATGTTCAGAAGAACTAGAGCCATTAAAGAATTTTATTTTACCAGGAGGATCATCAATAGCAGCAATATTCCACATATGTAGAACAGTATGTAGACGTGCAGAAAGAAATATTGTAGATTTAAGTGAAGAAGATGAGGTAAATGAAGAAATTATAACTTACTTGAACAGATTGTCAGATCTGTTTTTTATTCTTGCAAGATATTCAAATAAAATTCTAGATGTCGAAGACGTCAAATGGAATTAATACGTTGTTCTAATATAACGAGATTAGTCGATTTATTGAATCCGATATTATCAAGAATTTTTGCTTGATTTGAATCAGTTTCCGGAATAGAAAATATTTTCTTGTTGGCGTCGGATGAAATATTATTTTTAATAAATGATAAACATTCTTTTAGAACATCTTCAGATATATCAGAAAACAACATCTGAAAATCATTCCCATATCCATAATGTTTTGATGGTTGTACTAAAATAAATGAAGAATAAGACTTTGGAATAATAAGAAATGAATTATGTGAAAGTTCAGACAATGCAGCAGGAGACTGTTGCCACCATCTCCACCACAATGGAATCAATCGATTGTCCATTGGAGACTTTTTAAGCAACGAATAGATTTGTTTCGAGTCTTTTATAATTGAGAATTCCTCCTGCAGGGAATTTGTTGAAATCGTGTCTAGTTCAATAGAGTAATATTGAGAGCGTAGAACTTCAGAAAATCCATGTTTTTCGAAGAGATTACGAGATGCAGTGTTCTTTATCGATGTAACTAGACGGCTATTTACTGCGTTTAGTTTCTTAGATCGTTCAAGATAATCTTTAATCATGAATTGGGCAATTCCTTGTCTTCGGTATTGTTCATGGACTCTTAGTGTTTCCAACCAAGAATCCGAGTCAAGAAGGTAATGATGATATACTCCCAATATTTGATTTTCAGATTCTACGACAATAAATGAACCTATTTCATTAGATATCCAATTATTCCAGACCGTAGGAAGAAAATCCCTTCCATTCCAAATACTTTTACAAAGTTCAGATATCTGTTCTAGATCTGAAGCGACGCCATTGCGTACATGTAATTTATCAATAACAGACATTAAGAATACTGTAAACTTTAATTTGTTTTATAGATATTCGTTAAGTTTTTCTTCAAAAAGTTCTTGAGTAATCGCGCCAATAATTGAATTCATTACTTGGCCATTCTTGATTATCAAGAAGGTAGGAATAGAACTTATTCCATATTTAGAAGGACTTATTGGATTTTTGTCTACATTAAGTTTAGCAAAAACAATTTTATTCTCATAAATCAATGATAACTCCTCAATTATTGGATTCATTGCACGACAAGGACC
>DAHJ01000032.1:10977-15698 GCA_002495905.1 Thaumarchaeota archaeon UBA223
CACCATTCAGCCCAGAAATCGACAACCACGACAGGATTTTCATCAATAATTTGATTGAAGTTTTCGTCAGAAATCACTAAAGGAGAAATAGATTGCATATATTAGGGAAGTAAAATTTGTATATAAAATCACCGTTACGATTTTTGACAAATGAGGGATATTTATGAAATTATTTTTATGTGTTCAAGAACATACCAATGTGCCGAGATGGCAGAGTGGTCATCAGTAGAACACAATAATGCGCGGGCCTTGAAAGCCTGTGTCCTCCGGGACTCGTGGGTTCGAATCCCACTCTCGGCGTTTCGATTATTTACTAGAAAGATTAACTTCAATGAATACGTCTTCTGGAACTTTGAGTCTCATGAGCTGTCTCATGGTTCGGTCATCTGCATCTAAATCAATTAGGCGTCTATGAATACGAAGTTGCCATCTATCAAAAGTACTAGTACCGTTACCAGATGGGGCTTTTCTAGTAGTGATTTTGAGTTTTTTAGTAGGGAGTGGCTGTGGGCCTCGTGCTTTGATACCTGTACGGTCAGTTATGTCCTTGATTTCCTTACAAACTACCTGTAAGTTAGGAAGGTTGCTACTTGTTAACTTGATTCTTGCTGATTGACCCATATTTCTTATTTATATTGTATGTTCGGGTATTTGAATTTTACATTTTGGCGTAAAGAACAAATATGAATGAAAAAATCTATAGCTCAATGTTAAAAGCTGTTTTATTTGATTTGGACGGAACAATAATAGATTCGAATAATGCAATATTCGAAACATACACACAAGTAGCAAAAAGACTAGGAGTTGAACCTCCAGATATTGAAGTTCTTAGAGGATTATTAGGTCAGCCTTCGAATTTGAACCTGCCAATATTATTCGGAGATAATAAAGAGGCAAGACCAATTTACAACGAAGTAGTAATAAAAACTCATGAAAATCTACCAACATTACCGCATGTCAAAGAAACATTAGAAAAGATTGAGCTACCCATGGGAATTGTTACGTCAAAAAGAAAAGCTAATGCAATTGAAGTATTAGGAGAGTTATACGAAAAATTTGATGTGCTAATAACTCCAGAACAAACAGTAAAACAAAAACCAGATCCTGAACCAATGCATTTAGCGTGTAAGAAATTATCAGTAAAGCCGGAAGAATGCGTATACATAGGAGATACAGTAAGAGACTATAAAACAGCTATGAATTCAGGAACAGAATTTATTGCATTGATTGATAAGGGATCAACAGCAGAGCAGTTTAATGAACTAGGTGCCAAAAATCAAGTTACGTCGTTCGACATGATACCGGACATGATAACAAAATTTTATTAAGAAACTAATAGTAATACAATATAATGACATTTGAAGTAATTTGTGATAACTGCGGACACATGATATATCAAGGAATGGAATTAAGATATGTCAATGACGTAATTAAGTCAAATAGCGGAAAATGCAGAAGTTGTAATAGTACATTTTCAAAGAGAGAATTCAAGACTGAAATAAGTAAAAAATAATCAAAGTTCTAAATTAGCAAGGCCTTGAACAAAGATACATTCATCAAAGCCAACTGAGAATGTTTGTTCAGAATCATCATCCTGAGAAATTTTCAAGGCGCTATCACGTATAATTACAATAGGAATAGATTCATCACATTCGCCCATAAGCAATTGAGCCGCAGAACTCAAATCATCGGCAATAGCCTTCTGAGTAACCCGAATAGAATTGCCAAAAAGATCTACTTTTCCACGCTCATCTTCAATTGGTTTTATGCCAGCAGCTGCAATAGCTACACCAGTAGTACCAATTCGAGTAGGCATCAATCGACTATCAGTAATAATAACTCCGACATCAATATTGAATAATTTCTTAATTTCATTTTTTATAATTTTAGCAGAACTAAGTGAATCATCAGGATATAGAATCGCATAACCAGGCATAATATTGGATGTATCAATACCAGCGTTAGGAGCTAGAATTCCATCTTTAAAAGTTAAAACAAATCCGTCAAATCCATGAAAGATTTTATCAGACTCTTGTTGAATTAATTCACATAATCGTGAATCAATATTATATTTTTTTGACATTTTGTCTGCAGAAGAGCTTACGTCTACTTCAGAAAGTTTAACATAACGTCCTTCAGATAATGCAATGAATTTACTCGAGATGCAAATTATATCATTGTTATTGAGTTTGACAGAGTTATTTTCTAATGATTTTGAAAGTAAATCAATTAAATTAAATCGACTATCTTGTCTTGGAACTTCGATTGGCAATAATTTAATTTCGTTCAAGGGCAAAACAATTTATTGTCTGACTTGGAATATGACATCTAGTTCTACTGATGAATTCATGGGAAGTGAATTACTACCAATTGCAATACGAGTATGTTGTCCAGAATCTCCAAATAATTCGCCAAATAAATCTGAAGCCCCATTAATTACTTTAGGTTGATCTACAAAAGAATCAATGCAATTAACGTATCCTGAAACTTTAACAATTCTCTGAATATTATCCAGTGAGCCAATCTCAGCTTTAACAACAGCTAATGCATTCAAAGCGCATATTTTTGCTCTTTCGGATCCTTCTTCCAAGGTTATATCTGAACCGACTTTGCCAGTAAGTAGATTTCCGTCAATGAATGGAACCTGACCAGAAATGAATACCAAATCGTTAATACGAAGTGATGGAATATATGAGCCTGCAGGTTTTGGAACTCCAGGTAAAGTAAGGCCAAGGGAATCTAGTTTTTCTTCAATCATGTGAGATGTATGATTTTGTGTAATTATAAGTTTTAACATTCAATTAACACCCGAAACATTATATTCAAGTAAGAAAGAACATGTGTGTAATAAAAATTTGGTAGACTTTGTTAGTTTAACATTATTAGTTGTTCTAGTTATTTTATCAGCAATCTCATCTGGAAGTGAGACTGCACTAGTTTCATTAAACAAGATTAAAGTAAAAACACTGTATGAACAAAATAAGAAAGGTTCTAGATCATTATTAAAATTAAAGAAAGAGCCAAAAAAATTAATCACTACAATATTAATCTGGAATAATCTAGTAAATATTAGTGCGGCATCGTTAGCTACAAGCATAGCAATAGAAGAATTCGGATCGACAGGGTTAGGAATTGCAACGGGATTGATGACATTAATAATATTAATATTTGGAGAGATAATTCCCAAATCCTATGCAACAGTAAACAATGAAAGATTTGCACTAATTATATCAAAGCCAATAGAAATTATTATGGGAATATTTTCGCCAATTACAATACCTTTAATGAAGTTATCAGATTTTGTGTTAGGAGATTCTAGCAAAGATCTAAATCCTACATTAACTGAAGAAGAGATAAAAACAATTCTCGATGTTGGAGAACAAGAGAAGATTATCGAGAAGCATGAAAAGGAATACATTAGAGGTGTTTTGAAGTCAGGGGAAATTACTGCAAGAGAAGTAATGGTTCCAAGAAAAAAGATGTTTGTATTGGATTCAAAAAAAGACGTAAATCAGACAATTGATAGTATGATAAAAAGTGGATATACAAGAGCGCCGTTAATTGACGAATCAAAAGATAATGTAGTAGGCATAGTGCATCTGAAGCAATTATTGAGTGAACAGAAAAAAGGCAGAGGCGAAGAAGGAGTTATACAAATATCAAAAAAGCCATTATTTGTATCTCAAAGAGAGGTCGTAGGAGATCTTTTGAGAGAATTGCAATCTAAAAGAATGCACATGGCAATCGTATTAGATGAATTCGAAGGAGTAGAAGGGTTACTTACGTTAGAAGATTTAGTTGAAGAAATAGTAGGAGAGATTATTGATGAAAGTGAAGATACATTTACCACAATAAAAAGATCAGACCACAATACAATAATAGCAACTGGAGAAACGAAAATAGAAGAAATAGAGAGATACTTCAAAATTGATTTTGAGAAGAATGAAAAATACGATTTTTCGAATGTGAATGGAATACTTCATGATTTTTTGAAAGATATTCCTAAAAAAGGAGATAAGGTACAAACTAACGGGTTATTATTTGTAGTGGATGAAACAGAAAACAATGTTGCAAATAAAGTAAGTATCACCAAAATATAGCCAAAATCATTAGAACAGATATATCTATCGGCATGCAATGAATAGTAATGGTAGAACTTTTTGAGATATTCATAGAAAATCTAGCAGAGTTAGGATATTTAGGAGCTTTATTAGCAGGTTTTTTAGGATCTAGTTCACTATTCTTTTCTATTTTTCCTTCTTTCGTAGTAATTCCAATAATTGGTTCGCAACTAAATCCAGTAATAGTAGGAATAATGGCAGGTCTAGGAGCAGGAGTTGGACAATTTCTCCATTACTTTGTAGGAGTAGGAGGAAGAAAACTTATTGGAAGAAAGAAAATTTCGTTAGGAAGATTCAAAGTACCGAAATTATATTCAAAAAGAATTGCATCAATTGATTGGGAAAATAAAATAAATAAATACGGAGTAGGGGTTATTTTTATTTTTGCGGCAACGCCATTGACGCCAGACGATATTCTATGGATTCCGTTAGGAGTTATGGGATATCCAAAATTAAGGGCGTTGATTGCTGCAATACTAGGAAAAATTACATTGAATTTATTATACGCATACACAGGATTCTTTGGTTTAGAATTATTAATGTAAATGAATGCCGGGAGTGGGTCTTCCGAATTAATTTCGAACCCACGACCTCCAGATT
>DAHJ01000032.1:15991-20261 GCA_002495905.1 Thaumarchaeota archaeon UBA223
CCCACGACCTCCAGATTATGAGTAACGCCCTTATGTTATGGAGGCTGGCGCTCTAACCAGGCTGAGCTTTCGAGTAAACAAACCCCGGCTACCTGTGCCCCGGCATACAATACAAAAAAATTTCTGTGCCTAATAAGTCAATATTGAATTAGCAAATCAATTCATTAGGCAGCATGATTGATTCGATTTATAACCAATAGATGCATGGTATTTCTATGGCAAATAACTCAGGTAGTATACCTCAAAACTATATTATCATTGGAATAATTGTCGTAGCAGTATTAGGCGGAGCGTTTTACTTCACTCAGATGTCAACTGGCGGAGATTGTGTAGTAAAACTCGGACATATACTACCAACAAGTGGTCCACTTGCAGCATATGCAGGAGGTTTCCAAGCAGGAGTGCAAGCTGCTGTTAACGAAGCAAACGACCAAGGTGGTATTGACGGCTGTACTGTTGAACTGATAGAAGAAGACTCAGCTACAGATCCAGCTGCATCAGCAGCAGCAGCAAAGAAATTGGTTGAAGTTGATCAAGTTCATGCAATTGTCGGTGTATATGCAAGTTCATCAACACTAGCAGCAGCACCAATTGTTGAAGATGGAAAAACCATCATGATCTCACCAGCTTCTACATCACCTGACGTTACAAACGCAGGCGATTTCATTTTCAGAACTGCACCAAGTGACGCATTACAAGGCGTTGCAATGGCAGATCTAGCTTGGTCACAAGGACACAGAACTGCAGCAGTAATCTTTGTAAATAATCAATATGGACAAGGATTAGCTGATGTATTCCAAGAATCATTCAAAGCAAATGGAGGAACAATAACAATTGCAGTACCATATGAACTAGAAATGGCAACATATCGTACAGAATTGTCACAAATTCAAGCAACAAATCCAGACATCATTATTGATGTCTCATATGCAGACGATGGACAAATCATATTCAGAGAAGCAGCAGAACTTGGAATTACAGCACAATGGCTCGGTGGAGATGGTATAGCAGATGATGCTATATTTGAAGCACCAGGTATTGCTGAAGCAACTGAAGGAATGATTGGTACACGACCAGCTTCTCCTGAATCACCAGGAAAAGCAGCTTTCTTAGATCTATTAGCAGCTAATGGATTTGAAGAAGGAATCTATTCCGCAGAGGCATATGACGCAGCCAAATTGGCATTAATGGCAATTGATGAGGCAGGCGCAGATGCAACTAAAGAAGCTATCAGAGATGCACTAATCAGCGTAGCAAATGGCTATGTTGGAGCATCAGGCGACAAAACATTCGATGAAAACGGAGACGTAGGTGGAACCTACAGTATCTGGAGAATCATAAGCGGAGCATTTGTCGATATCGGAAGCTGGGACCCTTCGGGCGTCAGTCTTTCTTAGTATCGTCAAACTCCTCTTTTTTTTTATTATCATTTACTGCCTAAGAACATACGACCTAATTCTTTATTATTAATCACTTCAGAGGCTTTGCCATCGAAGAAATTCTTTCCCATTGCCAATACATAACATCTATCAGAAATTGCAAGTGATTTTTTAGCATTTTGTTCAACTAAAAGAATAGAAGTTCCAGAATCTTTAATCTGAATAAGTTTTTGCATAATTTCACTAACTAGATTAGGAGCTAAGCTGGCAGTTGGCTCGTCCAACAACAATAATTTTGGATCGCCAATCAATGCCCTTGCTATTGCTAGCATTTGTCTTTCACCTCCACTCAAGTTACCTGACTTTATCGAGTTTTTATTTTTGAGTTGAGGAAAAATAGAATAAATCTTATCCAGTTCATTCTTTGTATCCTTAATTTTTGAAGTATAGAAGCCAATGTCAAGGTTTTCAGAAATGGTAAGATTTGAAAAAATGTTTTCTACTTGAGGAACATATGAAATGCCTTTTTCAAAAATTCGAAAAGGCTTCATGGAAGTTATTTCTTCGTCAATAAATTCAACAGAACCTTTTTGAGGCTTAACTATTCCAAATATACTTTTCAATAATGTACTTTTTCCAGAGCCATTTGGTCCAATAATAGTAACAATTTCATCATTTTGCACGTGAAGATCAATATCTTCAATTATGATTGTACCGTCATAACCTGAATGTAACCCTGAGACTTTGAACATATCTAATCCTCCAATCCCAAATAGATATTCAAAACTTTATCATCTTCAAACACTTTTGAAGGATCTCCTTCAGCAATGATTTGTCCACGATTCATCACGCCAATATATTCACAGTAATCGCGTACGACATCTATATTGTGCTCGACAATCAAAAAGGTCTTATCGTACTTGTCTCTCATTTCAATAATTTTTTCGAATATCTTGTTTGCCAGGGTAGGATTCACGCCTGCAATAGGCTCGTCAAGAAGGATTATATCAGGATCGGCCATCAGAATTCGGGCAAGTTCAAGTAGTTTTTTCTGTCCGCCAGACAAACCTGCTGAATATTCATTTGTAAGATGAGATAAATCAAGAAGTTCTAATATTTCCTTTGCTCTTTCTTGGTTCTCAGTCTCTTGTTTGATTATTTCTTTTTTACGAAAAAGCAACGGTAAAATATTCTCACCAATTTGATTTCTTGCACTCAGCAAAACATTTTCTAAAACAGTCATCTTAGAAAATGGTCTAGGAATTTGGAATGAACGAATTATTCCATGGTTAGCAATCTTATCAGGAGACAAATTAGTAATATCGATATCGTTGAATTGTATAGAACCCTCATCTATAGGAATGAAGCCAGTGATAGTATTGAACAATGTAGTTTTTCCAGAGCCATTAGGTCCAACGAGTCCTGTAATTGATTTATTTCGTACAGAGAAATCAACACCGTCGAGTGCAACTATTCCTCCAAATGATTTATGTACATTAGTTAGTTTAAGCTGTTTCATTTTTCATTTAACCTCGTAGAAATAGATTGATTTTTTTCTTCAGGAATAATTCCTTCGGGTCGATAAATCATAAACAATATCAAAATAAAACCTATTACAATTATCCTAAAGTTAAGTGGATCAATTGGTAAAACGATATAATCCTTGACAATCGACATTCCTCTTTCAAAAGTTTGTACAATAAGAGCTCCAAGAATCGAGCCCTTGATATTTGCAATTCCGCCGATAATCATCATAGTCCAGATAGTGAATGTAAGAACTGGAAAGAACATGTCAGGAGATATGAATCGTAGATGGTAAGAAAAGAGATGTCCTGCAATACCTGCCATGGATGATCCAATAATCAAAGATTTAGTTTTAAATTGAAAGATGTCTTTTCCAAGAGACTTTGATGCAACTTCATCCTCTCTTATAGATTTGAGAACTCTTCCAAATGGAGAGTTAACTATTTGAGTAGCAACAAGATAGCATGCAAAAAGAAATATGAAAACTACAGGAGTGTAAAACATAAGATAGTTTTCTGTAGGTATAACGTCTGCCAGCGGTCTAGGTATGCCAGGAAGTCCTCTTGTACCATTCGTAAGCCATGCTTCGCTGATGAAAAACAATCTAAGAATTTCTCCAGCAGATACAGTAACTATTGCGAAATAATCCTCTCGAAGTCTGAGTGTAGGCAAGGAAATAAGGAAGCCTGCAAGTGCTGACATGAAGATTGCAGCTACCAGAGTAACTAGGAAATTATATCCACTTAGAGCTAGCAAGGCAGAAGTATATGCACCCACTCCAAAGAAGGCTACTTTTCCGTAATTCATCAATCTAGTGAAACCAGCTTCAAGGTTCAGACTGATTGCCAGAATGCCAAATACAGCAGTATAGATCAAAGCGTCAAGTATGAAGTTAATCAACTAACCACCCTTCCGATCACTTGACGTACTGAATAGGCCTTGGGGTCTGAAAATAAGCATGATAATCAAAATGGAGAAAGCTATTGCAGGACGATAGCTAGTGGGCAAATCCAAATTAATCAATGCGACTACACCAATGTTCTCAACGAATCCGATAAGGTAAGCAGCTATTATTGCACCATAAAAACTTCCAATTCCTCCAAGTATTACAACTGCAAATGCAATAAGCAATACATTCCAACCAAGCCAAGGAGATAAACGAGTATCAACTCCTCTAAGGAAACCTGCAAAACCCGCAGTTCCTCCACTTAGAAACCACACAGTATAGATTACTCGATCAGTATCAATTCCGCTAATCAAAGAAAGATTAGGATTGTCGGAAGTTGCTCTAATTGATTTACCAAGATTTGTGTAAGTCAAAAACACATGTAGTAAAAGAACAAGAAGAATCGATGATAGAATAATTA
>DAHJ01000002.1 GCA_002495905.1 Thaumarchaeota archaeon UBA223
ATTATCACGTCTCTGGTAGTTGTCTCTATTTCTTCTATTATCGTACGATTCTTCAGAATTGTTTAAACATTCTTCTAATTCCATAGGCGTAAGTTCTTCTACTTCTTTTCCTCTTATTGCTCTTGAAACTTTTGTTAGTTTTACAACACTACTTAATTCTCTAAGAATCAAATCGCCTCCTCTATCTCCATCTAAAAATGCAGATAAACTCTTTGTTTTTGCTAAATCAATAATCGTTTGAGGAACGCTTGTTCCTTCTACAGCTATTGTATTTTCAACTCCTATTCTCATCAAATTCAATATATCAGCTCTTCCTTCTACAACAATAATCTCATTTGATGTGTTTATTGCAGGGCCAGCTGGACATTCATCTTTACCGAACGCTAAAACTTTTCCTTTTTGTAAGGTAGATTCTGAAATATCTTTTAACATGTCTTCACCTTCACTTGATGATTTTGTAGCCCAGTTTTTCGAAATCTGTTTTGCACGTTCCATTATTGCATTTCTTTTTACGGCTCTTACGTCATCTATTGATAATAGTTTAAATTCTGATCCACAAGGACCTACTTTATCAATCTGTTCTACAGCTGCTGCTATCAATGATACAGTTGATATATCTGTACTCATAGGAATCGTAACTGATCCACTAGCTTTACCATTTTGTGACTCTATAGTAATTTCGATTCTTCCAACTTTCCAGTTTTTTTGAAGCTCATTCAGATTCATTTCTGGTCCAAATAGGCCTTCTGTTTGGCCGAATATTGCACCAATAATATCTGCTTTATCTACTGCTCCATCAATCTCAAAACTTAGTTTCGCTAAATACTTTACTATAGTCTCGGGCAATTAAATTAACACCAATTAAATAATACTTTAAATTCATCATAATATTATCACTTTTTACTAGAATATACCTTGATATAAAGATTACAATTGAGTTAGTAGTATTTCTGCCATGTCTCTTACCCTAACTTCTAAGCCAAATCTCTCTTCTTGTTTCTTCATTGTTCTATAAGTGCTCCAAACTGCACCTGAATTTTTAATAAAAGTATACGGACCTAATTTATTATTCATTTTTAACTTGATCACTTTGTATACATCTGAATATACTTTGAAATATTCCTTTACTTCTTCTTCATATTTAGGAATATTATCAATATTTCTGTGTAGTATCTCTGCACATTGTAAACTCGGAATTATTCCTTCTCCAATTAATGGAAAAACTGTACCAATTGCCTCTCCTACACCTACTATGTTACCTTTTGAAAATGGTTGACAGACTTCTGGTGCAGATAATCGTATTGGCCTTCCTATCTTCTTAACAATCTTTCCTCCATGCTTCTTGTTAAAATAATCTAATTCTTCATTATGTTTCCGATAATAGTCTCCCGCTCCCACATATGCAGTGTTTTTCATTAACGGAAAATACCAGAAATATCCGCTTGCAGTAGTAAAAGGTTTTACATAAAAGTCATCATATGGCAATTTTTCATATTCTACCATGTATTCTACACATGGAACAAGAAGTTGATCTTTAATTTTTGGCAACATTACTCTTTGTAAACTCGTTGCATCAATAACTAAATCATAATCTTCTGTTGGAAATGTTTCCGGTGTAATTCTTTTTCCATAATTTGCATCAAGATCTTTTGTTAAATCTAATTCTAATTGATGTTTATTATATGTTACAAGACCCTTACATCCAACTTTTCTTATTTTACCCTTTAATTCTAAATTAATATTGTTTCCATTAAAAAATACATATTTGTCAAAATCTATATTGATTCGTTTAAAAATTCTCTGCATTTCACTTCTTGCTGCACCCCATGCACACACTGCATTGAATTCCCCTGCTTCCTGCATTTCGAATCCTTTTACATCGTGTTCTTTGCTTAATGTATGTAATAAATATGAACCAGCTACTCCCAATCCAATTATTGCTATTTTCAACTTAATTTTTGGATACTTTGCTCTGTTTATATGTCTAATGTTAGTTTATCATTTCTAGTGATAACTTCATAAACAGATAAAAACCCATAAACACTAGTTTTAATTGATTTGTCAGAAAAAAATACAAAAGAATTAGAAAAAGCAGCTCAAAAACCAGGTGAAGATGCTCTTAAATTACATCCATATTACAAGGGTAAAATTGAAACTTCATTAAAATGTTCTATTCAATCGTTTGATGATTTTGCTGTTTGGTATTCTCCTGGAGTAGCAGCTCCGTGTAAAGATATTAGTAATAATAAACAGCAAGTCTTTGAACATACCAATCGCGGTAATTCTATTGCTGTTGTTAGTGATGGTTCACGCGTACTTGGTTTAGGTGATATAGGACCCGAAGCTGGACTTCCTGTTATGGAAGGTAAAGCTCTTCTTTTCAAATATCTTGGAGGCGTTGATGCGGTGCCAATAATGTTAGATACAAAAGATAAAGACGAAATAATACGATTTTGTAAAGTTATTGCACCAACTTTTGGCGGAATCAATCTTGAAGATATAGAAAGTCCAAAATGTTTTGATATTCTTTCCGAACTACAACAAACTTTACCTATTCCTGTCTGGCACGACGATCAACAAGGAACTGCTCTTGTTGTTATTGCAGGAATGATTAACGCTGCTAAATTTGTAAACAAAAAATTTGAAACTCTTAAAATCAGTTTGATTGGAAGCGGCGCAGCTAATGTAGCTTTAGTTCGACTTTTATCTAAAGCAGGTGTTAATATTGAAAATATAGTTGTTGTTGATAGTCGTGGTATACTTAATTTAAATCGTGACGATATTAAGAATAATCCTGCTAAATGGAATATTGTTGAAACAACAAATAAAGATCAACTTGCTGGAGGTATTAAAGAATCTTTACAAGGTATGGATGCATGCATCGCTTTATCTAAACCTGGTCCTGGAGTTATTGAAGAATCTTGGATTAAAGACATGTCTGATAGCCCTATTGTATTTACATGTGCAAATCCGGTACCTGAAATATGGCCTTGGGAAGCAAAAAATGCAGGAGCTGCAATAGTTGCTACAGGAAGGTCTGATTTTCCTAATCAAGTTAATAATTCATTAGGTTTTCCTGGCTTGTTTAGAGGTGCACTTGATGTCCGTGCCTTGAAACTTACTGATGGAATGTGTTTAGCTGCCGCATCTGAAATTGCATCTTACGCTGAAAAAATTGGCCTTTCAGAAAATTATATTGTTCCTAAAATGGACGAACTTGAATTATTTGCTCATGAAGCAGCAGCTGTCGCAATGAAAGCTATCGATGAAGGAGTAGCTCAAATTAAATTGGATAAATCCGAAGTCTATGAAAATGCCTTAGAAATGATTACACGGTCTCGTAATATTACTCGCAGCCAGATGGATTCAGGATTTATTAAACCTGCACCTTGATTATTTATTTAATTCTGCAGAAAATAATTTAATAAATTTCTTTAGTTTGTCGTCTGGAATACGTGCGCCACATGCTTTATTATGACCTCCGCCCATTCCTCCTAATTCGGGAGTTATCTTTGCAACAATCTTCCCTAATTCTGCCTTAGAATCGTATCTTGCTCGAAACGACATTTCATAATGACCAATTGGATTGTGCCTATAAGCAAATGCCACCGGAACATCTAATTCTCCAATAATCATGTTTGCCACTAATCCAATTGTTGGGTTCGTTGATTCCATACAAGCAAAATTCTTATAACTTTTTGCATCCGAATTTATTGTTTTCATTATATTCTTCATTCTTTCAGCTTGTTTATTTGCTAAAATCGAAACATCCTTGATTTCATGTGGAAAACATAAATCCTGAAATGCATCTACTATTTTATTTCCGAATTGTGGTTTTGCCCCGTCATATGCTAATGCATATGCTAACATTGTAGATTCAAGTAGTAATAATTGTCTGTCATAATTACTTATTAGATCTTTAGCAATCTTTTGATTATCCAAATAATCGGTTATTGCTGCATAACATGCTAATATTGAAGCTCCTTTTGGAACTTGCTTTTTAAGATGTTGATAAGTTAATACACCTGCACATTCTTTTCTTGAATGAACTAGTTCTACCTTCGCCTTTAATAACTTTCTTTTAATTGATGGTTTTAAAATATGATGATCTATGTAAGTCACTTTTCCTTTTTTTGTAATTCGATTACATTCCTCGATAAACTTTTCTGCAATTGAATCATTCATTCCTAGATCACAAACATAAAGTTCTGCATTGTCTGGAATTTTTTCAATTGTTTGAATTACCTTGTCATAATTAACAAGATATGTTTTTGCTCCATTTGCTAATTTTACGATTGACGCTGATGCTATTCCATCCACATCTTTTCCATGTGAAATACAATATGTTTTTCTTACTTGTTTCATTCTTTCCAAAAACCTCTTGTAGTAACATAAACTTTTTCTGCAAAATATATCTTTCTAAACATGTCTTCTTCATCAGTTTTGTTTCTCAATACTCTTGCAGCAGTATCTGGTCCTATTCCATAAGCTGATAATGTAAGTATGGCTTCTTTACCATGATTTTGTATTAACGATGAAACTTTCCATAATTTTCTATAATATATGTTCTCATCACGTGTTAATTTCTTCTTTTTTTGCTTCTTTTTTATAATCTTACCAATTTCCATATCTGTAATATATGTTCTTGTAACAATTCTTGATTTACATCTTGGACATTGAATGTCTTTTTCAATTATATCTTTTGGTTTTATTACCGTTTCCCAAATTCCACAACTCAAACACAGTAATTTGTTATTTGTTTCCTCGAGCCTTTTTTTTACTAATTCGATGATACTTTTTTCTACAGTGATTGGTAATGCTGCAAATGTATTTGCATAATCTAAAATTGGTTTGGCTAGCATTGAGAATTCAGATACTTTAACATATTTTATTTTGATTTTACCTTCTTTAATATTCTGCATTATGTTTAATGTATTCTCTAAATCATATTTCTCTAGAATTAATTCTCTCATTATCTCTTTATCTAATGGCGTATTTTTGAATCTCTCTTTAATTAGACGTGCTGCTCTCTTATCATATTTTGAATCTTTACTTACTACTCCAAATCTTTTTGCAACATGCCAAGTTTTCCAATTGAGCGGATGAGTTCCTACTACTGCAACTTCTAAAATATTCTTAAAGTCTATGTCTTGTTTTAATGTCTCTTCTATGTATAATTGTGATAATTGTCCTTGTGATGATAACGATATTCTGTATGCATCTGACTTTGAATCTACTAAATATCCATTTTTTGACGATATTATCGTCGACAACAATGTCGAAAGTGTTTGATTCACCCTTGATCCTAAACACGAATGTATTACTATTGATTTATTTACAATTGATTGTTCAATAACTAATGTTTTATCATCTGGAATTACTCCTAAAGTATTTTTTGCGTCTTCAATAATTAATCTTTGATCTTCACTTATTCTATTTTCTATATTTTCTAAAATTTCATTTCTTAATTGTCCCACTCTTTGAGCAGTATTGTATTCGACAGGTATTAATTCTCCAATCCAATGTGGTACTCTTGATACATCTGAAAACATCGGTTCTACATGCACAGACATCTTATCGTCATCAATTGATACTATTCTCCATGAATTTCCTTTTAATATGAATGGTTCTCCTGGTTCGGCATATTCTCCAACAAATAATTGATCCAATCTTCCTACAATTCTTTTTTTTGATACGTCTATTACTTCAAATTGAACAGAATCGGGTATTGTTGATAAATTTTGATAATAATACTCGAAAATTTTGTATCCTCTTCTTACTGTTTTTCCATCAAATCTTACTATTCCTTGATTATTTAGCAGATTAATAGTCTCAATTATCTCATCTTTTTGAGTATTCCTGAATGGATATGCTCTAGTGGCTATCTTTACTATCTTTTCTAAATCCATTATCCCATTTTGCATAAGCATTCCAGTAATCTGATGACATAATACATCAAGAGAATTTTCATGGATGTTTATCTCTTCCAAGTCCTTTTGTTCAACTCTGTCTATTAATGCAAGTGATTCCAATTCATCATCTAATCTATTAGTTAAGATTACTCCTGTTGATATTTCTCCAGTTCTGTGTTTACTTCTTCCCATTCTTTGAATTAATTTAATCGCTTGTCTTGGAGATCCGAATTGCATAACATTATCAATACTTCCTATATCAAGACCTAGTTCTAATGAAGAAGTACAAACAACTAGGATTGGTTGACCACTTCTTAATCTCGTTTCTGCATCCTCTCTTGCTTCTCTTGATAACGAACCATGATGAATTTCTATGGGAAATTCTGGCTCTTTTGCTTTTAAAATTGACCCTAAAGCTTCAGCTTCTACTCTTGTATTAGTAAATAATAATGTCGACTTGTTGGTTTCTTTCATTTTTTTTAAAATAAAACGTGCCACTTCAAATAAATCACCTTTAACATACTTGTTTGCTATATCATATTCTTTTTTTGTATGATCTAAAACTGCTGTTGATTTATATGCTTCACCAGATAATAATTGTAATCCTGTATCTATATTTCCTAATGTAGCTGATAAACCAATTCTTACAATCTTTTTTTCTGTTAATTCTTGCAATCTCTCTAAAGATAATGATAAATGTGTACCTCTTTCATTACCTATTAGTTCGTGAAATTCATCAATAATTACATATTTTGTATCTGTTAAAATTTCTCTTGTAGATTTATTTCCAATCATTATGCCTAATGTTTCTGGTGTAGTTATCAATACATCGGGAGGTTCTTTAGTTATTTTTTGTTTCTCTGTTCTTGTTGTATCACCGTGTCTAATACTTACTGTTAATCCTTCTGCTTCTGCGTACTGAATAACTCGTCTAAATATGTCTCTGTTCAATGCTTTTAATGGCGTAATATATACTGCAGATATCTTGTTCTTTTTCTTATCCTTTATACTTCCCATTATTACCGGTATTATTGCAGCTTCTGTTTTTCCAGATCCTGTAGGAGCAATTAATAATACATTTTCTTCTTTTGCAATCTTAGAATATGAGTTTTTTTGTATATCTGTCAGTTTATTAAATCCGATTTTTGCATATTTTTCTTCTATTGATTTTTCAAATTTCTGATTAGACATATTAGAATTATCATATTATTAACATTGCATAAATTCCTATCCGTCAGTTTTTTTTGTTGGCTCTAGTATGTCTATTTGACTAAAATTACTGATTTATGAAATTTTTGTTTTATTTGCCTGATATTCATAGACAAAAATCATTAATATTGATAATATGAAAAGTAGGATTAAAAGAGAAGATTGCCAGTTGAAATATTCAGTAATTGACATGCAAGATATTAACTAATTATACTCATTTAACTTTTACGAGTCTTTAATAATGCAGAATTATTATTAGAAAGAAATTACTAACTCCTCTTAGTGTAGATTATGTCTCAGTACTTCAATTCCGAACAAATCAAAGCCGTTTATGAAAAAATGAGTACTAATATTGAAAAATTACGTTCTATCGACTCTTCACCTTTAACTCTTTCAGATAAAATCATTACGGGTCATATGAATCCTGACTTGATTAAGCGATATATGTCTGGCAAAGATTATATCTTTCTTAATCCTGATCGTGTTGCTCTACAAGATGTTACTGGACAAATGGTTGTTTTACAGTTTATGCAATCTGGATTAAACGAGGTTTCTATTCCTACTACTGTTCACTGTGACCATTTAATTCAGGCACGTACTTCCGCTTCTGAAGACACTAAAGCATCTCTTTATGAAAACAATGAAGTTTACCAATTCCTTGAATCATCTTGTCGTAAATACGGAATTGGATTCTGGAAACCTGGAGCGGGTATTATTCATCAAGTTTTACTTGAAAATTATGCATTCCCCGGTGGTCTTATGATTGGAACTGATTCACATACTCCTAACGCAGGTGGTTTAGGCATGCTTGCAATTGGCGTTGGAGGTATTGATGCATCAGAAGTTATGGCTGGTTTTGATTGGGAAGTCTTATTACCAAAACGTATTGGTGTACATCTCACAGGTGAACTTAGTGGATGGTGTTCAGCTAAAGATGTTATTCTGTATTTAACTTCTGTCCTTACTGTTTCTGGTGGAACTAATTCAATAATAGAATATTTTGGACCTGGAACAAAGTCTATTAGCTGTACCGGAAAAGCTACTATAACTAATATGGGTGCAGAATTAGGCGCTACATCTTCTATATTTCCTTTTGATGAATCTATGATAAAATATCTGCAAATTACTAATCGCAAACATCTTTCCGATCTTGCAGAACAATATTCGTCATTACTCTGTGCTGATAGTGATATTGAAAAAAATCCTGAGAAATATTTTGATAAGGTTATAGAAATTAATCTATCTAATCTTGAACCTTATGTAGTAGGACCACATACTCCCGATCTTGCTCGACCAATTTCTCAACTTGCTCAAGATGTATCTGACAATAAATATGTTGATAATATTGCAGTTGCTCTCATTGGCAGTTGTACTAATTCATCATATGAAGATATGTCGCGTGTTTCTGATATAGCCAAACAAGCAAAAACTCACGGTGTAATTTCTAAAACTTCACTCCTAGTCACGCCAGGTTCAGAACAAATCCGCGCTACTATTCAAAGAGATGGACAACTTACTGATCTTGAATCTATTGGCGCTACTGTTCTTGCAAATGCTTGTGGACCGTGTATTGGACAATGGAACAGACCAGAAGCTCAAGATACTAAAAATACTATTATTACTTCATTTAATAGAAATTTTCCTGGTCGAAACGACGGCAGTCGGGAAACTATGAATTTTATTGCTAGTCCTGAAATAGTAGTTGCTTTGTCACTTAGTGGCAAGTTGTCATTTAATCCTCTTAAAGATTTCTTAACTAACAGTAGTGGTAATAAATTTAAATTAAATCCTCCAAAGACTATTGATATTCCAAAAGATGGTTTTATTTCTCCTGAAAATCTTTTCATACCTCCTAGTTCTGATCCTAAGATTGAAGTTGCAGTTTCGCCTGAAAGTAAAAGATTGCAATTGCTAGAGCCCTTTCCTTCTTTAAATCTAGATAATTATTCAAACATTGCAATTCTTGCTAAAATATCTGGAAAATGTACTACTGATCATATATCTCCAGCTGGTTATTGGTTGCGCTACCGTGGACATATTGATAATATTAGTAATAATCTTCTGCTTGGCGCTTCTAATTCTTTTACAGACGAAATTGGAACTGGAATTAATAACCTTACTAATGAAGTAAGTAAATTTGCTGAAATTGCTCGTTCTTACAAATCAAATACTATTCCTTGGTTAATTATTGGTGATAATAATTACGGTGAGGGAAGTAGTCGTGAACATGCTGCA
>DAHJ01000024.1:0-1955 GCA_002495905.1 Thaumarchaeota archaeon UBA223
GATATAGGTTCAACAACCATATCATTAGTAATTTTATAAAGAGGTGCTGAAGGAGCAATAAGATTTTCACTGGGTTTTAATACTTCTACATCAACACCATACAATGCTTTAAAAAGAATCTTAAAAGATTGACTTGTTCCTTTTGAACTGTAAAAATCCTTAGCTTGCTTAATAAAAAGACTTTTATCCAAATCATCATAAAGAGTTCTATCCTCAAGACCTGGAAGAAGTTGATTTTTTGTCTTTTTAAGAAATTCCTTTAAGAAAAGTACACTTAAATTCTGTACAGTTGAATTAGCAGCATGAGATGAAGCTAAACTTTCAGAAAAAACTAAATTTTGATTTTTATCATCTACAATTCCAGAAAATCCACGAGTACATGCTAAAAAACTAATATCAGTTTTCCCTGCATAGGTAATTATTTCATCATCAATCTTTATTAGTCCCCATTGATCAGGAAAACCTTTTGTATTAGAAACAGTAATAGTAACTTCTTCATCTTCAATATCACTCAATAAAATAGTAGATGATATCGTATTGGTATTATTATCTAACTTGACATATCTATCAATATTTTGTATTAAATCGAGAGGACCACCCTGAAAATCCTGAGAAAGATAATAAGTCGATAAAAACTCGCCAATAAGAGGAAATTCGTCTATAACGTAAAGTGGCAGTTGATTTTTAACAACTGTTCTTAATGGGACTCTGCTTTGTGTCATTTTATGGTCTTACTAGATATCCGTTACTGTAGCTGGAAGAAACAATATAGTTAGATGCTGAAGGATCAAGTCCTGATGCTATCTGATCAATTACCATGTCGAATGTACTGTTATTAATATCTAGTTGCAAATACAAATCCTGTAATCCGATCACATCATTTGATTTTGGAGCAATACAAACTTCAATAATTGCTTGTCCGTCTTTGGTTTTTGATGCTGCCTGAATATTAATAGGATTAAGTGTTATAATTCCTTTAATATAATCAACTGTACCAACATTTCTTCTTACAATCTTTGCATCTGTTGATTCTGGATTTGAAACGGAGAATAAGAATATTGTTCCATTCTCTCTATTGGTATTAGGAACATCAGAAAGATAAACATCACCAGAAACTCCTTCAATTTGGAATGCAGAAGATTTAATATTATAACCATCCAAACTACCAATATGGAATTCATTACCAAAACCAATTTGATATTCAGCTATTGCATTTATAGCAGGTCTAATATCTCTACGCATTAAAACTGTTGTAATATTAGATGTTATTGAAGAATGACTGTCATCAATAACCTTAAGGAATTTACTATACTTAAATCGTGCACCATACTTATTTAACTCACTAGAATCAGCGTATGTATTTACATTATTTTGAACAATTGTTGATACATTAGCTGCAGATGTTGCAAAATTACTATTATAATAGATATGTGAATCAACTTCAAGGTAAAGATACTTCAAATCAAGGATTTCAGGTACAATTCCTGCTACTGCATACTTTTTAAGGTCTCTTTTTATGTTTTCTTTGATCAAATTAGGTAAAAATTCACCAGTTCTTGGTTTAATACTGATAAAAACCTTACCATATTGTGCAGGAATAAGTTCTTCACCTCCAAAAACGGAAATTGACTCAGTTTCTGGATAAATTCTTGATGGAATTAACGTTTCATAGTCATTTGAGGTCAAAGCCCGGTTCTGAGAGGCATAAATTCGTGGTGCATACTTCTTAATTGAATCAACACCTTCAATTGACTCGCCTCCAGTAGAAGCAATATCAGTTGTAATCATTGAAATACCAGAAGATACCGTATATTCAATAGCACTTCTTGTATAAACCATTCTCCCGTTAAAAGTAAGTCTAGAAACTCCATTTCCACCTTCACCTTTTGACTTAATATAGGTAATTGTTATCACATTACCTTCAGAAAGTTTCTTTCCAAAGACTCCATCACCAA
>DAHJ01000024.1:2335-3006 GCA_002495905.1 Thaumarchaeota archaeon UBA223
TCAATATCAAATAAACTATCCTGAAAAGCATATTTTTGTTGTTCTGTACTAGCATTTGTACCAACAGTTACGTTAATTAATGCTGAATCTACTCCAATATTATTAATTAAGAACCTTTGATTTGGATTTCTGGAACTATAAACGTATGTTTCTTCAATAACACTACCTTCATAGACGGGAAGTAGGTCAAAATCTGCTTCATTATTGACAACAGGTACTGTAACATCGTCTTTTATTGAAAAAACATAAGATGAAGTACCAAAAGTTCCTGTAGATGTTGCAACTGGACCAGCTTTTAGTGTAATTGTTGATGGACTTGGCGTAATTCCTGTCGTATTTACGAAAAAACTAATAGTTGCTTGTGCAGCTTTACGAGATCTTGGCATATAACCAATATTTCGTGCTAAAGCAACAACATTTTCTCTTAAAGTAGCACTATCAATGAATACCTCATTAGTAACCATGTTGGCATTATATGAGGTAATATACGTATTATATGCAAGAACATCCAAAATCGTTGACAAATTAGACCCTTCAAAGTCATAATCTGTAAAAGTAGAATTATCTTTTAAATAATTCTCTAAAGTAAGTTTTATCTGGTCAAAATCCAGATTTGCGAAGTTTACTAATGCCATTTATTGAGATGTTGATTGCAACACAAATTCTAATTG
>DAHJ01000010.1:0-5073 GCA_002495905.1 Thaumarchaeota archaeon UBA223
CAGAACCAACACCAGAACCAGAAACTAATTATAACCCTGATTTTGGATTACTTATGAATCAAAATCAAATTATTGAAAATGGCCCTGAAACAATTCCTGAAGATAAAGAAGTTCACCCTACTATTGTTCCAAATGATCCAGAAACAGAACCTGAATCACATCCATTTATTATTAATGAACGTCCACATGCTGCAAGTAATGATGTTGATTCAAATATCGAAGATTCAAAAAATAATTTTCAATTATTTGAAGAGTCTGAATCTCAAGATGAATCTGATTCTTTTATTTCAAAAATTACCGATTTTGCAAATAAACATCCTGATTTAAGTCCAATAGAAGATGGATCTGTTTCATCTCCACCAACAACCGAACAAAAACCTATGCCAAAGTCTGAACGTACAGATAATGGATGGAAAATTTCATTCGAATAGTTTTAGCAGGTCTATAATTTGTTATTCGAATTAATTACTAATGGTTTAACAATGGGTAAGGCTCAATCTCGCCTTGCAATTTTAATCATCTCTATGACTACCATTAATGCGATAATTTTATCTAGTTTTCTAAATGGTTCAGGCACTATTCTAATAAGTTTGATTACTTTTGGTTTTGTATTAATTTCTGAATATCTACTTACTAAACAAACAATTGAATCTTCATCAAGTAAATTAATCCTATATAATCAACTTGGAGCACAAACTCGTTCAATTATTTCTATAATTATATCACGTTTCATAATTGTCGGAATTATTGGATTATTTAGCGGTATAATAGTTGGTTCTAGTGTTGTTTATACAATTCATCATCCATTGCATATGATTCCAACATTATTACAAAATTCTATAGTTTCAATCTCATTTCTAACAATTATTGGTATATGTATTGGATCATATACTGCAATTATTCAATCCTTTAAACAAAGTAATTTATATCAGTGAGAATCATGCAACGTCCGATAATTAAATTATTGGATGTTAGTATGAATTATGAAGATAATATAATATTTTCAAATGTAAATTTTGAGATTCAACCTGGTGAAATTATTGCTGCAAAAGGAACTATCGGATCAGGAAAAACTACATTATTAAATTTAATATGTGGAATTATTCGCCCTACATCCGGTAGAATATATGTCGATAAATATGATATTACTAAACTTCCATCTACTAAATTATCAAAACTTCGAGCTAATATATTTGGAATAGTCCCTCAGAAAACAAATCTTATTCCTGAAATATCAATTAAACAAAATCTCGAATTACCTTTGATGCTTAATGGAATTAATAAAGAAAAAAGAAATTCTATTGTTGATCAAACACTTGATAAATTAGGTTTAACTACGTTGAGTGATCGTTTAGCAGGTACTTTGAGTGTTGGAGAATCTGAAATTGTATCAATTGCTCGAAGTATGGTTTCTGATCCACCTATTTTATTAATGGATGAACCAACTGAAGGATTGGACCCAATAATTTCAGAAATGATACTTTCATTAATTCGCGGAGATTCAATAATGAATCAAAAAACTATATTCATAACTACTCACGATGAACGCATTCTGAATATTGCTAATCGAATAATTAATGTAAAAGAAAATATGAACTTATAAATTAAGATATTCTTATTGTATACATGGTAGCAATGAGGACTCAGAGTTACGTAGAATTATGACGAGAAGGCATTTGACCGAGCTACCTGTTTTAATTATAAATCATAGTTTTTACGATAATTTTTAAACAACATTTGAATATACATTATCGTGTCAAAAGAGAATAATATAGATCCATATGATTCATTTTTAATGGTTCCTGGTCCAACAATTGTTGATTCTAGAGTTAGAAATGTTATGAGTAATAATCAGATGGGTCATTTAAGTGAAGAATTTACTGAAGATTTTGTAAAATTACTCGAATTATCTAAAAAATTATTCGGTACCAAAAATGCATCTCCTTTTGTTATTACAGGTTCTGGAACAATTGCAATGGAAGCTACTGTTTTAAGTTTACTTGAAAAAAATAACACAGGATTGATACTTGATACAGGATATTTTGCACAAAGATTTGGCCAAATGTTAGATTGTTATAGTATTAATTCAAATACTCTTCCATTTGATTTCGGCAGTCATGCAGATCCTGACGTTCTTAAATCTGAATTAAACAAAAATAACTACGATGCTGTTTTCATTACTCACGTTGATACTTCTTCTACTGTTATGAATAATATTTCAGATTTAGTTAAAGTAGTAAAAGATAGTGGTTCACTTGCAATAGTTGATTCTGTTTGTGGGGTTGGCGGCTGTGAATTATATTTTGATAAACTTGGAGCCGATGTAGTTTTAACTACTTCACAAAAAGCTATTGGTTCTGTTCCAGGAGCTGGATTAATGATGCTTTCTCAAAATGCTATTGATTTATTAGAAAATCGTAAATCTATAATTCCATCTTATTATCTTAATTTAAAAAAATGGAAAGTTCATATGGATAATCCAAAAACATATGTTGCTACTCCTGCTATTCAAGTAATGGTTGCATTAAAAACTGCTTTAGAAATAATTATGGAAGAAGGATTAGAAAATAGATGGAATCGTCATAAAAAAGTTGCTCAAGCAGTTCATGCAGGTATTGACTCACTTGGATTGGATTTTGTCGCAGAAGAAAATTATCGTGCTTATACTGTTACTGGATTTCATGTTCCTAAAGGAAAAGCTATTTCAATACAATCAGAATTAAAATCTCGTTTTAATGTTGAAGTAGCAAGTGGTTTTGGAGATATGAAAAATGATTCTATTAGAGTTGGTCATATGGCAAATATTGGTCATAATGAGGTTGGTCGATTCTTAAATGGACTTGAATCAATATTATCTGAATATGATAACACTATAAAGAAAGGCACAGTTGTTGATGCTATATCTCAAATTCTTAAATAATTATTCTTGTTCCGTTTCACAAAATGGACATTTTTTCTCATTTCTATCTATTTCTGCAATACAATAAGCACAATATCGTTTTGATTTATCATCAGGCTGTTCAGGTGTTGGAGGAGATGCTATAATTGAAGCCAAAAACATTATTACTCCAATAAGTCCAATTGCCATTCCAAATGTTCCAGTTATTGGTAGTAAAAATATTCCTGAGATGATTGTAACAATTCCATAAGCTGTTAATGATGGCCACATTATATATTATACTCTACTTACTCTATATTAATTAAATTGAATGAAAATAGATTTGATAATTATACAGGAAAAAACACATTAATTGTTGGAGGAATTCTTAATGATAATTCTATTAACAGAACTATTTTTCTAGCAAATCTGATAAAAGACGCCATAGATAACGATTATGGAAATAGAATATCAATAATTGAAATGTGTCCTGACAAAACATCTTTTAAAAATGTTAAATTTGCTGCACAATTGTCTGAATACATTGATAATCTTGATGAATTTAATTATATTAAACCTGAATTAGTTCATTGGCCCAGGATTTATGCAAATAATCCAAAAGATGCAATAAAATTATCTGTGGAAAATTCTCGTAATTTGATTGAATGTTTGGATAAATATAGAAAAAGACCTACAAAAATATTGTTCATTAATGAATTAAATTTTTATCTTCATATGGGAACTATGCATTGGCTGATGAAAGCAATTGATAAATCAACTTCATTTATTGGCACCTGTTTTAGATCAAAATTTCCATATTCTGATTATAATACTGGAATATCACGTAGAGAACGTCGTTTAATTGATAAACTTACACATAAAGTTGATAATGTCATCACACTGTAGTTTTTTTTTACTCAATAAATTATAATAATTGACTTTTACTGATAATTATTCTCCCGGATAATAGAAAATATGCAAGTATCGTCTCAAATTGATCAAAGTTCAATTATATGTGATTACTGTGGAAAATACTTGAATAAAGAATATTATTTCAAATGTAAATCTTGTTCATCTATCTATTGCTTTACACATAAATCAAAACATAATTGCAATAATCAGATCACAATTTAGTTTCTTTAACTGCATTTTTTAAGTTTTGAACACCCTTATTGAATTGTTCTAATTCATTTTCGTTTAGATCAAATTCAACGATTTTTTCTATTCCATTTTTACCCAATATGGTAGGTACTCCTATGCATATTCCTTCTTGATTATATTCTCCTTTTAAGAAGGTTGATGCAGGCATTAGAATTCTCTTATTTAATTTAACTGCCTCTACCATCGAATATATTCCCATAGATGGAGCATAGAACGTTGCACCTTTAAGTCCAATAATCTTTGCGGCAGCTCCAATTGTATCTGCATAGCATTCATCTAATATTTCCTTACTTGCAAATTTATCTAAAGGTATTCCATTAACTGTTGAGTATCTAATTAATGGAAGCATTCCTTCTCCGTGTTCCCCTATTACTAACGTGGTTAATGATTTTCTAGATACGCCTAATTTATCGGATAATACGTTTTTAAATCTTAAATTATCTAAAGCACCTGACATTCCAAATACTCTTTCTCTTTCTGCTCCAAGTATTTTGTTCATTACATAAGTCATTGCATCTAATGGATTTGTAACCATTATTACAATTGCATCTGGCGAATACTTTTTGATATTTTCACCAACTGACTTTACAATTCCCATATTTTTATGAAGTAAATCCATTCTAGTTTCTCCAGGTTTTCTTCCCATTCCTGCAGGAACCACTACTATATCAGATCCTTCTAATTTACTAAAATCCTCAGTTCCAATTATTTCTCTATCAATTCCCATTTCACATGCCATTTGCGAAAAGTCCATTGCTTCTCCTTCGGCTTTACCTTCGACTATATCTATCAAAGTTACGTCATCTAAGTCATGACTAATTATCTGAAGGGCTGCTGTAGCACCAACATTTCCTGCTCCAATTATTGAAATCATGTGTCTATACTGATTTTTTACACTAATAAATTATTGGATTATCATAAATCTTGGATTTTGTTCCTAATACTCTTATTTTCAGGGATTACTTTTTTTTGAAAAATTCAATATTTTCTAAAAATCCTCAAAATCACGAAAAATTTTGGAAAATCTGAAAATT
>DAHJ01000010.1:5429-8386 GCA_002495905.1 Thaumarchaeota archaeon UBA223
GAAAATCTGAAAATTTTGGAAAATTCTTTGTCTTACCTTTGTCTTACTTTTCTTACCTGTAATATTTATATATAATATAGTAAAATAATGAAATTTTTACATATTATGTCTATAAAATAATAAATTTTATATTATTAATTTTCAACACCGGGAATAATAGTTACTCTTATAATCGGGTTATACAATGAGAATTTATCAATCGGGGGATATGGATGTCTATAAAGGTTGGAATTAATGGTTTTGGTGTAATCGGTCGACGAGTTGCTTATGCAGTAAATAAACAAGACGATATGGAATTAGTAGGTGTTGGAAAAACTAGTCCTGATTACAAAGCAAAAATTGGTATTGAAAAGGGATTTAATTTTTTCGTACCTGAAAATACTCATAAGGAAAAATTTGATAAGGTCGGACTTAAAGTTACCGGTACAATAGACGAATTGATCGAACAATCTGATGTAATAGTAGATGCTACTCCTGGTTCTCTTGGAGAAATGTATCGTGAAAAATATCTTAATGCAAAAACTCCTGCTTTGTTTCAAGGCGGCGAATCAAAAGATCTTGCAGAAGTTTCATTTGTTGCTCAATGTAATTATGAAAAATCTAATGGTAAAAACGTCGTACGTGTAGTTTCTTGTAATACAACTGGTCTCAGCAGAGTATTAGGTTCAATTGACAACGCTCATGATATTTCTAAAGTTACTTCAGTAATTGCAAGACGTGCAGTTGATCCAGACCTTCCTAAAGGTATGGTTGATTCAGTTTCTTTAGATCCTGTTTCTGTTCCATCTCATCATGGACCTGACGTTGCTACTATTTTACCAAATCTCGATATCGTCACAATGGCTATAAAAATTCCTACTACACATAATCACGTTCATAGTCTTATTGTCGATCTCAATACTTCAACAACTCCTGATGCAATAATCGATACTCTTAAGAATACCCCTAGAGTTATGTTGGTTTCTTCTAAGAATGGAGTAAAATCTACTGCTCATACTTTTGATTTAGGTAGAGAATTAGGAAGAGATAGAGGAGATGTTTATGAAAGTATGGTTTGGGAAGATTCAATTACTGTAATTGGAAATCGCGTTTACATGTATATGGCAGTTGCACAAGAAGCAATTGTATTGCCAGAAAATGTCGATGCAATTCGTGCAGTCCTTAATACTACTTCACGAGAAGAATCTATCAAAAAAACAAATGACACTCTTTGTATTGGCGGCCCTACATCTTAATATACTGATTTTTTTTGAATAATTATGTTATCTTTACTTGATTCCTCAAGAGAATATTATCTGTTAAAAGAAAAAGGCTGGGATCTTGGATATGGAGAAATTTTTGATTCTGACGGTAATGTTATTGGAAAAATGAATCGCCGTTTACGTAATATTCGTGGATTGACTAAATTGACTGAAGTTGATGGAACAGGTATTTTAAAAATACAAAGAAAATTTCTTACTCCTAGAATAACTTATGATATTTTTGAAAGTCATGAAGATGATGGCAAACATGGAATGCAATTTGCTAGATGTTGTAGAGCATTTACTTCGATAATTAGGCCAAAAATGTGGTTAAATTATGATCCTGATAAAAATAACAAACCTACAAAAAGACTGGATGCTCAAGGTTCTTTTGCAGGATGGAATTTCAAAGTTATCTCTGATGGAAAAGCTATTGCAGAAGTAAAAAAACTCGATAGATTCAGAGATCTTCTTGGCCCAAAATTTCTTGATATTGCAGATACTCATGCAATACATATCTTAGACAAAGATTTTGATAGAAAAATTCTTCTCGGTTTTATTATGTGTATAGAACGTAGTTTGAATACTAAGAAATAATAATTTCTGCAGCTACTAAGACTAAAGAAATTCCAAATAATATATTCAAAATCTTTGCATTTTTCTCTGAATTGAATATTTCTTTCAATAATGTTCCAGCATATGCCCAAGAACTTATTGCAGCTAGTCCAAATATAGAATAAAATCCCACTAAACTTGTTATTCCAAAAAATGACGTTCCCCATTCTTGTGCAAAACCTCCCATAATTGTAAGGTGAAATACCCATGCTTTACCATTAACAAGCGAAAAGAAAAATCCTGTTACAAATCCTAGATTATTTGTTTCTTCATCTTCGGATTTTATTGGTTTTGCAGTTCCCAAGATCCATGCGAGCCTAATTATCAAACCTGCACAAATCCAGGTCAAGGTTTCTAATATGATTGGATATTGCTGAATATATGATATAGAAAAACCAACAAATAACCCTAATAATGCCCATCCTGAAATCAATCCAAATAATAGATTTATTGTTTTTTTAAATCCGTGTTGTGCTCCATGTGCAGAGCTTAAAATATTTCCTGGTCCTGGTGTAAAACTTACTGAAATTATAAACCAGACCATTGCAATGAATGTCTCTATTTCCACAAAATGACGTTCTTTTTATTATGTAAAAGTGGTTATTTTAAGATTAATTTCTTAGTATCAATATTCCTCTTGCAATAAATGATATCCCTGTAATTGTTATAATCATCGGTATTGTTGACCTTTCAAACACTGAATAATCTATACATTGTACTGCACCTCCTTCTCCAGTACATTCTGTTACTTGTCCTGGGGTTATTCCAGAAAAATACAAAGCTGCAGCTCCTAGTATAATTAGACTTCCAATCAAAAATTGATTTCTTACTTTATTATTCATCTCATTATTCTATGGACGATTTTCTCATCGTCATAATCCCCCGAATTATCAATACTATTCCTACAACAAGGATAATTTGAATGATTAGTGATTCTTGAATGACTTGTTCATTACATTCCTGTATTCCTGCTCCTGCTGCATTTCCTCCTTGTCTTCCAACAACCTCGCATTCGTCTTCTTGACTAGACGTTATTCCAGAAAAATATAATGCAACGCCTATCATTATGATCAGTCCTCCAATCAAAAATTGATTTCTTAC
>DAHJ01000007.1 GCA_002495905.1 Thaumarchaeota archaeon UBA223
TCTGGAGGTTACGGGAAAAAACCTAAAAATACTAAAGGTTATGATAAGAAAAGTCAATATAAAAAACGAAATAGTAATAAAAAGAAAACGTATTAAGAATTAAACTTCGCCAGTACTAGTAGAAGTATTACTAACAGCAATAGTTTCGAGTTCACTAACTTGTTCAAGTTTATTAATGCATTCTTCTATGACATCTAATGCGCCAGGATTATCTTCGAATTCAATATCTGAATAAACAGTAAATACACCAAATGCAAGAGGTTCTTCAGTGATTTGTCGAATCTTAGATCCAGTAGGAAGAATCTCTGAAATAAGAGGCTCAAATGTAGAAGCGTTTAAGCCAGGTCCAGTAGGGGATATTTTCACACGCGCTACAAGAATACTCATAAAAATCACATTATGGTCCTTCAAATCCACAATCAGAACAAGAATATACTCTACTAAATTTTCGACATTTTGAACATCTCCATACTGTATTTTCATTACATCCAGGACATTGAAACTTCACAGATAATCCTCCTGGTAACATAGGTCGACTACAAGAAGTGCATATAGGTAATTCCATTTGATCGGTCAATAATTAATTTCAAATTTCCTATTATTTATCATTTTACCAATTAATAGATTAATTATGAATTAATTTTTTAATTTCGCTAGAAGAAACAATGTTGAATAATTTAGTAAGTCGTTTTAATCCAAGAGCCTTAAGAAGGGTAAATGAATGAAAGTCGAAATCACCGCTATTATGAATGAAATCTTGTAAATCAGAAGAAGAAGATAAAATATCAAAAATACTATCAAGATGATTATTCTCTAAATTATCAAATATTTTTCGAAATAATTTAGTAGAAGCAAAGTCAGAACCAAAAACATCTCTCCAACTTTGTTCATATATATGCAATAGATTGGCATTAGTTTTTAGACTATTACTGAGACTTTGACCTGCAAAAAGACCAGCTAAACCACCAGAAAATATTCCTCCCGCAGTAGTAGGTTTTGTTTGAGCTGCTGAGTCACCAATAGAAACAATATTATTTTGAACGAATTTTTGAATAGGTCCAGAAACAATTATAGGACAAGCAATCTTTTTAATAACATTGTGTTTTTTGTCTTTTAAGAAATAATCTAAATTATTAAAACTATTTATTCCATAACCCGCAATTCCTACTTTAGCTAGATTTTCATTAATTGGAATAACCCAAGTAAAGAATCCAGGAGAGAGTAGTTGATTAAAATAAAGATCAACTTTATTTGGTTCAAACCAATCAGCTTCAACTATATATTTTGCAGCTTGAAGAACTCCAGATTTTTGTTTTTTCATCAAGGAAGAAACCCCCATTGCATCTACAAAATATTTACATTTATATTGATTATTAGAAGAATGTACAAGAAATTCAGAATTATTATAACTAGTTTTTACAAAGCTAGTAGATTTTTTTAATTGAGCTCCATTACGTATTGCAATTTCAGATAATTCATTATCAAATTCTTTTCTATTTAGAACAATAATATCAAGATTAGATGAATCAATATCAATCGATTTTCCCGAAGGAGAAAAAAATCTAGCGCCAGTAATTTTATTTTGAATAGTTTTTTTATTTGGAATAACGCCTAATGAGGATAACGCATTTATACTAATTAATCCATCACATTTTTCAGGAATGCCAATTTCTCCATGTTCTTCAAGTATAGTTACATTATGATTATTTTGAGATAATTCCCTAGCGCATAACAATCCTGAGATACTACCTCCAGCAATTACAACATCTTGATTTTCAGGTTTCATCTAGTAAATCAGCAATAATTATGACAAAATTAGCTATTATAAGGATATATTAATTGAATATGTAGTAAAATTACAACAAATGTCGTCAATAGAAATCAAACAAGCAATAGTAGTAAGAACCGATTTAGAGATGGGCAAGGGTAAAATAGCCGTTCAAGTTGCTCATGCATCATTATCTTCATCAGAAATTGTAAAAAAACACGATAGTTCATTGTTTAAAAAATGGACGTTAAATGGACAAGCAAAAGTTGCATTGAAAGTACAGTCATTAGAAGAACTTTTAGAAATTCAAAAAGATGTGAAAAAGAAAGGAATATTTTGTTATTTAGTTCAAGACAAAGGATTAACACAAGTTGAAGAAGGTACAACAACATGCTTAGGAATTGGACCTGCTCTTGCAAATGAGATAGACCAGATAACTAAAGAATTAAAATTATTATAAACTATTGTAAATAATACTGATCTTTGTCAATATTAGAAGGATTGCATTCGAATTTTAATAAGTGATCTTCAACGCCTTCACCGAGTTTGGCCATTTTGCCAGCTTTATCACGACCTTTTCCATTAATGAAACTTGAACTTCCACAAATTGTATTGAAATATTCTAGCCAATTGGTTTTTTTGCCAAGAAGTTTATCAAAAAATCCTCGATTATCAGTATGTTTTGACAGAGTATTTTCGCCAGTCCAGAATCGACCACTTTCATAAATGACATCGGAAGTAGATTTAGGAAGTTGATCTAATGGCTGTCGAGTAGCAGTAAATACTGCTTTGAAATGCTCGGATTTTGAAACCATTTCTTTGATTTTATCATGATAAATAATATCATCTAGTGTTTTATTACTATCAAAAGCAACAACCTTAGTACCTAACTGATTGTCTAAACAGTATTGCATTAAACTAAGAGTAGATGGAATTCCACTACCCGCAGACCAACAAGCAATAAATTTTGAGTTTTGTTCAAATATTTCTTTCATGAATTTGCCAGTAGGGCCAATTAGAGTACAAGTATCACCTTCATGAAATTGATCTAGAAGATAAGGGGCAAAAACACCTTGTTCACTTTTTATCATCAATTCAATTTGGCCTTTTTGTGTAGGAGATGAAACAACAGAATATGCTTTCTTTTCAACTACTTCGACATCAGGTCCACTTGGAATCATTTGTTTAGATTCTTTATCGTAAACAATTGATTCAGGTCGAGTAATTTTTGCCTCTAACATAAAGAATTGGCCAGGAAGATAATCATAAAGTCCTTCTTCGTTATCAATTGGTGTAAAGATGAATGACTTAGAATCACTACTTTCTGTAGTTATTTTTTCCGCACGTACATTGTATTTATTTGGCATATCGACTTAGCTTATGAGTAATTCAATAAATAAAAACTCTTCGCGCTTATGAAACAAGGTATTTAAAATCAGTGTCTGATTTTATTGAAGGATGAGATGGATCAACAAGAATAACTTCATACCATGCATTTTTTCCATCTTTGTAAACAAAATAAGAATTAAGAACATGTAAATTAGGGTATTTTCGCGAAACGCGTTTTTCAGAAGTTTGTTTCATATTAACATTAGCTTTCATTTTTACTACGCCAGCATGTTTTTGTCTTCTACCGGCTTTTGGTCTAGGTCTACGCATACCTCCACGACCAACTTTTATTCGTACTACAACAATTCCTTGTTTAGCTTTATAACCCAAGCTACGAGCTCGATCAAGTCGAGTAGGTCTTTCTAAACGAGTAATTGTATTCTGTTTTCGCCATTCAATAGCACGTTCACGAATTAGTTTAGAATTATCTTTATAGATATTTTTCCAAGTAGTTGACGAGTGTTTATACATATCAAAATCCTCCTAATTTTTTATTGAGTAATGTTGGTAATTCATAGACAGATTCAATAGAATAATCAGCAGTATTGTAGTTAATATTTTTTCCCTCCATAAGGTAGCTTTTGACAAATATGGTTGTCATTCCCAATGTTTTTGCGGTTTCTAGTTCCATTTTTATTCTATCTCCTACATAAATGCAATTTACTGCATTTATTTTTAATTTATTTAACGTATAAATGTATGGTTCTGGAGAAGGTTTTAAACCGGTCTCATCACTACTTACAATTTCTCGAAAGTATCTTCTAACACCCAGAGATTCTAAGATATTTGAAATTATGCCATAACCAGTATTAGAACAAACAGCCTGAACAACATTCATATTATTGATACTCTCAATAACACGAATTAATTGATTATCACGAGGAATTAAATCATAAATAGGGATTATCTTTGCAAGTTCATTATAGAATGATGGAGAGTCAATATGTAATGATTGAATTAAACTAGTTAATCCAGTTTTATTTTCAAGTGATCTATTGACAAGTATTTCGGCATCTTCAAGAGAAATATTAAGAAACTTTGATAGTAAACTAGTGAAATAATTATCATATACATCATAATAAGCAGTAGATAGATTTAATGTTCCATCTAAATCATAAATTATGCCTTCAATTGAATTAATATATTTGAGCATATTTTTTCACAATTATAGTGCTATATATTTGATTAGGATATTAATGTTAATATGAAAATTGGATTAATTGGCAAGCCAAATACGGGAAAATCCACATTTTTCAATTCTTGTACACTGTTAAATGTAAATATGGCAAATTATCCTTTTACCACAATAGAACCCAGTACAGGAGTGGCATATGTCAAGACATCTTGTGTATGTAAGGAATTAAAAATAAAAGATAGTCCTGTAAATTCAATATGCATAAACAATCAGAGATTAATTCCAATAAAAATAGTGGATATAGCAGGATTAGTACCTGGTGCATCTAAAGGAAGAGGATTAGGAAATAAATTTTTAGATGATATTAGACAAGCAGATGTACTTATACATGTTATAGATTTATCAGGAAAAACTGATGAAGAAGGAAGAATTCTAACAGAAAGTAAAAGAAATCCAATTGATGATATTACAATGATTGAAACAGAATTAGACAATTGGATTTACGATATAATAAATAAAGACTGGGATCAAATTGGTCGAACATCAACGGGAGATAAAAAGAAATTCATTAATTTATTGAGTGATAAATTGAGTGGATTGTCAATAAATCAGAATCAAATTAATCTTTCAATAAAGAACTTAAAATTAGAAACAAAAAACATAACAGAATTTGGTAATGAAGATAAAATGAGATTTGTAAGTGAAATAAGAAAGATTTCAAAGCCAATTATCATAGCAGGAAATAAAATAGACTTAGCAGAAACAAACGATTATGAAAATATAAAGAAAGAAGGAATAGAAATAATACCTACTGCGTCAGAAGCAGAATTATTATTAAGACGAGCTAGTGAAAATGAAATAATTAACTATGTTCCTGGAAATAATCAATATACAATTAGTGAAGATAAAGAGATAACGAAACAACAAATTAATGCGCTAGAAACAGTAAAGAAACAAGTTCTTGATAGATGGCAAACGACAGGAGTTCAGCAGGTATTAAATTATGCATTTTTTAATTTGTTAGATATGATAACAGTATATCCAGTTGAGGATGAAAACAAATACATGAATAAAAAAGGAAATGTATTGCCTGATGCATATTTATTAAAGAATAGTTCAACTGCAAAAGATTTAGCATTTAAGATTCATTCAGAAATTGGAAATAAATTCCTTTATGCAATAGATGCTAGAACTAAAAAAAGATTATCAAATGATTATGTATTGAAAAATAATGACATAATAAAGATTGTATCTACTTAATTATGGGTTATTTTCATTAGGATCTTTATCAACAACTGGTTCTTCAACAACT
>DAHJ01000006.1 GCA_002495905.1 Thaumarchaeota archaeon UBA223
AAATATAATCAATATAAAATCTGAAAATGAATTATTACAAAATAAAAATGGAATAATTATAGCAAAAGAACTATTAAGAGTATTAAAAGAATCTCCTAAAGATTCAAATGGAAAAAATTCAACTGCAATACAAGATAAAATAACAAAAGCAGGAATAGAAACACTAGAAATATCAAAAATAATGGAGGAATAAAATGATTATCAAAAAACTCATATTAGAAAATATTAGAAGTCATGAATCAACAGAAATAGAATTTGCTGAAGGTAAAACATTGATACGAGGAGATATAGGATCGGGAAAATCAAGCATTATGATGTCAATAGAGGCAGCATTATTTGGAAAAAGATTAAAAAAACTTGTAAGATTAGGTGAAGAGAGTGGCAAAATTGAATTAACATTTGAAATAAAGGACGAAAATCTAAGAAAAAAATACACAGTAATTAGAAAATTATCAACGTCAACGCAAAAAGGAGGAGAAATAATTTATCACAATGAGAGAAATAGAAAGGAATTTTCAGCAGAAGAATTATCAATAGAAGTTACAAGAATACTTGGTATAAATGAAAGTGCAAATGCGCAAGAGATATTCCATGCATTTGTTTTAGCAAAACAGAAGGAATTAGAGAAATTGATAGAAGGGGGTAGAAAAAGTGATGTTAATGAACGAACAACAATTTTAATGAAAGCATTTGAGATGGAAGCATATAAATTTGCAATAGATAATGCAGGAAGACTAAATCAACGAATTAAGGATAGAACAATTGGTAAAAAAGGAGAAATAAAGAAGTTAGACGAGATTGAAGAGAACATACTAAGAAAGAATGATAGAATAAATAAGTTGAATAAGGAATTAGAAGTAATATCACAAACATTAAAAGTTAAAAAAGAGAAATATATTTCTAAAAAAGACGAATATGATAAAGTTAAAGAAGAAAGAGCAAAGATTACTGTAATAAATACATTAATTAGATCTAAAGAAGAAGAAATTAAAGATAAAAAAGAAGAGATTCAAACAAATGATAAAAAGAGAAATGTAAAAAAAGACAAATTAATAGAATCAGGAAAAACTATTGAACAAATTAGAAAAGGTTTAGAAAATTTAGTTACATTAGACGAACTTAAGAAAAAAGAAGATAGATTAACTGAACAAATCACGCATTTAAAGATGGATAAGAATAGAAAGGGAGATGATGCAAAAAGATATGAAGAAATACGTAAAGATGGTAGATGCACTACTTGTGGAAGAGAAATTAGCAGTAGTTCAGGTTATGATGAGTTAATTTCTACAGCGAATATGGAAAAAGAAGACATAGAAAAAGAGATTGTCAAAATAAATGAAGAAAAGAAGTCAATTCGAGAAACAATTGAAGAAAATCAGAAAAATAAAGATTTAGAAAGAGATCTAGAAGAAATTGACGGTATTGATGAAGTAAATAAGAGATTAAATGAGAGGATTCAAGGTTTAACCGATGAGATAGATCAACAGAAAGTAAAATTAGACAAATTGCCAGATAAAAATAAAGTAGAATTATTAGATGAAGAACAAAAAAGAGCTGAAGAAGAGTTTCATAATGAAAACAATAAATCGACAATAATTAACCGAGATTTACAGAATGAAACAAATAATCTAAATGAAATGAAATTGGAGTTGAAGAAATTAAAACAAACAAAATTAGATATAAATAGACTTGATGAGATTAATGAATGGTTAAACAAATATTTTATCAACACAGTACAATTAATTGAAGATCATGTTATTCATACAATTAATTACAAGTTTAATGAACTATTCAAAGAATGGTTTGAACTATTAGTAGAAGACACTAGTAAAACTGTAAGAGTTGACGAGAAATTTACACCAATCATTGAACAAAATGAATTTGAACAAGAATATGAAGAACTTTCTGGAGGAGAGAAGGCAGGAATTGCACTTGCATATAGATTAGCATTGAATAGTTTGATACGACAGCAACCAATAGGTTTTAGGCCGGAGTTATTGATGCTAGATGAACCAACAGATGGTTTTAGTAAAGAGCAGCTTACAAAAGTAAGTAATATATTATCAGATATTGAAAATGAACAAGTAATCATAGTATCACATAATCAGGAATTTACAATATTAGATCAGATAATCAACGTAACAAAAGAAAACGACATATCAAAGATACAAACACAGTCATATGGAGATTGATGCGGGAGGTGGGATTTGAACCCACGAACACCTAAGTGATAGGAGCCTAAATCCTACGCCTTTGACCGGGCTGGGCTACCCCCGCACTATAACAGTTTATTTAATACTACAAAGAATATATTTCGATTGAGATATCTAATTTTATTACTAATTGTCGTTCTATCTACATTTTATGTCACAAGCATCTCTAATTCATTTGCAGAGGAAAATGAATGGAATACAAAATCACCCATGCCAACAATAAGAACTGAACATACGGCGTCAATAATTGATGATAAAATATACGTCATTGGAGGGTTCAATCGTAATGGAGAGGTAATAAACAGAGTAGAAGTATATAACATAAGTGAAGACAAATGGGATGAAGTAGAACCTATGCCCGTTGCATTGCATCATGCGTCGGCAACTTCTTCCAACAACAAGCTATACGTAATAGGAGGATTCATTGATGGATGGAATCCAATTTCAAGAATGTATATCTATGATCCACAAGAAGATTCATGGACAGAAGGGAAATCTATGCCAACCGCAAGAGGTGCATTAACAACTCAAACATACAATAACTATATTTTTGCAATAGGCGGAATGACGAATTTTGGACCCACAACAATTAACGAAATGTATGACGTAGAGAAGGAAATATGGGTTACAAAAGAACCAATGTCAACTGCAAGGGAACATCTTGCGTCAGGAATTATAGAAGATAGAATTTTTGTTGTAGGAGGAAGAGTTCAGTTTGGTGCAAATCTGAACGATAATGAGATGTACAACATAAATGAAGATAGATGGGAAATAATGGAAGATATGGTCTCGGAGAGAGGCGGATTAGCTGCGGCAGTATTGAAAGAAAGTGTATTTGTTTTTGGTGGAGAATCCAGGACTAAGACATTTAATAACAATGAACAGTTCAATTCGATAGACAATATATGGATAAGTAGGGAAGAAATGCCTACAGCAAGGCACGGATTAGTCTCAATTGCGTATAATTTCTCTATATTTGTTATAGGAGGAGGAACAGAACCGGGATATAGCATGAGTGGATTAAATGAAGTATTTACGCCAATTGAATTTCAAAAGGTGCAAAATGAAGAAATCGAGGTAGTCCCACAAGTCAATACAAGTAATCAGGTTGTAGATATAATTCCTGAACAGGAAGACGAAATGGAAATAGACATAGTATCTGAAATTGCAGATCCTTTCGACTCATGTCAATTAGTTGATAGATGTCTATCGCCAAGTGAACAAAGATCCTCAAGAATAATTTACTACATATTTGTAATTTTAATAGTAATTCTAATGATTGCCATAATATTCACACTAATTTCTTTGTATAGATATACAAAACTAGATAAAAACAAAGATTAGTAAAGAATTTCTTCAGGATCGAAATAGTCAGTTTTACGTGTTGTTCGGGTTTTACCTAATGTTTTTAATTCTTTGAGGAAATTAGTACGAATATTAGATTTAATTTTATCAATTTGATTATATTTAGTTGTATAACAAATTAATTCAAGAGTGAATTCGTCACCATGAAGATCATTAATTAGAACAATCGGTCGAGGTTTGGATTCAATGTAATTAGTAATAGTAGCAGATTGAATAAGTATCTTACGAATTTTATCAGCATTATGAAAACTACTAGTTTTATAATGAAGATTAATTAAATAATTTTTACCTTGATTAATTGAAACAGTATTAGAGATTAACAAGTTATTAGGTATAACAGTAACATTTTGTTCTTGATCAACTACTTTACTAAACATTAAACCAATGTTTGACACCACACCAGAAATTTGTTTATCATTTATAGAAAGAAGATCACCTTGTTTGAATGGTTTCCAAATAAAAATAATTAATCCAGATAAAAGATTACCCAATGTATCCTTGGCAATTGCAAAAGAAAGAATTATTATTGATAAAACAATAATGATTAATAATAAATTATTTTCAACGTCATAACCAAATAATCCAATAATAATCCAAAATGAAATAAAACTAATCGAAAATGTTGACATTTTTTGTAAGATTCGTAAAGAAAATACATCCATCTTTCTTTTTACTGATGAATCAGCTAAAGATGATTTTGCAATACGATTAAGAAGTATAGCAGCAATAAGGATAGTAAAAATTTGAGAGAATGTTTGTACATAAGAGAATTGAGAAGAAATCAGATTTTCATTAAAATAAATAATAAGATTAATTCCCAAGCTTATAATAAACAAGTAAATAGGAATACGTAATGGAGCATTATCCTTAGTTTTAAACCGAAAAATAGTTTTTCGAGAGTAATAATCAACTAAATATGCAGAGATTAAAGAGAAAACAAAAATAATTCCTGGTAAAATTAAATCATCGGCAGGAATCAAAAAGATAGAATTAGTCAACTGTATCACAAGTAATTAAGTAAAAAAAGATATATGTTTAACTGAAAAAATTAGCATAAATAGAAAAAATAGACTCAAAAATAATAAAAAAATAATAACGCGGGCCCGGAGGGATTTGAACCCACGACCTCCGGCTTTCCCCATTATAGAGGGCCGATGCTCTAATCCAAGCTGAGCTACGGGCCCATATTTAGATTAAATTAATCAGATATAATTATTACAAAATATATACACATGAATTTGAATTATCATAGAAAAGGGTTAATATAATCAACAGTATTATCGATGCATGGAGCAAACGGGATTAGCTTTACATATCGCAAAAAGTGGCCGATTAATTATTCAGTGTAAGTCGAAAAAAGTAAATGGAAAAAATGTTTTTGATCAACGTGGAAATAAAATTGCAAAAATCTCTGAGATAATTGGACCGGTTAAATCTCCTTATATTTCTGCAATTCCTTTAAATGAGAAAGCTAAAAGAGTTATAGGCAAGAAAGTGTATATTAAATAATTATATAACTTGGCCATTCAAAATAGTGAATCAGTTTTTTGTAACTCGTGTAAGACACCATTAATTGGTGATATTGAAAGAGGTGAATATGTTTGTCCAGGTTGTGGTTTAGTTGGAAATGACAGAATAATTGATACGGGTCCAGAATGGAAGGCAATAGATTCTGAAGATAAAATGAAAAAAGTAAGAACTGGTGCACCAACTAGTTTAGCATTACATGATAGAGGTTTATCAACACAAATAGGAGATATTGTAAAAGATGGTAATTCAGCAAATAATAAATCAATGGAAAGAATGAAAAAATGGCAACAAAGATTAAGAACATCATCGTCGCAAGAAAGAGGATTAGCAAATGTATTAGGTAAAATAAGTGAATTTTCAAGACTTCTGAATTTACCAGATTCGACTAAAGAAACTGCTGCATTAATTTATAGAAAAGCATTAGGAAATGGAACTGCAAAAAGCAAATCCATAAAGGGAATGGCAGCAGCGTCAATTTACCTTGCTTGTAGAAAATGTGGAACGAGTAAATCAATGAGAGAGATATCAGATGTTTCGGATCTTCCTAAACCTACAATTGCAAAATATTACAGGTTAATATTAAAGGAAGTTGAACAAGAACACGTTCCGCTTCATCCATTACAAGGTTACATCTCAAAATTAGTAAATAAAGCAGAATTAGACCCAAAAATTCAACTTTGTGCAATAAAAATGGCAAATCAGATCAATGATACGAAACTTACAAGTGGGAAATCTCCTGCAGGAATAGCAGCGGCATTTGTATATATATCATCAGTAATGTTAGGAGAAAAGATACCACAGAGAGAAATTGCAGAATATGCAGATGTAACCGAAGTTACTATTAGAAATAGAACAAGAGAGATTTTAGATAGATATACCATTAGACAAATAATTAAAACAAAATAATTATTAAAGACCAAATTACGATATTAGTATTACAGAAGTCCTATGATAGAAGAAAAAGATAAATTAGAAACTAAAGAACCTGAAAAGAA
>DAHJ01000025.1:0-202 GCA_002495905.1 Thaumarchaeota archaeon UBA223
CCAGCTTTCATCCCTCACCGTCGAGCGCGTTCTGGTGGACCGCCTTCGCCACTGGTGGTCTTCCACGGTTCAGAGGATTTTACCCCTACCCGTGGAGTACCGTCCACCTCTCCCGCCTCCTAGTTTTGTGGTATCTCATGCAGTTCAATTGTTGAGCAATTGATTTTAACATAAGACCTACAGAACAGGCTACGGATGCTTT
>DAHJ01000025.1:495-652 GCA_002495905.1 Thaumarchaeota archaeon UBA223
ACGGATGCTTTAGGCCCAATAATCGTCCCGACCACTCGGGGAGCTGGTATTACCGCGGCGGCTGACACCAGACTTTCCCTCCCCTTATTCAATAAACTATTTACATTTACCAAAAGCTACATTCAGCATGTTGCACTCGGATTAACCTTGTCGTGCT
>DAHJ01000025.1:944-118244 GCA_002495905.1 Thaumarchaeota archaeon UBA223
TAACCTTGTCGTGCTTTCGCACATTGCAAAGTTTTCGCGCCTGCTGCGCCCCGTAGGGCCTGGACCCTTTTCTCAGTGTCCATCTCCGGGCTCCTTCTCTCAAAGCCCGCACCGGTAATCGGCTTGGTAGGCCATTACCCCACCAACAACCTGATCGGTCGCAGTCCCATCCTAAAGCAATTAATCAAACATGCTTAACAATCCTTTAAGTCATAAACCGATTCCAGGAAAAATGACCTATCATATATTAATCCCAGTTTCCCGGGGTTATCCATGTCTTTAGGGTAGGTTGACCACGTGTTACTGAGCCGTATGCCACACTTCTCACATAGTTGAGAAATGTTCGACTCGCATGGCTTAATCTCTATCCGATAGCAGTCGGGTCCGGCAGGATCAACCGGATACATTGGGAGTACAGTTTTAATTTCTAAAACAAGATAGCATATGATATCAGATTCAAATTAGATCGAATCGTCATTTTTTGTTTGCGAATCTGGAGGTCGTAATATCATAGCGTTAGCAATTCAATGCGTAACTCAACTACAACGCCGCCAAGCGAAACGCAGAAAATTATTTACGTGTATTTAGGATATAAAGATTTGTAATTAGAGAGAATCAATACTATTTACGAGTTGGTACAAATCGTCATAAGATTTTTTGTTGGAAAGGATCTGTTTTTTTGCTTTTTTAATAATTTTTATGAATTCATCACTATCATGTTCAGAAATAATACGTTCAATAGAGTTGATATTAGTCATAAAGTCTTCAAGTACGTCGGAAAATTGCTCATTGCTAATTTGCAAAGAAGAAATCACCTCAGGACTATCATGAAAAATGCCAGATGCAAGAAGGTATTGTATTGTAAATGATGTACCGGAAATATCTTTGAGATTAGGGATTTTTTCAAGAGATAGGACGAATGACAAATTCAAGAAATATACAAGAGAAATGACATATGCCATTGATTTATCATGTTGGGTGGCACTACATACAACTAATTTAGAATTAGGAAACAGTGATGAAAAAAGTTTTTTCTCAGATTGGGAAGATTTGATTGGAACAAGAATGAATTTCTGAGGTTTGAATATATTAGCGCCTGGGCCAAATAGAGGATGAATACTCATTAACTGAAGTTTATTCGAGAGTTTTTTCATATTAGAAACTATTTGTTTTTTCATTGAAGAAATTTCAATAACAAGTTTAGTATTATTGGAATATTTTACAACCTCATCAATTATCTCATTAGTGGTTTCAATAGGCACACTGATTACAATAATGTCAGAATGAATTACGCAATCTCTAATTGATTTGAAGATTTTTGATTTTGGGTTTTTTTTCTTTTTTAGTTTTCTGCTATAAAGCCCTACAGAATAGCCATTTTCAGAAAAATACTCGGTAAACCATTTACCCATATTACCACTAGCGCCTATAATTCCAACAGTCTTTTTTTGTTTTGTACGGAATTGTTTCAAATGATCTTGTTCTCGAGATATTGTTTCTTCAATAATTAATTTTAAAAGCTTTTTACTAAAATTTTTATTAAGATTAAGAGATTCGGATTCTTTTTGAATAGATTTGAAGAGTTTGCGTTCTTGGACAGGGTCAACCAATGGCATATTGAGATTGTTTTTTAAAACTGCAATTTCTCGTCCTAATTCAAGACGTTGAGAGAGTAAATCAAGAATTTCGAAGGTAATTGCTTCAATTGATTCTCTTGATTTCTGGAGTTTTTCCTTATCGTCCAAGTTAATCACTATTCAATGATTGGATTAATCTGACCAGAACGTAAACCATGATCTGCTAGAACCAAAGCAGCGACACTTTCAACAATTGGAACTGCACGAGGTAAAACGCATGGATCGTGTCTGCCTTTAACAGTCAAAGTTTCAGATTTTTTAGATTTAAGATTAAATGAAGACTGTTTCTTCAATATTGAAGAAGGAGGTTTAAACGCTAATCGGAATTCAATAGGCATGCCATTTGAGATACCTCCCAATATACCCCCAGAATTATTTGTTTTAGTAGATACTTTTTTCTTAGAAATTGAATATTGATCATTATTTTCTGAACCAAGTAGTTTAGTTGATTCAAATCCTTTGCCAAATTCTACGCCTTTTACAGCAGGAATAGAAAACATTGCTCGACTAAGATCAGAGTCTAGAGCAGAAAAGATTGGCTCGCCTAGACCAACAGGTACATTAATGATTTGGCATTCAATAATCCCTCCAAGACTATCACCTGATTTTCTAGCTTTAATTATTGCATTAGACATTTTCTTTGCAAGTATTGGATCAGGACATCTAACATCATTAGAATATCGATTTTTTTTAGCAGACTTAAAATCAGATGATGATTTGATTTTACCGATTTCTTTCACATAGGCAACAATATCAGTATTAAAACTTGTTTTGAGTAGTTTTTTAGCAATTACACCGCCCATTACAAAACAAGCTGTAAGACGAGCAGAGAAATGACCACCTCCACGATAATCATTGAACCCTCCATATTTTTCCCAAGCTGTGAAGTCCGCATGTCCTGGACGTGGAGCTTTCATAATATTATCATAATCTTCAGATCTAGTGTCTTTATTTTTGATTGTCATACAAATTGGAGATCCAGTAGTATGATCATTGAAAATTCCAGATAGAATTTCTACTTTGTCTTGTTCTTTTCGTTGAGTTGTTAGTTTAGAAGTACCAGGTTTTCTTAAATCAAGTTCCTTTTGTATTTCCTTAGTAGTAATAGGAACTCCTGCAGGGCATCCACTAATAACACATCCAATTGAATGTCCATGACTTTCGCCAAAGACAGTAAGTACAAATCTTTCTCCCAAAGTACTCCAAGTCATTGATTAATCACCATTTTACCAGAGAGTGAGTTAATATCATCAATGAAATTAGGATAAGAAACATCAATACTTTTTCGTCCGATTACTTCAATTCCTTCAGAACATAAACCAATTAGTGAAAATGCCATGAATAATCTATGGTCGTCATAAGAATTAAGCCTACAGGATTTTATAGAATTTGGAGGTTCTATAACAAGGCTATCTTCATATTCCGCAATAGTAGCACCTGTTTTCTGTAATTCTGTGGAAACAAGTTTCATTCGATTAGATTCTTTATACTTAGTATGTTCAATTCCTGTGATTTTGACAGAATTTGAACAGAATAATGATAAAACAGAAACAACAGGAAGTAGATCGGGGCAAGAAGACAAATCAAAATTCCCTCCACTTAAGTTGCCTTCAGAAGATACAGCAATAGAGGAATTCTGAGAATCGATATCGATAGAAGCACCCATTTGAGAGATAATATTAAGAATATTTTTATCAGCTTGAGGCATTTCCTGGCCATCCATAATTACTGTAACCTTACCACGAGAAAGTATTGCTCCTGTAAAAAGAAATGCTGCTGCAGAAAAATCACTAGGAATATGAATTTTATTGCAAGAATATTCAGCAGGTTGTATAGTAAGTACATTATTATTTCGTGTAACAAGACCTCCAAATTTATCGATCATAAATAATGTAGAATCTATATATGGTTCAGATACAATTGGTTCAATCAATTTGATGTTTGTTTCTTGTTTAGCTTGAGAACATGAAATAAGCATAGATGAAACGAATTGTGATGAGATAGATCCAGAGATTTCTGTATTGCCTCCCTGCATCCCTCCGCCATGAACAATAATAGGAGGAGTTCCATCGTTATTGAGTGATTGACAAGAAACGCCCAAGTCGTGCAGAGAATCAATCAAGGGTTGCATTGGTCTTGTTTGAAGACTTGAATCACCAGTGATAGTAATTTCACCTGTAGGTACAAGAGCAGATATAGAAGTTAAGAAACGTAAAGTAGTGCCTGAGTTTTCTACATTAACTTTTCCAGGATTAGATAATATAGAAGGAGGAATGAATTCTAATGAAGATTCTAGATTGTTAATTTCAGAGCCAAATTTTAAACAAGAATCCATAGTAGCATTGGTATCTCGAGAAATCAGAGGGTCTACTATAATAGTAGGTGAATTGGATAGTAAGGAAAGGCATAGGGCACGGTGTGTGTAACTTTTACTATTCGGGGGTTTAATTATACCTGAAAGTTTAGAAGGTTTTATAGTAACGCTATCCATAAAATCACAATCCTGTTTCATTATTAATTTGGGCAGATATAATATCACCGTCAAGATTTTTCCAGGAATCAATTATAGAAGATTTTGTATCAGAATTACAAATTGCTGCGACAGAAGGTCCAGTACCTGACAACCCAGAAGCAAGAGCATTAGATTTAAGAGCAAGAACAGAAGCATTATCAGATTGATTTAATAATTTTGAATAAATCATGCCATTAAGAGACATTGCATTCAAGTAATTTCCTTCCATAGTCATAGAAATAAGTGTATTAATTGATGAGTGAAAATCATTAGAATTAGATAGATCTACATCTTTAGTATAGGATTTATGTTTAGGAACATGAATTAAGATAGAATAATCATCATCAATATTTTTTCTTGACAGTATTTTATTTGATAAATTATCAGTGACGACTAAACCACCCAGAAGACATGCAGAAGTATCATCGAGGGCTCCAGTTATTGTTACACCAGCATTTTTAGAAGCTTGAACAGATAAATCAAGTACTTGTTTTTCATTAAAAGAAAGATCAAATGCCTTTAAACAAGATAATACAATAGCAGAGGCAGCTGCACTAGAACTTTTTAGACCTCTTCCAATAGGAATGTCAGAATTTATAGTAATTTTAGCACCAATAGATTCAGAAGAATTAGGTTTAATCAATTTGAAACATTCCAGAGCTAATGTTTTATCTTCAGATTTATCATTGTTGATAATTATTTCAATATTTTCATCGTTAGTCAACATTACTTCGGCAGTTGTTTCTAAAGAGATTCCCAAGGCAGAACCTTTGCCAGTTGCTAAAGCATTAACGATTGAAACGGCACCGTGAACAGTAGTTTTTGAATTCATATCAATTACCCAGTACTGATAAGACTTTATCGTTAATAGAATTGTCATCAGGTAATATACCTGTCCAAATCTGAAACGATAATCTTGCTTGAGCTAAAAGCATTTCATAGCCATAAATTACATTAGCATTAAGAGATTGCATTTGTTTGATAAAGTTGGTTTCTTTAGGAATATATTCTAAGTCATAAGCAAGTTTTATTCCTAAATTTGGATGAAAATTAAAAATTGTATTAGTTTTATGAAGAGGTACAGTGTTAATCATAATATCAATGTTGGATAAAGAGTCAATATTTTTTTGATTTAATTCATGGAAAGAAATCGAAGTATTAGAATTAAGTTTAGAGACAAGTTTTCTAGTATTTTCAATCGTGCGATTAAGAATAATTATTTCTTTACAATTTTCATTAAGTAGACCATACAATACTGCTTTTGAAGCACCTCCAGATCCAAGAATTACAACTTTTTTATTGTTAAATTGTTGAATTTGATTTAAAAGGGGGTTCATGAATCCTTCGACGTCAGTGTTATAGCCAATTAATTCTTCATTTTCAAATAATATTGTATTAACTGCATTTACAGAACTAGCAAGAGGATCAAGAGAATCCAGATATGGAATAATATTTGTTTTATGAGGAATTGTTACATTAGCGCCACGAAAATTCAATTTAGATAAAGTATCAAGAATAATTTCAAGATCATTAGAATTGACATTAAGAGTGGTATAATAACCTTCAAGATTGTTAGATTGAAAGAAACTATTTTGAATAATAGGAGATAAAGAATTTTTTATTCCATTTCCCAGTAAACAATATAGCATTTCATCAGAATTGTTTCCCATAATAATCACAAATTATTAAGAAAAATTTGAATATATTTCCTTCAGATGCTTTATATTGATTTGACCAGGAGCAGTGGATTTATTCCCATATGAACAGTAAATAAAAGGCGCTCCAAGCATAGGAGATAGAATTCTCGATATAGAACCACTTTCCCCCATACAAAAAGCCAATAATTGAAACTTAGATTTTTCAAATCTAGGATAAAGTTTGTAGACTTTATTGCAATCATTTAACGAATTAGCATAAGTAACAATTTTGATAATTTGCGTAGGTTTTGACAGTTTCTTCGAGATATTTTGTATTAATTTCGATAAAGAATTAGTAGAAGGAGTAGATTTAAAATTATGCCAAGATACAATTAAATTTTTTTCATTTTTGAATAATGAATTATTTCTATTAAAGGTATCAGATTCAATGTCTTTAAATGAATGTTTCAAATCAATTAATTGAGTAAGAATTTGAAGTCGATCAGATTCAGAAATTTTAGAGAAACCTCCTTGATGTTTACTACGAAAAGTAAGAACAAGTTTATTTTTATGAAGATCAGACAATTCTTCAACAAAATCAAAAGAAAATGAATTCAGAGAATCTAACCTAACTTCAACAAAATCGGCTCCAGATACGAATGCGGAATTGACTGATGATTTTAATTTTGAGGCATTCGGTGCAGCAATTGATACACAGAACTTAGGTTCAGTATTTCTATTTTTCAAGAATGTATTCCTCTACCTCCATGCCAAAATGTCTACCCTTATTAGATTCAGTCTTAACAAGAATTTTGTCGCCAACTTTAAGTGAAGTTGTGGAGATAGGTTTGCCATCTTCTTTTACAAATGCAATAGTTTCAGCATTTTGAATTAAGACGCCACCAACTTTATCATTAGATTTAGCACGTACAAGGAATAATGGTCTACTTTCGATTTTTAGTCTACCTACAATAGAAGTTCTAACAACTCCTTGATGTGAAACAATCATTACTTCAGTGCCACTTTCAAGTTCGGATAAATATTTTGTACGATTGTCGGGCAATAATGTATAACACTGTACTGCACCTGCATTGACACGGAATGGCCTAGGAGAAGTAAATCCAGAACCTGCAGATTCATTATGCATAAGAAACATAAAGTTCGCTTGATTTCCTACTAACAAACCTTCACCTTGATTTAACATAGAAGCAGTGTCAACGCAGGCTCTTTCACCCATACCGACTTCTTTGATTTCGATAATTTCCGCTACAGATAAATCGATTTTTGAGAGTTCATTCAATTCGGAATTCAATCTATTAACATCGTCAATACTAGATGTTCTTAATAAAACACCGTCTACGCCAAGTTCCAAAATTGTAAACATCATTTTAATTTCAGAAGGATCATTAATGACAGTAAATATTTTTGTTTTTAAACCATGTAATTCAGCAATAAGATTTTCTAGAGGAATTATCTTCCATTCGGTATTTTCTTCAAATTCAATAATTACAGATTCAGCGTTATTTTTTGCAGCGTTTACTATATCGTCAAGATTTGAATCGTCATTTAATGAAGCAAAATAAGAGAATCGTTGATCAGGATTAATTTTATTCAATGTTTTAGAATCAACTACTTGAACGTCGGATTTGCTAGAAAATGAGTATGTTTCAAACTTAGATAAAGCATCAGAATCAGGTATATCATGCATGAAAATAGTTTTAATTCCAGATTCAAAGAGTAATTGACTGAAGTCATTTAGTTCAGAATCAGATATTTTAGGTTCTACAATAATAGTTCTAAGTTTATCTGCCAATCAAATAACCTCCAAGGCAGATTCTACAGAACTATTATCAAAAATTATATTTGAAATTGCTTTTGTGATAGTTTCAGGATTATTATGTTGGAAGATATTTCTTCCCATAGAAACTCCTACAGCGCCAGCATCAATTGCTCCTTTTACCATCTCAAGTAATTCTTTATCATTATTAGTTTGTGGACCTCCTGCAATCACTATTGGAACAGGACAGCCTTCAACAACACTACGAAAACTTTCAGAATCCCCTGTATAAACAGTTTTAACAACATCCGCACCTAATTCTGCTCCAATTCGAGCCACATGTGAAACGATTTTTGGATCAAAAGGATTAGAGATGTTTTCTCCGCGAGGGTACATCATTGCAAGTAATTGAATATTTAGTTCAGAGCATTCGTCTGCAATTAAACCAAGATCCTCTAGCATATTTCGATCATGGCTAGAACCAATATTTATGTGAACAGAAACAGCATCTGCGCCATTTCCAAGAGCTAATTCAGGACTTCCGACAATTACTTTATCGTCAGGAAAAACAGAAAGACTAGTACTTGCAGAAAGATGAACAATTTTACCAATATCGACTTTTGTATCAAGTGTTTTAAAAATACCTTTATGTGCGACAACAGCAGATGCGCCGCCTTTTTGAACTAAATCCACTGTTTTATTCATATCAATTAATCCAGGAACAGGACCAATAGTTAGACCGTGGTCTAGGGTCACTGCAAGGATTCTTCCATTACGATTAATATTATTCATCATCAATTACACACCAAAAATAAACTAAAAATTAGAGTGCTAACTAGGGATATGAGAAAGACCAATAACTGTAACTTGGACGTTGTATCATGTTAGACTCTGAATATCATGAGGGTAGTTGCTATATAAATATCACTTTTGCAGATACACAAATAGATGGGATTAACATTATTTAATTCGCTTGGAAAGACAAAAGAGCAGTTTAAACCCAAGAATGAAGACGAAGTAACTGTATATTGTTGTGGACCAACGGTTTATGATTATGCGCATGTAGGAAATTTAAGGACCTTTCTATTTGAAGATGTACTAATAAGGTTTTTAGAATTTAAAGGGTACAAAGTAAAATTTGTAATGAACATAACAGATGTTGATGATAAAACAATTAAGGCAGCAAAGAATAACAACACTACTTTAAAAGAATATACAAATAGATTTACAGATGAATTTTTCAAAGATTTGCAAAGCTTGAATGTTAAAGAGGCTGTAAAATATCCAAGAGCGACAGATTATATAAAAGACATAGAAAGTCATATAATAAAATTACAAGTTGAAGAATATTGTTATGAAAGAAATGGGTCATACTACTATGCAATAAATAAATTTTCCAGATATGGGAATTTATCAGGATTAGAAGTAAACAATGAAAAGAACAAGACTAGATTGAATGAAGATGAGTATACGAAAGATAATGCTCAAGATTTTGCTCTATGGAAGGCTTGGGACAAAGATGATGGAGACGTGTATTGGGAAGGAGAATTGGGAAAAGGAAGACCAGGATGGCACATTGAATGTTCGGTAATGTCTACAAAAATTCTAGGAGAAGAAATTGATATTCATGCAGGAGGAGTAGATTTAATATTTCCTCATCATGAAAATGAGATTGCGCAAACAGAAGCAGTTACAAACAAAAGATTTGTCAGATATTGGATTCATTCCGAGCATCTAATAGTTGAAGGAAAGAAAATGTCAAAATCAGAAGGTAATTTCTTTACATTAAGAGATTTATTAGACAAAGGATATGATGCAAAGAATATCAGATTTCTACTAATTTCATCACACTACAGATCACAGTTGAATTTTACATTTGATGGAATAAATCAAGCAAAAGAGAGTATAAACAGAATACAAGAAACATATTCAAAAATATTAGAATGTAAACCAGAAATAGGAACAAATACGGAAATATCTATCGCTACGAAAGAATCTAAAAAGGCATTTGAAGAAGCGTTAGATGATGATTTAGATATGCCAAAGGCGTTGGCGTCAATATTCAAGTTTATCAGAAACATTAACAAATATTTAGAAACTAAACAAGTTTCAGAAGAGAACAAATCAGAGATTATAGACTACTTTGAAACAATAGACAAGATATTAGGAATATTGTCTAATAAAACAATAGAATTCGACGATGGCATCAAGGAATTAATAGAACAAAGAGATAAGGCAAGAGAAAAGAAGGACTGGAAGAGATCAGATGAGATTAGAGAAGAATTACGGAACAAAGGCTTCATTGTAGAAGACACAGAAGAAGGAACAAGAATAAAACGTAATTAATCTACTTGTATGGTTTTGAAACTACAGATTTATCAGATTTCATTCCAGGTTTTGACAATTTGTAAGTTCTATCAGAAGAAATTACATTGACAGACATAGAAGCCTGAACATTATAATGTTTAGAACCGTCGGAATTACGATAATTTGTTGCAACGCCAGCGCGATCAATATTCACTCGAATTTTAATAATAGAACCGTCTTCTAATTGAAAGGTTACTTCGTCAGAACCATCAGCGTTAGATTCAAGCATTTTGAATTCAATCTCATCTGGAACGTCGTTATTTGAATTATTACTCATAATTAGGAATCAAAAAGATATGTTTTAAACATTAGTAGAGAGAAATTAAGATAATGTTTGAAATTAAATCTACCGAATTAGCAGCGAGAATTGGTAAATTATATACAAAAAACGGAAATCTGGAGACTCCTGCTCTTTTACCAGTATTACACCCGGTGAATCAATTAATCGACACCAGTATAATAAAAAGAATGGGATTTGAAGCAATAATGACAAATTCATACATAACTTGGCAGAAATATGGCAAGGAAGCTGTAGATAGAAATATTCATAAAATCGTTGATTTTGAAGGTCCAATTATGACTGATTCGGGAGGCTATCAAGTATTAGAATACGGGAAAGTAGATGTAGGGGAAATAGAAATAGCAAAATTTCAGGAGAATATTGATTCAGACTTCTGTAACATATTAGACAAGCCCACCAGTTTAGCAGATAATTGGGAAACAGCTAGAAACAGTGTAACGCAAACATTAGAATCATGTGAAATCACACTCAAGAACATAGAGCATAAATCAATTTGGATGGCTCCAATTCAAGGGGGAAAGTTTTTAGATTTAGTGGAATTCTCGTCGAAACAACTAGCAAAGATGGAATTCGATATGTTTACTCTAGGAAGTCCTACAGAGATTATGGAGAATTATGATTATACGCTTTTGGCAAAGATGATAATAACGGCAAAGAAAAACATACCTTCTGAGAAAGCTCTTCACTTATTTGGATTGGGCCACCCTCTTCCACTATCAATGGCAGTTGCACTTGGATGTGATACATTTGATTCGGCATCTTACATATTATATGCAAAACATGGACGATATTTCACTGAAAATGGAACACGAAACATAGACGAATTAGAATATCTTCCATGTATTTGTGAGACATGTAATAAATATTCAGTAAGAGAAATGAGAAGATTAGAACATAATGAAAGAATCAAGGCAATAGGAACCCATAACTTGTGGTTATTATGGAAAGAAATAGTTTCGACAAGGCAAGCAATAAGAGAAGGAAGATTATGGGAATATGTAGGAATTCGAGCAAGATCTCATCCAAAGATGTGGGATGCCTTTGTTTATATTTCGAATAATATGGACGATATTTCAGAATTTCAGAAGAATTTCAAGTCAAAAGGCATGTTTCTTGCATCATTTCCCGACAATAGAAGACCAGAATTAAGGAATTATCAAAAGAAAATAAAGGAATTTTTCAGAAAAATAAATAGTAAAAGAATAATAATTATTCCAGCAACAAAAAATAAACCATTACTTTATAATAATAAATTAAAAAATGTATTAGAAAATAAAAACAGCAATTACATAATTGGATATATAATTCCACCAATTGGATTTGTGCCATATCAGATTACAGATATTTATCCAATATCTCACATAGAGAGTTCATATGAAATAAAAAAAGACAACAAGGTTACGGATGAATTGATTAAAATATTAAAAGAACAATTCATCATATTAAATCCAGAAGAAATCACATACATGAAAGACAATAAACTCGATCAAAGAGTTGTTGACTTTATTCTGAGAGAATTGAAACCTAAAAGAATTATAGAGGGAGAATTAGACATGATTTATGAAGAAATAGAAAAAATATTAAACAATTAGGAATAAATATTTGACGGACTGGATTTTGTATTATCAAGTAATTCAGGTTGATCATTTTCAAGTTCAAGAGCTTGTTCTACAAGAGTATCAACTTCAACATCTAAATTAAAAATATTAGAAAGAATCTTTACAGCTTCAGATGCAGCACGAGGATCCAAACGAATAGAAGTGGCAAAAGGTAACAATCCAAGAGTAGGAAAATTACGAACTTCCATAAAATTAAGCATTTGAGCAACAGGACCGATGATAATCCTCTCATCTTCTAGAGGTTTAGAATCAGACAAAGATTCTGGAAGTTTGTAAGAAGAAGTTTTAACATAACGGAAATTTGAATCGTCTTTTTTGAGTTGTGCGTCAAGACCGCCCAATAATATTAATTCTTTGAAATTCTTTTCAAGAATTATTTCGCATACGTTACGAAGGAATACGATTTCGTTGCCTTGTAGAGGAGGAACAGCAACACGGAGAAATGCAATATTATCTTTTTTGTATATTTCAAAAGGAGTAATAATCTTTCCTGAATTAATAGATGAGACAGGAGATAAATAATCAGTTTCAAATACGCCTATTCGATCTGGTTTAAGAGTATTAATAAGATGATTTAGAGCTAAGAATCCAGTAGAACCAATTCCATGAAACCCAGTAATCAACGACAATCCATTTACATCAAGGTCTTCAGGGAACAACTTAGCAGAAATCATTAATGATTAAATATTGAAGATGACTAAAAAACTTACTGATAATTAGATGAAACTAACTACACTTGGTGCTTCGAGAGAAGTAGGCCGCTCTGCATTTTTGTTAGAAATTGAGAATAAAAAACTAATACTTGATTACGGAGTACAAATAAGACAGCCAATGACATGGCCATTACACGTAAATCCAAAAGAAGTGGATGGAATAATACTAAGCCATGCACATTTAGATCATAGTGGAGGACTTCCGTCATTTTATGTTTCAAATGAGATTAAAACATATTGTACAAAACCAACTGCTCAGATTAGCAATCTGCTAATTGATGATTTCATCAATCTATCAAATGATGTTACAAAACAATATCTCCCTTACCAACATCAAGAATTGGAAAGAATGAAAGAAAATATTGTAGAAATAGAAATGAATTCTGAATTCAACATAGGAGATGTAAAGATCAATTTCATGAATGCAGGACACATGCCAGGAAGTGTAAGTATGGTAATTGAAGGAGATGGGAAAAGAGTAGTTTATACAGGCGATATTAATTCATCTGATCAAAATTTGGTCAAAGGAGCTGATACGAAATATGGAGAAGTAGATTTACTCATAACAGAAGCAACATATGGAATAAATGACCATCCAGAGAGGGAAGAAGTAGAAGAAGAATTCGTAAGTTTTGCAAAAGATATTACAGAAAGAGGAGGAACATTACTAGTCCCTGCATTTGCAGTAGGTAGATCTCAGGAAATTGCATGTGTTCTTGAGGCTCACAACTTCTCACTTCCTGTAGCAATGGACGGTATGGCATTAAAAACAAATCAGATTTTATTAGAAAATTTGGAATTCTTAGGAGATTCCAATCTATTCACACGTATGATAAATGGTTTGACAGAAGCAAAGAATTGGAAACAAAGAAAGGAATTGATGAATACACCAGGAGTTATAATTGTACCAGCTGGAATGATGGTAGGAGGTTTATCTTCTTATTACAAAGGAAATATTGCAATGAATGAAAAGAATGCAATTTCACTGGTTTCATATCAAGCTGAGGGTACACCTGGAAGAACATTATTAGAAAAGAAAATGATCAGGGTTGATGGAAAATTAAAAAAGATAAAGGGAAAATTTGAACATTTTAATTTTTCTTCTCATAGTGGAAGTAAACAATTATTTGAAATGATTGATGGAATCAAAGGAAGTCCGACAATTGTAGCTGTGCATGGAGAAGAAGAACAATCTACCAGTTTTGTAGAAAAAATACAAAAAGATTATGGGTATGATGCGATAGCCCCAGAATTAGGAGACAAAATAATAATCTAATTTTCTGGATCTTCAGGTAGTTCTGTTCCAAGATATTGATATGTACCGATTTTAAGGACTTTCAGAGATAAAAGAGCGCATTTTATTCTAGCAGGACCCAAAGAAGGAGTTCCTAATTCTTCCAACAGTTCATCTTTAGTGAATTTAGATAATTCATCGACAGTTTTATCCATAAGCATATCGGTGAGTATAGACGCAGAAGATTGACTAATGGCACATCCTTCACCGTCAAATTTTATGTCTGAAACAACATTGTCTTTTAGTGTTATATCAATACTAATTCTATCCCCACAAACAGGATTGTTGTCTTGTGCAGAAATATCAGGGTCAGTAAGTTTACCTTTATTTCTAGGATTTCTATAGTGATCTAGAATAATTTCTTTGTATATATCGTCACTCATTAAGTCAACACACTTCTTACTTTTTGTAAACCATCGAATAATTTATCGATATCTGATTCATCATTATAGACATAAAAACTGGCTCTCGTAGTAGCTGGAACTCCTAGTTTTTCCATAAGAGGTTGAGCGCAATGATGTCCTGCACGAACTGCTATAGATTCTCCATCAAGAATTGATGCAATATCATGAGGATGAAAATCTGAATAAGAAAATGACATAACGCATCCAGTGGAATTTTTATTTTCAAGTCCAAAGATTTTAAATTCTTTCAAATCTGAAAATTTTTCTACAGCGTATGAATAAAGTTCTTGTTCATGTTTATGAACATTAGACATGCCAAGATTATTTAGATAATCAACAGCTTTTCCTAAACCAATTGCTCCAACAATGTTTGGAGTGCCAGCTTCGAATTTCCAAGGTATTTCATTCCATTGAGCATCATTAAGACTTACATTTGAAATCATATCCCCTCCATAAAGAAAAGGCTCCATATTTTCAAGAATTTTTTTCTTGGTATGAAGAACTCCAATACCAGAAGGTCCCAACATTTTATGTCCTGAAAAAACAAAGAAATCACTATCTATAGTTTGAACATCTACGGACATGTGTGGAACTGATTGCGCAGCATCAACGAGAGTAGTAATTCCATGATTATGCGCTTTCGAGATAATATCTTTTATCGGATTAATTGTTCCTAAAACATTTGATACATGAGTTAAAGAAAGGAATTTTGCATTTTCTTTGAATAGTTCTTCAAGATTATCAAGGATTAATGATCCGTCAGTTTGAATTTTGATAAATTTAAGGTTGAGTTTGAGTTTTTTAGCAATGATTTGCCAAGGTACAAGGTTACTATGATGTTCCATTTCAGTTAAAATTATCGAGTCTCCTTCTTTCAAATTAGAAGGTATCCAAGTATTTGCAACGAGATTTATAGCCTCGGTAGCATTGCGTGTAAATACAAGTTCACGAGATGAATTAGCATTTATGAATTTTGCAAGAGTATTACGAGCATTTTCATAAAGTTCTGTTGCTTCAATACTTATTGAGTAAATTCCTCGGTGGATATTTGAATTATAATTCTTGTAGTAATCAGAAATCGAATTAATTACTTCATTTGGTTTTTGAGTAGTAGCGGCACTATCAAGATAGATAATATTTTTACCATTAATTTTTCTTGAAAAGATAGGAAAATCCTTTTTGATATCTTGGAAATTAGAAATACTCATTATAATGAATCACGAATCCAATCATAACCTTTGTTTTCAAGTTCTTCAGCTAAAGACATTGAACCGGATTTGACTATTTTGCCATCCATAAGTACATGAACGAATTCAGGTTTTACATACTTCAATATACGCTGATAATGAGTAATTAATAGTATTCCAAGATCAGGACCAGACATTTTATTTACTGCCTCTGAAACAATTTTTAATGCATCTATATCTAGTCCAGAATCAGTTTCGTCAAGAACTGCAATCTTAGGTTGTAAAACAGCCATCTGAAGAATTTCACTTTTCTTTTTTTCGCCGCCAGAAAAACCTTCGTTTAAGTAACGTTTAACAAATGATTCCTCTACTCCAAGAACGTCCATTTTTTCTCTAAGATATTTTCTAAAACCAATGATAGATAAGGGCTTGCCGTCAGGAGTTTCAGACACAGAATTAAACGAAGATCTAAGAAAATTAAAAACACTCACTCCAGAAACTTCGTGTGGATATTGAAATGCCAAAAACAATCCTTTTTTTGCTCTTTTATCAGGTGAGAGAGTAGTTATATCTTCTCCATCAATCAATATTTCTCCTTGTGTAATGACATATTTTGGGTGTCCCATCAGAGTATTAGCCAAGGTGCTTTTACCTGATCCGTTAGGACCCATTATAGCATGATTTTCACCTTTATTGACAGTAAGAGTTAGACCGTTTAGAATAGTTTTATCCTCTACAGAAACATGTAAATCTTTAATTTCAAGAGTAGATTGCATATCCTTTAACCTAAATCAAATCATATAAAGATATAACATGTGTTATTAATTTTCAATTTTAATTATTTCAATCATTTAAATAATCATATAACGGCTTAATATTTGAAGAATATTGCAAGTGCAATCAGATGTCTCAAATGCTGAAGAGATTGTAAAAAATGTAGGTAATACACCGCTCGTCAGATTGAATAAATTATTTGAACAAAAAGAAATATATGCAAAAATTGAATGGTGTAACCCTTCAGGTTCGGTAAAAGCAAGACCTGCTTCGTGGATGTTAAACGAAGGAGAGAAAGATGGAAATTTGGTTAGAGATAAGACTACAGTAATTGAACCAACTTCAGGTAATACAGGAGTTGCATTAAGTCATTTTGCAAAATCGCTCGGTTATAAAATAGAGTTAGCGGTTCCAGAACGAATGAGTGACGAAACTAAAGATATTTTAAAAACAAACGGTGCAAAACTTTTGGAAACAGAAGATGACTTATGTCCAAGAGTTGGACCAGGTACAGATCAAGCAATAGCTTTAGCATCGGCTTTAATAAAAAACCACCCAGGAGAATATTATTCACCTGATCAATACAATAATGATGCAAATTTTAGATCTCACTATCACGGTACTGGTCCAGAAATATGGAAAGCAACAAACGGAAAAGTAGGAGCTTTTATAACAGGAATTGGAACAGGTGGAACAATAACAGGAGTTGGAACATACCTAAAAGAAAAAAATCCAAATATTAAGATAATTGCTGCAGAACCACAAAAAGATCATAACATACAAGGTTTAAGAAATTTAGAAGAATCTGAAAAACCTGAATTATTGAAAAGAAGAATGCAAGTCATTGATGAAAAGATAACGGTTACGGATAAAGAATCGTTCGATATGATAAAACAACTGGTATCGACAGAAAATTTATTTGCAGGACCTTCAACAGGATCTGTTTTAGCAGCATTAAATAAGACAATAGGTGAATTAGAAGGAAAAATTGTATTGTTATTTGGAGACAATGCAGCAAAATATAAGAGTATTTATAGTAAATTCGGAGTATATTCAGAAGAAGAATTTGAAAAAAAATTAATAGAATCAAATAACAATTGCTTTACTTGCACATATTCTAATGACAATCCAGAAGATTTGTGCAAATTAAATTAGAGTACAGATTTACCGTTAACTTTTACGCCTGAACCAGCAAATATTTCGCCAATAACGTCACTCTTAATTTTGTATTCATCGAGGATAGAAACAACATTGTTATGTTGGGATTTTGGGCAAATAATAACAAAACCATATCCCATGTTAAAGGTTCTATGCATTTCCCTATCCGATATATTACCTGTTCTTTGAATTAAATCAAAGATTAAAGGAGGTTCAGGCAAATCAATTGAAAAACCAACAGAACCAATTCTAGGTAATTTAGTAAAAGCGCCACCAGTAATATGAGCAAGACCGTGAATTGGTTTTATATTGTTTAAAATATCCATGACAGCTTTAGAATAAATTATTGTAGGTTCTAGCAACAGATCACCTAAGCGTTTTGATTTGTATATTTTTTTACGAAGAGAATATTTTTCTAATAAAACTTTACGTGCAAGTGTGGCGCCATTAGAATGAATTCCAGAACTTCTTAATCCAATAATTATATCTCCAGATTTAATTTTGCGATCAAGCATGTTAGTTTTTTTGTTTATAATACCAATAGCAGATGCGGCAAGATCAAATGCTTTGTTTCCATATCCTTCAATTACATCAGGCATTATTGCTGTTTCGCCACCAATTATAGGAGTGTCAGATAATTTTGCTCCCTTAACTAGACCTTTTGTTATCTCTTTGACTAAAACAGGATTGTTCTTTTTCAGAGCAATGTAATCAACAAGAGAAATAGGTTCAGCTCCCACACAAATAAGATCATTTACATTCATTGCTATACAATCAATTCCAACTGTATCAAATTTTGAATATTGTTGAGCAATTAGAACTTTAGTTCCAACTCCATCAGTATGTAAGGCAAGATAATCGTTATTTCGAAGTTTTATAACACCTGCATAGTGACCTGAACCAGTAATTACTTCGCCAATACGACCATTTCGAAGAGAAAGTGTTGAACCAATTAATTTAGAGATCTCAGAGTGACTAAACTTGATACTACGAATATCTACGCCAGCTTTTTTGTAGGACCAAGATTTAGTCATTTTCAGTTATTTTGAAAAGTTCTCATAAGCAGTTGCATATCTTTCTTGTATTAAATCTACGAGATCTTGAGGAAGTACAGGTGGAGGAGGTAAATCAGAGTTACTTTTTCTGGCATCGTCAAGTTGTTTTTTATAGCCGGAATCAATTAGCCAATCACGAAGAATTTGTTTGTCGTAGCTTTCTTGATTTTTTCCAACTTGATATTTAGCTAAAGACCATAATCTGAATTCATCAGGACCAATTGAATCAGCAAGAAGTATATTTCCTGATTCATCTTTACCAAACTCAAGTTTAAGATCAGCAATTAAGAATCCAGACTTAGATGCCATGTCAAGTATTTTTTTATAGATATCAATGGAAGTGTTTTTTAGATAATTCAATTCTTCCTCAGAAACAATTTTCTGAGAAATAATTTCTGATTCGGTAATAGGTTCGTCTTTAATGTCAGATTTTGTTGTTGGATCAAAGATAGGTTCTGGTAATTTAGTCGCTAAAACATTGTCGCATTCAATTTCGATTTCTCCGTTGTTAACTCGATCAAATAGGCCACCATAAAGATAACCACGTACAATACATTCAACTGGAATCATATCTAATTTTTTGACAATCATTTTTGTAGAATCAACTGTTTCAATTAGATGATGAGGTACATTGAGATTATCAAAGAAGAATTTTGCAAAATCACGTAGGTTTTCTCCTTTCTGTGGAATGTCAGTTGGAATAACTACATCAAAAGCAGATATACGATCTGAAAATTCAAACATTATTGTATCAGGATTAGAAGGAGATTCATAGGCAGCTTTTACTTTGCCTTGCTTAATCAAAGAATAATCAGAATTTGAAGAGCTCATTGTGTTTTCCAACTTTTACGATATTCGACGAGTTTTTTATGAAGTGTTTCGTTATTTAGGCACAATATAGCAATTGCCAATAATGCGGCATTTTTACCATTATCGATTCCAACAGCAGCAACGGGAATACCAGGAGGCATTTGTGCAATAGATAATAAAGAATCAATTCCTCCAAGCTTGGCTTCGACTGGAACACCTATAACAGGTTTAGTTGTGAGAGCAGATAGAACTCCAGGAAGATGTGCAGAAAGACCTGCAACACCAATAAATATATCAGCGTCAGAATTTGACACGTATTCTTGCAATTCATCATGATTTCGATGTGCAGAGATTACACGAATTTCATGTTCGACGCCAAAGTCATTAAAAACTTTGCCAATTGAATCTGTGATATTCGAATCAGATTTACTGCCAGAAATTACAGCTACTTTGTTACTCATTTTCAATTAAACCTATGTCCCTTCTATAATACATATCTTTCCATTTAATTGAATTTATTAATTTATATGCTTCGTCTCTAGCTGCTGAAAGAGTAGGCCCTTTACCAATAATATTTAAAACACGACCTCCTTTAGAATATAATTTATTACTTTTCTTTTCAGTACCTGCATGTAATACATTATAATTATTTTCTATTATTATTTCAGAACCGGTTATTGGTTTTTCAGGATAGCCGGGAGAAGATATAACCACACATATAGTAGAATCCGGAAATAATTTGTAATCAGTAACAGAATTCAATTCTCCTTTACTAGAAAGATACAGTATTTTTAGTAAATCATTTTTTATACGAGGAAGAAGCACTTGGCATTCTGGATCTCCAAAACGTACATTATATTCTAAGATTTTTGGTCCGTTTTCAGTAAGCATTAATCCAACATATAAAACTCCACGATAAGTACGTCCTTCTTTATTCATTGAATCAATAGTTTTTTGAGCAAGAGACAAGATTTCTTTTTCTAAGTTTTCATCAACGTATTCAACAGGGCTATATGAACCCATGCCGCCAGTATTGGGTCCTTTATTCCCTTCAAAAATTGGTTTATAATCCTGAGCAAATCCCAAAGGCAAAACAGTATTTCCATCTGAAATAATGAAGAAACTAGTCTCACGTCCTTCCATAAACTCTTCTATAACAATAGAATTACCCGCAGAACCAAATTTATCATTGATTAACATATCATTAATAGCATCTATTGCCTGAGATTTTTCATTTGCAATTATAACACCTTTGCCTGCAGCTAAACCATTTGCTTTAACAACAATAGGCATGTTTTTGGATTCAATATATGAAATTGCAGAATTTGCGTCAGAAAATGTTTCATAATCAGCACTAGGAATTTCATATTTTTTACATAAATCTTTCATAAAAATTTTTGAACCTTCAAGTTCAGCTGCTTTAGAATCAGGTCCAAAAACATGAATGTTTTCATTTTGAAGTATATCGGCAACTCCATTTGTTAATGGAGCTTCAGGACCGACAATTACAAAATCAATTGAATTGTCTTTACAAGTACTAAGAACGAAATCATTATCCATTATATCGCCTTTTATACAAGTTGCAATATTTTCTATTCCGGGATTACCAGGTATACAATAAAGTTCGTCTAAAAGTTCTGAATTAGAAATAGAAAGACAAATTGCATGTTCTCTTCCACCGCCACCAATAACTAATACATTCAGAATAAATCACTCCAAGTTTTCATTACTAAGATTACGATTAAGAACGCCATATTCACCGTCATGGCAAGCCATACATAATTGAGAAGACTTTTTCCCAATACCGGCGGAGAGATTTTCGACAGTATTATAACCAACAAAATCGGCATTAACAGATTTGCCGACTTTTTTGTTTATTGTTTCTATATCCGAATTTTTTCCAGATGTATTATAAGCAATTAACTCTTCATGAGTAGGAAAATCTATTCCAGCACGACATGGATGTCTGATAGGAGGATAAGTAACAAGAATTTTAACACTTTTTGCTCCAGAATTACGAAGTGTTTTTACAATAGCCCTAGAACTAATTCCGCGAACTATACTATCGTCGATAACAATTACGTCTTTGCCATCAACTGCGCTTTTTACGGGCATTATCCAACGGTTAATTTTTAGTCTTTCCTTATATTTTGGTTGAATAAAACTCCTCATACTTCCACGCTTAGCATATCTATCTTTCATTAATCCTTCTACCATAGGAATGCCAGATTTTTCTGAGAATCCAAGAGCTGCAGGACGTGCAGAATCAGGTACTGGAACTACAACATCGCCATTAACGTCATACATTTCAGCAAGCATTTGCCCTAATTTACGTCTACTTTCATAAACACTAGTTTGATCAATTACAGAACTAGGATGTGCAAAATAAATATATTCAAATGAACAATGAGCAGTTCTTTCACCTCGTGAAAATGAATGTGATTCTAATCCTTTATTTGATATTTTTATAATTTCGCCAGGATTAACGTCTCGTGTTAATTCAGCGCCAAGCATTGAAAAAGCGCAACTTTCTGATGAGACAAGATATGTTTTCGATTTTTTATGCCAACCAATACATAATGGTCGAAAACCACGGGTATCTCTGAATGCGTAAATTTCATTATTAGGAGTTAAAATAACAAAACAATAAGCACCTACGAGTTCATCGCATAAGAGTGTAATAGATTTGAACCAATCAAAGTTATTTGTTTTAAGGATTGTCAATAATCTTTTTCCAACAATAGAAGTGTCATTTATTCGTCTAGGTTTTTTACCTGTAAGTTTTGTATTAACAGAATTAAGATCGCAAACAGTTCCATTATGTGCTATACAAAATTTCTTGTTGATAGAAAAAGGTTGAGCGTTAGAAAGGGATGTTCCACCCGCAGTAGAATATCTAACATGTCCAATTGCCACATTAGTTTTCATTTGTTGAAGAACTAAGGCAGATTGATCTAAGTTATCAGTAACAAGTCCATTTTGTTTAAATGGATTCATAGTTGGAGTGGCAATCCCCCAAGCTTCTTGACCACGATGCTGTAAACCACGTAAACCTATGGTCACCAAAGGAATGACGTCAGTTTTAGAATTAGAAAAGGCAGCAAATAAGCCGCATTTTTCTTTCATATTTGACCATCCATAAGCTTAGTTAAACTAGCATAAACATAAGATCTAATATAATCAAGATCGCAAGAAAAGAGATTATCATCTTTATTAAAAATTTGTAGTTCATGACCTCCAATTGAACCGATTATTGAAACTGGAATATCATGATTGCGAGCTATATTTATAAGATTATTGAAGTTCTCATTTTTAATTGTTACAAGGAAACGTGAATGAGATTCGGAAAATAATAAGTCGTCCCATCGTTTACAATTAGTAGGAATGGAAGAAAGGTCAATAGAAGCTCCCATATCGCTAACAGTACACATTTGAAGTAAAGAGTGAATTAAACCGCCTTTTGAGCAATCATTAACAGCTCCAAATAAACCAACTTTAATTCCATCACGAACAAGTTTTTGAGCGCGTTTTTCAAGTTCAAAATTCAATTTTGGAGTAAAACCAGATTGTTCAAAGCCTGAAGAAGAATAATATTCTGAACCTCCAAGTTCGTCAAATGTTTCACCGACCATAACTAACAAAGGTCTAGAATTATTAAATTTTCTAGTACGAAGATTATGTTCTCCTTTTATTAATCCAGCGACTGAAATTACTGGACTCGGTTTAATTGCTTCATGGGTTTTAGCATCTTCATTGTAAAAACTTACTTTTCCTCCCACGCAAGGAAGTCCAATATAAGAACAAAAATCGGAAATTGATTTTATGGTTTCGTTAAAAGTCCAAAAGACATCAGAATTACTTGGATTTCCAAATTGTAAATGATCCAACATAGCAATTGGTTCAGCACCTACAGAAATTACATTACGCATAGCTTCTGCAACGACACCGGCAGATCCATTATAAGGATCAAGATAACAATGAGAAGGATTTCCATCAACCGAAATGGCAATAAATTTATCAGGAGCAATTCGAATAACTGAAGCACCAGATTCACCAGGTTTTACTACAGTATTAGTTCCTACTTCATGATCATATTGCTGAAAAACCCATGATTTATTTGCAAGGTTGGGAGATGAAAGAACTTTCAATATTGTTTCTTTAATATCAGATGGCAGTTCGGGTTTAGAAATAGATTTATTATCTAAATATTTGGGTTTAGTTTTAGGCCAATGAATTAAGGGAGCATTAGCAATTAGTTCTGTAGGTAAATCAACTATGACTTTTCCATTACTATTAATAACAACATGCTTTGTATCAGTAACTTTACCAATTACAGAATATTGTAAATTATATTTATCAAAACATTTAGAAATAGTATCAAAATTATCAGGATGCATTATGAATAACATTCTTTCTTGAGATTCAGAAATAAGGACTTCATAAGGCTCCATTCCAGATTCACGTAAATGAATTTTTTCAAGGTCTACTTCAACTCCCGTTTTTCCCATATCACTTACTTCAGACAGGCAACAAGCCAAACCACCGCCTCCTAAATCTTTAAGACCGGATACAAGACCAGTACTCAGAGCATCCATTGTACCCTCGATAATTAATTTCTTAATGAAGGGATCAGGGATTTGTACTGCTGAACGATCAGTAGGTTCATCTTCCAAGTCTTTTGATGCGAATGAAGAACCATGAATTCCATCTCGGCCAGTACTATTTCCCAATAGAACTAGTATATCACCAACATTTTTTGCTTCAGAGAAGATTAATTGTTTCTTTTTTCCCACTCCAATAGATACTACGTCAACTAAACAATTGGTATCATAACAAGTGTCAAAAGAAAGTTCCCCTCCTATAGTAGGAATACCAACACAATTACCATAATCTGCAATTCCACGAACAACATTCTGCAACAACCAACGATTATTGGGATTAGTGAGATTGCCAAATCTCAATGAATCGAGGACAGCAATAGGACGTGTGCCAATAGAAAGAATATCGCGCAATACACCGCCAACTCCAGTAGCAGCCCCTCCATAAGGATCTATAGCAGAAGGATGGTTATGACTTTCGATATGCATAGTTAAGACCTGTCCATTATCTACATCCAATACTCCGGCTTCATAGCCTGGTCCAAATAAAACACGTTTGCCTTTAGTAGGAAGAAGTTTTAGAAGTGACTTTGAGGATTTATAGCTACAATGTTCAGACCATTGTGCATCAATCATTGAAAGTTCAATATTATTAGGTTTGCGATTAAGTGATTTCTCAACATATTCTAATTCATTATCAGTAAGAGAATGTTCTACAAATTCAGTTTTGCTCATTGTTTAAACACCTCATCCTTTATCTGTCTAAGTTCAGTAGCAATTTGTTCTAAAGCCTTGGCGATTCTTATTTCATTATTGTTACAAGATTCGCAAAAATGTTCGTGACGATGAATTATATTTTTACTCACTGAATCAATTAACTTACATGATTCACAGGAATGTTCGCTCATTCTTTCAACATAACCTCGAGAGATAAGATCATTGAACGAAAGATTCCAATTCCGTCATTAGATGAATATGGACTCAATAAAGAATCAGATGCACGTTCAGGATGTGGCATCATTCCAAGAACATTACCATCAGAGTTAGAAACTGCTGCAATATTAGATATTGAACCATTAGGATTATTATTCATAGAAGTATTACCGTCAGAGTCAGAATATCTTAATACAATTTGATTATTTCGTTCAAGTTCTTGAAGTTTATCTTCGCTTACGTAATATCTTCCTTCATTATGTGCAATAGGCATTCGAATAATTGAATTGGATTGAAAAGAATTAGTAAAAAGATTATTAGTTTCAACTTTTAGATCAACCCATTTACAAATAAATTTAAGATTGGAATTTGTCAATAAAGCTCCAGGAAGTAAACCAGACTCGACTAATATTTGGAAACCATTACAAATACCAATAATAGGTTTTCCTTTGAGAGAGAGTTTTTTGAGTTGATTAATTACTGGACTATATGCAGCTATAATACCCGCACGTAAACGATCTCCATAAGAAAAACCTCCAGGTAAAACTATTGCATCGTAATTTTCTAAATCAGTATTTTTTTCGTGCCAAATTAATGTAGATTCAACATTAAGAATTTCATTAAAAACTCTATAGGTATCAATATCACAATTAGTCCCAGGAAATTGAATAATAGCGACATTCAAGTCATTCAGTTCCCCGTACCGTACAAGAACTTACTAAAGGATTGTAAAGTCTAAGTTCATCACAAATAACAAGTGCCTTACTTTTAGCGTCTTCCAGATTTTCTGCCTTAACAATTAATTGGATAACTTTAGATACACTAACTGAAGTAACATAATCAAAATTATTACGTAATAATAAATCCTGTAAGATTGTTTCTCCTTCCGGATTACGAAGTTCGGGTTTGGGTGAAATTAATAAGTCAATTTTGAACTCAGAGACTGTTGCCACTTTACCCCAATTAAAATTGGGAATTAATATAATATATATCTAATGGCAAAACAATCAAATCGCCAAAGAATATATTTTCTGAATATTTTCTTCATCTCCGGAACTTTCATCAATTGGAGTTTCAAGAATTAATGGAAGGTTTTTGATAGCTCTATGTTTTAAGATTTCCCGGAAACCATCTTCGCCAATGTAACCTTTACCAATGTGCTGATGACGATCCAATCCATTACCTATTTCTCCTTTAGAATCGTTCAAATGAACAACTTTCAGATGTTTTAGACCTATGATTTTATCAAATGTTTGGATAGTATTGAGAGCAGATTTACGAGAAGATAAATCATATCCTGCTGCAAAAGCATGACATGTATCAAAACAAAATCCAATTCGAGAATTATCTTTAACGTTATCAAAAATATATTTTAATTCTTCAAATTTAGAACCAACGTTATTTTTTGTTCCTGCAGTGTTTTCTAAGATGATCATAGTTTCATTAGGAACGTCAGATAATGCTGAATTGCAAGCTTTAATTACTCGTTCAAGTCCATTTTCTAAACCGGTACCAAGATGACTACCAATATGAGTAACAACATATTTAATTCCAAGTTTATTACACCTATCTAATTCCGAGCTTAATGTTTTAATAGACATAGCATGAACTTCATCTTTAGGAGATGAAAGATTAGGAAGATAAGGCATATGACAAATTACGTCAGATATATTTTCAGATATTACTTTATTTTTGAAAGTTATGATATCAGATTCTTTTAAATCAGAATATTTCCAACCTCGTGGATTACGAGTAAAAATTTGAAATGAATTTAAATCAAGTGATCTAGCCCTATCAATTGATAAATCTATAGAACCTGAAATAGATACATGAACGCCGAGTTTCATTTATAATGTTTATAATTTCATACCAAAGCTTTCGGCGAAATCTGCGAAATCAGAATGAGAACGTAAATATTCAATTCCTTTGTGACTTAAAATATATCTTTGATTATTATCAACAGTAATTTGTTCTACAAGTCCAGAATCAACAAGTCGGGTAATAATTTTTGTAGCTCGTCCATAAGAAAGATTGGCTTTTTGTATTATGCGAGTAATTCCTAAACCAGATTGTCCTTCACTTCCATCATTAATAGATGACAGAACATCGGCAACAATTTTAACTTGAGATCTATAAACGGACATTATTTTCTTCTCCTTTGTATGTATTGAAACTACTTACTGGTGTATAAAGCATTATGAATCCAATTAATTTGACTAAAATAGAAGAAATCATTAACGGGCTTAAACCTGAGTAAAATAAGGCTAGCCACCTTATAAATTCACCGGCAGATAATGCTGCAAATCCAAGAAACATATAGAGAATTGGGCGTTTTTTTGATTCGAGATAAGATAAAAGAGTCTCAAATGAGCCATAAAGTAGAAAAACAAATGAAATTGACTTTAGAATAGATAAAACAGAAACAGTAGTTAGAAATCCATATGCAACGGAAACAGCCGAGGCTTTTTGATATGACTTGATTCCATGGCCCAAAGCAAGGATAAAGTATCCTAACAATTCAAAAGATGCGGCAATAATGAAGAATAAAGAAGTTAGAGCAATTGATATATTGAAGAATTCGAATCGGAAATTCAAGATTAGATCCGATTGAAAAGTAAGATTATAGAAAACAGGAAATATATACGTAAATGCAGTTAAGAAGAAACCAATAGTCAGAGCAATAAAGGAAATAGTTAGTCTAAGAAGTGTAGGACTACGTGTATTTCTATAACCTTCTCGGGATATTCGCATGACACGGTATCCAATAAAAGAGCCAATAAGATAAAGCAACCCTTCGATTAATTTATATTCCGAAAATAGAAAGTATGATCCTAGCACAATAAGTAATAGATTAGACGATTTATATATCTTAAATCATCGAAATAAAGAATAAACTATTATGATAAAGAGACTGACAATAATCAACAATGGAGAAGTGACAAATGTGAAATTGTTGTTCTTATATACATAAATTATAAACCAAGAAATATTTGTTGAAATAAGAAAATTAAATCTTTTTAAAATTTCAGGAAGTAGTACTAAAAATAACCCCATGAGAAGAAAGAAATAGCCAATATTTGATATATTGTCAAAACTAATCAACGAGCTATAAATAACCATTAATGAGATATATAATGTTTTACAGGAAATTTATTGGTTTATATATAACAATAATACTTATCTATGAAGTTAAGTCCATCATTCCTGTGAGTCGAAGAAGGGAAGACAACTGTTAAACAGGATAGATATTAAGATAAGAGATTTCTCTAAGAAAAAAGGCGGTAATTATGGAAGTATGTAATAAGTGTGGATTACCAATGGATCTTTGTGTATGCCAGGAACTAGAAAAAGAAGATTCAAGAATCATTGTAAGGCTAGAAATGAGAAGGTTTAGAAAACCAACTACAATAATTGAAGGACTAGCGTCAAAGAGTACAGATGTTTCAGAAATTGCAAAGAAATTAAAAAATACATTAGCTTGTGGAGGTTCTGGAAAAGGAAAATTAGTAATACTTCAAGGAGATCATCGAGATGTATTAAAAGCTCATTTAATAAATCTAGGTTTTAGTGAGTCTTCCATAGAGGTACAATAAAAAAAGATGTTTCAAAAAATTAAAAAAATCATAAATGAACTAATTCAAATAAATAATTTAAAAACTCGAAATAAAGTAACAAATTCTAAGATAAAAATATGTCCTTCGTGCACATCAAAGTTAGAACCTCTCAATGAGCAATTAGAATGGTTAATGCCGCAAAAATATCTGTGTAAGAAATGTAATTATTTAGGAACAGCTTATTTTGAGCAATAATTTAATAGAGGAATAACATATTATCCGCATGGCTAGACCAACTTGGGATATATATTTCATGGAAATTGCACAACAAGTATCAAAGAGATCAACATGTGATAGAAAGAATGTTGGAGCAGTAATAGTCAAAGATAAAGTCATACTGTCAACAGGATATAATGGAAGTATACGTGGAGTAAAGCATTGTGACGAGATTGGTCATCTTATGGAAAATGATCATTGTGTAAGAACAGTTCATGCAGAAGTAAATGCAGTAGCTCAATCAGCTATGAATGGAACTGAAATTAAGAATTCAAGTATTTATCTTACGGCAAGTCCATGTTGGCCTTGTTTTAAAGTAATTGCAAACAGTGGGATTAAAAGGATATATTTTGGAGAGTTTTATAGAGATGAAAAAATATTCAAATTTGCTCAAGAATCAGGTATAGAATTAATAGATATGAGTAAGAAAAATGAAGATTAGTCTATATTTGTAATGCAGATTTTAAGCCTTTGTATCGATTACGAATGGTGACTTCAGTAACACCTGCAGCTTCTGCCACATCTTTTTGTGTTTTACTTTCTCCTTCCATGACACAAGCAACATACAATGCAGCTGCGGCAAGACCCATTGGATCTTTTCCAGCAGAAGTTCTAGTATCTTCAGCTTTACGTAGAATTATTAAAGCACTTCTTTTAGTTTTTTCAGATAAACCAGCCTTACTAGCAATTCTAGAAACACATTTTGTAGGATCTACAACAGGCATTCTCAAATCCATTTCACGGAGTAATAACCGGTAGCATCTTGCAATGTCTTTTTTCTTGATATTACATGCAGCGGCAACATCTTTTAATGTTCTAGGTGTTTCAGTATCACGACAAGCAGCATAAAGTGAAGCAGCAATAAGTGCAGAGATTGAACGACCTCGTACAAGACCCTTTTCAAGAGCTTTACGGTAAATATAAGCGGCTTTTTCAATAACAGCATCACTAAGATTTAATTTATCAGCTAATCGATCTAATTCACTAAATGCTTGTCTAAGATTACGATCAACTGGTTCATGTACTTGACTTCTTCCATCCCAAGTACGTAATCTTTCAATTGCAGCTTTCATAGAAGCAGGTAATGATCTACCTGCGGCATCTCGGTCTTCAGCACCAATAACGGTAGCTAACCCCATATCATGCATTGCGAGTGAAGATGGAACACCAGTTCGTGCTCGATCATCTTTTTCTTCTTTAGAAAATGCTCTCCATTCAGGACCTTCTTCTTCAATTTTATCTACAATAACATAACCACAGTTACTACAATTCATTTCACCGCCAGAAGAGTCTACGACAATTGGACCTTTGCCACAACGCGTACAGCGATCTATTTTCGTGCTTTTTGGTAACGAACCTAATTCTTCTTTCATTATAATTTCACCATTTTTTTTGTTTTTAATATTTAAGCATTTTTATACTTAATACTTCCGGTTAGATGTAGATGTAATATTTAAACTTTATTATAGATACCGATTATGATAATGTAACGTATTGTATAATAACATATTTAGAAGAATAGATGATACGTTACTCGTAAATAGTGGAAAGAAAATTGGTAAAGATTGGAATAACAGAAAAAAAAGATGAAAATTTTTCAGAATGGTATACACAAACAGTATTAAAAGCAGAATTAATAGATTATTCACAAGTAAAAGGATTCATAATATTAAGAGAATATGGTTTCTCAATTTGGGAAAACATACAATCAATTCTCGATAAGGAATTTAAAAAAGACGGTACAAAAAATGCATATTTTCCATTGTTAATTCCAGAATCATTATTAAATAGAGAAGCAGATCATTTCAAAGGTTTTACACCTGAAGTATTCTGGGTAACAAAAACAGGAGATAGTGATATAGAAAATAAATTAGCAATAAGGCCAACTTCGGAGACCATAGCATATGAGTCATATGCAAAATGGATAAAGAGTTGGAGAGATTTGCCTCTAAAATTAAATTTCTGGAATTCTGTATTGAGAGCAGAAATAAAGGATACAAAACCATTTATTAGAACATCAGAATTTTTATGGCAAGAAGGACACACGGTACATGAAACTGAAGAAGATGCAATACAACAAGTTGAATTTATGTTAAAATTATATAAAAAATTCGTGAATGAATATTTAGCTGTACCAATACTTACAGGAAAGAAGAGTGACAAGGAAAAGTTTGTTGGAGCAGATTATACATTAACATTAGAAGGAATTATGCCGGATGGAAAGGCATTACAGATGGGAACATCACATCATTTAGGACAAAATTTTTCAAAACCATTTGAGATAAGTTTTCTAGGAAAAGACGAAGAACAGCACTTTGCATGGCAGACTTCTTGGGGAGTATCATGGAGATTAATGGGGGCTTTGATAATGACGCACGGAGATGATAAGGGATTAATTTTGCCGCCAAAAATAGCTCCTATACAAGTAGTCATAATTCCAATTTATTATGATGATGGAAAAAAGAACGAGATATTAGGCGTGATTAATGATATTGTAGAGAAATTTGATTCAAACAATATTAGAAGCTATGTAGATTCTAGTGAACAGCACACACCAGGATGGAAATTTAATCAATGGGAAATGAAGGGAGTTCCAATAAGAATAGAAATAGGACCAAAGGATTTAGAGAATAATTCCTTAGTAGTTGTGAAAAGAAATTCCAAAGATAAGAAGAATATCAGTATTAATGAGAATCCAGTTGATCAAATTGTGAAAGAATTAGACATAATGCAAGATGAATTGTTTGAAACTGCGAAAAGTAAACAGAGTAAAATGATATACGAAAGTAACAACTACAAAAAATTATGTGAAAGACTAAACAAAGAAAGAGGTTTTGTAAAAGTAGATTGGTGCGGAAATAGAGATTGTGAAGATAAGGTAAAAGATGAAACTGGAGCAGATATTAGATTGATTGAAGACGAGAATATAAATTCACTTTGCATAGTCTGTGAGAAGAATGCAACAAATTCAGTTTATTTTGCAAAATCGTATTAGCGTAGTTATTTATTCTAATATAACGAGGAAATAATATACATGGATTTATCTCAGATAATTATCATTAGCGTGCTTCAAGGAATAATCGAATGGTTACCAATTTCAAGTCAAGGAAACATTATAATTATAATGTCAGAAGTATTTGATTACAACATAGAGAATGCGTTAAAATTATCAATAATTCTGCATCTAGGAACAGTAATATCTGCATCCATTTACTTTAGAAATGAAATATTTCATATCGTAGTAAATTTGAGAAATTATAAATTTGGACATAGTACGGAATATAATTCACTTACTACATTCATAATTTTATCGACGTTATCTTCTAGCATAATAGGATTTATAATATTTTCAAGTCTACTTGAGATATCAGGAAATGTTTTATTCACATCAATAATTGGACTTGGATTAATTATAACAGGAATAATTCAGAAAACAATTAAATCAGATTTGAAGAATGAAAGGAATCTAGATAATAAAATAGCAATAGCAACTGGAATTCTACAAGGATTTGCAGCAATACCAGGAATTTCAAGATCAGGGATAACAACATCCTACTTGTTATTCAGTAGATTCAGTCCAAGTACTTCATTAAAATTATCATTCATGATGAGTATACCAGCAGTACTTGCAGCAAATTTATTCATATTATTTGGAGAAGGAATTCAAGATTTAAAATTTATAGAACTTGTCATTGCAGTGGCATTTTCATGCATTTCAGGTTTAATTTCAATAAGTAGTTTTATGAAAATTGCTCAAAAGATTAGATTCTGGATATTTTCAATAGTCGTAGGAGGATTATTGTTAATACCATATTTATTAGACATAGTAAGTTAAATTTGAGTTGACGAAAAGACATAGAATTATAAAGTAATTTTATAATTAATTCACATGAGTGAATCGCCTGAAACAAAACACAAAGTTCCAGTAAAAAACTATCCAGAAGGTACTAAACCAAAAAGAGTTGCCAAGGAAGTTACAGAAACATTAAAAGGAGTAGTAAGTGCAAAAAAAATTGGTAAATTAAAAAAACAATATGTGGAATGTCCAGTATTAAAAGAAGAGAGGAATTTTATAGAATGTTTTGCATGTAAGTCGCACATAAGACGAGTTATGGGTGAAGTAGACTGTGCAGGTGAATCTACAGAAATACAAGTATAGAAATATTACATACTTTTTGCTTGTTCTAATTTTTCGGGAAGGTATTTATCAACAATAGTAGTTAGACCATATTTACTAAAAGCTTCCAATTCGCATTTAGCTTTAATTTTCATAAATACATCAAGTTCTTTACTCCATACACCTTTTTGATAGCGAGGATCACGCTTCAGTTCAGAGACTCGTTTGAAATCGACTTCAGTCATTGGAATAGTAGGTAATTTGTATTTAGCAATATCAGATGCCCAGATTCCCAACCACTTAGCAGATGGTACGGTAAGATCGCGTAAGTGAGCTGCTCCTGCAGAACCAGAAACAATTACCATTGCAATATGTTCACCATAGACATCGCCGTCAGTCATAATATAAACAGGAAGATTTAGTTCTTTATGTAAACGTTTTAGCATGTATCGAGTAGCACGAGGGGCCTGTCCAGCAGTATCAATAATTATTGCTTTATACTTTGAATGAACTTTTTCTTCAACAAATCGATTAAAGAGACCGCCTTTTTCAATGGCAATAATCATTTCAGCAGATGTATCAACAAAATCAGCAGTACTGAGACTAGGACCAATCAAATATCCATCAGGGTGTGAAGATAGATTCAATCTATTTCCCTCATATCCAGGAACAGTATATTCAATATCTAAATCTCCGAAAATTGCTGAACGTTCTTCAGGATATATATTCAATCGTTCTCTTGCAGTAGATATAACAGATTCAAGATCAGTAATAATTGCATCAGATTCAGATTGATCATCATAGTCAACTGCATAAGCTTGTGAAGAATAATAAACATCTCGCAACGTGGATGATTTTTTGTTAGACATTAATTCATTGGCAAAAAATGCCAACCAAGTTAATTGAGTAAAGGGACGAATATGTTTAATATTAGATGCAGTACGTGACACAGTGTTAGAACCAAGAATATATTGTTTTGTTTTTTTATCATAAACAATATTTCTCACAGATCTACTAGGAAAATGGATAGTAGGAAATTTTTGAGAATCCAGATCAGAATAAATTTTGTTGCCAAGTTCTTTTAGTTGTAATTTAAGTTGAGCTTTATGTTTTTCTAAATCATTTTGTCGTTTTTTTGATTTAGTTTGTTTTTTAGGTTTTGCCATTAATTCTCCCCTTCCTCAAGATATGATTTCAACATTGGTTGGAAATTTGGTAAAGTTTTTTTGCCAGATAGATCTTTTGAAAATTCTGCAATTAGAGGAAGATATTTGGAATATATATCTCGTCTTCGTTTTACTGCTTCTTGAGAGGATTTACGAGACAAATGTAATCGAAGTTGTCGGAGAACTTCACGAACTGCATTTTTTAATTCGCGTTCAATTTCTGGTCGATCTGCAAGGAATTCTTTCCCAGCTGTTTTAAAAGGTACTTTAGTCGAACATACATGAGTAATTAATGCCAAAGGTGCATTATCGGGAATTTTATAGGCACGTTTTTTGTCTATTGCGAGATCTTTTACTACTTGCCAAGCAATATCACTGCCTTCATCATAAAGTAGAGGAATTCGATTAGCATAACGGAATAATTTTACACCACCACTACTAACTTTACCACCATATGCAAGTCCAACTTCTACAATAAATGGAAAACCCGAATATGCAGAAGGAGGTCGTATTGCAATAGTAGAAAATTCAGGTGAAAGTTCACTCATTATACCAGCATTCAATATATCTCGGCCAAGTGGTGATAAACAATGAGCGTCGGGAGGTAAAAATGATTCATAGTTATGCATTTCATCGACCATTTTTACTATATTTTCATATGCAAGATCTTTTGGACTTCCTGAATGATCTATACCTGCAGATTTAAAGAAATTAGTAGAAGTAGTAGCGCCTACTCGATGAAAATTATTAGTAAGTAATTTATGAAGAGTTTTATCCTTAGTATCTTCAATAAGACGTCTCATTCCTTCAAAATCAAATCCATGTGGATGAGGTTGAGTTTCTACGGGAGGTTTTGGTAACGAAGTGGTGCTTCTTGGATAATAAAACATTTTACCTTGTGCATCGATAAAAGATATTTCGGCATAAGGAGTAACTAATGCAGATTCTAAGAAATAATCGTGGACTTTCGCAGAAGCGCGAAATGAATCACCAGTAAGTAATAGTTCAACAGTAGTTCCAGTGGTTCCTTTTCCTTCAATTATTTCTTTTTTGATGATAACAGGTTCATTTTTTTGAATATCAATTCTTAAAGTAAATTTATGAGTTTTTTTTCCGTCAATTGAGGTATAAATAACTACAGGTTTACTCGTTGTAATTTGTCCATATAAAACAGCCATAGTTCCTCCCATACCAAACATACCACGAGCTTGTCGAAGTTTGTACTTGCTTCCGTAGAAAACACGACCAAAGGCATCGGGAGCTTTTTCAGGGTCTATTCCAGGTCCATTATCACTAACTTTAAGCTGGTAAGTACGAGGTTCAGAAGCGCGTAATTGATCAATCACAGGAGTCATTCTAACGTAGATATTAGGAAGAATTTCGGCAGATTCACAAGCATCAAGAGAGTTTTCTACTAATTCTCGAGTTGCAGTATAAAGTGCTTTAGCAGGATTACTAAATCCAGCTAAATCCCTATTACGATAGAAAAATTCACTAGGCGAAATGCCAGAAAAAGTAGTTTTAGTTTTCGACAACAGGGCCATCCTCCCATAATTGCATTCGGTCTAATTTAGACTGGGTGCGACTTTTTTGTAATAAATCATAAGCAGTTTTATGTTGGGCTCCTGAAATGAGTAAGTTTATTGCATTTTCAACTAATTTGATTTGTTCATATGAACCAATTATAGAAATAGAATGTCCATAAACAGAGATATTTGTATTAGATATTTCTTCCATAACTTTTCTGGCTTTGCCATTTTGACCAATTACACGGGATTTGATTCTAGAGATAGAATGTGATGATTTTTTAAAATGCTGAGTAAGGTCTATTATTGAGAGAAATTTATCCTCGTCGAGAAGATTAGAAGTACTAAGTTGTGAAAAACCATGAGCAATAGATTGAACTAAATCGACTGCAAGAAGAGGATTAGATGTTTCACTATCACTTGAAATATGAACTTCTCCACTACGACTATCTACATCGAGTTTGACATTACATTTTTGTTCAATCCAAAGTTTTGTTTTTCCTGATTTTCCAACAATAGAACCTATACGATCAATAGGTATACGAATAGTTTTATCAAACATCATTTTCAGTAATCTCCTTAAAGATATTTTCAGCATCCAAAGTAGTGATGCCTCGTTTAGAAAAGAATTTACAAATATTAATAATATCTCTCAATAAGAAATCTTTAGACATAGGATGTGAAACATCGACAGCAGAACCAAAATCAAATAATATTAAGTCATTAGAATTTTTAAAAACATTATATTCAGATAAGTCAGAATGAATAAGATTCGATTGTTGATATAATTGCTTAATCAACTTTAGAAGTTCTTCAAAATCAGATTCCTCAACCTCAGTTTCTGAAAGAGTTGGATAAGGAGCCCCATCAATTCCTAAAAAATCCATAACCAAGACATTTTGTTTTACAGCAATAGGTTTGGGAACAGGAAGATTAGCAGAATATGCTTTTGAGAGATTTTTAAATTCCTTTCTTGCCCATAATTCTATTAATTTATGTCCATGAGTATTGATATTTTTGAAGCGATGATCTCCTTCGATATACTGTAATCTTTTACGAAATTCTGAAGCAACGGTAAGATAAATCTTAATGGCGACATCATTTCCGTCTGGTGTAACACCCCAAAATATATTCGATTCTTTACCAGAATTAACTATTCCATTTAGATAAGAAAGTGTACCATTATTAAAAAGAGAATAAAGTGTAAGAAGAGTGGGTTTATTAAAAACATCTTGAAAAACTTGATAATCTTCAGAGCGTTTCTTCAATGAACGATTTGATTTTGCAGAATTATTTACTTTGTTTAAAGCTTTTTTTATTGCGCGATTATCAATTTGAGATGACATAGTCTACAAGTCCTTTGGAAGATGTCCTTGTGATTGCAACCATTCAACTTGCCCGACAGTATATCTCCAAAGAATATCTCCTCGATCATCTTCTTTAAAATCCCAAGGTGCGATTATAACAACGTCATTATCACGAATCCAAACTCTGCGTTTTAATTTTCCTCGTATTCTTCCAATACGAATCTTGTCATCGGCACATTTAATCTGAATTAATTCACTTCCTAGATGTTTAACAACTCGTCCGAACATTTCGCCTTCTTGAGGTAATTGGACCTCTTTGAGAGATTTTTCGTTTAGAACTTTTCGCTTACCCATTATATCACAATATAATTGGAAAAATTAGTAATAAACCCTATTGTAGGAATTTATAAATTAGGACAAAAGATACGCCTTCAATTTTTTTAATTGACTCAAGGGATACTAATTCCAAAGTAATTGCCAAATCTACAATATTATTTCCAACAAGATTAAGGGTGTCAGATTTTTTCAATAGTTCAATAGCTTGGTTTTCATCAATAATAGTACCTCCAAAGTAATCTTCAGAGATTTCAATTTCATAATCTCCTTCAGAAATAGTCGTTCCAATGTTTTCATTATCGCAAATATTTACAATATTAATATCACGATCATTAATAGAACGAAAATGGAAGGATTTAGAGGGCATATTTATCGAGAACCAGCAGTGGTTTTTGCGCCACAAGCCTCACAATTAATAAAATATAGACGTTTGACCTTTTCTAGAGATGTATCGTAACTGTCGCAAACAGTACAAACCACATATTGACGAATATATCGTTTGAGTATAAAATCAAAAGAATCAGGAGTTTTTCTACCAATAAAAATAGCACGGTCTCCGTCAAGAGATGCAGAAGTAGCAAGTTCTTTTGAGAGAAACATCATAAAATGTTCAGTAGTACGTCGTAATAATTTAGGATAGATAGAAAAATTTCTAAAAAATGTTTTTTGGCCAATCCAGAAAGTTTCTGCTTTGGGGATTTCGATTCTGTCTTGTTTCTTTACTTCGACTTTAGATAATTGATCTTCAATACGAGTTAAAAGTTCTTTATAAGAATCGTCTTTCATTAACATAGAAAACATAATCAAAAGATATAATTGTTTGCAATGAAAGGCGAATAATTATAAGCAAATAATTCCGTCATACGAATAATGGATCTAAAAGACATAATAAGAGATTATCCCGATTATCCAAAAAAAGGAATAATATTCAAAGACATGTGGCCAACAATAGAAGATCCAGATGCATTTGAACATATTTTAAAAGAATTTGAAAATGAATTTAGAGGAAAAATAGACAGAGTAATAGGAATAGAATCAAGAGGATTTATATTTGGAGCAGCATTGGCAAATAGATTAAAAATAGGTTTCACGCCTATAAGAAAGAAAGGTAAACTTCCTGGAGAAACAATATCAACAGATTTTGAATTAGAATATGGAAGCGCGTCAATAGAAATGAAAAATGAATCATTAAAAGGAAAAAATATTCTCATTATAGATGATTTATTAGCAACAGGTGGAACAGTGGAAGCTGCAATAAAATTGGTTGAAGAATTAGATGGAAATATCATTAGTTTAGGATTCTTAATTGAATTAGATTTCTTGAAAGCAAGAGAGATTTTATCTAAGTATGATATATTTTCAATAGTGAGGTATTAATGAAATGAAGGCAGAAATAGCAATAATTGGTGGAACAGGAATATACAATACGGAGATTATTTCAAATAGTCAGAAACTAGATTTAGAAACACCTTATGGTAAGACTTCTGATTCATTAACAATTGGAGAATTTAATGGGAAAAAAATTGTATTTCTTCCAAGGCATGGGAAAAAACATAGCGTTCCTCCACATAAAATAAACTTTCGTGCAAATATTTGGGCATTAAAGGAAATAGGAGTAAAAAGGATAATTGCACCTTGTGCAGTAGGGAGTTTAAGAGAGAACATGGAACCAGGACATATTGCAATACCTGATCAATTTATCGATAGAACTAAAGACAGAGATAGTACATTCTATGATCAAGGTACAGTAGCACATATATCAACGGCAGATCCATTTTGTCCTGAATTAAGAGATTTAACAATTTCAACAGGGAAGAAATTAAATTATGATATTCATGAAAAAGCAACGCAAGTATGTATAGAAGGTCCTAGGTTTTCAACAAGGGCAGAATCAAATATGTTTAGAAATTGGGGAGCTGACACAATAAATATGACGTTATTTCCAGAATGTGTTTTAGCAAGAGAATCACAGATTTGTTATGTAGCAATTGCAACTATAACAGATTATGATGTTTGGGCAGAAACAGCAGTATCGCATCATGAAGTATTAAAAACACTTGAAGAAAATGTAGAAAAAACGACTAACATTATACAGAATATTATTCCACAAATAAATAATGAAAGAAATTGTTTATGTGCAAATGCATTAGAAGGAGCAATTTAAATAAAAAGAAATGGATATTTTGATAGGAGAAAGTGAAGATAAAAAAAATGAGTAAAATTACAGATAAGAATTTAGCAGAAAAAGGTAAAAAATCATATGAATGGGCACGAAATAATATGCCTGCTCTTGTAACAACAATTAATAAAACCTCAAAAGAATTTTCGTTCAAAGGAACAAAGATAGCAGTTTGCTTGCATGTGACAAAAGAAACTTCAGTATTAGTAATGGGATTAAAAGAATTAGGTGCAGATGTATATCTAGCAGGAGCAAATCCACTATCAACACAAGATGACATTGCAGCGTATTTAGATTCAGAAGGAGTAAATGTTTTTGCATGGAGAGGTCAAAATGATAAAGAATATCAAGAGTGTATAGATGCTACGTTAGATGCAGAACCAGAAATCATAATGGATGACGGATCTGATGCGCATATAACATTACATCAGAATCAGAAATATGAGAAGAATAATGTTATTGGGGGGACAGAAGAAACAACCACAGGAGTAGTCAGATTAGAGGCGTTAGAAAAGAGTGGGAAATTAAAATATCCAATAATAGCAGTAAATAATGCTTATACAAAACATCTATTCGATAATCGATATGGAACAGGACAGAGTACTTTTGATGGGATTTTAAGATCTACTGCATTATTAATGGCAGGCAAAAAAGTAACAGTTTGTGGATATGGATGGGTTGGAAGAGGAATAGCAGCAAGAGCAAAAGGTCTTGGAGCAATTGTTTCAGTTTCTGAAATAGACCCAATTAGAGCAATAGAAGCAGTCATGGACGGATTTGATGTAAAACCAATAAATGAATTAGCAAAAGAATCAGACATATTTGTCACAGCAACAGGGCAAAAACATGTTATTGATAAAAATAGTATAAGAAACTTAAAAGATGGAGCAATATTAGCTAATGCTGGACACTTTGATTTAGAAATAGATGTGGCATTTTTGCAAGATATCGCAATAAATGTAAAAACAATCAGAGATAATTTAGAAGAATATGAATTAGACAATGGAACAAAAATAGTTCTTGTGGCAAAAGGAAGGATTGCAAACTTAGTAGCCGCAGAAGGTCATCCTCCAGAAGTAATGTCAATGTCATTTTCAAACCAACTTTTAGGTGCAGTTAAAATTAAATTAGATCATAAAAAACTGAATGGATTAATAGACATGCCTAAAGAAATAGATTACAATGTAGCAAAATATGCTTTAGAAGGAATGAAGATTAACATTGATACTCAAACGCAAGAACAGAAGGATTATGGAGAATCCTATATTATATAATTTTAAGGCAAATAAGGCAAAAGAAACATAGATAAAATTAGAAAGAGGATAGAGAAAGACACAAGTCTACTTATATAATCAATTTTATTTGGAGAAATTTTGTTTTTAGTAATAGATTTCAATCCGCGTTTAAAGGCTTGACCTCCATCCAATGGTCCCAAAGGCAGGGCATTAAAAACACCTAAATTGAAATTAATAAACCAAATCCAGAAAAGTAGATTTGTCAAAATAGTATATTGGCTTCCCAAACTAGAGGTGTAAAAATTTTGCATAGAAGAAGAAAAGGGAACAGAATAACTATCACTAGATGGAAAAGAAAAATATACTAAGATATTTGGAGAGATACTAAGTCCATTTTGATACCTGGATAATGAGTCGTCGATATCAACAGAAGGCCTCATAATTCCAATAAAAGCTTCTTCAGGATTATCTGGACGACTAGACAAAACAATTTCATGATCAGATTGAACAGATTGGCGTTGAATTGTCAGAACAATGGTATCTCCAGGACTAAGAGAATCAAAATTGTCTGAAAAAGAGTCCGAGTCAGTTACTGGAATATTATTAAGATGAGTAATTATGTCACCAGGAAGTAAGCCAGAAAGATTAGCAGGAGAATCTACAACAATTTGACTAATGGGTATTCCATCGGCAACAGGTTCCATAGTATTAACAACTCCAACTAAAAGTAGTAATGAAATAAGTCCTACTACAATATTACTGCCAGAACCTGCAGCAATTATACGACCTGATTTTTTAAAAGATGTAGAATCTAATTTAGTATCGTCAACTTCAACGAAAGCACCAATCGGTAAGAAAAGGAATAGCATAACTCCAGAAGATCTAACTGGAACATCAACTGCTCGTGCAATTACGCCGTGTGAAAGTTCGTGAATAACAATACCAATGAATATTGCAATCCAGCCATAAATTATTGGAAGATAAGGATTAAGACCGGGAATTAATAAAGCGCCTTGAGGACCTGTTTCACGAGCGATTTCTCGGACTTCAGGAAAAGAAAGATAAAGAGATGCAGTCAATAGAAGTATAGATATAGCTAAAAGAGAAAATATAGGCATAAGAAAGAGTGATATCCAACTCAAAATTGATATAAAACGAAATTTAGATAATTTTTCCATTAAACTTTTGCCTCTAGAAGTTTTTATTATAACTAAAGGAAAACGGAAATCGAAATTAGAATCTTCATCAGCCATGAAATATGAAATAATTTGAAAGGTATAAAGATTAATTGAAAAACGAATATTTTACTGTCGGAAGAATAATCAATAAATATTCGAAGGAATTATAATTACTTGTTGAAAATACCTGTAAGACGATGGGATGGAGAATCAAGAAAATGGCTTGATGAATTGGATGGAGTAATAAAAGCTCCAGCAAAAATGGATAAATCTGCCGGAATGCAGGAAATCGACCCTAAAACAGCGACAATTTGCGTAATGTGTGAGAAGATAATAACAAAACAGCAACTAGATGGTGGAAGAAGAACTTACTGGAATGAAGGTATAAGTAACGGAAAATTGATTAAAGCTGGATGGATTCATCAAGAATGTTTAGGATTTAATTCTGGAGTGTATGAAAAGGCATACATGCCTTAGTTATTTTCATTAATTTTTTCATTAATTTGTTTTGACATAGCATGTCCTGAAACAATTACCTTAACATCGCCTATTTTGTCCATTTTCTCCACGCTTTTTTTGATATCCATAGAAATCTGTAGAGCAAAAACTGGAGGACAATATGGAGTTGTCGCATGATATTTGACTTCGACAGAATTATCTTCAGAAATATTAACCTCGTCTATCAACCCATTGCCTTCGCCCATTTCAAGAATAGGAACATTTATTTCTGGATCAACAACTTCAGACATAGCTTCTAAAACATCGTCTTCAGAAAAATCTGTGGACATATGATACAGGCCTGATTATTCTTCTAAACTACTTTCAGCGTTTTCAGCGACGGAAACTAAAGCTTCGTCTACTTTAACGGCTTCAGTTGGACAAACAGTAACGCAAGCCATACACCAGATACAATCAGATTCACGAACAGGTGCTGCTTTATCAGTAAGATCAAGTTTTTCTTCAGTTCCACTAAATCCTGGATTTTTTGTCCATTCAAAAACACCAACAGGACAGGCAGGTAAACATGCGCCATCAGCAACACAATCGTCAAAATCAACTGCTACATAGGTTCCATGAATACCCAAAGGTTCGAATTTTTCACCAGCAGCTTCATATGCAGATTTTACTTCGTCACTTTCAGCAGCAGCTCCATCTTTACCTGGACCCCAAATTAGGTAACCATGTTCAGACCTTGCTACAGGCTTTAATTTCTTATGAAATTCTTGATCAATAGGCATAATAGGAATGATTATCTTAGAAGTAAAAAAGCGTTATGGTTAATATCAAAGTTGAAAGAGTATATAACTGCTGTTATTTTATATTTAGTAATAATTTATCGAGGAGGTATCTTTTCTAATGCCTTGGATATATCTGATTCAGAAACAGTAAGAGAGAACCTTACATAATTATCACCTTCATTTCCAAAACCGGAACCAGGAGTAACAACTATTCCTTGGTCCAATAAATTCATAGCAAAACTTTCACAACTTTCATCAATCTTCATCCATAAATAAAATGTGCCAGAAGGCATTTTTACATCATAACCAAGTTTCAATAGACCATTATAAAGTAAAGACATTCTATTTTCATATGTTTCGATATTATCTAGAATCTCTTTAGGAGGTTTTCCATTAGAATAACTCTCGAGTGCAGTTGTAGCAGCATGTTGAATAAATTTAGGTGAACCAGAATCTATTTGATTCTTGATTTTTTTAAGACCGTCAATAAGAGATTTATTCCCTACAGCAAATCCAATTCGATATCCAGTCATATTGAACGTTTTTGACAAGGAGTGAAATTCGATGCTGTTTTGTCTTGCATTTTCACATTGTAATATAGAAGGAGCAGAATACCCTCCATAAGTTATTTCAGAATAGGCATTATCATAAACAATAATAGATTTTTTATCATTACAGATATTCACTATATTATTAAGTTCTGATAGTTGAATAATTGCACCAGTAGGATTATTAGGATAATTCAAGTATATTCCAGAAAAATTAGTTTCTTGTAATTGATTACTTTGAGGAATATAATTAGATTCAGCAGATAAATTAATAATTGCTGGTTTGAAATCATTCAAAATAGTTCCGCCATGTTCATAAAGAGGATATCCAGGATTGGGTACAGCAATAGTATCGCCTGAATTAAAAAACGCACGAAATATATGTGCTAGTCCTTCTTTAGAACCAATCAATGCACAAATTTCTTCATCAGGATCAATAGATACGTTAAAACGTTTTTCAAACCAGATAGAAATACTATCACGAAAAGATTTTTCACCCGCACTAGAAGAATAATTATGATTTCCAGGAATAGAAAGACCTTCGATTAATGCATCATTGATGAAATTAGGTGTTTTTAGATCAGGATCTCCTATACCAAAACTGATAAGATCAACCCCTTCTTGACGTTTTTGAGAAATTAAAGACTCAAGCTTAGCAAAAGGATAAGGAGGAAGTGAATTTAGAAGATCAGAGTGTTTCATTTAAACCACGTAACAACTTTTTGACCCTTAATTAAATCATTTATAGTTTCTCTTTGTCTTATTATTTTGTACTTCTTTTTGTTGATCATTACTTCAGCAGCTCTAGGGCGAGTATTATAATGTGAACTCATGGAGAAGCCATATGCTCCAACATTTAATATAGCTAACAAATCACCTTCTTTTACAGTACCAATCTTTCGATTTTTTGCAAGAATATCGGTATTTTCACAGATTTGTCCGCAAATATTTACTGGTTTCTTAGGTCGAGAATTTAATCTACTAGCATTCAAGACATGATGATAAGCATCGTACAAAGCAGGTCTTAATAATGTATTCATGCCAGCATCAACACCAATATATTTTATTGGGCCAGATTTTATTGAATGAACGCTTGTTAACAATATAGTAGAATCAGCTACTAAATATCTTCCAGGTTCAACAAATAACCAAGGATTATTAAGAATTTTAGAAGATTTTTTGCCATTAAAAATTTTGCCAATATCGGAACCAACTTTTTTAATATCAAGTGATTTTTCTGGAGGCCGGTAAGGAATTCCAAAACCTCCGCCAATGTTTATGAAATCAAGAGAAATCTTACATTCTTCAACTATTTCAACAGCAATATCAATTAATTTGTTTGTGGCTTTTTTAAAATAAGAAGCATCAAGAATTGATGAACCTGTCATCATATGTATTCCGAATTTTTTTACTCCAGCTTTTTTAGCTATATTATAAGACTCGATAGCATCATTCTTACTCATACCAAATTTAGTATTTTTTCCTCCAAATACAAGTCCACTATGTGAACCTCCTCCAATACCAGGGTTAATACGAAGGGAAATAAAATTCGGAGTTCCTATTCTAAGCAATCTAGGTAGAATTGAAGAACTATCTACATTAATAATAATTTTTTGTTTTAGTGCAAAAGAAAGTTGATCTTCAGAATTGTAATTTCCAGTATATAGAATATCTTTGCTGGAAAAACCCATTTTTTTAGCTAAAGAGATTTCTTCAGGACATGAACAATCAGCGCCGCTACCTAAAGAATTGAATAATTTAAGAACAGAAAGATTGTTGTTAGCTTTTACTGCATAATTGATTTTAAATTTATCATAATGAGAAGAGAAAGCTGAATGTAAATTATTATAATTAGAGATTATTCTTTCTGAATCAGTAACAAATAATGGAGTACCAAATTCATTAGCAAGTTTAGCAGTATTAACATTTGCAAAGAATAATTTGCCATTTATATTTTTTAAAGGAGTTTCGATTTTCCACATATTTATGTCACTGACGTGATATTACATCTTGCATACTATAAATTCGTGGTTCTGAGATATTATTAAGCCAAGTAGCAGCAGAAAGTGCACCTCTTGCAAATGCCAAACGAGAGAATGCAATATGTTCTAGTCTAAGAATTTCATGTTGGCCGGCAATACTAACTTCATGTATTCCAGGCGTTCCTCCAAGCCTTTCAGAGGTGACTTCCAATTGGGATTTCTCACGTTTTCCATGTTTACTGCGATTAAAAACAAGATCTTCGTAGCCTTTAGAGTCAGAAATGATTTTTGCAATTGAAAGCGCAGTTCCACTTGGAGAATCAATCTTCTTAGAATGATGTTTTTCATTTATACTAATTTCAAATTCATCAGAAAGTTGACCAACTAATTCAGAAATACGAAAGAGAAAATTCATGCCAATAGAGAAATTTGAAGTAATTATAGAAGGAATTTTTTGCTCGAGAATCGAAACTAATTGAGAATATTGTTCGTCGGAAAAACCAGTAGTACCAATTATAACTTTTTTATTATTTTTGACATAAACAGGAGCATTAGTAATTTCTGAATCAGGAATTGTAGCAGATATAGTAACGTCGGCAGTTGAGATTGCAGATGATAAATCGGAAGAACTAGTAATTTGAATATCAGAATCAATTATACCAAGGTCATTTAATGATTTATCAAGGAAACTACTATTCGGAGCTTCTACTGCTCCAACTATATCAAAATTATCAACACTTTCCTGAATGATAGATTTACCGAGTCTTCCACAAGCGCCAACAATACAAAGTTTAGTACGAGTCATAATACAATCCATTTATGTGTTTATCAGAGTATAATCTTTCTTGAAAGTCGATATCAAAAAAGCTTTCTGCAGGCTTGAATAGGTCACTATTTTCATAGACTAACTTAGATTGTTCAAGTATAAAATCTAAGGCTTGTTTAGTGACTAATCCAAGAGGTTGACGAGATGGACCAGAAGGTAAACCAAGTATTCTCATTAATGTTTTTGTAGGTACAGGATTACGTGACTTTACAAGTACTTCTCCCAGATTAGTAGATTCAGTTGTTTGAACACCAACTAATTTGAACAATGGTGAGGCATTTTTTTCAAGATCTATATAATCAGAGTTATCTTCAAGAGTTTTTAGAACTAATTGAGTAATTGCACCAGGAACTAGATTAGATGCAACAGATATAACTCCAGTAGATTTTATAGAATCATTCTGGATCAGTTTCACAGTCTTATCGTCGTCGCCAGACAGAATACAGAAATTTGAGCCGCAGAGTTTTCTAGTAAGTTCGGCATTATCAAAATCACCAGTAGCCTCTTTAACAGTGTTGATATTAGGATAGTTTTTGTAAGAAAGAGCGAGATCTTGTGGTAATAATTGTGTTCCAGTACGTCCGGGGATAATATAAGGAATAATAGTTACGGAAGGAAATTTGTTTGCAATGACTTCTATATACTCTTTACGAATTTCAAGTGAACTAGGTCCATTATAATAAGGATCAATAAGAAGAATATTTTTTATACCTAAATCATATGCAAATTGAGTAACTTTTAGACTTTCTTCAGTATTATTACTTCCAGTGCCAGCAATGATAGTTGTGCGTTCACCTGCAATCTCATATACTGTTTTAATTATATCTTCATGCTCAGACCAAGACAATGTTGGACTTTCCCCAGTAGTTCCAGCAACAAGAATACCAGAAACTCCTTGAGATATTTGGAATTCAACAAGTTGAGTTAGACCTTCATAATCAACTTTATAATCATTAGTAAATGGAGTTATTAGAGCAGTATAACATCCTTTGAACAATTTTTTATCATTCATATTAAGTAATACTTCGAGTTAAGTACTGCGGAAATATACATAAAATAAATATAACAAATAAACCTAAAAACAAGACTACCAATAAAATTAAAGGGGCCCGTAACTCAGCTTGGTAGAATAATTTCGCCAAAAGTGACCGACTCATATAATTTCTGAGATATCGGTTTGTCGTGGGATCGAAGCCCACCGGGCCCACATATAATAATGATATTCATTTGAAATTATCAAATGATAAGAGAAAATCATATTCCCTAAAAGAAAATGACGAAAAAATAAAAGAAATTGATATAAAGAATTGTATCTTTCGTATCTTGAGTGTCGTTAGCCGTCGTAGCTCAGCGTGGTAGAGCAGCTGACTGTTAATCAGCTGGCCGCAGGTTCAAGATTATATATGAAAATCCTGTCGACGGCGCTCAATTATTTTTTTGATAAGATATATTTTTCTGAGAAATTTTTATAAGATTTTCTTAAATCGTTTTTATTAGTTGTTGATTTAAAACCAAAATTAGATAATTCCTCAACATTTCCAGATTCTTTTTGATCATGAGAATATTGAATACCGCGAACAAGGTCTATCAATAATCCACCTGCATTTGGTCCATCAGTACTTCGTAAATATATGTCAAATCGAACCTTTGAACCAAGGAATGAATCTCCTTCAATCCAGAAGTAATTAGTACGTGAATTACCCATAAAATCAACATAATCAGTAGTTCCTGAAACAGTTTGGACGTCATATGGTAATTCTGATTCAATAGTTTTGGACTTAACGTTTCGTTTCAAAGCGCGTAAATCTTCGTCAACTGTGTTGTTAGTTTCAATTCCTCCACCAACGTCGAGTTGATAACTTTTATTAATTCGAATTCCTCGTTCGTGCATAAGATTCATAATTCCCTTGTGAAAAGCAGTTCCTCCAAATTGACTCATAAGATCATCTCCAACAACAATTAATTGTTTATCGTTGAAGAGTTTGACAAATTGTGAATTAGTTGAAATACTTGTTGGCGAAGCATTGATAAAATTAGACCCAATGTCGCAAGCTATTTCAGCGTATTTTTCTGAACTTTTATGTAAACCAGATGAGATAAGGTTGACTACAACATCAGGATTCTTGTTTTTTAGAGAATTTCTAAAATCTTCTTCTGAAAAAGGATCAAACCCCTTTTCTTTAGTCCATTCAATAGAAGATTGAAGGTTTTCATTAATGCTAGAATCAGAAAGAAGTCCAGGTTCAACGGCAATTCCAGAATCATCTAAATCAATGAATTTTTCTAGTTTATTTGAAGGTGAAAATATACTTTTATGAAGATCTTGTCCTCCGAGTTTATTTTTTTCTATATCATAAGCTCCAACTAATTCAATATCTGATACTTTATAATTTCCAATTAAAGGATGCCAGAGTCCATGTTCGTCAGTTTTTTGATTGTTTTTTTCTAGATTTTTATAATAAGCAAGACCTTGAACAAATGCACTGGCTGAGTTGCCTACTCCAAGAAGTACGGTGCGAATCATTTAATCACGAATAACCGAAACTAATCCAAAAATACCTGACAATATAAGAATTAAAGATATAAAATAATAGATAGGAACAATCTGAGGAGCAAGAGATTGAGTAGACGAAGTATAACTAGCAGACATCAAACCTAATATAATTAATACTATACCAATCACACGAAACATAATATCAGAATCAAGTTTTCGATTAGTAACAATTGACATAGTCTAAATTTATAAGAACAAGGTATTTAGTCTTTCTACAAAAATGGTGCCGGGGGTGGGATTTGAACCCACGAACACCTAAGTGACGGGATGTCATATACTTGGCTCTCAAAGAGAGCGATCTTAAGTCCAGCGCCTTTGACCTGGCTCGGCAACCCCGGCATTATTTATTATTGATTTCAGTAGTTTATAATAAATTAAAAAGATTCACAATATAATAAAATAAGAGGTAAAAATAAGAGATTATGATGATATCAAGAAAGATATTGTTGTTGTTATTGACATTGCCTGTTATTTTAGGATTAATAATAGGTTATCAAATAACGAACGACGAAGGCAAAGGGCAAGAAGAATTGATTGTAGATAGTTGTAACCTTAGAACTGAGAATAGTAATAATTACATCAAAGAATATCTAATTCCAACTAAATGTTCTGCGCCTGTAGCAATAACAATTGATAAAGAAGGCATAATATGGTTTATTGAAAACAATAATAGCAAACTAGTTTCATTTAATCCAGATGAGAATTCATTTATCGGATATCAAATTTCAGAACATTATGTAAATGTACAATCTTGGAGTATTATTGCGGTAAATAACGAAATATGGTTTACGGATCATCAAAATAATCTAGTATGGAAATACACTAAATCAGAAAATAAATTTGAATATTATAAACTATTAACAGAAAATTCTTATCCGGTACAAATATTAAATAATAAAAATCAAATGATTGTATCCGAAATATTTGGAAAGAAGATTGCAATATTAGAAATAGATCAATTAGTAACAAATACAACTAATGGGATAAATGAAATTTCTCCAGAAATAGACTTGGATGTATTAGGAGGAATAGCAATAGATGATGATGGTAGAATATGGTATACAATGCTTACATGGCCAATCGAAGGACATTTAGGAAGTTACAAAGATGGAAAATTTACTTCATATAAATTACCGGAAGAGATATCATCGCCAGTTGGGATTTCAATTAGAGAAAATCAAATATGGATTAATGATCATGGTTCTAGTCAATTTTTATTATTTAATCTTGACAATAATACATTTACAAACTATGTAACATCTTCAAGTAAATCAGAATTCACAACAACATTACCATACTGGAATAAATTTGACAATAATGGGAATATTTGGATGAATGTTCATCAATCAAATACTATAGCGAAAATGGATGTGGAAAGAGGTATATTGATTGAATATGAAATACCTACAAGAAATTTTGATTGGGGAGGAATATCAAATCCACTTCAATTCGATATAGATGGGCAAGGAAATATTTGGTTTACAGAATGGACCGAGAACAAAATTGCAATACTGAATGCCAATAAACCATTGGGATTTGATATTGAAGTATCAACTAGAGAGATATCCATAGACAATAATGAAATGGAGGAAATTATACTGACAATAGATCCTAAGAAAGAATTGAATGCTGAAATAAAAATGACCGGAACCTTCAACAAAAATGGAGTAATAAGTAATATCTCAATAACATTTGATCAAATCGAAAAGGAATTAAATGTAAAAAAAGAAGTTCCAATTTTAATAAAACCGGATAATCTATCAAGTGGAGTATATACAATTATGATAAGCGTAGAGAGTGAAGAAATTACTCAATCAATTCCAATAAAATTAATTATGAAATAATTGTATGGGGCGAGGGAGATTTGAACTCCCGATCACTTGCTCCCAAAGCAAACATCTTAGACCAGACTAGACAACCGCCCCAATAACACATAATCATTAATATAAAAAAGGATATCGAGATTTGAAAGAATTAGGTCAAAATATGTTAAGCTTTATATCCAATTTTTATTTATATAGTATATCTTGTCAACAATGCCTTACAAAACATCAAAAAGAGTAAGGACAATATATTCGGTTATTGCGTCCTCAAATCGTTTAGACATATTGAGAATATTGAATTCTAAGGGTCCTTTAAGTTATTCTGAATTAAAGACACTGGCAGGATTTAAATCGAAAAAAGAGTCAGGTAAATTTGCATATCATTTAAGAAAACTAGTAAAACAAATGTTGGTCACATTAAATAGATCAGAAAGGAGATATAATGTAACAAATCTAGGAAGATTAATTCTGAATTTAACAAGGCAAATAGAAGAACAAAGTGTAATAGAAAGTGGAAAGATCTATGTTAGAACATCAAAAGAGATGATGGAAGAATTCAAGCCAGATAAGATTTTACAAGCATTGGTAAAAGAGGCAGGAATGCCTGTAGATTTAGCGCAAAAAATGACAAGTGAAGCTGAAGCAAGGTTATATAAATTTCAAACAAGTTACCTTACTGCTCCGCTAATAAGAGAAATAGTAAATGCATTGTTAATTGAGCACGGATATGAAGAATATAGACACAAATTAACGAGAATTGGTCTTCCAATTCATGATGTTACACAGATGTTAAAACAAAGTACAAGAAGTGACAATGGAGTATCGTCATTAGTTACACAAACCTCAAAAGAAGTATTTTCTGAATATCTTCTACTAAATCAATTATCAAGAGATGTAACTGATGCGCATTTATCAGGAGATATACATATTTCCAATTTAGGAGTTTGGGGTTTAAAGCCAGATACTGCTTTTGTGAATCTGAGTTCACTGCCAGTACAAGGAATAAAGGTGAAAGGAAAATTACTCAGTTCAGTAAAGATCAATAAAGCAGAAAATTTTTCAGACAGTATTGCGAATATAGTTCTACTTACAACAGAATTAAGTAAAGAAATAAACATAGAAATAGCATACAACAATTTTATAGATTATATAATTAATTTTATTGATAACAAAGCTTCTAATTCAAAAGATAGTCTAGTGCAAATGTTCAAAATGATTTCACAAGTAGTATCTGATGGCACTAGTCCATTTGTATCACTAAATCTAAACGTCCAAAAAAATTCTAAAATCGAGAATAAACAACTAGTAAAATTATATAAATTAATTTTAGAGAGTTATGAGGAATATATACAAACCATAGCAATACCAAAAATAACATTAATATTGCCATTAATTGATTCAAAGAATCCAGAATTAAGTAAGAAGTTATTTACAATCATAAAGAAAGGAGGTTATATTGCAATAAATAATGATGTAAAGAATAATTTTTCTTATACAGGAATAAATAAATCAATGATTAAAAATTCTGCAGGAGGAAATATTGTCCTACATGCAGTTTCAATAAATCTACCAAGACTTGCATACGAATCAAATAAAGATGATACATATTTTAGAGCAAAAGTGAATTTAATATTAAAAACTGCAATTTCAGCATTATCTACTAGAAGAGAAATAATAGATGACATGACAGGAAAGGGTTTGTTGCCATTATTGAACATAAATACTGGAATAATTTCTAGTCAAAAAATTCCACTCATAATTAATTTTACAGGCTTAGATGAAGCAATAGATAGTCTTTTAGGCACAAAATCAACTTCAAAAGAAAGAGGAAAGCTAGCTGGAAAAATCATAGATACGGCTATGGAGGAGATTACAAATTCAGGGAAGAAATTAGGAGAGGAATTCGGATTATCGTCTATTGTAGATGACTCGGCAAAGAGATTTACAGATATTGATATAGAGAAATTTGGTAAGGCTCGAGTAATTAATAAATCAGATTCTAAAGAATATCAACAATCCATAATACTTGATCTAGACGAACAAGAAAAAATTAATGAAGTAAATACTTATGTAAATAAATTTAAAGGCGGTTATTCTGTATACATAGATACTACAAATTCAACAATTAAGAATTTTCAAGAAATAACGAATAAAATATCACAAAAAATTGGATTTTTCAAATATCATTGTAAATTAAAAGTGTGTATTTCTTGTGCGTATAAGAATATCCATAATACAGAAAAATGCAGTAATTGTAATTCAACATCATTACAGGAATATCCGGTAAATTAAATTATTTTTATAACTAGGAAGTCATAAACAGTTGACAGAGTAATTCTATATTAACAAAAAACAAAGCCCAAAATAAACAGATTGAATCAATTAACAGGTATTTTCATGTATAGAATAAGTATTGAGTTATTCAATTGAAAAATTTTTTGTCAATAAAGTTTACCACATTATTTCTTATACAAATTTATCTATAGAGTGATATGAATAGAACAATTTTTAATTGTAATAAAAAAGAAATACAGAAAATTAATTTAATCGACAATCACTTAATAGATGTTAATTCACCGGATAAAATGATAAATGCTCATATACTTGTAGTACATAGTAAATTGTCCTAATGGGGTTTTGAGTTTTGGAAATTAATGATATTTTATCTGAAAATGTAATGAAGGTCTTGAAAGCAAGATATTTATTAAAATTCGAAGATGGTAGACAAGAAAGTCCAGATGAATTATTTCTAAGGGTTGCAGGAGCAATAGCAAGCGCAGATGAAGAATATCAAGATTTTGATAGTAAAGAATCAAAAGAAATATTTTATAAAATGATGAAAAATTTCGAATTTTTGCCAAATTCGCCTACTTTGATGAATGCAGGAGCGCCATTAGGTCAATTATCAGCCTGTTTCGTATTACCTGTGGAAGATGAAACAAGCTCAATAATGGACGCAGTGAAGACACAAGCAATAGTACAGAAAACAGGAGGAGGAACAGGTTTTTCATTCTCAAAATTAAGACCTGAAGGAGATCAAGTTGGATCAACAGGTTCTGTAGCATCTGGACCCGTATCATTTATGCAATTATTTGATAAATGTACACAAGTGATTAAACAAGGAGGAAAAAGACGAGGGGCAAATATGGGAATAGTAAATATAGAACATCCTGATGTTTTAGAGTTCATTGAAATGAAAAGAAACAACATGAAACTTCCAGAAGAAGCAAAAATTATGAAAGAATTCAACGTATCAGTAGCAATAACTGATGATTTTATGAGCAGGTTAGAAAAGGAAGACTATCATAAATTTATCAATCCAAGAACAGGAGAAGAAGTTTTGAAATGTAACAAATGTAGAAAAAATGTTTTTCCAAAACAAAACCAAGCAGAGTGCAGTCTATGCGATGGGAAAGGAGAAAGAATAAAGGCTAAAGAATTATGGGGAAAGATTATTGATTGTGCATGGGAATGTGCAGATCCTGGATTAATTTTCATAGATAAAATAAACAACAGTAATTCAAATCCTGTAAGAGAACATTTCAAGATTGAATCAACAAACCCATGTGGAGAGGTACCGTTGTTACCAAATGAAAGTTGTAACTTAGGTTCGATAAATGTAGCGAAATTTACAAATGAAGAAAATAATGATATTGATTGGGATAAACTTAGAGAGTGTACAAGAAATGCAATACATTTTCTTGATAACGTAGTTACAAAAAATCAATATCCAACAAAAGAAATTGAAGAATTGTCACGTAACATGAGAAGACTAGGACTAGGAGTAATGGGATTAGCAGATTTATTGAGTAAATTAAAAATAAAATATGGATCTGATGAATCATTTAGATTTTCAAGAAAGTTAATGAAATTTATTTCAGAAGTAGCATGGAAGATGTCTGAAGAATTAGCAGAGAATAGAGGAACATTTCCATACTGGGACAAGAGTGATTTTGCAAAGATTGGAAGAAAAGTTAGAAACGTAAATTGTACAATAATTGCTCCTACAGGTTCAATAGGTACAATAGCAAATTGTTCTCCAGGAATAGAACCTCATTTTGCATTAGTATTCGTAAGACATTCTAGAATTAAAGAAAGAAGTGAAGAATTCGAGGAACTTCATTATTTGAATGAATCATTTGCGATAGCTCTAGAAGAACACAACATTAATCTCGATAAAGAAAAGATAAGCGAGATTTCTGCAAATGGAGGAAGTATTCAAAATCTATCATGGATTCCAAGAGAAATAAAAGAAATGTTTCCAATTGCCGCTGATTTATCAGGAGAACAACATGTACTAATGCAATCAGCTTTTCAGGAATTTGTTGATGATGGAGTAAGTAAAACAATCAACCTCGCAAATGAGGCTACAAAAGAAGATGTAAATAATTCTTATAGATTAGCTTATAATACTCATTGCAAAGGCATAACAGTATATCGTGATGGTTGTTTAGATGTACAAGTATTGGAAACAGACAAAACAAAGAATTTAAGAGGAGATAATAAAGATAAACAATCTGCACATGTTTTACCAGGAGGATATAAGCGTCCTGAATATTTAGTAGGTAGAACTTATAGATTTACGTATACAAATAGTGGATTATTTATTACAATAAATAGAGATCAAGAAGGAAGACCAAGAGAAGTATTCATAGAAAGAGGCAAATCAGGCGATGAAGAAAAGGCAGCATATGAAGGTATGGGAAGACTAATCTCGATTGCATTGCAATCCGATGTAGATGTAAAGGCAATAATTAAAACAATGCGAGGAATACAAACAAAGAATGTATCTTGGCATCAAACAAAAGGTACTAGCATACCAATTAGATCAGTTCCAGATGCAGTTGCACATGCATTAGCTGATTCCATACATACAGAACCAGAAGTACCAATACCAGAAACAGAAGAAATAAAAAATGAATTATTAGAAATAACAGGATCTAGTTCAAATAACATGAGTAAATGTACTGCGTGTGGAGAAATGAGTTTAATTTATGCAGAAGGCTGCAGTAAATGTCTATCGTGTTCATATTCCAGTTGTGGTTAGAAAGACGGATTTTCTGTAAAAATAAGATGTAGTAAAGTTGAACGAATTAATTTTCCAGCACTTACTTGATTAAAGTATTTTGCATACGGAGTATTATCAATTTCACCAGGTATTTCATCAGATCTTGGCATAGGATGAAGTAAAACAAGGTTTTCTTTTGCATTAGTAAGTAGATTGTTATCAATTTTATACGAACCTTTTACTCTTTCATACTCTTGTAAATCAGGAAAACGTTCTTTTTGAATTCGAGTAGTATAAATTACATCTAAATCAGAAATGATATCTTGAAGATTTTCATGAACAGAAATATTTAGTGTATTTTTTAGTTCGATTAATGGGTCAGATCGAAGTTGAAGAGGTTTAGGAGAGACAAGATAGATATTAGGTTTGTAATTAGATAGAGCGTATAAAAGAGAATAAACAGTTCGTCCGTATTTTAGATCTCCAAAGATTGCAATATTCAAGTTATCTACTTTTCCACATTCATTCAGAATAGTATAAACATCCAACATTGCCTGTGTGGGATGTTCTTCGCTACCACTTCCGGCATTTATAATTGGGTTTTTACATATTTCGGAAGCATATCTAGAAACGCCTTCACTAGCATGTCTTAATATTATAGCGTCCACGTATTGGTCCATCGTAAGTAAACTATCACTAAGATTTTCACCTTTTTGAGTAGATGAATCAGATAAATTACCAAAGCTAATAGATTTGCCGCCCAAGGAATTCATTGCTGATTCAAAACTCAATCTAGTACGAGTACTAGGTTCAAGAAACATTAGTCCAATTGATTTATTTTTTAACGAGTCATTAGGAAGAGATGTTTTAATTTCATTTGCAACATGAAACAAATAGTCTAAGTCAGGACGTTGAAAATCCTTTATCGAAACAATATCTCGGTTATAAAATGGATTTTTCAATCTTTTCATTAGTTTATACACACATAAATATAAACGTTGCAAGAACTACAATTAACAGAAAATGTCAGAAACTCATGATCTTAGAATAAATAGGATAAAACATGGAACTGTTTTAGATCATATTGTAGCAGGAAGGGCATTTAATGTATTATCGGCATTAGACATCAATGGTACTGATGGAAATCAAGTTTCGGTTGCAATGAATGTTTCTAGTAAACAGCATAAGAAAAAAGACATAATTAAAATTGAGAACAGGATATTAGCAGTAGAAGAAACAAATCGTTTAGCATTGATAGCTCCACATTCAACAATTAATATTATTGAGAATTATGAGATAATCGAAAAGAGAAATGTAGAATTACCTAAGAAATTCACAGGAGTATTCAAGTGTACAAATCCAACTTGTATTTCAAATTCAAATGAACCAATTATTTCAGAATTATTAATCATTAATCAAGACCCGCCAAGTTTAAAATGTAAATATTGTACAAGAATTTCATTAACTGAAGAAATATTATAACAGACTAGAATTAAGATTGATTATAAATAAAATAATAAAAAAAATATTTAGATTTGTTCCAACAATTTTAGTTGCATTTTTTTTATTAGCTGGAGCAACATCGGGGATATACATATACGAAACTATTGATAGTCCTATAGCAATAATTATTCCATTTATATTACCAATAATAGGACTAATAATAGCAATCCTGTTAATAATTAGATTAGCTAAAATAATTAATTACTAATTATTCTAGCTTCCGAGAATTAACAGAGCAACAACTATTCCGTAGATAGCGATAGCTTCTGCAAGTGCAGTAATGATTAAACCTTGTGTTTTTAGGTTTTCATTTTCTGCAGCGGCAGCTAAACCAGCTGAACCTGCTCGTGCAATTGCCATACCAGCACCTAATGCTGCTCCAGCAAATGCAATACCTGCACTAAGGAATTTCATTCCTTCTGCTTCAGAGGATGCGCTTCCTTCTTCTTGTGCATATGCTAATGGTACAAATTGAAGGAATACTGTTGCGATTATTGTCAATATTATAAATGATATTTTGTAGTTCATTTTCATTAACTCCTAATGTTCATAATTATTTTTCCAATTCTTTATAAGCCTTGTCTTTTGCAGAAATAATTTCTTTTTTTAGTTCATCAATATCAGATTCGTATTTCTTTTTAATTTTCTCACTTAATTTTTTATAATCTTTATTATCCATTAATTTCACCTCTTTCGTTCAAGTATTTTTTTAACCATTTTTAATCTTGAAAAGTCTTCTCTTTCACGTTCTTCGAGAATAGAAGAAATATATTTAATAGATTCTTCGTAGCCGGGCATTATTACATAATCTAACGCATTCAATAATCGTTGAGTTTTTTCAAGAGATCGTGCCAATTCAAGTATTGAATTTTCATATTCTGCAGCTCGTAAGATTCGAGGTAAGGCAAGTCTCATCATTTGTGTTGCGTCGTCCAATTTAGAATCTGAATCAGCAAATCCATAATTTAAACCAATTTCTTTTTCACTTATAGAAATTGTAGGAATTCGTACGTCAACAACGACTTTAACGTTTACATCAACATCAATATGTGAGGGAGATGTAAGTGCAATTGATTCAAGTTTTGATGAGCCCAAAGACATGTAAGCATTAAATAAAGATCTATAGGCATTAGATAAAGGCTCGGACATTTCACTTCTGGCTTTACCTGCTTCGTCAATCATTTCATCAATGTTCTTAAGAAGTACATCTCGTTTATCTTCAAGAATCTTATAAACAGATTTAGCAACAACGAGACTTCTCTTAACTTTAATTAGTTCGATTTTTGTTGGTGGTGGACGTTTATTAGAACTCGACATTCTTACTTTACCTTCAAATATGAATCAATTTCATCTTGTTTGACTTTAGTTAATTCATCAACAGGTAATGTGCTAAACAAATCCCATGCAATTCCTAAAGTATCCTCAAGAGTTCGATTTTCGTCAAATCCTTGTTTAAGGAATTTATTTTCAAACAAGTCTCCAAATTCAAGATATTTAATATCATTTGGTGCAAGACCAGCTTTTCCTACAATTTCAGCAAGAGCTCTAAGTTCCAATGCACGAGAATATGCACTATATAATTGGCTACTGACATTTTGATGATCATTACGTGTTTTGCCTTCTCCGACACCTTCTTTCATAAGACGGCTCAAACAAGAAAGAATACTTACAGGAGGATAGATTTCCTTTCGATGTAAATCACGTCCTAAAACTATTTGGCCTTCCGTAATATAACCAGTAAGATCAGGAATAGGATGAGTAATATCATCTGAAGGCATAGAAAGAATTGGAATTTGTGTAAGACTTCCATTTGTTCCTTTAATTTTACCTGCACGTTCATAAATTGTTGCAAGGTCAGTATATAGATATCCAGGATAGCCTTTTCTTCCAGGAACTTCTTCTCTAGCTGCACTAATTTCTCTTAATGCTTCAGCATAATTTGTCATATCACTAATTATTACAAGAACATGTGTATTCTTTTCAAATGCTAGATATTCAGCAGCGGTAAGTGCTACACGAGGAGTGATAATTCTTTCAATGGCAGGATCATCTGCAAGATTAACGTAAAGAATACTTCTTTTCAATGCGCCGCTTTCTTCTAAGGATTTTCTAAAGAATGCAGCTTCACTATTTTGTACACCAATTGCTGCAAAAACTACAGCAAATTCTTCGCCCTTTCCTGGAACAGTAGCTTGACGAGCTATTTGAGCAGCTAAGAGATTATGTGGAAGTCCTGCACCTGAAAATATAGGTAATTTTTGACCTCGAACAAGAGTATTAAGACCGTCAATAGATGAAACACCTGTTTGAATAAAGTCTTCAGGAAAGTCACGACGTTCAGGATTGATAGATTCTCCGTTAATATCAATGAACTTTTCGCCAACAGGATCGGGAAGGCCGTCAATAGGTCTACCAAGACCATCAAAGACTCTGCCCAATAATTGATCAGAAACAGGAATTTCCATAGTTTTTCCTAAAAAGCGAGTTTTTGTTTCGGAAACAGATAAACCGGTTGTTCCTTCAAAGACTTGTACAACAGCATTTCCTCCTCCAATTTCAAGAACACGACCTAAACGTTTTGTGCCAGCAGGAGTTGTAATTTCTACTAATTCATCAAAAGCAGAACTTGTTACGCCATTAATAATTAACAAGGGTCCTTTAATCTCAGAAATATTAGTATATTCTAAACCTGAAGATCTATTTTGTGTCGACAACAGCAGCTACCTCCTTATTTGCTAATTCATTGAATGATGAAAGCATAGACTTTGATAATTCATCCATTTTACCTAAATCATCATCAGGAATTTCATACTTAGAACGAATAATTGATGACACTACAGGAAGACCACGAATTGTATCAAGATTTACTCCGTTCTTTAAAGCTTTTTGAGATTCTTTATAGAAGTCAGTATATAATTTCATCATTTTGACTTGTTTTTCTGGACTACAATATCGGTCTACTTTATCGAAAGCCATTTGTTGTAAGAATCCTTCTTTAATCATACGTGCGACGTCGAGAATTAATTTTTCCTCGTCAGGTAGAGCTTCAGGGCCTAATAGACGAACAATTTCTTTTAGTACATCTTCGCGTTGTAAGATTGTATATGTTTCTAATCTTAATTTAGGACGATCTGCATCAACATTATCTACCCACCATTTGTCTATAGATTCAGAATATCCAGAATAACTAGTCATCCAATTTATAGAAGGATAGTGTCTGGAATAAGCAAGTTTTGTATCAAGAGCCCAAAAGGTTTTGATACATCTCATAGTATGAGTAGAAACAGGTTCTGTAAAGTCTCCACCTGGTGGAGAAACAGCGCCAATAACAGTAACAGATCCATCACGATCAGGTGAACCAAGACATTTTACACGTCCAGCTCGTTCGTAAAATTCCGCTAATCTTGATGCAAGATAAGAAGGATAACCTTCTTCAGCAGGCATTTCTTCTAGTCTTCCACTGAGTTCACGAAGAGCTTCTGCCCATCTGCTAGTGGAGTCTGCAACTAATACAGTATCATAACCCATGTCACGATAATATTCTGCCATAGTAATACCAGTGTATATACTTGCTTCTCGAGCAGCTACAGGCATATTACTTGTATTAGCAACTAAAACAGTTCTTTCCATTAAGGATTTTCCAGATCGTGGATCTTTTAATTCAGGAAACTTAATCAAAACTTCAGTCATTTCATTTCCTCGTTCACCACAACCAATATGGAAAACGACACTTGCATCAGACCAAGAGGCGACTTGATGTAATGTAACAGTTTTTCCTGTTCCAAAACCTCCAGGTATTGCACCAGTTCCTCCTTTAGTAATTGGAAAGAATGTATCAAGTACGCGTTGTCCAGTTACAAGAGGTAACTCTGGATCATATCGTTGTGTAAATGGTCTGGCTTGTCGAACAGGCCAATCATGATGCATTGTAAATTCAGATTTATTTCCTTTACCTTCTGCAATTGCAATAATGTGATCTTTATCATAACTTCCTTCTTTAACAACTTCAGTAATTTTTCCTGTAGGTGCAGTAGGAGGTGCAAGAATCTTATGATCTATTAAGTCAGTTTCTTTAACAGTGCCAAGTATACTACCTGCATGAACTGTATCACCTACTTTAACTTCTGGAATAAAATTCCATTTCTTTTTTGGAATTGGAGCAACATGAATACCTCGAGTAATAAATGAACCTGCTTTTGCAGCGATTTTATCCAAAGGTCTCTGAAGACCGTCATAAATAGTTCCCATCATTCCAGGACCTAGAGTTACAGATAATGGCGTTCCAGTACCAACAACAGGTTCGCCAGGTGTTAGACCACTAGTAGATTCGTAAACTTGTATAAAGGCTGTATCTCCAGTAAGTCTAATAATTTCTCCAACAATTTTATCTTTGCCGACTTCCACTGTTTCGTACATTTGCGCACTCGACATTCCATCAGCTTTGACTGCAGGACCACTAATCCAAATAATTTTACCCTTAGCTTGCATCTATACCAACTATGTTTTTTCATGATTTAGAGTTTAAAAACAATTCGATTTTTAGAGATATCGCATAAATAATATTAAAATTTTGAAAATTATCTTTAGAAATTCTTAAATGGATTATATAATTTATCTAATATGATGGATTCAAAAATTTTTGCAGTAATTATCGTTGCAATTATTGGAATTGGGGCAGTTTTGTTTATGTTGCCGGAAGATAATAATGAATTAACAGTAATTGAACCTGAGCCAGTTATAGAAGAAGTTGTAGTTGAGCCTGAACCAGAACCCATAGTCGAACCAGAACCTGAACCGGAACCTGAAAGTAAAGCAATTGTTGATGAGAATGGAGTATTATCTGGAGAAGTTGAAGTAAAAATTGAAAATCTTCAATTTGGTCCATCTGAAATAACTATAAAGAAAGGAACAACAGTAACTTGGAGACAAATAGATATGTCAATTGGAGGAAGTGGAGGAGGAGTAGATTGGCATAACATAGTCGAGGGACCTCCAGGGAAAAGAGGAGATCATGTATTCAAATCTAAGGAACTAACTTTCAATGGTGGTTTTTCGTTTACATTTAATGAAATTGGTGAATTTGAATATTATTGTGATCCACATCCATTTATGATTGGAAAAATCACAGTGGTTGAATAGTAACAAATTTTTTTGTTGTAACCAAATATTTATTAAATAACAAAAAGAAGAGTATCAAAATGTCAAAGCCATTACTTGATAGAAGATCTTTAACTGCATCAATATTATTTGCGTCGCTTGGAGTAGTATTACATCCACCATTCTTTCCACTAGTATTTCCTGCCCCATATGCTCCATTTTTAATTTATTCAATATGGGAAATTCCATTATACATTTGTTTATTATTATTCGGTCCTTTAACGGCAATGATAGCAGGAGTAATTAATTTTATTTCATTACTTGTATTTTTCCCAGGTCAGTTATTCACAGGTCCATTATATAATTTAATAGCAATATACGGTTCCTATTTAGGAATTATATTAATTAAAAAGAGAAAGAAATTTGTTTTAGACACAAGTAAAGCAACTAAAGATATTTTTTCAATAAACATGTTATTGATCATTTTATCTCCAATGATATTTAGAACAGTAATAATGACAGTAGTGAATTTTATTGTATTGCCTCAACCACCTCCAATTGGTTTTTCAATTCCAATGGAAGGAATACCAAGTGTTTTAGGGTTAATAGCAATATTTAATTCAACGACTATACTATATTCAATACCTTTAGCTTACCTAGTAGCTAGATCAGTAAAATCAGCTATAGACCGAACTTGGATATTTGAATAAATTATTTGAACTTATTTGCAACGTCAGTTCGTAATTCGGCTTTCATTCGTTCTAATCTATCTTCAATAGTATTGTTAACAACAACAGTAGAATCAGCATTACTGACAATAATACCTCCTGCAGTTGTAATATAATTATCAGATAATGAAATAGATTTCTTTGACTTGGAAGAAATTTTGTCTATTATGTCTTTTACAATTGAAGAATCTTTCTTGTTACAAGAAATTAAGACATCTGAATCGTCGATAGTATCCAATCCCTCGTTAATGAAGAGTTCTAGGGACTTTGGATAATTTTTTCCTTTATTAGAATTAAGTTCTTTCAAAGCAGCAGTAAATACTTTATTAATATTTTTTTCAAGAAGGACTAGGCTAGAATTTCGACTTTCCATTTCTGCAGTACCAATAATTTGTCTAGATTTAATATCAAATTCCTTGGATTGTTGGGATTCAATTTCCTGTTCTTGATTTTTTGACTGTGTTTCTGATTCAGATATAATCTTGTTGGCTTCTTCTAATCCATCTTTAAGAATGGATTCGACAATTTTTTCAAAGTCTTTAGAAACATCATCTAAAACATTTTCATTTGATATTTTTTTACTCATTTTTTTGACCTGTGATAATTTATCATAAAATATTTACCTATTTAAATTGTTAAGATTAGATGAATTTTCATGTGAAAATCATAATAACAATAATAAGTAACAAATACAAACTATAATAGAAGCCTTGATATCAGAAACAGAAATTAGAAATTCTTTAACAAATGTCATGGATCCTGAGATCCATATGAATATAGTAGAATTGAAGATGCTAAGAGAGATAAAAATTGATGGGAATAATATCGATGTATTAATAGCACTAACAGTTGCAGGGTGTCCATTAGCAGATACAATAAAAAAGGATGTAAAAGAGGAATTAATGAAATTAGAACAAGTAAAAGAAGTTAGTGTAGAAACCACAGTTATGACCAAAGAACAATTAGATGAATTAAAGGAAATTGTTCAAAAGAATCGAGGTGAGCAACAATCCCAGGATGAATTAATCTCAAGATTAGACAAGAAGAAAAATGAGAATTTAATAGCAGTCGTATCAGGAAAAGGTGGAGTCGGAAAATCTTCTATGACTGCAATATTAGCTTCTGAGCTCAAAAGATCAGGTTATAACGTAGGAATACTTGATGCAGATGTTACAGGTCCAAGTATTGCAAAGATTTTCGGTGTTACAAAAAGATTAATGAAAGGAAAGAACGGAATAATTCCAGCAGAAACACCTTCTGGACTTAAATTAATATCAGTGAATTTGATGTTAGATAACCCAGAAGTACCAACAGTATGGAGAGGTCCGATCGTTAATAATTTAATCAGACAATTATACACAGATGTAGATTGGGGAGATATAGATTATTTATTAATTGATTTACCGCCAGGGACTGGTGATGCACCTCTAACAGTGTTCCAATCATTACCACTTTCAGGCATAGTTTTAGTCAGTACGCCTCAAGATTTATCGAAAATGATAGTAAGTAAATCAGCAAACATGGCAGGAATGTTAAAAATTCCATTACTTGGTTTGGTTGAAAATATGTCTTATTTAGAATGTAAACATTGTGGAGATAAAAATTACATCCTTGGAGAATCAAGAGGCGAAGCATTTGCTGAACATCTAGGTACAAAACTATTAGCAAGACTACCATTTGAAAAAGATATTGCAGAACTTTGCGATCAAGGAAAGATAGAAGCTTATCAAAATAATGATATAACAAATACGATAGAAATAATAAAGCAAACTATTGAAGAGCAGAAAGAAAAGTCTTCAATTGCAACAATTGTAGAGAGTGCAGGAGGTAATTTATCGCCTGCATGGAATAAAAATGAAGAACAAAAAAAGAAATTTAAACTAACGCCAGTATAATTTTATGTTTGCATATTAAACGAGATTTAGGTTCTATGCCCAATAATCCTTAGATATAGTTTCTATTACTTCTTGACTTTCCAGTTCAACACCGGCGTCAGCTCTCTTTTTTGTGATATCTTCACGTTTTGTTAGTATTTCAAATTTTGACGGGTCTTTAACTTCCGTAACATCGTATACTTTAGTTTCATCAGAATTAGTACCGGCCCAAAGTATCTTAATTCCCAACTCATTTAAATCAGGTTCAATCTCTTTGTACATTTTTAACCAAGAATCAAAGCCTTTAGTAATTTTAAAAGTTGATAAGAATTTCATCGAGATTCACCTATTACATTTTTAGAACTTTTTTAATTAGTTCTCGATAATCAACTTCCTCAGTTTTTGCTCCAGGAGTTGGTATTTGATAAATAAGAGGAATAGGATATTGAGATCTGATATCAGTAATTTCATCATAAATAGGTTCTGCCATATCATTACTAATCAAAATTAATCCAATTTCTTTGTCAGTAACTAGTGATTGGATTTGTTTAAGAGCGTCAGAAGAATTAGAAACTTCTACGCCATTAACACCAGACAACATAAAGCCTGATACAAATGCACGAGTTCCTAATGCAAGTATTTTCATTGAAAATTATAGAATCTATACGATAATAAATTTAACTGAATAAGAAATATTAAAAAAAAAGAGTTGTTGTCCCCGAAGGGACAACTAAGATTATTATGCTGTAGCTTGGCGAGATCTAGTGAAGAGTACACCAGAAACGACGACTAGAATTACACCTAATCCAATTGCAATATATGAAATTGGACTAATTGTTTCTACTTCGACTTCTTCAGTGACTATTACTTCACGGACTTCTACCTCACGGCTGATACTTTCTGGTAATTCATCAGGTAAACCAAAGGCCATTATAGCTCCAGGAACAGAGCCTCTTAATGGTGGGTTTTGGCTAGTTAGACCACGTCCTCCAAATGATTGTAGGAGTAGAGTCTTACCATTAGAATCTTGTCCAATACTTGGTTGAGTATCTAATGCTGAACCAAGATTGAATGTATGTAGAAGTTCACCGTTGTCGGTTGCAACTGCACGAAGCTTACCATCGAAACCATTCCAGTAGACTACGCCACCAGATGAAATCATTCCACCTCGGTGTGCAACTGTATCTACAAAGAATTCCCATTCAACTGCACCAGTTCTTGCATTGATTGCAGTAACTGAGTGGTTTAATTGAGGTGGGAATGGTGCTTCAGAGTTTTTGTTGTTAATGAATCCACCATAGAAACTACCAAATCTTGATTCTTGTGGAAGAATCTCTAAGAAGAGAGGTTCATTCTTACAAGATACATAGACATTGTTTCCATCGAATGCCATATCATTTTCAGCACAGCCTGATCCATTTGGACTTTGCCAGATGTATTCAGTTGATGGATAATGTTGCCATGGTTTGTTCATGTCAGCTTCAACTCGTGGATCTAAGAAGAACCAGTCGTTGTTTTCGTCAAGACCGTCAATACCAAGTGCTTCAGAGTGCAATACACCTCGTCCTCGTTCACCATTAGTTGGTCCAGCACGATTATCACATTCTGCATTACAGTAGTATTTTGTGAATCTTACACCAGGAACTTCAGTGATCCATAATACTTCACCAGTATTTGCATCAAATGCATGAACGTGTCCTTGTTTACATTGTTTCATAACAACTCTGCGTCCATCGATTTCTGCAAGTTGTGTATTCCAGGCACAGTCCATGTCCCAAAGGTCTTTAGTAGTACTTTGGAAGTACCATGCTAAGTCACCTGTCTTACTATCAAGTCCAACAATAGCTGAACCGAATAGACGTGGACCACGGGTATATGTGTGGTTAAAGTCAGGACCTGGTTGTGCAGTTCCGAAGAAGAGTTTTCCATTTTCTTCGTCAACTACAATCTGTCCCCAGATATTACTTACACCTGCATTGAATGGCATACCAGTCTTTTCATTATAAGTACCTGGATTACCAGCCCAATCCCATCTTAGGATATCTTCTGGGACATCACAAGCTTGGATACCTTCGATATAACCAACATCACAAGTGTCAACTAACCATTGACCCCATGCGGCATATTCGTCAGGGAATAATTCACCGTTAGGTGGTTGATAAAAGAATCTCCAATTAAGGTGCTCATCGGTTGTTGCGTCAATGTTACAAGGGAAACTTGTACAGGCGCCTAAGTCATATGCAGCTACATATGCACGGCCACCATAGCTTCCTTCCATGTGTCCGCCGACTGCTACAATAATTTGGTTATTGGAACGATCAACAACAGGAGCATGTGATCCTTGTGCGTTATACAAACCAGAGTTTGTTTCAACATTTCTACAATGTTGGAATAGAGTGAATACTTCGTCGCCGTTTTCAGCATCTACTGCTTTGATTGTACAACCAAAGGAGTTTAGCCAAAGTAAACCTTTACCATTCAATTCCCAATAGTTCATTGAATGAGTATGGGCGGCTAGAGAGTATACAGGTAAACCTGGAGGATTAAGTCCACGATTGTCTGCGACAGATGGACCAATTATATCAGGGTCATCACCGTCTGCAGTTCTTTCACTATACCAATTCATTGATCCATCAACCGAATCGATTGAGAAGATTGTCTGATAGTTGGTTGTGTAGTAGACATTACCGTCGACAACTAATGGAGGTGCGATACCACCAGTACCACAAAAGGTCATTGATGAACAACCTATTGAATCTGCATCAGGGATTGGAAATACCCATTGCAATTGAGCAAGGTGTACATTCTCTGATGTTAATTGTGTTTGTGGGTTAAAGTTGTGTCCCCAGGAATTTGCATTAATGAATTCCCAGTTTCTCTCTGCTCTTGTAGAACCAAGTGCAGGAGTAACGTTTTGTGCACTAACCATTGGGGTTAGGAACAAAGATGCTGCAATTAATAGTGCAGCAACTAGGATACTTACGTATACACGTCGAGTCATGCCCCGGTTTAGTGTAAAAAGTACATATAAATCCCTCGAATATTTTTACAAATTTTGAACTTATTGGTAAAAAATTCACGTTAGATTCAATAAATTAATTATAAATAATAATTTTATTAAAATAATTAATAATTTTTGAGAAACTATTGCCAATTAAGATTAATTACAAGAAATTCAAATTGATCAAAAGTAAATGGAAAAGTTTCCTCAAAATAATAAACAGAACTCGATGGAATGCTTGAAATGATAACAGATTCTGTACGAACAGGTATAGCGTCACAACCACAGTCATTCAATATCCACCAAGTAACTTCTACCTCAATGTCGCTGGCATTTTTTAGTCCAAAATTAATAATCTGACCACTAACAACTGAATAAGATCTACCGTCAATTTCAATTTCATTATTTTGAAATTGTTGATTAATCGTAAGATTAGCATGAGTAATTAAATTATTTTCAAGAATAAGAGTAAGATTAGAAAGTTGCGTAGAAAGTAATTGATTTTCAGTTATCAAGGACTCGATTTGAACAAGGTAATTTTTATTAGAATTCTCAATCTCTTCTAGTTCGGATTCAAGTTGATTGTTATTCGTAATAAAAAAAAATATTAAAAGAATAGAACTAATCAGTAGGAACAAATATATTATTCCGTACAGACGATTCACAAGTAATCTATAATCATACAAGATAATATGTTTTATAATGATTCATATAGATGCTAATACTAACAAGAAGTAGTTGGCCCAAATTAGTTCTAAACAAGATGAAAAAAGAATGTGGAAAAGTCTTGCGAGAGATTTAGGTGTAGAACAAGAAGTAGATATCTCAAGTTTACAAGATATTAAAAAATATATTGCAAAAACAAAGTATAAAGATCGCATTCCTAGTAATTCAGAGCTGCTAGAGATATTACCAATAGATAAGCGAAAGCAACATCTGCAATTATTAAAGATAAAACCAACAAAAAGCGCATCAGGTATTGCTGTGATATCAGTAATGACAAAGCCATATAATTGTCCACATGGAGTTTGTATTTTTTGCCCTGGTGGAGAGAAAATAGGAACTCCACAGAGTTATCTGCCATCAGAACCTGCCACCATGAGAGCATTAGAGGCAGAATATGAACCAGAAAAACAAATAGAGAATAGATTCAAACAGTTGACGAATATAGGACATTATATTGACAAAGTCGAATTATTGATAATTGGGGGAACTTTCATGAATTTACCATTCGAGTATCAAGAAAGTTTCGTAAAATCATGTTATGATTCATTAAATGGGTTAAAATCAGAAAACTTAGAACAAGCCAAAAAATTAGCAGAGAAATCGGCAATTAAAAACGTAGGTCTAAGTGTAGAAACAAAACCCGACTGGTGTAAACAAAAACATATTGATTTAGCACTTGATTTTGGAGTAACAAGAATTGAAATAGGAGTTCAGACATTATCAGATGAAATATTTAGGAAAACAAATAGAGGACATACTTTACTTGATGTAGAAAAATCATTTCAAATTTCTAAGGATGCTGGATACAAAATTGTTGCCCATATGATGCCAGGACTTCCTGGTTCTAATTTAAAAAAAGATTTTGACGACTTTGTTACTTTATTTAATGATCAAAAATACAAGCCAGACATGTTAAAAATTTACCCAACATTGGTAGTTCCGGGAACTGGATTACATAAAATGTACCAGGAAGGTGAATTCAATGCATATACAACTGAAGAAGTAATTGACCTATTAGCTAAAGTAAAGAAAGAAGTTCCTCCATGGGTAAGAATAATGAGAATACAAAGAGAAATTTCTGAGGAATTTATTGAAGCAGGTACTGGCAAAGGAAATATTCGAGAATTAATAAAGGCAAAGATGAAACAAAATGGAGATAAATGTATATGCATAAGATGTAGAGAAATAGGACTAAAACAACTTAAAGAAGAATTAGAAATAGAAAAATACGATATTGAAATAACAAATACTCGGTATGAATCGTCAGAAGGAAAAGAATATTTTATCAGTGCAGAAGAGAAGAATACCAAATCATTAATTGGATTTGTACGAATGCGTATTCCGTCGGAAAAGGCTCATAGAAAAGAAATTGTTGAGAATACTGCAATAGTGAGAGAATTACACGTATATGGACAAGTAGTGCCCATTGGAGAAAGAGATGTAAAGAGTTGGCAACACAAAGGAATAGGGATAAGATTAATGCAGGAAGCAGAAAAAATAGCTAAGGAAGAGATGTCGATAAGAAAATTGCTAGTGATAAGCGCAATAGGAACAAGAGAATATTATAGAAGATTAGGATATGAATTAGAAGGTCCATATATGGGGAAAAAACTCTAGATTAAGGAGTCCTACACATGAGAAAAACAATAATTTTGATGTTGATATTTTTATTAACTACTTCAATTATATTTCAATCTAATAATATCAACACAGAAGCAACAAACAATATTGATATTAAAAATATTGAAAGAGAAAAAAGAAATTGGGAGTTTGTAAATCATGATGCATTTGCTACAAATTATTCGCCACAAGATCAGATCAACACAGAAAATGTTCACATGTTAGAATTGAAATGGACATTTCCATTTCCACCTGCTACAGAATTTTTAAAATATCAAGAAGGAGGGATAGCATTCGAAGGTGCAATAACACCGCCATTAATTATAGATGGGGAAGTATTTGTTGCCTCTAATATGAGAAACGTATACTCTTTTGAAGCTAATTCAGGAGATATGAATTGGATAAATATTTACGAACATAATTGGAATAAAGCAAAACAAGAATTACCTGAAGTTGCAGGAGGAGCACCGCACATACATGGTTTACAATATATTGATGGAAACTTATTCACTAGTACTTTAAACTGTGCAGTAGACGCAATTGATGCGAAATCGGGAGAAATATCATTCAGTATTCAGGAAATTTGTAAGAACGTTGAAGGTAATTATTATTCTTGGCCTATGTATGAAGGAATTGGAAAATACGGATCGCCTTCTCATCCAGGTCCAATTTATGAAGATGAAAATATCTTAGTAGTTGCAATAACAGGAGCTACAGCATCATGGGGAGGAGGAAGAGCATTTATTGATGGATATAATCTCAATGTCAATCCGCCCGAAAGATTATGGAGGAAATTTCTTGCACCTCCTGGAGAAGGAGATCCAGAATGGGCATTAAGAGAATGTGATAAAGGATGGTTCTTTTCTTATCCAGAATGGAAAGAATCAGGAAGAATGGGAATCCCTTGTAACGAGGTTCCTAGGGAGAATTTGATAAACGATTGGGGAGTTCCTAAACACTACACGTCTTCAGTAGCAGCGATTTGGGGACAAATGGCGTTGGATCAGGAAACTGGAATAGTGTACTTTGGAACTGGAAACCAAGGAGGATGGCCAAATCAGACGCATGTAACTGGCCCTAATTTATACTCCAGTGCAACGCTAGCAGTTGATGTAAAATCAGGAGAAATTATTTGGTGGTATCAACAAGTAGCAAGAGACATGGTTGAAGGAGATACATCATGGAACACAGTACTTACAGAATTGAATATCAATGGGGAAAAGAAAAAAGCTATAATAAAATATTCTGTAACGGGTCTTTTATGGGCACTTGATGCAGCTACGGGAGAACCATTGTGGATATATGAATCACCAATACTAAAAAGTAGAACTGATTCAGACGGAGTAATCAGAGGCAGGACGTCAGGACATCCTTGCATAGGATGTGATCCGAGAACACAAGACGGATACTGGAATGATGTAATGAGTCATTACGACATGCAGGAAAAGAAGTGGTTGAATTATCCTTCGAAAGATTGGTTTTATTGGATTCCTGCAAGAGCTGGAGAAGCAGATATTGCATTAAATACAGATTTAGAAAGAATTTATGTTCCTGTTGCGGGTGGTGTAGATAAAGCAATAAAAGCAGATAAATATGGAACACTAGGAGTAAGACCTGGACAAGATTACTACATTGATACTTTATCAAAAAATGTAACATTGTATAGTTTAGATGCAAACACAGGAGAAGAAATATGGAGTCATTTTATTGATGGAGTAGCTTACAGAGGAGGAGTTATGACGAGCGGAGGAATTGTATTTTTACCTGTTGCAGATGGAAATCTATATATGTTCAATGCAGAAAATGGAGAAATAATAGATAAAATGTTTCTAGGTAATTCATTAGTTGTTTTACCTACAATTGGTTATACCAAAGAAGGAGAAGCAAGATTATTTGTAATTAGTGGCGGAAGAGGAGCATATGCAATAGGAGGGATAACGAAACAAAATGTACCAGGAGCTATATATTCATTCGGTTTACCTGAAGGTTACATTCAACAAGAAGAGAGCATAGAAGAAAGGGTAATTGAAGAAGTTATCGAAGAAAAAATTGAGATAATTGAACAGGAAGAGTCAGAATCACAGATAAACGAAGAAACAAAAGAACAAGAAAATCAAATAGAACAAGAGAATTATACGATATATTATTTATTGGGAATAATTTTACTAATTGTTTTAACAGTAATAATTAGAAGACGGTAATTAAGAGTGTATAGAAATACAAAGATAATATTTTCAATAATATTTACTGTAATATTATTTCATTCAATTACAAATCCAATAATTGAAGGTGTATTCTCAGATGAGAACAATAAAGACAATTGGGAACAAATTAACAATAATGTAAGAGGAACAAATTATTCACCACAAAATCAAATCAATGCAGATAATGCTCATATGTTGGAATTGAAATGGGCATTTCCAATACCGCCAGTACAAGAATTCAATGAACAAGGAGTCGCCATAACAGAGGGATCAATGACTCCGCCTTTGATAATTAATGGCACCGTATATTTTACAACCAACATGAGAGATACTTACGCAATAGATTCGGTAACTGGAAGTTTAAAATGGATAAGTGTATGGGATTTTGATTGGCAAGAAGGTTATAGAAAATTACCAATAACAGGTGGCGCACTACATGTTCATGGTTTGAATTTAATTAATGGAAAATTATTTCCAAGTACAGTTGCATGTTCTATTTTAGCAATAGATCCAGAAAACGGAGAAATTGATTTTGAATTGAATGATACTTGCAGAAATATTGAAGGAAATGAGTATAATTGGGATTCTTATACGGGGCCAGGATTATGTGGATTATCTTCGCATCCAGGAATAGAATATGAAAACATCTATGTAACACAAATATGTGGAGCAGATTCTAATTGGGGAGGAAGAGCATTTATTGATGGATATAATCTCAATGTCAATCCGCCCGAAAGATTATGGAGAACATTCTTATCACCCCCATCAAGAGGAGATCCAGAATGGGCATTAAGAGAATGTGATAAAGGATGGTTCTTTTCTTATCCAGAATGGAAAGAATCAGGAAGAATGGGAATCCCTTGTAACGAGGTTCCTAGGGAGAATTTGATAAACGATTGGGGAGTTCCTAAACACTATAATTCAGCAGTGGGTTTGCTATGGGGACAAATGGCGTTGGATCAGGAAACTGGAATAGTGTACTTTGGAACTGGAAACCAAGGAGGATGGGTAAATAACACTTACGCAATAGGTCCAAATTTATTTGCGTCTTCAATAGTTGCAATGAATGTAACAAATGGAGAATTAATTTGGTGGTATCAAACTGTGCCAAGAGATATGGTACAAGCAGATACTGCTTGGAATACAGTACTAACTGAATTGACGATAAACGGGGAAAAGAAAAAAGCTATAATAAAATATTCTGTAACGGGTCTTTTATGGGCACTTGATGCAGCTACGGGAGAACCATTGTGGATATATGAATCAAGTCTTTTAGAAAGTAGAGTAGGTGAAGACGGTATTCCAAGAGGTAGAACGTCAGGACATCCTTGCATAGGATGTGATCCGAGAACACAAGACGGATACTGGAATGATGTAATGAGTCATTACGACATGCAGGAAAAGAAGTGGTTGAATTATCCTTCGAAAGATTGGTTTTACATTATACCATTAAGAGCTGGAGAAGCAGATATTGCATATAATGAAAAAGAAGACATAGTTATATTGCCTTTAAGTCTCGGATGGGATGCAAGTGCAAAAGCAGGGAATCATAAAGGAATAGGAGTACCTCCAGGAGAATATAATCTGAATTATCCAAAACAAAAACAGAACACAACAATATTAGGAATAGATGCAAATACAGGAGAAGAAATATGGAGTTATTTTATTGATGGAGTAGCTTACAGAGGAGGAATAATTGCAACAGAAGATTTGGCAATAATTCCAGCGGCAGATGGAAATTTGTACATATTAAATGGATTAACAGGAGAACTGTTGCATAGAATATTTCTCAATACGCCATTGACAACTCAACCAACAATAGGTAAGAATTCAGATGGCGAATTTCAGATATATGTTATAAATGGAGGTAGAGGAAGGCAAGAAGTAGGAGGATTAACACATAATCAAATACCTGGATCTGTCATAGCATTGGGATTATCAGAACAGGTAGAAATAGAGGATATTGTTAAAGAAGATGCTGAAGAAATCGAATCAGCGATATCAGATTCAACTTTTCTTGGAATTATCTTAATTATTATGTTAATTATGGCAGTAATATTATTGCTAAGAAGAAGGTAAGAACAAATTTTTCACTAAACCTATTAGGGAAGACATGATAAATTTTATTTGTGCAGAAAGTAAGCATATTAATTTTTATTTTAATTATTTCAGCCTTAACTTCATTGAATACTGAAACATTATTTTCAAGTGCGATTGATGATAACGGATTTGATTCAATTGCGCCGAATTATGATTATCGTGCTACAGGATTCAATCCACAAACTCAAATAAATAAAGAAAATGTCAATAATCTTGAATTAAAATGGGTACACGCATGGCCCTTGCCCGAATCAATAGATGGGATTGAGCCAAGAGTTGGGTCTATTGCAAATTCCATAATTGTAGATGGAATAGTATACAATAGAATGGAAGATTTGAGAATTTCAGCAATTGATGCAAAAACTGGAGAAAGTATTTGGTCATTTCAAGCAGACCCATATCTAGTAAATATAGAAATTGCAAAAAGAGAATTACCCGTTAATCTAGATTTTTATCCCTCATTATCTAGTCATGCACACAGTTTTTCTTTTGCAGAAAATAAAATATTTGCACCATGGCCAAATTGTCAAGTTTTTGGTCTCAATGCAAAAACTGGTGAAATTGAATTTAGATTAAAGACGCCAACTTGTAAAGATTTAGAAGGAAATGAAGGTTTATTCAAAGGTTTACAATCTTCAGGTCCTGTGTTTGACACTGTCAATCGTATTTTAATTTACGGAACAGGAGGAAGAGAAGCTGTAGAAGGAGGAAGAGGTGCATTTAGAGGATATGATCTTGATTCAGGAGAATTATTATGGACATTTTATTTGATGCCCCCGCAAGATGTGGGAGATCCAGAATGGACTATAAGAGTAGCCGATAAAGGTTGGATTCAAGGAATAAGAGCATCCAATATTCCAGAAGATATTTTAAGAAATGACTGGGGAAGATGTCCAGAAAATTGTGGATTTGGAAAAGGAGATATGGGAATAGGATGGGGTCAATGGGCAGTAGATGAAGATAATGGAATTGCATATTTAGCGACAGGTAATCCATCGCCAAGTTGGAATGCAACATACAGACCAGGGCCAAACGTTTTTAGTAATTCAGTTTTAGCGATAGAAACTAAAACAGGGAATTTACTGTGGTGGCATCAGATTGTAGCACATGATTTAGGAGACTTAGATTGTTCTTGGAATACAGTATTAGCAGAGATAGATGGAACAAAAACAGTTTTCAAATTATGTAAAGGAGCTTTTCTTTATGCAATGAATGCAGAAACTGGAGAATTATTATGGAGTACAGATTATCATCCACATGTTAAACGAGGATCAATAGGTCCAGATCCAAATTTTGATTTGGCATTGGATCCATTGAATAAAGATGATATGAATAAACCATGGGTGTCATATCCTGGCAATGAACCAAACTGGAGAAAAGAATCAGGAGGAGCAGAGTCAGATGTTACATTGGCATATGGAAAAGTATTTTCTACAACTTATCATAAATGGTCATTACAAAAGATTACATCAGTAGAGCCATCAATGCGAGATTCATGGGGAAGAATTTCAATGTATTCAGATCAAGAACTTGCATCGAATGCGACAGTATGGGCACATGATGCAAAAACTGGAGAACTGATTTGGAAATATGACATAGACAAAGTAGGAATAAGAGGTGGAGTAACTGCTTCAGGAGAGATGATTTGGTTTTGTGACACTGATGGAGTAATAAGAGCTTTAGATGAGGAAAATGGAAATGTGTTGTGGGAAAGATCTCAAGGTCATCAATGTCCAGTACAACCATCATTTGGAGCTGATAAAGATGGAAATATCAAGATATTTTCTTTAATAGGGTCAGGAGGAATATTAGGAAGATCAGAACCAATACCTGGGGCGTTACTTGCATATGGATTATCGGGAAACACAGAAGCAAATGTAAAAAAAGATGTAGAAGTGATTGTTGAAACAGAGATAATAACAGAAGAAATCATAAGTCCAGTTTCATATTTGATACTTGGATTTTCATTATTATTGATAATTACTTCGTTATTGATTTTGAGAAAGTCTAAAAATTAAACAGATTAAGGTCGATCAAAGAGTCCAAGTTCTTCGTATGAAATTACTACATTTCTATCTAGTACGCTGAAATCTCCATATTTATACCATTTTAATGGAAATACAGTACCTTCTGCAACTACTTCAGTTTCAAAATTCAAGAAATCCCATCGATCGTCAATCATAAGCCATTCACCGTCAGAGAATTCCCATACAGAAATTACATTAACTTCCATACTAAATTCACCAATCAGTTTTCCTTCGCCGTGATTATAAAGAGAATGAACTACAGTAGCTTGATCTCCAACAAATGTAACATCATAACTAACGATATTAAGTTCGATTGACATGGTATTTCCAAGAATTGTAGAAATCAGAATTCGTATATTGTTATATCCTTTGTAACTTCCTGCAAAAGCACCTGCTTGTCCAGTCCATTCAGCATAGGTAGCTTTATCATTAGAATAATACTTTAGAGTTTCTCGACTATCTCTGGAACCAAAAGCTTTATGGAAGTCGTCAATTGTAGTTCTAAGTAATTCTTTTTGTGGATGATCACCACTAATAACTTCTTCAGCTTGAACAACTACTTCAACTTGAACAGGTTCTGCTTCTCCTTCGCGAGGTTCTTCTTGAACAGCAACTTCAACAACTCTAACAGGTTCAGTTACAATTTCATTATCAGGAAAAACAGGTAATGTAGGATAAGTAATAATTCCAACGATTCCGACTATTCCTATAAGGAAAAAAACTGCTGCAATCTTAGTTCTATCTGATTTAGTTAATGTTGCCATAACTAACCACTAGCGCCAAATTTCCAGTTTCCACTTGTAATAAACATAGTAGCAGATATTGCTAGTATTATAAATGATATAATTACCATAAGATAAGACAATGGACTGATTACTGTTTCGGTTTTAATTGTTTCAATTTCAGTAACTACCTCTTGAACTTGAGATGGAGCAGCTGGAGCAGCTGGATCTGCAGGAACAACAACTACCTCTTCGGAAATAGCAACAGATGATTCATCTCCTAATCCTAATGCAATCATTGCACCTGGAATTCCTGTTTGTCCCCAAGATGCAATAGACATACCGCCTGTTTGTACGAATACTTTCATATCTCCTTGACTATCTGCACCAAGTGTAGCTTGTGTCCAAAGACCAATTCCAAATGAACGTTTTGAAAGAAGTTCGCCAGTTTCAGAGTTCAATAGATACAGCCATCCATCACCGGATGGAACATATACAACTCCACCAGATACAGTTAAACCACCTCTAAAACCTGCGCCGTCAATGAAGAATCTCCAAAGTTCTTCTCCGGTATCAGTATCTAAAGCATAAATTGACGAGTTAGTAGGATGACTTGTTGGAAGCATGACTAATTGATTGCCAAAGTCTTCTGGGTATTCCGGTGAAACAACAGTTACTGGCATGTTATAAGATCCCAAGTATAATCTTTCGCCATCATAGGCCATATCGGCTTCAAGGATACCAGCAAAATTTGCACTAGTGAATGATGTTTCTCCTACATGAGAAGTAGGCCATGCACGCTGTAAATCATCAATATTTTTTGGGTCTGGATAGGACATTCCAGGTTGAGGAAGCCAAGCATCTGGAGGATGATATATCCAGAATGGTTCTCCTGTAGCCGCATCGAGTGCGTACATAAATCCATTCTTACATCCTTTGAATATAGCTTTCTTGCCTTCTACTTCACCAAGAATTGCATTCCAAGCACAATCGTAATCCCACATATCATGAGGTACGGTTTGATACCACCAGACAAACTCACCAGTTTTTGCATCAAGTGCTACGATAGCACTGCCATAAAGATTAACTCCAGGTCTTCTTAATGCATTAGGATATGGACCACTTTCGCCAGTGCCAAGATAAACAAGACCAGTTTCTTGATCAATTAAATAATGACCCCAAACAGTAGCAACAGAACTAGCAGTATGAACCATTCCACGTGAACTTTGTGGATTAATCCAGTCATTTTTAAGATTTTCTTCTGGAACTTCGTTACATGGAACTCCCAATCTACCAGTGTCTAACCACTCAGGAAATGAAAAGAAATAACCTATATTACAATGATGTAAAGCCCAATCTGGATCTCCTTCAGCAGGTGGCATCAAAAAGGTTTGCCAAATTCGTTTTGGATTATCCATATCACTTACATCATAACCTGCAATGAATGAACGTCCTCCGTTACCTGAAGATCCCATAACAGGAACAACCATTATATCTTCATAGAATTGTGGAGGATGAGTTCCAATACTTGCATAGTAACCTTGATTTCCCCAAGCTTGAGCTTCTTCCTCAGTTCCACACATTTCCATTACGGAGAAAACAACATCTCCTAAAAGAGAATCATGTCCGTCAACTTGACATGATTGAAGACTTGGTATAATTATTCCTTTATCATCATAATAATTTACTGCATGAGTGTGAGGTAACATTCCTTTAACATGAGGATAGGTTTGTTGTAAAATATCATTATCGTATGCAACAACATTATTCCAGATTAAACTTCCACTAGCAGAATCGACCGCAACTAAAGCTCTTTGGTTTGTAGCAGAATAAGCTATACCGTCAACAATAAGAACTGGAGAACCTGAACCTGCATATGTCTTAGCGCCACCTATGGTTGGATAAGTAGTTGGAGGATAAGGATAAATCCATTTCATTTCTAAATTGTCGGCATTATCTCGATTAATTATTGATTGAGGATTATGACTACGGCCGTATTGACCATAATTAATCATGTCCCAATTGGACATTTCTCGAGTCAATTCTTGGCCAGAAGCAGTAATAGGATTATCGTCAAAATTTAGAGGAAATGCAATAGATGCAATTAATAAAATGAATAATACGAATAGTTGAATTTGTCTCACGAAATGAATTGTTCAAAGTTATTAATATGGTTTTATCAGAAAATTAAAATTTCATATATAAATATGTCTAAAGATTGTTCAGATATGGGTATTAACGGAAGTATATCAAAGACTATATATCATGATAATATTTACTAGTAAATATTGGAGTCAAAAAAAGGAAATTTTAATTTTCCAATCATTATAATTATTTTTGCAGTAGCAATTGGAATACTATTTTTATTCAATACTCCAGCACCTGTAGAACTAAATGTAGAAGAAAATATTGAAGATATAGAGGAAAAAGAAGAAAATGTAAAAGAAGAAGATGTAAAAGTAGAAGAAATTGAAATAAATCCAGATATTCCAGTTGTTGAACCTGAGTTGCCAGAAATAGTAGAAGAAATAATACAAGAAGAAGTAAGAAGAATTAATGAAGATTGTCCATTTGGTAAAGAATTAAGAAGTACACCTGAGAATCCAATGACTTATACTTGTAAATTAATAACTCTCGAAAATGGGGGACAGTTTGGAGATGTAAGATTGTCAATAAATAATGGAGAGTTTGAGCAGCCAGAGATTCAAGTAAAAAAAGGTACTACAGTGACATGGGTGATGAGAGATAAAACAGCAGGTGCTGGAGGAGATGTTCCATATCATCAAGTATCTTCAATAGACGGGTTATTTGATTCTGGAGAATTATTTGTATCAGGGGAGAATAAATTCAGTTATGTATTTGACGAAGTTGGAGAATTCGAATATAATTGTCCGCCACATCCTTGGATGGTTGGCAAAATTATTGTCGTAGATGAATAATTTTTAAAAAAAAATAAGAAACATACTAAGTATAATTAAGTTATAAAATACATTTTTTGGAAAAAAAAGAGTGGTTGTCCCCGAAGGGACAACTAAATTACTAAGTAGATCCTGCCTTTGAGCGTTGGAATAGAACGCCAGCTACTACAATAAGAACTACACCAAGTCCAATAGCTACATAAGATACTGGGCTGATTACTTCTTCAGTAGTAACAACTTCGACTTCTTTTTCAACGACTGTTTCTACAGGTACTTCGACTTCAACGACGACTTCTTTTTCTACTTCAACTTCGACTACGTTTTCAATTTCGACTACTCTTTCGACTTCGACTTCGACTTCTTCAATAATAGTCTCAACATCTGGTAGTACGTCTGGTAGACCAAGTGCGACGAGTGAACCCTCAGTTGCAGTGTTTCCATATACGAAACCACCACCACCACCTACGTGGATAAAGATCTTGTGTTTACCGTCAGAGTCTGCGCCAATTGTTGGCATTACACTAACAGGTACACCGAAGAATCTCTTGTGAACTAGTTCACCAGTGTTTGCATCGAATATGTATAGATTTCCGTCACCGGCATATCCATATACAGCTGAACCTGTGGCCATTAATCCACCACGGAAACCTACATCAGGAATGAATGCACTCCAGTCAGCTTCGCCTGTGTTGACGTTAACTGCATAGATTGTAGTATTAACAGGATGACCGCTTGCTTGGATGTTACTAGCTTGGTTGCCAAAGTCGACAACGTTACCAGTTGTTGTCCAACGTGGATCATTGTAATTTGCAACGAATATGTATTTGCCGTTGTAAGCCATATCAGCTTCGAGTGCTCCTGCTAACCATGGATTCCAGAGTGCTGGTGATGGATCAGGTGCGTTCAACCAATCTTTGTTCATGTGTTCAAATGTCATACGACAACATGCGTCAGGATGGTTTGGATCACCATCAGGTCCAACTCCATAGTTTGTACCAGGTGCAGTTCTCCAAGTTGTTGGAGCTTCCCATACCCATACAGGTTCACCAGTGGCTGCATTCAATGCATATGCCATTCCGTTCTTACAACCTTTGATTAAGACTTTAGTTCCTTGAGCTTTGGCCATTATGCCACCCCATGAACAGTCCCAATCCCATAAGTCGTGAGGATTAGAATGGAACCACCATTGGATTTTACCAGTATCTACTTTGAGTGCAACGATAGCACTACCAAAGAGGTTAGGTCCAAATCTGTATGATGCATTACTATAAGGTCCTACATCTCCAGTTCCGATATATACTAAACCAAGTTCCTCGTCAATTGGGAAATTACCCCAAACTACTGACATTGCGCTAGCAGTGTGGACTTCTCCGAAATGAGGAGTTCCTTCTTTCATGTTAATCCAGTCGTTTTCAACTGCTTCGTCTGGAACTTCAGTACAGTTTACTGCAAGTTTTCCAGTGTCAAAGAAGTCAGGTGCAGAGAAGTACCAACCATTGCCGTTTGCTTCTGTACAAGCGTCAATAGCCCAGTTTTTCTGTGTACCACGATTATCTGGCATTAACCAAGTATTCCATAATTCAACAGGGTTACTTGGATCAGTCATGTCAAATGCTTTAACAGAAGATCTTCCTCCTCCGCCACTAGCACCCATGATTGGCCAAATCATTGTATTACCGCTAAATGCAGGTGGGTGATTTGATTGTCCTGAAATTCTACCTTTGCTTCCTAAAGTTCCGATGATTCCTTCATCAGGATTTCCGTATTCAGCTACGGTACCACAAAGGTCTTCAACTCCAAGTTTCCATGCCAAGCTACCATCAGCTGCATTCCATCCGCTAAGTAGACAAGGTTGACTACTGGTAATTAACCATCCGCTATCACCAAACTGTCTATAATAGTTTATTGCGTGAGTATGTCCCCATGCACTTTGGAAGAATGGGTATTCTGCAGTAATAGCAGGTCCATCCCATAAGTTTGCTGGTTCATCTGTAAAGTAAACTTCTTCACCTGTTTTTGCATCAACAGCGTGTATTGCACGTGAGTTTTTACCTACATATGCAACACCGTCGACGATAAGAACTGGTGCGCTTGAACCAGCTTGGGAATTACCCCAAGAGAAGTCATTGGTTGGATAAGGAAACATCCATTTCATTTCCAGCCATTGAGCATTTTCATTATTTATTTCGAATTGTGGGCTATAACTACCGCCAGTAGGCTGATAATTAATAAATTCCCAATTACCAGTTACAACTTTTGGTACACCACCACCGCCTGGAGGACCTCCAGGGTCAAATGCATTAGCAACTAATGCAAATGAAGATAGTGCCAAAATTAAAGCAACTAGTAACCCAACTATAGTTAAGTGTCGAGTCATGGCTGCAAATAATCAATTGTCGTATATAAAATGGTTGTTGTAATAAAAATTTACGCAGTAGAGCATATCATAAAATTAATATTTTATTCATATATGATTATCATTAATGAGTAAATGGACTTTACTAGGAATCTTCATTTTAATTTTATTGCCGGGAATAGATGCAACTAGTAAAGAAATTACCTCTATATCGGTAAAAGTTTCCAATACTAATTCACAAAATAATGTTGTAGAGATTTCTGCAAATTTACAAAATAATAATGCAGAGCCAATTAGCGAACAGGTATTAGTTTTTTATATAAATGATCAAATATTTGCAAGTAAAATTACTAATGAAATAGGATCGTCAAATATTCAATTTCAAGCTTTGGATGAATTATACAAAGTGGAGATAAAATTTGAAGGATCGGAACTTTATCATGAATCAATAAGTGAAATAGTAATTATTGAAAAAACAAATCAAGAAAACACAAGTGAACAGAACATTCCAAGTGAGTTGTTAATTATAGTATCAATACTTACTCTAGGAATTGTAGGGTCAGGAATATTATATTATCTAAATAAAATCTCGAAGAATTAAGTAGATGCGTCTTGTCTGTTAAAGAGAATAAATGAAATAGCAACTGGTACAATAACCCATAAGAGAAGTACAGCAGTAAGAATTCGAGATGCAGTAATTGAACCATAATTCTGTAACAAGTAAGCTGCTTGTGGACCAAGTTCACCTCGTAAAGGACTTTCTGCCATATGCATTAATGCAAGTATTCTAGTAGTTTCAACTGGGTTTGCTAAAGTAAGAGGTATCAACAATGAATCAGCATCTAGCGCTACAGTAATTACACCTAAGAAACCACTATCATAGATTACAACTAAAACGAACCAAAGGAATAAACCTGTACCAATAGCTGCTGCACGAGTTTTTACAGAAACTGAAACAATAAATCCCAAACCAACTGCTGCTCCAGCAAGTAATAATGAATATGCTAAAGCGAAAAGGAATGATGCAATAAACTCTGGATTGGTAGAATAAACAATCAACTCTGCACCTCCATATCCAAGAAACATAGCCAAGGTAAGAGAAGTTACAAGTCCAACATATTTACCAAAGAATACTTCAACTTTGGTAGCAGGTTGTGCAAGAAGATATTCCATAGTTCCTACTTCTCGTTCGCCCGCTATAGTAGTAGAAGACATAGCTAGAGATACTAAAGGAACAAGTGGTACGGCAAGCGTAACAAGAGTTCCGACAACCATGCCCGGATAATCACTAGGTAGTAATCCACCGGCACCCAGAATAATATAAGGTACACCAAGTGCTAGAAAGAAGAAGGTTACACCAAATGTGATAAGCCATTTGCTTTGGAGTGAATCCTTTAGTTCTTTTCTTAAAATCATAACAAATGGGCTAGTCATTAGTTTTCTTCTCCAGATGTAATTTTCTTAAATGCGTCCTCAAGATTAGGTTCTTCAATTTTGAAATCAGTAATTTCACAACTTTTTTCTCTTAAATTATTAAGAATAGAGACTTTTTTAGACGGATCTATTCTCATTTCATACCAATTTCCTTTAACTTGAATATCATTTGCTCCTGCTTTCTCTAGTGCGGAAATTGCATCTTGTTCCTTTGAGTTATCAGGAATTTCTACAAACATTTGAGATGTCAAATCTAATTGTTTAAACAAATCAGCTACAGATGATTTAATAACTAATTTGCCTTTATTTAGTAACATAATTTTTTCAGCAATATGATCAACGTCACCCAACAAGTGAGTTGTAAGTACAACAGTTTTACCTTCCTTAACAAGTAAACTAATAAGATTTCGGAATTCAACCTGACGATTAACATCAAGATTTGCAGTTGGTTCGTCGAGAAGAAGAACAGGAGGGTCAGAAAGTAGTGCAACTGCAAGCATAAGTCTTTGTTGCATTCCTCCAGATAAAGCACCGACAGGTTGTCGAGCCCATAATTCAAGACCGACGAATTCAAGAAGTTCACGAAGACGCGAACGTTTTACATCACGCATATCTCCAAAATATCTTAATGATTCTTGTACAGTCATATCATTGTATAAGGTTGGATGTTGAGGAACATATCCAATTTGATACTTTGCTTTCTTAGGATCTTTTTGTATATCATAACCATCAATTTTTATTTGTCCATCAAATTGTTTCAATCCTAAAAGACATTTTAAGAAAGTAGTTTTACCTGCACCATTTGGTCCCAATAATGCCCAGACACCACCACGTTCAACTTGAAGTGATAAATCTTCAAGAGCTTTAAAGTCACCATATTGCTTAGTGACATTAACGGCATCTACAATAATATTTGTTGACATAAATCTCCCCTAAGAATGCAGCAAGGTTGAAACTATTAAGCATTTGGTTTTTTAGAAAGTAAATGGTCCTACAGTATCAGCGCGTTTTTGAATAATATTTAAAGCATCCCTTGGAGAAAGGTTACCAAGTATAACTTGATTTAGTTGATTAAGCATTTCTCCTTCAATAGAATCCCATTTGGGAAATCCAGGTTTGATATTAATTTCGTCTCGATCAATTGCATTTTTAACAGTTTCAAAATGTCGAATAGTTCCTTCTTTAACTAATTCTTTTACATTTGGATCTTCAAAAACAGATTTTCGAGTTGGTGTTGCAAGAGCTAATGGATCCATAGCTGCAATCAATTGCATAGAAGCAACAGTAGCCCATTGAATAAAGACCCAAGCGGCACCAGGATTAAGAGAATATTTTGGAATAGCTAAACCTGCACCAGAATAATGATGAGATGCTCCGGCATCACCGACAGGATTTCTGGCATAACCAACATCCCGAACTACATAAGATTCTCCAGGAATATCCATCAAAGATGCAAATTCAGTCAAATTAATAGAAGTAGCGCATCGGCGTTGAGACATAGATTCCGCAGCAGGAGCCCATCCATAATATGTAGAATTAGGTTCTGCATACTTGCTAACTTCATAATAATGTTCTAATGCAGCTTGAGCTTCATCACTATTAATATCGGCATTAATCGAACCATCTTTTTCAATATTCCATAGTTTACCGCCAAATGAATACAACCAATTATGAAATTCCATGATTATTGATGGAAATTTTGCAGCCATAAGAACAGTGCCAAATTGAGTTCTTGAAGGATCGTGAAAATGTCGAATGTCGTCAAGATATTCATCCCAAGTAGTTCCCACTTCACGACCTTCCTCTGAATAAAGATCTTTTCGGAAGAATCTAATCATCAAAGGAACTTCTTGAGGGAATTGTGTTAAGATTCCGTTAAAATCAGTATTCCAAGGTTCACCAAGAGTAGGTGGATAAGTACAAGTAAAATTTTTTACAGGAGTAACAAAGTCGTCGATATTGATTCCAGGATATGTTAATTCAGGATAGGTTTCCATTAGATGTTCGATGGTCAAAATGTGAGGGGCAAAACGACCCACTTGAGATACATCGACGTTCATTACATCAAAAGTAGGTGATTGAGTAGACACAGCCAATAAACACTTAGAGAGATTATTTCTGTAAATATCAAATTCCATATTCAATTCCGTACCAGTTGAAGAAGTAAAATCAATACGATTACGGTGGAGTGAACGAGGTCCTACTTCGGCTTCAATGGCAACTCTTAATTTAGTTCCTTCGATTTTGTCAGAAATTGATTCAAGCCATCTAATAAAATCGACATAGTCGTCAGGAAGATAATTTTGAGGGTTTTTAGGAAGAGCTAAACGAGTGTATCGATCTGCAAGGCCAGGAACAGACTGTTCAGGAGTGGGAGTTTGATTAAGATTATTTAAACCATAATAACCTGCGGCTCCAAGTCCCACGGCAGCCCCTGCTAGTCCTAAAAATTTACGGCGAGATACATTAGATGACAAATGATAGGTATTCACCTTAGTTTAAGATAAACATTGTTCTAAATATCAAATTGTTAATTAATTGCAAAGTATAATATAAAAACAAACTAGTGATTATGTATGACTGAACTTGTTGTTAAAGAATTAACAAAAAAATTTGGAGATAATCTTGTTGTTAATAATATTAGTTTTACCGTACCAAGTGAAAAATTTGTTACAATTTTAGGACCTAGTGGATGCGGAAAAACAACAGTATTACGATGTATAGTCGGAGTAGAGAAACCTGATGAAGGAAAGATGAATTTAGGGGACAAAATACTATTTTCAAAAAATGATAACATGCTCATTCCAACTGAAAAACGAGAAATGGGAATGGTATACCAATCATATGCATTATGGCCTCATTTAACAGTCTTTGAGAATGTTGCATATCCCTTACAGATTAGAAAAGTAGATAAAAATGAAATTAAAAAGAAGGTTTTGGATATTTTGAAATTGGTAAAACTTGATGGCCTTGAAGAAAGGTTAGTTCCTAATCTGAGTGGAGGTCAACAACAAAGAGTTTCATTGGCCAGAGCACTAGTATATAATCCAAGTTTATTGTTACTTGATGAACCACTAAGTAATTTAGATGTGGTTTTGAGAGATGAAATGCGAACCGAATTAAAGGATTTGCAAAGAAGATTAAAATTAACTACAATATATGTTACTCATGATCGTACAGAAGCACTTTCATTAAGTGATTATATAATCATAATGGACAAAGGAGTAATCAAAGCTTCAGGAACACCAATAGAACTTTTGAGAAATCCTCCTAATTCTTATGCCGGAATAATTTTAGGGGATATGTCATTAATCAGAGGAAAGATTAAAGAAAATAATGAAGAATCAACAACAGTAAGTGTAGGTAACGATGTGATTAATTGTAGAAAAGAAAGCAAATGGGAAGAAAATGAAGAAGTTGGAATATTGATTAGAGGAACTGAAGTAATAATTCACAATAATAAAAGACCTGTACAGAATGTTATTCCAGCAAAAATAAAAAGTGCAACATATGCAGGGCAAATTGTTGAATATAAGGTAATTGTAAATGAGCAAGTGATAAAAGTTCCAAAAAGTATTGAGGAGTTTATTATTCCGGAAGAAGGAAGTAATACAACTATACATTCTCTTCACGAAAGTGGAGAAGAAGTGTTTATTGAGATACCAGAATCAGCATGTCATTTGGTAAAAGAATGATGTAAAAATGAGCAAGTTAGAATAATTCTACATATAGTGTTTTAAATTAAATTACATTTTTGATATTCATGAGTCAAAATTCAGAGGCGAAATGGCTTCAAGAGTTAGAAAGAGATGCTAAAGCTGACGGAAAATTAATCATATATGCTTCATTAAGAGGAGTATTACAAAATTCAGTCAAAGCATTTCGTAGAAAATATGAGCACCTAAATTTACACGTTGAATATATTTCATCACATCCAGTGCCAATTGAAAGAAGAATTGAACGGGAAGCAGTATTATTCAAAGATCTGCCAAGTGATGGAGATAACAAGCATATCGAACCCGGTACTGCAGACGTAGTAATGATGCCGCAATTCATGTTAATACAAATGACAAACAAGGGATTGTTGCGATCTTGTAGACAAGAAATTAAAAAAACACATCTAAAATTATGGCCTGATGTAATAAAGAATGAAGATGCAACATGGGCTGCAATGGCAGTTGAGCCAACAGGTGTAGTTTATAATGATGCATTATTCAAGCATTTGTACGGAAGTCTAGATCACTTGCCAACCACTTTTGATGAATACGTTGATTCAAAATGGAGTAAACACGATGGTCAAGTCGGAGTAGCTGGACAGAAAATTCAATCAAGTCATGCAATTCAGTCACTTGTAAGATTCCCTGAAGGAAAAATGGGATTCTTCTATTTGATTTCATTGAAAGAACACTTAGGTGAAAGCAAATGGACCGAATTAATGAAAGGTATGGCAAAGAATGTTCCACCAAGTACTTATGAATGTCTTCTACACATGACACATAACTTAGGACTAGGTCAACATCTTTTCGGTTTACCAGCAACACTTCGTAAACAAGGAATGGGAGACGACTATTCCTATATGAGAGAAGGAGGTTTGAAACCATTAGTATTAACTGACGTTCCTCCATCTGCTATTGCAAGATGTGCAGGTTTAACTGAAGCAGGTAAAAACAAAGCTGCTGCTGAGTTATTCCTCAATTTCATATTCAGTGATACATGGCAAAATGAGCTTGGAAGAACATTAGACGGAATGGTACCTGCAAGACCTGGAACAGTTACCGAATACTGGGTAAGTCAAGCATTGGATAAAGGATTTATTCACTATCCAAAACCTGAACATGTAGCAAAAGAAGCAGAATACATTGAGGAATTCGAGAGCCTAGGATTAGGTAGTACATTACCTAAGGGCATCGGTTAGTCCAAAAATTCATACAATATATCGATAAGCATCAAAAAGATGCTTATCAAATATTTTTTTTATTCATAATTCTGTAATTCATTGTTAATAACCCATTAAAGATTTTTATTAATGTTTAAAACCATGTAAGAAGCATAACAAGTTTAATGATTGTCAATAAACAATTCTATGCAGTTTTGATTTCATTACTATTAATAATTACCAGTATACCTTTAGTAGTTTCACAAGATGCAGATCTGAATTGGATAAAACCAGCTGCAGATGAACAGAATACTAATTTTCATCCACAAGAAATAATCAATAAAGACAATGTAGACAATTTAGTTCTTAGTTGGATATATCAAGTTCCAGAAGATCCGTTCAAGATTCCATATGTAGCACCTGCATTAGGACTACAGACTGCACCATTAGTCGTTAGTGGAATTGTGTACATTGCAACATTTTACAACAGGATAATTGCAATAAATGCAGAAACTGGGGCAGAAATTTGGCAATATCAAGTAGATGTTATGGAATTTGTTGATGAAGAATGGTGGTGGCCGGTATTAAGTCAAAAAAGTGTAACATATCATGATGGAACAATATACTTTATGGCATCAGATTGTAGAATAATCGCATTAGATGCGCTAAATGGCGAAGAAATATTTGTAATAAAAGATGTTTGTAAAGATGTAGAAGGAAATACGGGTTTGTATTTTGGTGAACATTCGCCTATAGTTTTTGAAAACTTGTTGATAGCAAGGCCTTCAGTTCAAGATGGAGGAGGAAGAGGATTTGTTGTTGCTTATGATATAGATACACAAAAAGAAGTATGGAGATGGTTTTCAGTACCGCCGTCAGGAGGAGATCCAGAATGGGGTTTGAATGATGTAAGCAAAGGCAATATAAATCCATATCCAGGAGATTGGGGAAATACTGATTTGATTGGAGGAGGAGCTGTGTGGAGTATGTTTGGAGTAGACCATGAAGATAGAACAATTTATTTCACGACAGGAAGTAGTTCAGGAGTATTTGACGCAGCATTAAGGCCGGGTCCTAATTTGTTTGCAAGTTCAATAATTGCATTAAATGTAGATAATGGAGAAATGAAATGGTATTATCAAGTTGCGCCTCATGATATCAATGATCACGAAGTTGGTTGGAGTGTAATTCTTGCAGAGACAGAGATTAATGGAGAAATGAAGAAAGTCGTAATGGCAGGTTCAAAAACAGATCATGTTTTCATCCTGGATGCGGATAATGGAAAGCCATTACACACACCACTTATGCTAGGAAATAATGCATTTAATGTGCCAAATGACAATGCGGGAAATAATGCTGATTTGACAATATCTCAAAGATCATTAGTAGGTAAATCATTTTGTCCGGGTGGCAACGGAGGAATAGAACATGCAGGTGCGTTTTCTTCAGGAATATTATATTATGTAAGTCAAAAAGTTTGTTGGACCGTTACAGAAGGTCCTGTAGATTACAAGGGAAAAGATATTCAAGGATTTCTGTACGGATCAGTGCCAGGTGAGAGGCAGAATTCTACATTGTTTGCAATTGATGTAAATGATATGAGTATTGATTGGACATTTGAGATTCCAAACAGATACCAAAGTTCAGGAGTCATGGTAAGTGGAGGAGTAGTATATCTCGTAGATAGAGCAAGTGTAATGTATGCAGTAGATGTAGAAACAGGAGAAGAATTACGTAGAATTCAATGGGGAGGATTAGGAGCAGGTACTGTTACATTAGGTGCTACGGCAAGAGGTGATATGATGTTATTTGTTCCTTCAGGAGGAGGTCAAGTAGCTGCAAATACACCAGGAATAATTGCAGCTTTCAAACTTCCTGATGATGTATCTGGACAAACAAGTATATTAGGAGATTTGCAAGAAAACATATTCATTCTAATTGCAATAGTTGCAGTAGGTATAGCAATTTATTCAGTATATAATAACAAGAATAGAGGTTGAAATGCAAAAAAACATTATCGTCAGTTATGGCGAAGCTAGGTTTTTTAGCACAAAAATAATTCCATTTGTGATTTCAGCAATTTTACTATTTCTATTATTGCAAATTGTGCAAAGTGCAGGTTTATCAGAATCACAAATTGGAGCAGAAGAAGAACAATTTGGAAATAATGACGTACCTTCTGGATTTGGTGATGAGAACCTTTACACATTAGAAGTAAACTTGATTCTTAGAGAAGAAATTGAACCTTATTTACAGCCAATAAATGGACAATTGGTTGAAGTATTTTGGGATATGAGAGACATAGAAACACAAGAAATGAAAGAATTCACACTTACATCAAATACTGATACAGAAGGAAAAGCAATATTTGATCTGTTTCCTGGACAGTACAAATTGAGAATAGATTATAATGGAATTGCAAGAAATGAAACAATCATAATTATTCCGAATACTGAAAATAACATAGACTGGGTGATATCAAAATATTCAATTGGGGAATATAATTTAGAATTCAGAGATAGAAATGGAGGAATAATATATCCTGAAGAAACAATTAGAATGATATACAGAGGAGCTCCACAATTGATTGATCCGTCATCAATTCAGCTTTCATCAGAATTAGGAGATATCAATATCATATTCAATGTTAAAGAAGTGATAAACAGAGCTGAGATTTCAATTATGGAACTTAGTCCGGAGGAGAGTTTCGTGGTTGGGAATTTTTCGCCAGATAATCCGCCAAAAGCATTAATTTATTCAATTGACATAGATAAAAGGGCAGGGCTATAAACATGGAAATTATTTCAAGTACTTTGTTAATTCAATTATTAATTGCAATTTCGATATCTTTAGGAGTAGTAATTTTATGGATTTTTTATTATCCGCAGATGAGATTACGTACAAGTAATACAAAAACAGATAAAAATGCAGAATTTGGTAGTAATGAGATGTTTGAACAGATAAATTATTTCAATTCTAGAGGTAACTTTAATGAAGGAATAATGTTTGCTTATAATCTATTGAGAGGAAGTCTATCCAGGATGGAAAAATATCCAAATGATGAATCATTAACAGAATATGAAACGATAAAAAAGACAGTAAATGATATTCCAGAATTGGCAAATATTTCAAATTTGATATTATCAGCATATGGAGAATATGAATTAGCAAGATTTAGAACGAAGACAGATTCAGGCAATCTAGACAATATGAATAGTATATTAAAGAACATAGCTAAAAACAATAATTTCATATTACAGAGGAGAATTGAATAATGGATTTCTATATAATTTTAACTATATCAGTTTCTATCGCAGTAGTAGGATATTCGTTTATTAAAAGGAGAGAAATAGATTCACAAATTAATAACAATAACAATAGTTTCACTTATGATGCAGTTTTAGATTTGAATGGAAGAATACCAAATTACTATAGGCTTACTCAAATATTATTACAAGATTTAGACAATATAAAATTACGTCAAGAAATAATTAATAATAACGACATACGGACAATGAACAATTCAAGAAAGATGGTAGAAAAAGGATTTGTAGATGAGAAAATGTTTAACAAGATTAAGTTTTTACATTCAATGTATACAGGGAATTAGGAGGGTTAGAAATGTTAGCAACAGAGATTCATGAAAAAATTAACCAGGAGATTTCAGGAAAGATTATTGGAAAATCAGTGGAAACTAAATTATTAACGATTGCATTATTGGCACAAGGACATACAATTATAGAAGGTGTTCCAGGTATTGCAAAAACACTCTTAGCAAAATCATTTGCAAACATTCTTGAACTTGATTTCAATCGTGTGCAACTCACATCAGATATGTTACCTTCAGACATAACAGGAACATTCGTATTTAATGTAAAAGATCAAGAATTTTTCTTTAGAAAAGGTCCGATATTTTCAAACATAGTATTAGCTGATGAGATAAATAGAGGAATACCCAAAACACAATCTGCATTACTAGAAGCTATGCAAGAATATCAAGTTACAGTAGAAGGTCAAACAGAGAAACTTTCTCAACCATTTATGGTAATAGCAACTCAGAACCCTTTGGAAATGAGAGGTACTTACCCACTACCTGAGGCTCAATTGGATAGATTTATGTTTAGAATAATAATGGGATTGCCTAATAAAGCAGAAGAATTAGAAGTTTTGGACAGGTATGAGAAGGATTCTGAAAGAAATCTGGAATTTGAAACTATTAAAACAGACATAATAGAAGCAAGAGAAGAAATCAATACAAAAATAACTATTTCAAAAGAAATTAAAGAATACATAATATCAATCATGAATGCAACAAGAAATGAATCAGAAGATGTTACACTTGGCGCAAGTCCTCGAGCTTCATTACATTTAATGCGTGCATGTAAAGTAAATGCGGCATTAGATGGGCGTGATTATGTGACGCCTGATGATGTGAAATTATTACTATTTCCTGTATTAAATCACAGATTGATAATTAACCCGGACTTTTTATTGCGAAATACAAAGCCATCAGAAGTTTTCAATTATTCAGCTGTAGAAGAAATAATTAACAAGGCAGTAAATAGCGTAAATCCTCCAAGATGAGTAGATTGATAACAAGAAGAGGATTTTCAATTCTTAGTTCGCTCTTCGTGTTTATTTCTATTGCTATAATTTCGAGTGAATTCATATTTCTAACAATTTCTATGTTTATATTTTCAATATTTTTGGTGGAATTATTAATATTTTTATTCTCAGTAAAAGAATTATCTTTATTAAAAATAAGCAGAGATGTTTCAAAAAGCAGATTGTTTGTAGGAGATACAATATCTTCTTCCATTGTAATTCAGAATGATGGATTTAGAACTATTGGATTAATAAAATTATCAAAAGATGTTCCAGAAGAATTTCTCAATTTAGTTAAGAATCAGCCATATGCAATTAATTTAATCCCAGGTGGTAAGAAAGAAATAAGTTATGAATTAGAAGCTAGACAAATGGGAAGAGTCAATCTTGGAAAATTTGAATTAAATCTTTTTGATAAGTTTGGGTTATTTTATAAGACGAGAATCATAGAAAATGAGAATTTTATCTCCATATTGCCAGATATAAGGATAGGAAGAGGAATTATAGATTCAAGTGTACAACTAGGGGCACTTTCGTCAACTACAAGAACAGACCCTCTAGGTTCAGATTATGCAGGAATAAGAGAGTATAACCCAGGAGATGATTATAGAAGAATATCTTGGAAACAAATGGCAAAATCATCACGGCAAGAACCAAGAATAAAACAATTTGATCTAGATCAAAGAATTGACGTTAATCTTGTAATATTGAATAGTAAATCAATGAATGATGGAGAGATTGGAAAAAGAAAGTTAGATTCAGTAGTACAAACTGCAATAACGATTTCTTCAGTTGTTGAAAATGCAGGAGGAAGTTTCAAAGTAATTTTCTCCGAGAATGGCATTCCTAAGACAATAAGTGGAAATCAATATGATTTATGCAATAATCTTTATAGAATAAAGGCAGAAAGTCAGATTAACACAAAGACATTAATTAATCATGCAATAATCCATGGAGATACATCGTCAATATACTTGTTCATTATGGATCGGCCATTTCCTGAGAATATAGATACAGACGATTTTAGAAATCTCTACAATAGAAGTTTAGTTAATCTATTTTTATTAGATACTACATCATACATATCAGAAGAAATAACAAAGAAATCACAAAAAAATATTCCAGAACTATTTCAGAATGAAAGAAGTCATCTACATAAACAATTAGAAATCATGAAACAGAAAAAATTTAGAGCAGAATTATGTACAAAAGATAATTTAGTAAAGAATATTTTAGACAGTTTTAGTAGAATTCAGATTTTGATAGAGTGATAGACATGGACATGAGATATAGAATATTAATTTTATTGGGGATATCACTTCCATACATAATTCAATTTTTTTATGTGGATTACCAGCGATTTATATTTTATCTGATAAATATCGTATTAGGAACAAGTCTGTATTCTTTTTCTGCTTTAATGGCGATATTAACAATTTTTGCTTTAATAAATAGAGTTATCAAAGGTCCAGGATCACGTCAAGATTCGTTAATTATTACCACGCTGACAACACCTGTAGTTTTTCCTTCCTTGATTATGTTAGTACTATTAATAATATCGTTCAGAGACGCACCTAGTCGGTACTTTGGGGCTGCGGCAGATTTGTATTTAGTAGGAATTGCATCATTAGTAATAGTATTACCAATATTAGGAATAATTATTCAATGGTCGGCCATGATTAAATCTAGAGGATCTCCATTCGCTCACATATTGTATACAATGATAATATTCAGTTTGATGAATTTTGTTGCATTTAGTACAGCAAGAGCAGAAACGATTAATCAACAATTAATTCAACATGGTACAAATATAGTGGTAAATGCAATATTCGTATTTCAAGTAATAGTTGCAAATATAATTCAGTCAGAATTACCAATGGCCCCAGCAAGTTTGAATACATTTAGTTCATTCATTTGGACAATTCCAATCAATACAGTATTTGCCCTATCATCAGCTCTTTATATCTACATGAAATTATTTGGAAGGCATACAATTGATAAAGTAGATATCGATGGGAGAAATTTAGAAACTTTTTTGAATATAGATAATTTAGGAAGAATAAGTATAACATTTATTTTTGCGATTTTATTGAATTTTGTATTAATGTTTGGAATGTCAACAATGATCGAATCAGTAGGAACAGTAATAAAAATTGCAAATCTTTTGATTGTCTCATCTTTTGTATCAATAATATTATTTGTTAATTATAAATGGAGGAAAGAGATTTGATGAAGATTTATGTTTTATTATTGTCATTATTAATATTAACAATTCCATTAGCACATTCACAAGCAGATAATTCAATGAATTTTAGAATTGGGTATTCGCCAGAAAAATTATTCGATAGTGAACTTGGAATGCCTTCATATTTACAAGGTGAAACTATTTGGATAAATCTTCCAAGAACTTATGAAGTTGAATTACAAGATGTCAATATGAATACAATTCTGAAAGGACAGATTGACGAGGGTCCTAAATTAATTTATAAGTTTAAACAATCCGATTTGTTAGGTACATGGCGATTGATTATCAATGGCAAAATATACGAATTAGAGTTAGCAGATCAGGTATTGCAAGTAGAAGAGAATGCAATAGACTTTGAATTGGTGAATAATTCTTTGGTAATTAGAGGTGAAATTCAACCTAAATTTGAAGATATACCATTAGAATCAGAAGTAATTATAGCAAAAAATAGGAAAGCAGACTCGATTACTGTTCAAACAGAATTGCTTATTGAACAAACAAACACTAATATTGATATAAAATACGAGTTAGTGGAAAAGGAAACTAAAATATTCATACAGCCTTATATTGAAAATGTTAGAAGTCAAGGAGAATATTCTGAGATTGGTGCACAGAACATATATGCTTGGGCAGAATTAACGTCAGAAATTGCATTAGTGAAAAAAACAGATAATTCTAGATTTACAACGTACGTAGATGAAGTAATTGTTGAAACAGATAGAACTTATTTTGAGATAGTTGACGCACCCAGAAATGGATTGAACATGACTATTCCAATACCGGGATTTACAGACAATCCATGGACAATACCCATGAAATATGGCAGATCATTATTATCAATATATATAGAATTTGAAGGACAGATATTTGTAAAAAGAATACCTGTCATAATATTAGAAGATAAACTAATAATCAATCCTGAATTAATTATTCCGGTGGATTCATTCTCGGACAGAATTGAATATAGAGAAAAAATAAAGATAGAAAACAATATGGAGTTAGAAGTTCTTTTGATAAGTAAGATAAATGGTATTGATAGAATTTATTATGATACAAAGAGACCTGAAATAACTAGAATTAATGTAATAGATAGAACTAATAATGACATATTGGAAAAGTATGAATTAGTATTTGAAGATGAAATAAAATCAATAAAAATCGACGAAACCACATACATAATTGGAAAAGAATTAGGAATGTCGATAAACAATCTCAATACTGAATTATTCATTAATTCATTCAGAGTATTTGATCAGATTATCGATACTAGAATGAATGAAAACGGAATAATAGAAATATTGACAGACATTGGAATGGCAAGGATACAAGTAATTGATTCGACAGGGTCAATATCAGGAAATGGCGAGATAGTAATTAGAAAGTTGAATACAAATAATGATGAATTTCTCACGACGTTATGGAATGGTAGTGATATAAGTGTAATTTTACCCGAAGGACGATATTTAGCAATATTGGAGAGTGATAATATTCAGGGAGAAACAGAATTCGAGATAGCAGGAAATGAAAAAGAGGTGTTAATTGTAGTTGATTCAATATATGGAATGTCTGCCAACATGTGGATTTTTGTATTAACGACCATAATTACTATTGAGATAATTATAATATATTCAATTTGGAAGAAGAATATAAAATCAAACTAGTTACCGGTTATTTGATTCGACATAAGAACGGGGAGGAGAGCCTACATATTCTGCCCTAGGTCGAATTAATCTATTATCTTCTAATTGTTCCAAGATTTGTGCACACCAACCAGATACTCTGGAGCAAGCAAATAATGGAGTGAACAAAGACGAATCAAGATTAAGCATAGAATATACAGAAGCTGCATAGAAATCAACATTAGGTTTAAGATTTTTTTGTTCAAGAACAGTTTTTTCAATTTCATAAGATAAATCATAAAGGTTACCACCAAACTTAGTTTGAAGGTCTTTAGACATTTCTCGAAGAACGGTAGCTCGAGGATCGATAGTTTGATAGACCCTATGACCAAAGCCCATGATTTTTTCTTTACGAGAAAGTTTGTCAGCAATATAATCTGAAGCCTTTTCTACATCTTTGATTTCATGTAACATTTTAAGTACTGATTCGTTTGCTCCACCATGTAGTGGACCTTTAAGAGTACCTATAGCAGAGGTAATAGCAGAGTGAACGTCAGATAAAGTAGAAACAGTAACTCTTGCAGAGAAGGTAGATGCATTAAATCCATGATCAGCGTGAAGAATAAGACATTGATCGAGACATTTAGAAGCTAGTTCATCTGGTTTTTCTCCTGAAAGCATGTATAAGAAGTTAGAAGAGAAATCGAGATTGTTATCAGGAGTAACTATTTCAAGATTATTTCGTAGCCGGTGGAAATAAGATAATACAGTAGGCATTTGTGCAAGTAAACGAATTGATTTATTCATATTTGCTTCCTGTGAATTATTGTCAGAATCCTCATCAAAAAGAGCCAAGTAAGAGACAACAGTTCGTAAGAAGTCCATAGTATTGGAGGTGGATGGGAATTGCCTGATTAGAGTAATTATTTCGTCAGAAACTTGACGATTGGAATAGATTAGATTTTTGTGGCTAGACAAGTCAGAATTATTAGGGAGATCTCCATGAAAGAGTAAATAAGAAAGTTCTTCAAAATTGCTATTTTGAGCTAGATCAGAAATCTCATATCCGCAATGAAATAGTTTTCCAGATTGGCCATCGATTGAAGTTATTTTTGTTTTTGAAACAACGACGTCAGCTAAGCCTTTAGATGCAGATTCATTTGCCATAAGAATAAATAATTCTCATCCAATATAATATTTCAGTTTTAATTCTTAAATAGCCAAATTTATCATATAAATAGCTATGGAAAAAAAGATTCAGGAATTAATTATTGATTTATCTATGTTTGCGGTTGGATTGGCTCTAACTGTTGCAGGTTCTATAATTGCAGATGGAGGATGGATAATGCTTTTAATCGGATTAATACTTGTAGCAATACCAATTAAAAGATCAAAAGGTCTTGGAAATTTTTCCAAAGTTAGTGGTATTAACGAAAAAAACATCAGTGTGGAAATTGAAAAAGAGGCATGTATGGGAGTAGGAAGTTGTGTTGCAATTGCACCGCAAGTATTCAAGATAGATGAAGCTAGTTTGAAATCATCATTTATGTCATATGCGCCACTTGAACTAGTAGATGAAAAAGGTGCAAGTAATCAAACCATATTAGAAGCTGCGCAATCATGTCCATATAAAGCCATAATTATAAAAGACAAGGACAAGGAAGAACGAATATTTCCATAATTGGGCAAATTTCACTACTAATATTTAATTGTTAAACCCAAGGTTTTTATTGTTACAATGTTGAGATTTAATGTGGTAAATGTAAATGTCTAATCGCGTAGAAACTGAAAAAGTAGCAACATGGTTTGTATATGCTGCAGTAATTAATACAATTTTATCATTACTATATGTTACAGTGTTTTTGCTTCCAGATACAATTGGAAATGGAAATATTCCACCTAAAGGAGACTTATTTTCATTATCTACCGCAGTAGCGACATTTCCTGGAACTTGGCTATTAATAGCATTCCTCATACACGTTACAGTAGGAATATTGGGAATGGTAGGATGGGCAGGAACATACTATATTTCATCAAGAGTAATGAATAAGAAAACAACAAACAAATTATTAGCGCGAGGTCATCTATTTGTAACAGCATTAGGAGTATATGTTACAACAACCTTCTTTGCATTAGCAGGTTTTATTGGAGGAAGAGCAATGATTCCTGAAACAGGATGTGTAGTAATGATTGATCAATGTATGGGTGCTGGAGTAGCTATCGTTCAGACTTTAATTACATTCACAGTAATTCCAACAGGTGCAGGAATGGGATTAGCACTAACTGGAACTGCAATTGGAATATTAAACGTATTAGTAACACTTAGACAAGAACAGTAAATTCGTATGTCCGATTTAATTGAATCAAAATTAGTATCAAAATATTTTCTGATACTATCTTTAATAAATACAATTGCAGCAATTTGTTTTACATTACCAATATTGGTTCCAACATCAGGTCTTCCTTTAATTATAGGAGCTTTTCCTGGAACTTGGTTAATAGTAGGATATTTTGTATTTCTTATAGTCGGAATCATGGGAATGCTTGGATGGAGTGTTGTTTACAGTTCTTTATATTCAATGTTTGACAAAAACCAGACTTCAAAAAGATTGGCAATAATTCAGATTGTATTTATTGAATTATCAATATATGGAGTAGCAACGACAATTTCATTTATTGGATGGCAAGGAGGTCAGGCTCTTAGACAAGGATTGTCAATTGCATCAGTTGGATTTCTAATAGAACCATTTGTATTGCCAACGGGAGTATTTGTTGCATTAGTTTTACTAGGACAACTAGTTGGAGTAATGAATATTTTCTCGACAATTAGGAAGAAATAATCATTTATTTTGAGTTTTAGTTTCTTGTATATCGTCAATTCTTAGGATAGAAGTGGCAGCTTCAGTAGCAGTAATCAACAATTGTCTTTTCATAAAGGCGGATTCAATTATTTGTGGTTTTCTTCTATTAGATAATTTCCTATTCGAATAATCAAGATGAACATATTTATCAATAGAAGGTTGAGAGTTTCTCAAGGAGACGAGTAAATCGACGTTATTAAAACCTGCATTAAGACCAAGGGAAATAGGGAGTAATTCAATAGCATTTGAATATGAATGAATTGCTAGTTGTGAAAGACTATTGTTATTTAGAGCAAAAGAACGAAGTTGGTTAGAAAGGATAAATTCAAACCAACCACTGCCATAGACGATATATGGATTAATTAAAGAGACGCGAATCATCGCCAGTATTCTATGAATAATATCTTCATACAAATCACTGTATCTTTGTGTTTCAGTTCGTATCAGAATAGTATTTGACTTGTGTTTAGAACCATGATCAAGAACAAACCAGTTTTTGTCATACATTTTCATAGTAGTAAGATTTGAACAATGACCTATTGTTTTTTTAGATATTTCATCAGAATGATTAACTATAAGACATCCAGTAGACCGTTCAATTTGTTCAAGAGATTTTAAGGGAACTCGTTTAACTGTTAAGATTCCTAAGGAATCAAGTTTGGAAATTAATGAATCATCTATAGTTTTATGACTAAACAGAACATTAATTCCATTGTCAATTAATGGTTTAAGATTGTCAGTAAGAATTTGTTTTTCGGTTTTTTTGAATTCATTTAACAAAGTCGGATCATTAATTGTGATTTCTTTTTTTATACCTTCATTAGAGATTGATAAAGGGGATAAAATAATTGCAAGTTTAATATCAGTTAAAGGTAGATGTTCAGATTTAGACAAAGGATCACCATCAAAAATAATTCCGTCGACTAATTTACTATTCAAAGTAGAATCTCCTCCATGGCTAAGAACATTAATGTAATCAATAGTTTTAGAATCAGAAAATGAAGGATCGATATTATTGATTGAATCTACAACAAGTTGTGATATTTTTTCAGATTCTAAACGAGCAAATTTTGATGAAAGGGAAGAATAGATAAGATTTTTCCATTGATTTTTATCTTGGATTAATAATTTTATAGAATCAAGTAAAGAAATAGAGAAATCAAGAGATTGATTGTACCCGTCAATAATAACATTTGGATGAACGCCTTTTTCCAGATTTATACGTGCTTGTTCTAGAAGAAAAGAAGTCAGAAGAATTGCAGAAATTGTGCCGTCGCCAACGTTCTTAGCCATAGTGTCAGAAACATCAGATAGAATCTTAGCAACAGGATGGTCAAAATCTGCCTTTTCTAGAATAGATTTACCATCACGAAGAACAAAGGCATCTCCATAATTATTTATAGTTAATTTTTCCATTCCAAAAGGACCAAAAGTATTCATAGTCATTTGTCCAATCAATTTTGATGCAGTAAAGATATTCTGCTGGGATGAATTCAATTTAGAAATAGAGGAATTTTTTACAGTCATTTATTTCCACGAACAAGAGCTATGAAGATGCCTACAACTGCAATGATAAAACCGATAAAGAATGCCTGACTAAGACCTCCAACATATTCAGCGACAGATATTGAACCACCCACACTATAGATATCTTCAGAAAGAAATAGTCCAACAGTAGATGCGCCAATAGCAAGACTTAGAGATTGACCAAGATGTCTCATAGTTCCCAACATACCGTTTGCCAAGCTACGATTTTCCGAGGTTACGGAAGAGAGATTTGCATTAGTATTAGGAGCAGCAAACAATGATAGACCAATGCCCATAATGATCAATGAAACTTCGATGAACAATATTGAGGATGTAACAGTCAGACGACTCATAAGAAGAAGTGAAATTGCAACTATAGCCATGCCTAAAGCACTTAGTTCTCTAGAAGAGATGAGTTTGGAATATCTGCCAACTGCGATTGAAGTTACTACAACAGTAAGTGGAAAAGCAGATATCATAAAAGCAGCTTCAGTAGGATCAATAAGACGAATTAGTTGTAAATAAAAAGAGATCATAACAAGTGCATTATAATGAGAAGTATACATAAACAATGCAGTAAGATTAGTAGACAAGAATAAGCGATTTTTACTTAACATTCGGATGTCAAGTATAGGGTTCTTTGCTTTATACTCGACCACAACAAAAATTATTAGAAATATAAGTGAGAGGAATGGAAGAATCAGCAAAGGAATTGATATAGCAAAACGAGACCAAATATGAATATTACCAAACATTGGAAGGAATATTTCTTCGATGTAAAGATCAACGCTAGTCCAGCTTTCTTTTGGTCCAAAGGTTATAGCTACAAGAAGGCAGGATAATGAAGATGCGAAAAAGAATGAACCAAGCCAATCCATGGATTTATTGAGAGATTTTGTACTTTCTTTGAGTTTAGACGATACAATAGGTAATAAAACGAGACCTAAAGGAACATTAAGAAAGAAGACATTTCTCCATCCAATATATTCAGTAATAACTGCGCCCAATGCAGGTCCAGTAGCTATTGCAAGGTAGATTACAGTTACATGAATACTCATGGCCAATCTTCTTTCCTCTGGTGGGAATGCGTCAGTAATTATAGCACGGCTGTTTACCAATAATAATGCAGCTCCCATAGCTTGTATAATCCTAAAGATTAGTAATTCGGCAATGGTTTGTGATAGACCACTAAAAAGTGAACCAACTACAAAAATACCAAGTCCAATTACAAAATATTTTTTTCTTCCATGAATATCAGAAAAACGACCAAAGCTTGTCATAAATGTTGTAAGTATAATTAAATAAATTACAGAAACCCAGATAGCAATCTCTATGCCAGTTTGAAAATCCCTAGCAATATTTGGTAATACGAGTGCAACAATTCCTGTATCCAATGGAGCAAGAAATGTAGCAATATTTACTACTACAAGAGTCATCCATTTATATTCAGATAGAGAATCAGATAGAGATTTAGACATAGACAACTACAATAGAATATTATAAAATATAAATCAAGTATTTACTGATTGTTCGCGAATTTCATTTTCTGTAACAACTAGTATATCAATACCATCTCCAGATGCAGCATCGCGATTTATAGCTGAACGAATAGATTTTATAGCTAAATCAACAGCCTCTTTTTCACTAAGGTTCTTCTTATATTCAGATTCAACTACACCAATTGCCAATTCAGCTCCAGTGCCAACAGTAGCATATTCGTCAGGAATAACAGAGCCCAAAGGATCGAGAACATAAACAGCAGGTTTGTTATTTTCTATACCTGCAAGTATAATTTGAGTCATCATAGGGAAAAATTTTTGTTGATACATTATTACGCCCATGAGTTTAGCAATAGAATTAGGAGGAACAGGTTGATTTGTTTCCAATTGTAAGATTTTTGCATGTGCTGTTACTTCACGCATCAAAATATTCATATCAGAAATCATACCAGCGGCTACTGCCCCTACAGTATCAGTAAGCTTAAAGACTTTCTTTCCTGAACGGCTAACTAGATGAGTTCCATATGAAACTCGTTTTTCTGCAGCTAAAACAATTCCATTGTCAAAAGTAATACCTACAGCAGTAGCACCAGGAATTTGATAGGGCATCGCCATATTACAGAATTAATCATTATCCTTTTTAAGGATTGATGGAAACTAGATAACAAAATTTACTTTTTTTATCAATTTCATAATTCATTCCGGTAATTGATTTACATAAATCAAGATTAGTTTGTAGATGAGAACTAATATAAGATGTAGTGAATTGAGATGAATTTTTTGAAAGAGATAAAAATGGAATAATCATATCTGCCAAATGATGATCAACAGTACAATTAGATACATATTCAGAAAGAAATTTTTTAGAGCAAGTTTTTCCCAATAACTTTAAGTTTTTTAGATTAGATGCTAGAGAATCAGATCCAATGAAGGATTTTTGAGAAGTAGTAGAAATACAAAGTCCAGATGAGAAGGAATCAGACTCATGTATAGAAGTGTTTATAGAATTTACTCGAAGTTGATGTTGTTCTAAGAAATTTTTTGCGTATAAACACTGTTCATCAATCATAGTTTGTGAATTAGATGATTCTGAAGTTATTATTCCGTCAATTGTCAAATTTAGATACTCGGGTTCAATAAGTGAAATAGGTTTTATTTTTGTTGGTGATTTAACCTTGAAAATAATTTTTCCGTTACCCTTAGGGTAAAAACCACGTTTAATAATATTTGTAGTAATAGAAAATCCGAGTTTTTCAAGTATTGGAATGATGATTTTGCAAAGATAATCAGTAGAAGGGCTCCAATTTACATCAGTACCACCTGTAATTGTAAACATAAATGTTTTACCTGAAATACTGATTGATTGTAAAAGAGATTGTAATAGTAGAGTAATACTGCCCGCAGTGCCAATATCAATTTCAAGAGTTTTTGAAGAGATTTTATTTGGGTATAAAGAGATTGAAGTAGAATTAAGTTCGAGTCCCTCTGTATCAGAGTTGCTTAATTCGGCTATGTTTCGAATTGAATGAAGATGTTGAGGTCGAAGTCCAGGTTTAGGTCTATTAGATCTTATTTTATCAATAGTTATAGATTCTCCAAGAGCTGCAGCAAGAGAGACAGAAGTTCGAAGAATTTGACCACCTCCTTCACCATGTGAGCCATCAATTTTTATCATTAGAACATTAAATACAATGGAGATTTAAATAGAATTTCTATTACTAAAATAGAGGGCATGAATGTAGGAATACTAGTAGGAAGATTTCAGCCTCTGCACAAAGGGCATATTCAAGCTATAGAATATGCAAAGAATAATTCAGAGAAATTATTCATAATCGTAGGAAGTGCAGAGAAAAGTAATCAAAAAAGAAATCCATTTTCATTTGAAGAGAGAAAAAGAATGATTGATTTAGCATTAAAGGGAAAAAAATTGCAAAAAAATATTTCAATTGTACCCATAAATGATGCAAACAACCATCCAGAATGGATAGAATCAATTAAAAATACAATAGGAGAATACAATATAATTTTCACAAATGATGAATTGACAGAAAGATTATTCAAAGAAGACGAAACAAAAGTAATTAATGTACCATTAATAGATAGAAATGAATTATCTGCTACTGAAGTAAGAAAGAGACTGGAATTAGGCAAAGGATGGAAATCACTAGTAATGCCTGAAATAGCAGAATATCTATCAGAGATTAATGCAGTAGAACGAATGAAATCTATAATTTAGAGAGATTTTTTAATGCTGCGTCAATTGCCGCGTCAGTATTTGCCTTGAATCCAAGACGATTCATGTTATTTGCAATTGAAGAAATAGTAGTAAGGACATAATATGAATTAATCATGCCAAGACTTCCTACTCTAAATATTTTGCCCATCATCTCTCCAAAACCTCCAGCGACGACTACTCCATAGTTTTTAGCTAATGAACCACGAAATTCTTTATCGTCAATTCCGTCAGGGTATGCAATAGATATAACAGTGTTAGAACGAGTTTCTGGGGCGCCAAAGAGTTGCAATCCCATTGCCTCAAATGCATCATAAAATGCTTTACCACATATTTGATGACGAATGTATCTATTCTCCATTCCTTCCTCAATCATAATATCGTATGCTTTGTTCAAAGCAAAATAAACAGGTAAACAGGGAGTGAAAGGAGTTTGTTTGACTTTATCTGACATTTTAATAAAACGTGGAAGATTAAGGAAATGAAGTTTCTGTGGATCATTCATCATCTGTTCTTTATACCGTTTACTAAGTGCAATCATAGCTAGTCCAGGAGGTGCTGCACAAGCTTTCTGGCTGCCAGTAGCAATAAAATCAATATTGTAATCCTCAAGAGGCATTTTATCTGCACCCCAATTAGAAACTGCATCGGCTACAAGAAATGCTCCATGTTTTGAAGTTAAATCACCAGCTTCTTTAAGCCAATGACACATTGCTCCTGATGATGTTTCGTTAGTGACGATGTAAGCTGCTTTAGCGTCAGGATTATTTTCCAAAGCACGTTCAAAATCAGACAAAGAAGGGAAATCTCCATAATTGGCAACGAGTTCTATAGGAGTAGCTCCTACACTAGCTATTTGTTCGGAAACCCTTCCTCCAAATTCTCCACACACAGTAACAAGTGCTTTATCATCTTTTCGAAGAATATTGGTTATACTGGCTTCTACTGCGGCAGTACCAGAAGCAGATAAATGAATAATATCTTCTTCACATTCAAATAGAATTTTTCCCTTACGAATCATTTCTTTCATCATAGAGCTGAAAGTGGCTGTTCGATGGCCAATACTAGGAGCGACCATTGCTTGTGTGACTTCGATAGGCACATTAGTTGGTCCGGGAAGCATGATTAATTGCTGATATGTAGAGTCGTTTGCATTAATTGACATTTAATTTCAGGATATTATAATTATTAGATACTGATAACTTTTTCGAAGTTTTGTTACCACTAATTTATTTTTATACTTGCAGTGTAAGATAATAATCTATGAATAATGGAGACCTAATATTGTTAGATTTTACTGCAAAAGTAAAAGATACCGGAGACATCATAGAGACAACAATTGAAGAGGAAGGAAAGAAAATTGGAGATATTGACGAGGATTTTGTATTTAAGCCCAGATTAGTAGCAGTTGGAGATAGTTGGGTATTAAAAGGATTAGATGAAGCGCTTGCAGAAGCTGAGATAGGAAAACAAGTAAATATTGACATATCTCCAGAAAAAGGATTCGGAGTGAGAGATGCTTCAAAAACAAGATTAGTGCCTCTAAAGAAATTTAGAGACAAAGCAGATCAAATCAGTGTTGGGGCAGAAATTGAAATAGATGGAAGAATTGGAATAGTAAGGTTTGTAGGTTCAGGAAGAGCTCAAATTGATTTTAATCATAGATATGCAGGAAGAACTTTAGAATATAATTTCACAGTAGTTAAGAAAATTGAAGATAATAAAGAAATGATAAATGAGATTATTGAAAGAAGAATTCCAAATAGCATTGAAAAAATCAATGTTGAAGTCGAACAGAGTGTTGCGAATATTAGAATTCCAGATGAATATTTTCTATTAGAAGGTTTGCAAATAATAAAAAGAGCAATAGCAAACGAGATTATGAAATATGTAAAAGATGTAAATGAAGTATCCTATATTGAACAATTTAAAGATGAAAAACAAGTACAAGATGATGATAAAAATAAAGAAGAATCAACTGAACAAAAAACAGTTACAGATGATTCAAACGTAGAAAACGAATCTAGTGAAGAAAAAATAGAATAGGTATTCTAAATACAACTAGTTTCTGAGAGTAATTTACGTATACTTTCTCTATCTAAATTAGCAGTATTGAGAATAGTATATCGTTCAGGTCGAATAGTTGGAGCAAGATTAATTGCTTCAATTAGTTCGTCAGCAGTAATACCGATATCAGATACATTAGTAGGACAATTTACTCGTAACAATGCATTTCGAATATTTTGCCAATCTAGTCCATGAAGTTTCGACATTGCAATAGAAGCCATACCACATTTTTCGCCATGAAGTCCATTATTAGGAGAAACTATATCAAGAGCATGGCTGATAAGATGTTCTGAGCCACTGCATGGGCGGCTGCTACCTGCAATTCCAGCAGCAACACCAGTGCTAATTAGAGCTTCGACAACATTTCTTACACTATCAATTTTATTACTAGAGAAATTTAGTGATTCGTCAAATAAGATTTGAGAACTCATATAAGAAAGACTTGCAGCGTAATTACGGAATTTTTCACCCGAATTATCTCGTGCAAGTTCCCAGTCTTTTATTGCAGTGATTTTTGCAATTAAATCACCACATCCACTAGATAGCAATCTATCCGGAGCTTGTGATATTATTTTTATATCTGCAAAAATTCCAAGCGGAGGACTGGCAACAAAAGAATAGGGTCTATCAGAACCTTTGATTGATGCAAATGGGCTTGAGATACCATCATGTGAAGCACTTGTAGGAAAACTAACAAATGGAAGATTAGCGCGATAAGAAGATAATTTAGCAACATCAACAGATTTACCCCCTCCGATACCAACAATTAGACCGTAATTATTTGACTTGCAGAATTCAGATACATCGTCAGTTACAGACGTAGTTGCATTTTCGATAATTTTCCAATCAAAACTTAATTCAGATGTTTCCATTGATTCAGCAATGATATCATTAACTGTAGAATGTACACGTTTGCCTCCAACAAATAATACAGATTTATCAATAGCCAAATCGTTAAGAAAATTTCCAAATTCCTCAATAATATCATAACCAATGAGTACCCGACTTGGCAATTCCATTAAATGGCCTTTTTTAACAGAATTCATTTAGCATAAAAATGTTCTAATCTTTTATATCTATTATTAATTTTCATTTTGTAGAGAACGAGTTTGTTGAGATTGAATCCAATGAATTATCAAATCGACTGAAAAATCAATTTGTTCAGGTGTGAGTTTATCTCCTTGAGGAATTTTATACCATTTATTCATACATTTACGACAGCAAGTTGCAGTTGCGTGTTGAGCAATAAAAACAGGATGATTCTTGAATGGAGTTTGTTTACCATCATTATCAGGATATGCAGGAGAAAGTCTTTCTAAAATGAAGTTATGAGCATGATCTATTATTTCAGATATTCCATGTTTTTCCAAATACTGATAGTCTTTTGTATGAAGAGAAAAACTATTACGAAATTTAGATTTCTTAAGTTTGGAAAGATGATAGTCAAGAACAGAATTAGACATTAACAATTAAAAATAACGTAACTCCTATAAGTAATCTTTCGAATTAAAAGATGCAGATATAATTGGACATTATAAAATTCGACATATATAGAAATCCAAACATAGGAGTATTTTTTCAGGCTAATGATAATTTTCTTATCAGTCCGCCGGGAGTAGCTTCAACCAAGATATCAAAGATAATCAAACATCTCAAAGTAGAGAACATATCAACAACAATTGGTGGATCAAGGCTTCTAGGTGCACTAACAATAATGAACAGTAATGGAATAATTGTTTCAAAATTAATCGAAGGTTTTGAAGAAGAGGCTTTGAAAAAAGAAACAGGACTGCCGATACAAAAATTAGATTCAAGATTTACTTCAGCAGGAAATCTCATTGCTGCAAATGATTATGGAGCGATCGTGTCAAGTTTAATTGGAGAGGAAGAAGCAAAGAATATTTCAAAAATATTGAAAGTGCCCGTAAAAAGAATGAATATTGCATCAATGTATTTGATGGGAGCAATGATTAAAACGACTAATACTGGAGCAGTGGCTCATCCAATAATAAATGAAAATAATTTGAAGATAATTAGAGATGTGTTGCAGGTAGATATAAAAAATGCAACAGTAAATAGTGGAGTTCCATATGTTTCTTCAGGAATAATTTCTAATTCTGAGAATATATTAGTTGGAAATCAAACAAGTGGTCCTGAATTAGTAATGGTAAGTAGTGCATTTGGGATTTAAATCGTCACAAGTGTTTTAAATAAGAAGAACAAAAAAAGAATAAAATGAACGTTGATCAACAAACCCAAGTATTGCTTCAACAAATGAAGCAACTAGAATCATACCTAACTGACATAGGTAACAGAGAAAATGTAGCAATGAATGCGATTGTTGAGAGTAGAGCATCAGTTCGAGCAACGGAAATTTTAAGCAATGTGAATTCAGAAGAAATTCTATTTCCTATTGGATCAGGTTTATTAACAAAAATAGGAGAAAAATCTACTTTTTTTGTTAATATTGGTGCAGGAATAACAATAGAAAAGAATGAAGAAGAGGTAAAGGAATTTCTTAATGAAAGAATTAAAGATATAGAAAAATCTGTTGAAGCATTAAATGCACAAAAACAAGACATGGCACAGCAATACAACAGTATTAGAGCTGCTTTGAACAATATTGTACAGGGCCAACAAGATGTTAGACAAAGTTAAAAACGCAGTATCAAATCTTTCAAAAATCGCTGTAGAAAAACAAATTTCAGAAAAAGAGTTAGACAAAGTAATGGAAAATCTAACAATAGAATTATTAGAATCAGAAATACCATTTGATTTAGTAGACCAAATATCAGAGAATATAAAAAAACAAATGATCGAGAAGAAATTTGCTAGAAGTGATGAATTTAAAGAAATAATAAAAAATGAATTTACTAGTACTATCAAGGACATATTTCAAAAAGTAGAGGACATAGATCTAATTCAATTAATCAAAACAAAAGAAACTAAACCATTCAAGATATTAATAGTAGGAATAAATGGATCAGGAAAAACAACTACAGTAGCAAAGATTGGACATCTACTAAAAGAGAATAATATTTCTTCAGTAATAGTTGCAGGGGATACATTCAGATCGGGAGCAATAGAGCAGATTAAAGAACATGCAAATAGATTAGATTTGAAATTAATATCGCAAAAATATGGTTCAGATCCCGCTGCAGTAGCTAGAGATGGAGTAGAATATTCTAAGACACATAGCATAGATGCGGTAATAATTGACACATCTGGAAGGGTTCAAACAAACAGTAACCTTATGCAGGAAGTATTAAAAATAAAAAATGTGGTGGAGCCAGATTTTACGATATTTATTGGAGATTCTCTTGCAGGTAATGATTTGGTATCTCAAACACAAGAATTCTTCAAATACACTGAATTTAATGGTTCAATTTTAACTAAAGTGGATGCAGATGTAAAAGGAGGGGCAATATTATCAATCTTGAGCGAAACAGGTAAACCAATAATATATATAGGGACTGGACAAGAGTATAAAGACCTTGAGAAGTTCAATGAAGAGAGATTCTTATCAGGGCTATTTCAGTAGAGAGATGGAAATATAATGAAAAATTTGATGGAGATTAATGAATTAAAAGCAAAAGATATACAAGAAATGGTAAAAATTGCAAGAAAATTCAAGAGTGGAAAGAACATACCATTAAAGAAAGTCAAGAATAAGACATTAGCGTTAATTTTTCAAAAACCTTCGACAAGAACAAGATTGAGTTTTGAAATTGCAATGGAACAAATGGGAGGAAATTCAATATTTCTTAGTGAATCAGATTTACAAATATCAAGAGGAGAATTAATTAAAGATACTGCAAGGACGTTATCAGAATATGTGGATATTGTAGCAATGCGTACTTATCATAATTCAGATATACAAGAATTTATTGATAATTCTTCAATTCCAGTAATTAATGCATTGTCAAATACAAATCACCCATGTCAAGCATTATCGGATATACAAACAATATTAGAGAAGAAGAAAACATTGCGTAATTTAAAAATAACCTGGATAGGAGATAGTAACAATGTATTGAATGATTTCTTGATTGCGGCATTAAAATTGGGAGCAGATTTCTCTATTGCATGTCCAAATAAATATTCGCCAAACAAAAAGATAATTGATGTTGCTGAGAGAATAGTGAAGAAGAATGAATCATCATTATCAATTAGTACAGATCCAATAAAGGCAGTAATAGATTCTGATGTAGTAGTTACAGATAAGATAGTTTCAATGGGAGACAAAAATAAAGAATTAAAGAAGAAGACTTTTCTTCCAAAATACAGAGTTACCGATAAGATAATGTCAAAAGCGAAGGATGATGCAATATTCATGCATTGTCTACCAGCTGTACGTGGAGAAGAAGTATCAGAAAGTGTAATAGATGGTAAAAATTCAGTAATTTGGCAACAAGTGGATAATAAATTACATATGCATAAGGCCTTGATATGGTCAATGTTAAAATAAAATGATTGTAGTTCCGTCTACTGAACCATAAACATTGGAACTACAATATTGTCTTTTACGAGACATATATTATAATGCCGTTATATATATAAACTAGTAGTTATTTTTTATAGACATGACAGACATACAAACTGACAAACAAAATCGAAGAGATTTTATAAAATATGCAGGTGGAGCCGCAGTAGGTTTAGGAATAGGAGGATTGGGATTTCTAAATTCTAACGGTAATCTTGCAGAAGAAAGAGATAGAAATTCCCAATTGCAAACCGACTTAGTCGATTTGAATAACAAGCTAGAAGACCTACAAAGATGGGCAATATTTGGAGGTGGAAGCAATGTAAAAAACATGCCAAACACCGTTGACAAACAGCCAACTGTAAGAATGGACGAGGTATTTTACTTCGATCAAAAAAGAGCATTCTGTAGAGTGGATAATAATCCAGAATCTTTCATAATGCCAACGTATTTGATGGGTGAAGTGCCAATTGAAGCAAATACATTTTTCATGTTGATGTCTACATCCTCACTTCATGTAAAATCAATTGATGAAGCAGAGAATTCAACATGTATTTTAGAAAGTGATTCAGGAGATTGTTTTACGGAAGCATCTGCTGGAGGAACGATATATGGTTCGAGAATAGAACCTGAACCATTCAAATCAGAGATTGTTGCAGTAGATGGAAAAGCATTTTCATATACAGCACTATTTGATGAAAATGAAGCACCAATTAATTATGCAATATTCGGTCCAAAGTTCACTTTCACTGGAGACTTAACTGTTGGTTCTAATGTAAATGTAAAGAGATTAGAACAACTAGCAGTATCACTTCCGAAATAAAATAATTAATAAACGAGTCATACAAATGAAAAAAATAGTAATATTAATAGTTTCTATATTAATATTACTACCTTCAGTTGTATTTGGACAATATAATTCAATCAATATATCAGATTCTTATAATTTTAAAGGTTCAGAAAATAATAAAGAGAATTTAGAATGGGGAGAGGCGAATTTGACTCTTCGAAGATTAGTTAATCAAGCATATTCAGATGGAATATCAGAACTATCCAATTCAGAAAGTCCCAATCCCAGAGTCATAAGTAATACAGTATGTGATCAGCAACCAGGTTCAAATATTATTGATGAAAGAGATTTATCAGATATGAATTGGGTATGGGGACAGTTCATCTCTCACGATATAGATTTTACTCCAACCGCAGTGTTTGATACAAGATTACAAAATTTAGAAAGAATTCAGATTATTGCACCAAATAACGATCCATATTATCGAGAAGGTCAAACAATGATGTCTGTATTTCGAAGTCTATACGATGTTAGAACAGGGATATCAAATGAGAATAACCGTGAACAAATAAACACAGTAACGCCATGGTTAGATGGAAGTGTAATATATGGAACGTCAGAACAACGTGCAAATGAATTAAGAACATTTGAAGGTGGAAAATTAATCACAACAGAACATGAAAATGGAGATTTATTGAGATTAGCACCCGTAAATTCAATAGAAGAACAAAGAGTAAGAGGTTTAGCATTTTTTTCAGGAGATACAAGAGCGAATGAAAATATTGCATTAACAGCAATTAACACATTATTTGTAAGAGAACACAATCGGATAGCAGAAGAAATTATTAACGACAATCCTGAATTGAGTGACGAAGAAATATTTCAAATGGCAAGAAAGATAAACACAGCAATAATCCAATCAATAACATATAATGAATTCATACCATCCCTAGGTATAGAATTAGAACCTTATGTAGGATATGATAAATCAGTGAATCCACAGATTTCTCATTTGTTTTCGGTCGTAGCATTTAGAATTGGACATAGTCAAATAGGAGAACAATTCATTTTAGTCAATGAAACAAACGTAAAACAAACTATTCCAATGCAAGAGGGTTTTTTCAACCCTTCAATTATTCAAAAACATGGAATTGATTCAATTATAAAAGGAATAATTGTAACAAATCAACAAGCTAGTGACATATATTATCACGATAGTATTAGGAACTTTTTATTTGAAGAGCCTCAAAGAGGAGGTTTAGATTTATGTGTTTTAGACATAATAAGAGCAAGAGATCACGGAATACCAGATTATAATTCAATACGAAAAGAAATTGGTCTAATTCCTGTAAAGGAATTTGAAGAAATAAATTCAGATCAAGAAATAATAAGACGATTGAATCAGGCATATAGAAGTGTGGATGAATTAGATCCAATAATCGGGGTATTATCAGAAGAGCACGTAGAAGGTTCAACACTTGGAGAAACTGGATATTATATAATTAAAGAACAATTTGAAAGGACGAGAAACGGAGATCGTTTATTCTATTTGAACGATCCAGATTTGAAAGATATTGTTGAAGATATAGACAATACTAGATTATCAGATGTAATTAAGAGGAATACAAGGATAGAAAATGTCCCCGATAATGTGTTCTTTGTAAATGAATTGCAAGAGAATTATTCAAGAACAGAGAATGAAATTATATTTACAATTGCAACTGTAGGTCTAGTATTGATTTTTGCGATTTATGCTCGTCAAAGAAGCAATAGAATATGAAAATAACAAGTCATCTATATATTATGAAAATAATTACTTTATTGGCAACAGGTAGGGTTGGGGGGATAGCCGTCCTCCTTGCTGAAACCGGCTATATGCAGCGCCAGTAACCACTGGTTAAAGTATAATTTTCAGGTACCTGCCGTCTTGCTTGAATGAAATCACGCCGTGATTGGTGGTCACAAGAGATAGCTATTTCGAAGGAAATAGTAATTCTTCAACTACTGAAACCGGACAGGTCCGGGAGGGAGCATCCGTATAGTAGGGTGGTTGCGCTTTCACGTCTACGTGAATGACTTTGTAAGATTGGAAAAGGGCTTGGGAGTGATATGAATCCCAGTGGCTCTGTTGCCATTAATCTTAAACGTCTTTATGCGTATATAGATTATAACGATGGCGGAAAATATCAAAGTAAGAAAGTTTGGAGTAATAGGAATAGCTAGTCCAATAATCGGGATTTTAGCAGTATTAGTTTCTATTTATTTCTCGCCTTGGTTTGAGTGGCCAATACATGCTCTAAGTGACTTGGGTGTTGAACAAGAAGGAAGACTTATCTCAGAATTTGCACAAGAAGGTGACACACAGATTGCAACATGGACATTTAATGGAGGCATGATTGTAGCAGGACTTTTAATAGCTATTTTCGTTTCTTCGACCAGAAAAACCATTCCAGATAATTTAATGAACAAGATAGCATACTCTCTAATATTTATCGGTGGAATAAACCTGGCATTAGTGGGAGTATTTCCATACAGTGTTTCAGGTACAATTCATTTAATTGTAGCATTAATTTACTTTATTTTTACGCCAATAGGATTAATCATAATTGGAGTGGAAAGACGTACAAGGGATAAGAATTTTGCAATATTTTCGATTGGATCTGGAATAGTTTCATTAGTAGTAATTGGAGGTGCAGTTCTTGGAATATTAGGAACGCCAATAGGCAGCATTTATCCTGAAGGAGTAGCTATTCCTGAGTTTATAGAAGCAGTAATTCTTGGTCTATGGATTGGAATAGCAGGAATAAGAGTTTTCAGAACTGGAAAATTCTAATTAATTTATATATTTTTTTCAATTTTTTTTAAACGTTAATAATGGCAATGCCGACATTTCTTATGCCGTGGTTGCCTAGCCTGGTAAGGCGCAGGATTGCTATTCTGCAAACATCCTGTCTCCGCAAGGAATCGCGGGTTCAAATCCCGCTCACGGCGTTATAATTAACAAAAATTTATCTGCCTTAGACACACAATTAGGATAATGGCAGAGATTTCATCAATAATTACAATTATGGGTTATTCATTAGTAGGAGGTATTGCATCTGCATATCTTTTCAAACGAGTGGCAAAGATACTTGTTGTTCTATTTGGTATAATATTTTTTATCATCCCTGCTTCAGGATATGCAGATACATTACCAATTTTTAATTACATATCTGAATATATTTTTGGACAAGCAGCAACTTTAGCAACTTCATTATGGTCAATAGTGATACTACAATTAGAAATGGCAATACCATTTGTAGTTGGTTTTGTAATAGGAATAAAGAAATTCTAATTAGATTAATATTTAGTTGCGTCGAGACTAATTACAGGTTGATTTCCAATAACTTCAGCAGTATGAATAGTTCCAGCAGGAACAAGCAACATATCTCCAGGTCCTAAAATGAATTCTTTTCCAAGAGCCGTCATTTTGAACTTGCCAGAAAGTACTGTATCTTTTTTGTCAATAGTGTGGGAATGTTCAGAGAAATATGTACCTGGACTATAAGAATAAGTAATTACATTAAATCCTTCTTCTTCCAGATGTTTTCTCATATTTGATTCATTTAATTCTCCCCAATCAGGATTCCACGATTCAACTTCCATATCAAATAATATAATTAGATAAATAAAAATGATTTTTTATGAATCACTAGTATTGTTTATTATTAGAAATAATAAATTTGATAATTTCCGAGACGCAATGCCCATTTGTTTTATTTGATGTATAAAATGATTTTTCTTTTACTAGATCATGAGAATTAGAAACCGCTACAGAATATTTTACTACATCGAACACTGACAAATCATTGAGAGAGTCCCCAATGGCAACAACAGAATCAGGATTAATTTTTTCAGATTTCAATAACTTTTCTAACGCGTAACCTTTAGTGATATTAGGCGGCATAAGATTAATCATTTCGTCGGATCTAGTAAGGTTTAGATTAAGATTTTTCGTAGAAATAACTTCTGAAACTTCGTTAAGAAATTCGTCGACATTTATTCGAGGTTCTCGATCAAGAGCAATAATGACGTTTTTATCATGGTGAGCTTCTTTGGGAATTATACAGAAAGGCAACCAAGAAGAAAGATTGTTTTTCAATAAAATCAAGTCTTTTTGTTCGCCCAACAAAATTAATTCATGGGTACGGCAATCGTACGTAACTGTACCTTCTTCGCAAATAACAACATCTTCTAATCCTAAGCATCGAGATATACCAAGAACATAATGTAAAGCCCTACCACTAGAAATAACTACACGAACTCCACTATCTACAAGACTTCTAATATCTTCGATTTCTTCAAGAAGAAGTCGAGAATTACCAAAAACAGTACCGTCTAAATCTAAAACAAGAAGTTCTATTTTATCTGAAAAGATGTTTTGAGACACAGAATAAAATTAGAAAAATAATATATAACTAATTAGAAATGCCGAGAGCCGGATTTGAACCGGCGACAGCTCCGGCTTCAGCGGAGTGCTGGAGTTATATAATCTCTCCCAGGCTGAGCTACCTCGG
>DAHJ01000025.1:118536-155160 GCA_002495905.1 Thaumarchaeota archaeon UBA223
CTCCCAGGCTGAGCTACCTCGGCAGTGAATAAATTTCTATATTATAGAATATAATGTTTGCAATTTGTATATATTTTGATTTTTGAGAATGCGGTCGACGGGATTTGAACCCGTGTTCCGGGGTTGGAAACCCCGTGTCCTAGACCAGGTTTTCCCCTAATTAAAGGACTGGACGACAACCGCTAGATTCTAAGAGATATTAGTAGATAAAAAATATTTATGAAAAATTAGGATTTTGTTTCTCGATTTCATATATGATTCTTGAACAGGCAGTATGTGATTCGAGATTGAAATTGCCGAGAGATATTAGATCATCTACACAACCAAGAACGTTTTTTGAGAATGTTCCGTGAGAGAACCCCCCAATCAATAAAGTTGGATGTGATGAATTAATTATTGTGTCAGACAAGTAATTCGATGAGAGAGTTTCTCCTTGGCGTGACAAGCCAACAACATGGTCAGATTTGATATCAGTAATAAGTTCAGAAAATGAAGATTCATAAATATTAATCAAAGGGTCGGATTTTTCGTCATTTACATAGTTAAAAAATAATTTTTCCAATAATCCAATAAAGCGATGATAAGATTTTGGCAACCGTACGCCAAAATTAAAATCAATTACATAATCAGAAATCGTATGTATGTAAAATTTGATTTGTTTTTCCAGGTACAAAGGAGTCGATGTGATTGAAAGAGAACTCATATGTACAATATCAGGTCGTCCTCTTTTGTCGATATTATCAAGATTTTTCATAAGATGAGAATGATAGCTTTTATCAAGAAATGTGTGATTGTTACTACGAGATTTAGTTTTGAGTGTGTCGGGGACAAGTTCCAATGCAGATTCAGTCAATATTATGTTAAGATATTCCACAATGTATAAAAAATTCTTAATGTTAAATAGATTTTGTAGATTAATTGAATATTAAGAAAAAAAAACGTCAGATAGCAGAGAATAGAGTAAATCATCTATCGGTTGAGATAGAGAAATCGTTAAAACATAGTCATAATCTTGCAGAAATCCAAGCGAAACAGGCTAGAGATTTTTCTAAAAAATTCAATATTAAATCAGGATTTTCACAAAGGATGTTATTTTGTCATAAATGTAAGAGATTCATAGTACCTGGATTTAATTCAAGAATAAGACTTTCGAAGGTAAGGAAATCAGTAAATATCACATGTCTTCATTGTGGTTTTACTTACAGAAAGATAAGGAACAAGAGTCAAACCTATATATGATATAAATTATTGTGAATCTGAATTTGACAAACGTGAATGAAGTACCAGCAGATAAGTTGATAGAAACATTAGCAAATAAGCTAAAGGAAGAAAATATAGTTAAGCCTCCTGAATGGTCAGAATTTGTCAAAACAGGATCTCATGCAGAAAGACCACCACAAAATGATGATTGGTGGTATGAAAGATGTGCGTCATTATTAAGAAAAGTCTATTTACATGGACCAATAGGATTATCAGACTTGCAAGATTTTTATGGAGGTAAAAAGAAAATTAAATTCGCAAAAAGACATCAAAGAAGTGCAGGACAATCAGCAATTAGAAAACCGTTACAACAATTAGAATCAGCAGGTTTTATTGAGAAAAAAGAACTGAAAGGAAGAATTATTTCAGGAAAAGGTATGAGTTTGATTGATAAAACTAGTGCAGTAATATTAAAAGAATTAGCAGAAAATAATTCAGAATTAAAAAGATACGTATAATGTTTTACGCAGGTTTATTAGTTAACGAATTTAAACTAATGATTAATCAAGAGGATAATCATTGTTAGCAATATTTGATACAGAAGGAGTTTTAATTGATGGTGAATTTTTACCAGAATTAGCTAAAGTAGTTGGAAAAGAAGAAGAAATTTGGGAAATAACTAAGAAAGGAATCAGTGGAGAGATAGAATGGGAAAAAGGTCTAATAGAAAGGATTAATGAATTGAAAGGAGTATCGTATAACGATTGTAAAAGAGTGTCTGATGATATGCCCATCATGAATGGCGCAAAAGAAACATTTGATGAATTACGAAGGTTAGGATTTAAGACGTTAACAGTATCAGGTGGACCAGATATTTTAATTGATAGAATTAAAGAAGAATTACATATAGATTATGCATTTTCGAATAAATTGATTTTTAACGAGGAGAAATTAGAAGGAGTAGAAGTGATAGTAGGATCAGACAAGACAGTACCGATAAAAGGTACATTAGAAATGATGGATGAGAAGAAAGATGATATTGTAATAACAGTTGATGGTGCCAATGACATAAAATTATTTGATTTAGCAGGGCTAAGAATCTCTTTCAATGGAACAAAACTAATCAATGAGAAATCAGATTCAATTGTGAATAAAAAGGATTTAAAAGAAATTTTACCCATTATTAAAGAGAAATTTAACTTAAATTAGCAATTTATTGTTTAGCAGTTTGCATAATTGTAAGTTTATTTTCGTTGAGCCAATCAATTCCATCTACAAAAACTTCAGCAAGTTCTATTGTTGTAATAACTGGAATGCCTAATTCAACTGCTTTTCGTCGTATTAAATATTCATCTTCTATTATTGAATCAGCATTAGTAGAAGATTTAATCATTGGAATATTAATAATTAAATCAAATTCGCGTTTAATTAAATAATCTTCTAGATTAGGTTTTCTTTCATATTCGCCAATTTTGTAAAGTGCAATAGAATCAATATTATTAGAATCAAGAAAATCAGCAGTATGTTCAGTAGCAAATGTCTTAAAACCAAGTTTAGAGAATTTTTTAATAACAGGTAAGAGTTTTTGTTTTTTCTCTGTACCTCCGATACTTACGAGAATACTACCGTTTTTACGTGGGATATTATAACCAGCAGAGATAAGTGATTTAAGAAAAGCGTCATAGAAATTTTTTCCAAAGCATGCAACCTCTCCAGTAGATTGCATTTCAACCCCAAGATTTGGATCTGCGCCATCCAATTGCATAAAAGAAAATTGAGGAACTTTTACGCCAACAGATTGAATATTACGATAATTATGAAAACTAGAAGAAATTGTCTTCCCCAATATTGCAGAAGCGGCCATTTGCATAAGGTTAACACCACTATATTTTGAAACAAAAGGCATTGAACGAGAGGCTCGGAGATTACACTCAATAACAGAAACAGATCCGTCTTTAACGATAAATTGTGTGTTAAATGGACCTTTAATTTTTAGTTGTTTTGCAATTTTATTCGTGTAATCTATAATCAATGCTTCTTCACTAGGATCCAAAGTTCGAGGAGGAATAGTCATTATTGCATCGCCCGAATGTACACCTGCTTTTTCTATATGTTCAAGAATTGCTCCAATAAAGACATTATCTCCATCAGATACAGCGTCAACTTCAATTTCGCGAGCATCTTGAATGAATTTACTGACAACAACCGGATAATCAGCATTAACTTTAGCGGCATCTTCAAGAAAAGTTTTAAGATTATCATCAGTCCAAATAACTCTCATTGCAGCACCACTTAGAACATAAGAAGGTCTTACAAGAAGAGGATATTTTTGTTCTTTAGCAAATTCATATGCAGTATCCAAAGAACTAAACGTTTGCCAAGATGGTTGTGAGACACCAATCTCATCCAATAGTGCACTAAATTTTTCACGATTCTCAGCGCGATCAATATTGGAACTAGAAGTTCCAAATAATTTTATGTCATATTTTTGTAATTTGTTAACAAGATTATTTGCAATTTGTCCTCCGACACATGCAACAAGACCATCAGGTTGTTCTTTATCATAAATATCCAGAACCCGTTCGAGAGTAATTTCTTCAAAATATAAACTATCGCTCATATCATAATCAGTAGAAACGGTTTCAGGATTACAATTTACTACTACGATATCATAACCGCGTTCTTTTAATGCCCATACCATGTTCATGGTAGACCAATCAAATTCAACCGAACTACCTATTCTATAAGTACCTGCACCAAGAACGATTAGTTTTTTCTTATTAGATGGTATAACATCGTCAGTAGAACCATCATAAGTTATGTACAAATAGTTTGTTTGTGCTGGCCATTCGGCCGCAAGAGTATCAATCTGCTTAGTTCTAGGCAGAATACCATAATTAGTTCGAATTTCACGAATCTCAGATTCCTCTTTATCAAGATAAAGAGATAATTGTTTATCAGAGAACCCTTTCTTCTTGGCATCAAGAATAATTGATTTATCAATTAGAGTAGGGTTTTTCAATAATTTACGTTCAATATCTACAACATTATTGATTTTATCAACAAACCATTTGTCAATGGTAGATATTCTTGAGATCTCCTCAGGCGACATATTGGAACGAAGAGATTCAACTACATGAAAGAGAATTTCGTCACTAAAGTGAACAAGATTATCTTCAAGTGTTTCAGGGTCAGAATCAGAATGGAAATCAGGTTGACATAAACCTAATTTATCGATATCGACCATACGAATAGCCTTTTGAAGAGCTTCTTCGAAAGTACTTCCAATTGACATAATTTCTCCAACTGATTTCATTTGAGTTCCAATTTTTCTTGATACGTTCTCAAACTTTTTGAGATCCCATCGAGGCATTTTGACTACTAGATAATCAAGAGATGGTTCAAAACAAGCAGTAGTCACACCAGTAACTTGATTGAAAAGTTCAGGAAGAGTTTTACCTAGTACAACTTTAGCAGCAAGATAAGCCAATGGATATCCAGTTGCTTTAGATGCAAGTGCAGAAGAACGAGACAATCTTGCATTAATTTCAATTACATTGTAATCTTCAGAGTTAGGATCTAAAGAGAATTGTACATTACATTCGCCAACAATTTCACATGCAGTAGCAGCTTTAATAGCAATTTCTCGGAGTTTATGATATTCTCTATTTGTAATTGTTTGCGATGGAGCTACAACAATATTATCGCCGGTGTGTACTTTCATTCCAAGAACATTTTCCATATTACAAACTGTAACACAATTACCTTCTGAATCGCGCATTATTTCATATTCTATCTGTTTCCATTCTCCAAGATATTCTTCAATCAAAACTTGTTTAGTAAGACTATTGGCAATTCCTTTAATAACAATCTCGTCAAGTTCATATTCATTATGTGCAACACCGCCACCTTTACCGCCCAAAGTATAAGCAGCACGAATCATAACAGGATAGCCAAGTTCTTTGACTAATTCTTTAGCTTCGTCAAGAGAATATACGGCACGACTTTTTGGAGTATCAATACCTGATTCAGTCATCTTTTGTTTGAAAAGGTCTCGATCTTCGGTGATTTCAATACCGCGAATTTTAGTTCCTAATACCTTAACATTGTACTTTGACAATATTCCTTGCTTGTCGAGTTGAATTCCACAATTTAATGCAGTTTGACCGCCAAAACTTAGAAGTATAGCATCAGGTCTTTCTTTTTCAATGACTTTAGTAACGAATTCAGGAACTACTGGAATAGAATATACTTTGGGGCAAATACGTGAATCAGTTTGAATTGTAGCAATATTAGGATTAACTAATACAGAATCAATTCCTTCCTCTTTGAGAGCTTTAATACATTGACTACCTGAATAGTCGAATTCTCCTGCTTCACCAATCTTAATTGCGCCACTGCCAAGAACAAGAATTTTTTTGATTTTATCGCTCAATTTGAATCACCAACAACCATGTTAAAGAATTCATCAAAAACATAAGAAGTATCATAAGGACCAGGATGTGCTTCGGGATGGAATTGTACTGCAATACAAGAATGATTAATATGTCTGACACCTTCTAAAGAATTATCATCAAGATTAACAAACCAAGGTTTAAGATCTGTTTTAGATAAAGAATCTATATCAACGGCGTATCCATGATTTTGACTAGTTACATAGCTTCGGCCACTAATCAAATCTTTACAAGATTTATTTTGACCTCGGTGTCCATATTGTAATTTATAAGTTGATGCACCAAGTGAAAGTGAAATTAATTGGTGGCCTAAACATATTCCCAAAGTAGGAATTGGAGAATTACAGATTTGTTTAATTGTATCAAGATAATCGGTGCAACGTTGAGGGTCTCCTGGTCCATTACTAATAATTATTCCTTTAGGATTATATTCCATTATTTGATCAAGATTATAATTATATGGAACGACAGTGGCAGAATAATTTCTTTTCAATACATTCCTTAGGATGCCATTTTTTACTCCGAAATCTAGGATTACAATCATATCGTCACTATTTCCGTAGGTTTGAGGAGAAGGAGTACTTACGTTTTTAAAAAATTCAAAAGTGTCATAAGATTTGGCATTACTTAGAACAGAATCAGGGTTGATAGAATTATTTGGATCGTAGCTAATAGCACCCATCATAACGCCCGATTCTCTAATTTTCAAGGTAAGACTTCTAGTATCAATATTAGAAATTCCAGTTATTTCTTCGGATTTAAGCCATTCATCAAATGTTTTGGTAGAACTCCAATGATTTGGAGAAGTACATAATTCGTTTACAATAACACCACTAGGTTGAATCTTAGAGGATTCAAAGTGAGCAGGAAGAGAATATTCATCACAATTAGAATAATCAGGAACTCCATAATTACCAATCAAAGGATAAGTAAAGGACAAAAGTTGACCACCAAATGAAGGATCGGTAAGAGACTCAGTATAACCAACCATACCTGTAGTAAATACTACTTCGCCAACAACGGTAGATGGTTTTCCAAAACCGGTTCCATGAAATTTGCTACCATCTTCTAGCATTAACACAGCATCATATTCCAAAGAATTATTCATTAAGAATTAAAACAACAGTACGAATATAAGAATTTTATTTTGAATCAGCAGTTAATCTCAACAGAATTGGACTAACAATAGTAGTAACCATTATTACTCCCATAAGAACTGCATAAGAATAACTATCAATTAATCCGGATGCATAACCTATTCCGGCAACAACAATTCCAACTTCTCCACGTGAAGCCATTCCAATACCTATACGCTGAGCTTTAATTCTGCTACGTAAGAATACATAACCCGGAATACCACAACCAAGTAATTTTCCAACCATTGCAAGTGCAAGTATTAAACCAAATGCAAATAGATCAATTCCAATAATTTCTGCAAGATTAATTTGTGCGCCAACATATGCAAAGAATAATGGTGCAAAAATAATGCGTATATGGTTATTGAATATTTCAATTTGATGTTTATAACGAGAACCTGCTACTGCCATTCCTGCAGCAAATGTTCCAACAATAGGAGAAAGACCCATGTAATATGCAATTGCACCCCATACAAGAATTATGAATATCGCAAGTGTTTCAAGAGTAGATGGAGATTGAGGATGTTTCTCTGAGTCCTCAGTTAATTTAAGTTCTCCAGTAAGGTTAGTCACGAAATCGAGAAATTTAGGTAAGAAATAAACTGAACCCAATAATAAAGCAATCCAAAGAGATAGAGTAAGTACAGTAGTAGATAAGATACTGGCAATTCCAGGGATAATACCCGTACTGCCAATTGCAAGAACCACTCCAAGAACAGTTAAACCAAGTACGTCGTCTACCACTGCAGCATAGACCATGATTTGAGATTCAACATTTTTGAGTTGGTCTAGTTCTTCAAGAGTTCTTATTGTAATAGCAATACTAGTAGCAGTAAGAGCTGCACCAATAAGAAGAGATTCAGTAGATGAAAAACCGACAAAAATACTTCCATAATAACCAAGGATAAAAGGAATAACTACACCAGCAGTTCCAATAACAAATGCAGGAAGTCCTGCCTTTCTAAATTGTTTAAATGTAAATTCTAATCCAGCGCTAAAGAGGAGTATCATACCTCCAATTTCAAAGAAAGTTTCAAGAACAAAGTTTTCATTAACAGGACCTGAAAAGAGAGGTTCTCCTGCTAAGACAATAAGACCACCAATTGCAAAGGGACCAAAGATAACACCTGCAAGTATTTCTCCAATTACTTCTGGGAGTTTTATTCTTTTAAAAATTAGAGCAAATATTTTTGCAGTAACAATCAATAAACTAATAGCCAGAATTGTAGTAATTGGGTTGAAAGTGGACAATTTATACAATTAATAGAAATAATATTTTATATTTAAATTAATAACAAAATGTCAAGAAATAGTTTTTTTCTCATGAATATCATAATCATGGTCATCAATATTGCCGTCTTTGACAGTAATGACACGAGAACATCTCATAGCAACTTCAGGATCATGAGTGACTAGAATAATAGTTTTTCCAACTTCTTTATTAAGATTAGATAATAAATCAATGATAGATTTTGAGGTTTTAGTATCTAGGTTACCTGTAGGCTCGTCTCCAAGGATTATAGGAGGATCTACAGAAAGAGCTCTAGCAATAGCAACTCTTTGTTGTTGTCCGCCACTAAGTTGATTAGGGTTATTTTTCCAGCGATCCTCTAGACCAACCATCTTAAGCATTTCATAGGCACGTTTTTTCCTTTCGGCAGGTCCTACGCCAAGAATAGATAAAGGAAGCTCCACATTTGCTAAAGCAGAAAATCTAGAAATTAGATTAAATGATTGGAAAATAAATCCAATTTTTTTATTTCTCAATAATGCCAAACCAGCAGAATTAAGAGTAGTAGTTTCAATACCATCAATTTGGATTTTACCCGACGTTGGAGAGTCGAGTGCACCGATAAGGTTCAATAAAGTAGATTTGCCACTGCCAGAAGGACCCATAATTGCAATAAATTCTCCAGAATTAATTTTAATTTCTACATTATCCAGAGCAACAGTATCTAAACCACCGCCCGAATATACTTTCCTTAGAGATTCAGTTTGTAATATTGCTGAAGACAATGTAACTATACCTAAAACGGTTGTTTGGAACTACGACGTCGAAGTACAAAAATAGTAAGTAGAATTACAAACGCGCCAACACCAATAATTGCAATAGGTGATGAAAAGAAGGCGGCAGGACCCGAAGGTTCATCAATAACAACAGGTTCCAAATCAGCAAGTGAACCTCCAATAAGAAATTCAAAGTTGGAACTATGTAAGAATGTGTTACCATATGTATCTTCATATACAATTTGTAGAACCAGTGGATTAGTACCATCTCTAGCACCATCGTCAATAGTGAATTCGAGGCTAAATGGAATCAAGCTATCTGCATCAACTTCACCAATATATTGAGAACTTTCAGCAGTCAAAATCAAGCCGTCGCCGTCAAGAATATAGATTGTAAGAAATTGAGCGTCAGTATTGCCTTGGTTTAGAAGATTACCAACAATTGTTGCATTAAATCCAGCAGGTAGTATCTCGCGATCAAATTCAACAGATTGTAATGTAAGGTCAATTAATCCACGAACTGTGAAACCAATAGTTCGAATTTCTTCGTGTGGGAATCCATGAGAATCAATATAAGATATATGAACTTGAACTACGCTAGATGTATCAGCAGCACTAAGTGATGCAAAGATTTCAGGATCAAGTGTAAGTGAGTCACCAGAATTGAGTTTATTAAATTTCCAAGTATTGCTTCCTGAATTTAGAAATATAGGAAGAACAGAAGATTGGACAGTAGAGAATTGTAAATCAATTGAAATATCGGAAATATCTTCATCGCCAGTATTTTGAAGATTAATTATCGGAGTAGTGATTCTTCCAGATTGGAGAACATTATCAGGAATATTAATTGAGAATGGAGAAGACCAGTCTTTAACGATAACTCCAAATTCTTGAGACATAGTTTTTTGTAAACCGTTGATATTTCGGTATTCAACAATAACAGAAATTGGATATAGTCCTTTTTGAGCAGTTGGAGAAACATAAGTTGGGAAGGATAGAGATAATTTTTCATCAGTTAGTAAATGATCGATTTTTCGAGTATTATCATTCAGAGAAGTTCCAAGAATACTAGATGAAGTTCCATAAGAAACAGACAAGGATATTGAATAAGCAGGAGCAGTTCCTATATTTGAGATTTCTAAGATTAAATCATTTTCTGTACCACTTGTAAGAACATTATTTTTTATTGATAATTCGATATCACTTTTACCATCTACGATAACTGAGAATTCAATTATTTCGTTGCGTAATAATGAATCTTTATCTAAATATGAAAAATCTAATTGAAGATCGTATTCTCCAAGTTCAATCGAATCAGAAACATCAACTAGAAAGTCAGCTGAAGATGTAGAACCGCTAGGAACAGTTGCGCCAAAGAAACCAGTTAATGAATTAGCACCGTTAGAAGCAGAAAATTGATTATTTGAAATTAGCTTGCCTTGAATTCCGCTAATAGGTCCTGTATCACGGTTTTGTATTACTACATTGAGTTTAACGCTATTATCTCCTGGTTCAACTGAAATTTGGTCGTTTGGACTACCCCAAAATGTATCAACTACAGCAATTCCTTTGTTTGTGACTTCAGCAACACGAAGATATATTGTACGAGTTTCAGTAATAGTAGTTCCGAAAGAATTGTCATATACCATAGAAGCAGAAATCTGGTAATTATTACCTGCTGCAGATATTGGAGCGAATAGAGATACAGAAATTGAAGTTTGTTGATCTGGATTTAAAGAAGAGAGTTGCCATTTGTTATCAGAACCAAGAAGATTTAGTGGAGATGGAATTGTTAAAGATAAATCAATAGAACCAGTATTAGCAGTACCTTCATTAAGAAGAATAAATTCAACAGTATTAGATTCGTCAGGTAATAGTAATTGAGTACTAGAAGTAAGTTTAAGGAAACTTCTGCCACTGATGTGAACATTGACATTCTTATCGATAGAAATTCCATTTAATCCAGTAGTAGTTTGATAGTTAATTATTAAAGGAATTGATAAAGTTCCAATAGAAGCATCTTCGTCGATGTTAACGAGGAAATTAAACGTATTAGTAGAACCAGCAGTTACAGTAGTAGTAGAAATAGCATACAAAGTATTGCCGCCAGTACGATTAGTTAAAACGTCAGGCAAGGTTAATTCGACAGAGAGATTAGTAATATCAAAATCTCCTCCATTTCTAAGTACAACTTGTAGATTATTACCCAGGTCTCCAGGAGTTACTTCAACTGGGACAGTTTGAGTTCCCCAATCAGAGAAAATAACATCAAAGTCAGTTATGAATACGTTCAAGTCATAAGTGCCTAAACCAGACCATCTGTTACCAGTTAATTTAACAAAGTAATAACCAGATTTAGAAACAGTAAATTTAATATTTTCGTCAATTCCGTCACCATTAACAGAAGAAGCAAGTTGGACTTCTTCGCTATCGGAGCTATCAGGGTCGTATAAATATAAATCAATATCAGTTCCAGAGATTAAATCAACATTAAGTGAAAGAGTTTGTCCTGCAAGTACATGTATTTTATAATATTCAGTTCCACTTACCCAAGTTCCACTAGTTTTGCCATTTGTTAATTCAACTGCATTAGAAATTGAACTACCTCCAGCTCCATAAACAGGAGGAAAAGAAATAACAAAAACACTGGAAATTAACAAAAATAACATTAAGCTAGACATTAATAATTGAATCATGTTTTTCATATGAGAGTTCTATCCTTCTAGTTAATAAAAACATATCATAATTATCTATTATAAATTAGGCATTAGTAAAAATCAGAAATAAATAGTGGACCGGAAGGGATTTGAACCCTCGACCTCCCCCATGCCAAGGGGGTATCCTACCAGACTAGACGATTGGCAAAAACCAGCCCATCATAATGTATGATAACTCGATCCAATTTTATTAAAGAGTTAGATACTTAAGAGTATTAGCATAAGTAATTTAATTTAAAGAAGATTTTATCAGAGAAGCTAAATTATCAAGTTCTTCTTCTGTAATGTTTTTTCTTGTTGGCCATGAATCATTATCTGTGTCATTAATAAATCGAGGAATTATATGAATATGAACATGAAATATATCTTGACTGGCAGCTAAACCATTAGATTGGCTAATATTCAAGCCATCGGCAGCAACTGTTTTCCACACATGTTTAGAAAGCATATTTACGATTTCAAATAATCGAGCGACATCATTGTTTTCCATATCGGTAAGATATTGATAATGTTCTTTTGGAACAACTAGGAGATGGCCTCGATTAATAGGATATCTATCAAGAAAAGAGATTAAAAAATCATTTTCAAAGATTATGCTTGCAGGCCTATCTCGATTGATTATTTCACAAAATACACATTGTTCTTCCATATGTTTTCACATCCCATAAATTCTATAAATTTTTACTTAAGTGTCCGGTATATTTATAACCAATTATAGCAATTATTGTAAGAGGAGAATCAAGATGAGGATAAAAGATTGCATTATGGAAATCTCTCATAGTCTGATTGGGCAATAAAGTAATTTGGAATGATCAATAATGTTAAAAAATATATCTGAATTAACGGGTTCTGATGCATTAATTAAAGCATTAGAAAATGAACAAGTAGAAGGAATATTTGGTTTACCAGGAGGAGCTAATTTACCAATTTATGATTCTTTGTATGATAGTGATATACGTCACATTTTAGTTAGGCATGAACAAAATGCAGCACATATGGCAGATGGTTATGCACGTGCATCAAGAAAACCAGGTGTTTGTTTTGCTACATCAGGTCCTGGTGCAACTAATTTAATTACAGGAATAGCAACAGCAATAGCTGATTCTTCACCAATAATTGCAATAACTGGACAAGTAGCATCAGATATGATAGGAAAGGATGCTTTTCAAGAATGTGACATAATTGGTATTGCAACACCTGTAACAAAATATACATATCAACCTCTTACATCAGCAGAAGTTCCTCAAGCAATAAAGAATTCTTTTCACATTGCAACATCAGGAAGGCCAGGTCCGGTGTTAATTGATATACCAAAAAACGCACAAACTGAAAAGATGAAAATTAATTTTCCTACTAAACCAAACATCCGTAAGATACAACAATTACAAACTGCAAATCTAGAAGCAATTGATCGTGCAGCGGACCAATTATTAAATGCTGAAAGACCAATGATAATGACAGGCGGAGGAGTAATTCTATCAGGAGCATTTAAAGAATTACAAGCAGTAGCAGAATTTTTAGTTGCGCCAGTTGTATCAACTTTTAAAGGAAAAGGAGGTTTTTCAGAAACTCACTACTTATCACTCGGTCCAATTGGAATGCATGGACATATTGAAGCAAATAAATTAGTAATTGAGTCAGATGTATTGTTAGCTGCAGGAGCAAGATTTTCAGATAGATCCGTAGGAAAATGGGATGAATTTGGAAATGAAATGACAATTATTCATGCAGACATTGATCCATCGGAAATTGGAAAGAATAAAAATGCAGATATAGGTTTAATTGGAGACATTAAGACTACACTTTCATTATTATTAGCGGCAATGGAAAAGAAAGCACAAAAAAGACAATCTGAATATGAATGGATTAAAAGAGTAAATGAAATAAAGGACATATGGAGAAGTAAACCTCTTCCAGCTCCAAGAGAAATAACAGGACCAAGGTTGTTAAAGAAGATGAGAGAAATTTTACCAAATAAATGTCTAGTAACAACAGAAGTCGGCCAGCATCAAATGTGGGCTTCATTACACTTTGATGTTGCAGAACCCGGTACTTTCTTTACATCTACTGGTTTAGGTACAATGGGTTGGGGATTACCTGCAGCAGTAGGTGCAAAATTTGCAAGACCAGATTTGCCAGTAATTGATATTGCAGGAGATGGAAGTGTTCAAATGACGGAATCAGCACTAGCAACTTCAGTAACAGAAAAATTGCCAGTAATTACAGTAATATTCAATAATGGAATGTTAGGAATGGTTGCGCAATGGCAAAGATTATTCTATGAAAGAAAATATATCGGAGTAGAACTCGAAGGAATTCCAGATTATGTAAAAATAGCAGAAGCATATGGAGCTCAAGGAATAAGAGCGCAATCAATGAATGAATTTGAGAAAGCATTAAAGAATGCATTAAATAGTGATGTAGCAACGGTAATCGACGTACCAATTAATCCCGACGAAGATGTATTTCCATTCGTTGTTCCTAATACAGCATTAAAAGACATGGTTATTGCATAATAAACTGAATAAGTTAGACAAATGCCAAAGTTTTATTGAGAAAAAGTAAATGGTTTATTAATAGTTAGACGAAAAAATTTTAAGATTGCCTCGTAGAGCTTTAAGTAATAGTCAAGTAAAACAAAATCTGCAAAAGCCAGAATGGATTAAAGTAGATTTTGTACAAGGTAATAATTACAAAAAAGTCAGAGAATCTGCAAATAAATTGAATTTAAACACAGTTTGTCAAGAAGCAAATTGTCCCAACATATACGAATGCTGGGATGGAGGAACTGCGACTTTTATGTTATTAGGGGACATTTGTACAAGAGGTTGTAGATTTTGTCATGTTAAATCCGGTAATCCAAAAGGAATTATTGATATTTTTGAACCAGAGAATACTGCAAATGCAGTAAAAGAATTAGGATTAGAGTACGTAGTATTAACTTCTGTAGATCGTGATGATTTAGTAGATGGAGGATCTTCACATTTTGCAAAAACAGTTGAAGAAATATACAAAAAGAATAATAAAACATTAATTGAAGTATTAATACCTGATTTTTCAGGAGAGATAAAGGACCTATCAACAGTAGTAAAAGCGAAACCTACTGTAATAGCTCATAATATTGAAACAACAAGACAATTAACACCGATTGTGAGGGATAGAAGAGCTTCGTATGAGAGATCTTTAGAAGTTTTAAAAAATGTAAAGAGATTAGATTCGAATATCTATACAAAATCATCTATTATGTTGGGATTTGGTGAGGAAGATAACGATATAATAACTGCAATGGAAGATTTAAGAAAAGCAGATGTGGACATATTAACAATTGGTCAGTATCTTCAACCATCAGATTTTCATATCAGTATTAAACAATATGTCCATCCAGATGAATTTATTAAGTTAAAAGATGTTGCTGAAGACATGGGGTTCAAATATGTGGCGTCCGGGCCTTTAGTAAGGAGTTCATATAAAGCTGGAGAATATTTTGTAAAGAATTTGGTGAAATAGATATGGAAATGACATTAAATCAAGCGGTAAAAAGTGCATTAGATAATGAAATGGAAAAGAATGACAAAATTGTATTGATTGGTGAAGATATAGGGAAAAATGGAGGAGTATTTAGAACAACTGAAGGTTTATACGATAAATATGGTCCAAAACGAGTAATAGATACTCCACTAAATGAATCGGGAATTGTAGGAACTGCAATAGGTATGTCTTTATACGGATTAAAACCAGTTGTTGAGATTCAATTCATGGATTTTATATTCCCGGCATTTGATCAAATTGTTTCAGACTTGGCGAAGTTTAGATATAGAACAGGAGGTGCATACACATGCCCAATGGTAATAAGAGCGCCTTATGGAGGAGGAATAAAGGGAGCTTCTTATCATTCGCAAAGTGGAGAAACACACTTTGTACATACTTCAGGATTAAAAGTGGTTGTACCTGCAACGCCATATGAAACTAAGGGATTATTAATTTCGGCAATTAGAGATGAAGATCCGGTAATATTTTTTGAACCAAAAAGATTTTACAGGGCATTAAAAGAAGAAGTACCAGAAGAAGCTTATACAATTCCAATTGGTGAAGCAAAGATATTGGAAGAAGGAAGTGATGTAACTTTGATTAGTTATGGTCCCATGATACAAACTTCATTAGAAGCAATAGAAATTGCAAAAAAAGAAGGAACCAGTGTAGAATTAATTGATTTAAGAACACTATCCCCACTTGATTCAGAAACAATAATCAAATCAGTAAAAAAAACTGGAAGAGCAGTAATTGCACATGAAGCGCCAAAAACATTAGGAATGAGTGCAGAAATTTCAGCACTTATTGCCGAAAATTGTTTAGAATATTTAGAAGCTCCTATACAAAGAGCAACAGGTTTAGATACTCCATTTCCTTATTCATTAGAAAAAGAGTATCTTCCAAATGCAAAATTTGTATTAGATAAGATAAAACAAACAGTAGAATATTCATAGTGATTAAGATGGTATATAATTTCAAACTAGCAGATATTGGAGAAGGAATTGTAGAGGGAGAAGTTAGTAAATGGTATGTAAAAGTTGGAGATGTAGTAAAAGAGAATCAGCCATTAGTAGAAATAATTACAGAAAAAGTTACAGTCGAGTTACCATCTCCAGCAGATGGAACAATAATAAAAATTGGTCCAGAAGCAGGAAAAATTGCGAAAGTTGGAGAGGTAATTGTAGTAATAGATGATGGAAAAGAAGAAGACGTCAATAAGGAAGTTTCTATAGAAGAAACGAAGACAGAGAAGAAAGAATTAATCAAAGAAGATGTTAAAGGTAAAAAAATAATCGCCACGCCTGCAGTCAAACGTTTAGCTAAAGAAATGGGAATAGACATAGGCAAAGTAGTTGCAACTGGTGAAGAAGGAAGGATAACTGAGAAAGATGTCAAATTATACTCAAAATTAGAAATTCACAGTAATGAAGAAAGAATAGCTTTCAGAGGAACAAGAAGAACAATTGCGGAGAGATTAGCAAAGTCATCAGACAGAGTTGTTCAAGCATGGATTATGGAAGAAATAGATATGACAAAAGTTACAGAATTAAAAAATAAGATAAAGGAATCCTCATCTGAAGAGATAAAACTGACATACATGCCATTTTTTGTTAAAGCAGTAATCAGATCACTTAAATCAAGTCCAAGAATTAATGCATCGTTAGATGAAGAAACTGAAGATATTGTTATAAAAAAGGACTACAATATTGGAATTGCAACAGATACTGAACAAGGATTAGTTGTACCTGTAATAAAGAAAGCTCAGGACAAAAATATCAATGAAATTGCTAAAGAAATAGAAGAATTATCAATAGAAGCTAAATCAGGAAAGTTAGAATTAGAAAATACTCAAGGTGGAACATTTACAATTACAAATATTGGAGCAATTGGAGGAATATCATCTATACCAATAGTAAATTATCCTGAAGTTGCAATACTTGCAATAAACAAGATAATGAAGAAAGTAGTTCATTGGGAAGGCGAGATAGTTGCAAGAGATAGAGTCTACCTTTCATTATCATTTGATCACAGAGTGTTAGATGGGGCAGACGTAGCACGATTTTTAAATTCCATCAGAAAATGTTTAGAAGATCCAGAGAGTCTAATGAAGGATGAACAATCTTAACATCATAGATTTAGGTTTAACTGAATATCAACGTGCGTTAGAAATTCAAAAAACACTTGTTAAAGACAGATTATCTAATTTAACAACAGATACACTATTATTAGTTGAACATCCACATGTGGTAACATTAGGCAAGCAAACAAACCCAGAAGACGTTCTAAATAACTCAATTCCAATTATTAAGATAGATAGGGGTGGAAGTGCAACATATCATGGTCCAGGTCAGTTAATTGGCTATATAATTATGGATTTAAAAAATAAAGGTATATCAGTTCCAGTGCTTATTTCCAAGATTCATGAAATAATTATTTTAACATTAAATGAACTAGGTATTAAAGCAAAAAGGAGAAAAGATAATACAGGAGTTTGGATTGATGAGAAGAAAATTGCATCAATTGGATTATCGGTAAGAAATTGGATTACATACCATGGATTCAGTTTGAACGTGAATACAGATTTAGAAAAATTCAACACAATAAGACCATGTGGTTATGATAGTCAAGTTATGACATCAATAAATTCAATAAAAAGAAATCAATATTCGGAAGAATTAGTTAAAAAAAAGATAATAAATAATTTTTCTAAGGTGTTTGAATATAACAGAATTAAGAGCTTAGGTAAGAATTAAGTAAATTCGTCGAGTAATTGCTTAGCAATATTCTTGCCAGTATCAAGTGGTTGATTCACCAACGGACCATTTTGTAAAGCAGGTTCGTCATCGTCATAAGTAGGTTTGTCAGCTTTATAGAAAACACCAATAGGAATTTTGGATTCCCATTCATAAGACTTCGATATGGCTTGTTTTAAATCATCAGTATTATGCTTTTCATCTTCTAATGTATATACGCGATCGCGAAACCACTGATACGTTTGGATTTTATTATAAGTAACACAAGGACTAAGGACATCAACTAATGAGAAGCCTTTGTGAGAAAGTGCATTCTCTATTGTTGTAGATAAGTGATCGGCATTACCCGAAAAACCTCTTGATACATAAGTCGCACCAGAAATAAGAGCAAGTGCAATGGGATTAACAGGTACTTCTAACAGACCAGAAGGAGTAGATTTGGTAAGCATGCCTTTTTCACTAGTTGGTGAAGCTTGACCGGTAGTTAATCCGTAAATTTGATTATTCATAACAATATATGTGATATTGATATTTCGACGCATGGAATGAATAAAATGACCTAATCCAATTCCATATCCATCACCATCGCCACCAGTAGCTATAACAGTCAGATCAGTATTAGCAAGTTTCACACCGTTAGCAACAGGAAGAGAACGGCCATGAAGTCCATGAAATCCATAAGCATTTACAAATCCTGGAAGATTTGAAGAACATCCGATTCCAGATGAGATAACAACATTTTCTGATTTAATTTTTAGACGAGCAAGAGCAGTATGTATTCCACGTAAAACAGCAAAATCACCACATCCAGGGCACCAAGTAGGTGTTGTTTCAGATTTATACTCTTCAATTTTTACAGGTTCGACAACCATCTAAATCAAATCCTCAACTTTATCTATAATTTGCTCAGGATAAAAAGGCTCACCGTCATATTTAAAAAGAGTATGATTAATTTGGAAACCGGTTTCCATTGAAATTAATTTAGATAGCTGGCCAGAATAATTTGCTTCAATAATTAGAGTATCTTTGCTATTAGAAAGAATTTCTTTAATTCCTTTTTGTAAAGGAATAAGATATTTAATATGTAAATGATTTACATTTTTAGAATTGTTTTGAAGAATTTCTATTGCCTCATGAACAACATTGTAAGTAGAACCCCAACTAACAATTGTAAGATCTGCATCTGCAGGCCCTTCTAGTTTTGCAGATGGAAGTTGTTCTTCAATAAATTTCATTTTTCGCATACGTTTAAGCATGATTTTGGTACGTATTTCAGAATCAGTAAACACATCACTAATTATATTTCCATAATCATCATGCTCATCACTAGAAGCTTGAAACACAGTATCAGAAGTACCAGGAAATGCACGAGGAGATACTCCAGTATCTGTATATTTGAAGCGTTTATAGAGTTTATCAGAATTATTTGAAGTTACAATTTCTCCACGGTCAATAGTAGAATTAAAGTCTAAATCAGTAATAGATTCCATATGTTCAGACAAGAATAAATCAGAAAGAACCATAACTGGAATTTGAAATTGATCTGCTAGATTAAATGATTCAATTACTGAATAGTAACAATCTTCAACAGTAGATGGAGCAATTATAACTTTAGGAAAGTCACCTTGTGAAGCACCAATAGCTTGAAACAAATCTCCTTGTTCAGTTTTAGTAGGCAAACCTGTAGAAGGACCGCCTCGCATAGAATTAATAATGACAATAGGAGTTTCAGTTTGTCCTGCCAAACCAATAGCTTCAGTCATTAGTGCAAAACCACCACCCGATGTTCCAACCATAGAACGAACACCTGCAAAAGAAGAACCAATCGCCATATTAATAACAGAAATCTCATCTTCAGCTTGTTTAACAACCATACCAGATTTCTTAGATTGTGCAATTAAATAATGTAAAATTGAAGAAGCAGGAGTCATAGGGTAAGCACAATAGAATTTACAACCTGCAAGTATAGAACCAAAACCAAGTGCTTGATTTCCAGTAAGCACTGGTCGTTTTATATTATAATCAGGGTTTAGGTCAAAATCGAAATCAGGAAGATTAGATTTAGCATATTCATAACCTGCTTCGATGACTTTAAGATTAATATCCATAACTGATTGCTTCTTTTTGCCAAAATAATCACGAATAACACCATTCATAACATCAACGTCAAGATTAAGAAGTTGAACAAGAGAACTAAGCGCTACAGTATTTTGAAGTATGGGGTTTCTTCCAATATCTTTCAGAATTTCGTTAACAGGTAATGGACAAAGAATTACGTCTTTAGGTATTTGATCTGAATCAGGTTTAATCTTATCGCTATTGTATAAAACAGCTCCACCAGGAACTACATCGACAATATTACGTTGGAATTCTAACTGATTAAGTGCAATAAGGAAATCGACTTTATTTCCGTGAGAGTATATTTTTTTACGGCCAGCGCGAAGTTGAAGATATATGAAACCTCCTCGAATAACAGATTGATAGCTATTATATGCAAGAAGATGTAAACCACTTCTTGAACAGATTTTTGCAAATGATTCACCGGTAGATGCAATACCATCTCCTGCTGCGCCTCCTACTCTGAGAATTACTTCGTCTTTTGGCATCCTATGATATTTGCAAAATCTACATTATTTAACCTTGCGAATTAAAAATTTAAGTAATTTATCGTCTTTATTAAAGAAAATCAATTCATTTTCAGACTTTTTTACCCAAGATTTAATATCTTCTTCCGCAACAGGATCGTCCGCAAGAACTTCTAAAATTTCATCAATATTCATTTCTTTAATAGTTTGTCTTGTTTGAAAAACCGGTTCAGGGCATAATAGACCTTTCATATCAATAGTTTTAGTAGGTTTAATGGAAGAACTGTCTTCTGTCATAAGAATTTTCTCACACTCTTCAATAAATAGTTATTTAGTGTTACATATATCATACAAGAAGACTAGGAAAAGGGAATAAGTTTGAGTTTCAGATTACCAAGAGGAATGAGAGATATAGAAGAGGAAGAATATGCTAAAATAGAAAAGGTAAGAAAGGCGTTTAATGATACATGTGAAAAATTTGGTTTTAAAAGAATAATGCCTTCGCCTATTGAAATGCTTTCAACATTAGAAGTTAAGAGTGGTCCGGGAATAAAGGATGAGATATACCATTTCAAAGATAAGAAAGACAGAGATTTAGGCTTAAGATTTGATCTTACAGTAGGAATAACACGATATATAACAGGGAAAAAAGATTTGCGTAGACCTTATAGAGTGGGTACGTTCGGAGATATGTTCAGATATGATGAACCGCAAAAAGGAAGATACAGATGGTTTCATCAATGGAATGCGGAAATTTATTATACAATTCAAGATAATCCAAGGAATCATGTTTTTGAATTATTCAAGTTTACAATTTCATTATTCAATAAGATAGGAATAGATAATTTCAAAATAAAAATAGGTCATAGAGAGATTGCAGAAAGTTTTGTGAATTTATTAATGTATGAAAAATTAGAAAAACCAAATAAAGATAATCAACAAGACGTAATAACAATCTTAAGATTATTAGATAAGATAGAGAAAAAAGATTCAAAACAAATAATTGATGAGGCAATTAAACTAGGAATAGATATAAAGAAAGCAGAAATACTTTTAGAATTTGGAAGAATTAAATCAAATGATCTGAATTTACTCAAAGACAAATATTTCTCAGTATTAAAAAAATTATCAATTACAGAAAGTGATTTAGTAAGAATAGAAAACATTATTCAGAATTATTTCATTTTATTTGAATCAAATATAAAGAATATAGAATTTGATTTAGGTTTAGTAAGAGGAATGGACTATTATGATGGATATGTTTTTGAAATAGTTGATTTAAACAATAAAGAAATAGGCTCAATTGCAGGAGGAGGTGAATATTCACAACTGATAAGAAGTTTTGAAGGTCCTACGAATTTATCTGCAATAGGTATAGCAGGAGGAATAGAAAGAACAATAGAAACAATAAATATTAAACAAGAAACTCAGAAGATGCTTGTATCAGTAATATCTTTAGTGGATGAAGAAGCAGAGAAATTAATTTCTGAATTACGTGATAATGACATAGCAACTACTTATAGACAATTGAACAAAGAAGATATAAAGAAAGGGTTGAAATTTGCTGATGCAAATAATGTAAATATTGTAATAATTATCGGAGAAAAAGAACTAAAAGATGGAAAATACAGAATTAAACATATGAAAACAGGGAAAGAAGAACTTATTGAGAAAGAAACTGTCGTGAATTTCATTAAAGAATTAATATAATTATTGTATAGAAAATAATCAATGAGAGATATCTTAATTTGTTGCTTATTAGTAGGTGTTGCATTATTCCTTATTCCGTCTGCATTTGCAGCAGATGCAGACAATAGTGATAACTTTAATATCAACATAAAGACATTAGACGATACAGCAACAATTACAGAGATTGCAATTCCAAAGGGAAATAACAAAACAATTAGAATAGATCTCCCTAAACAAAATTCTGCGTTCAATGGGACAGTAACACTTGAAATTGAGGGAAATCCAACTGGGTTATCAACTTCATTTACTTCAACTGCAATAAGTGGTTGGCAGGGAACTACAGGAAAGAATTCAACATTAACTATTTCTCCTCAGCTTTCTGCGTTAAGTGGAAGTTATCAAATAACAATTAAAGCAATAAACAGTAATGATGCAACAGATTATGCACAAAGAACGATAACATTATTTATTTCTGATTTTGAGATTACAGCATCTCCAACTACAGTATCACTTAGACCAGGTGAACAAAAGGATATTGACATAACGATAAGTTCAAAGAAAGATGATGTGAACAATAATCTTGATACAAAATTTTCAGGAAGTGTTCAATTATTACCAACGTCAATGTCAGGAGCTACTATAGTTTATGTAGATGATATAATAAATGTTCCAGAAGGAGTTTCAGCACATGCTACAGCAAGGATCACAATAGACAGTAACGCAGAATCAAACGGAGACGGAGTTTTTGTTGATGTAGTGGCAAAAATTGGAGATTTACAACATACTGTAACATTCAAAGTAAAAATAGAGTCAAATCCATTATCAATAGGTTTAGCAATAAGTCCTAATCCGGCAATAGTTTTCCAACCCACTGTTATTACAGCAACAGTTACAGATGCTGCAGGTAATCCAGTAGATAGTGCATTGGTCACTTTCAACAGACTTGGTGGAAATGGAACTTTTGCTGATGGAGCTACATTTACAACTCTTACAACAGGCTCAAATGGTAAAGTTTCTGCTACATTTACGCCAAAATCGAAGGAAACATTATCTATTCGTGTATCAGCGGAGAAAACAAATTATGTTTCTGGGGAATTGACAACTCAGATTCCTGTTAAAGGAGATTTTGTAATGTCTATTACACCAACTCAAGAACAAATTAATGCAGGTGATTCAAAAGCTGTAACATTAACAATTACATCAACAGATGGATTTAGTTCTCCTGTAGAATTATCTTATGAAGATGTCGTAGTTGGTTTTACAGTATCATTTTCAGAATCAAACATAATACCTGAAGCAAATGGAGCTACGTCAACAACTATAACAATATTTGTTGACGACAATGTACAATCAGGTATAGAAACAATTATAATAAAAGGAAAATCTGGAGGAATAGCACATGATGTTTCAATAGGAATAGAGGTTCCAAAAGCAGAATTCACATTAGCAATTAGTGAAACGCAGAAAGAAATTACAACATGGCAAGGAGATATTGTAAAGATAGACATGGTGTTAACATCAATTGGAGGTTTTGATGGAACAGTGCAATTAAGTACCAGTATAGATGATATGGCCAACATAGAATTAGAGTTTTCATCGAGTTCAGTATCATTGAGTAGTGGAGAATCAAAACAGATTTCATTAATCGTAACTACAACTTCTGCAACAAGTCCAATGGATAGAATGCCAATAGTAATTAAAGGAACATCATTAACATCAGAAGCTACAACTACAGCTTGGTTACAGATATTACAATTATTTGAAGTAGTTATTGATTCAACAGATAGAGATGACGGTAGTAGAATTTCAACAATAATAATTAATGATAAATCAATACAACCAGAACAATTACCTTATGTTGAAAAGATGAAAGAAGGAAGTATTTTGACGTTAAAAATTGCATATGAAATAATTGAAGAAGAAGAAGAAGGAACTAGATATGTTTTTAGAAGTTGGAACGATCAATCAGAAAACATTGAGAGAACGATAACAATAGAGGGTCCATCTGCATTTATTGCGCAATTTGATAAAGAACACTACATAAACATTAGATCAAAACCGGTGAGCAGTATGATTGGTCTTTTAGACATAAAGGGTTCAGGATGGCATAAAGCAAATTCATTGGTTGAAATAGAGACAAATGAAATATTAATGGTAACTGAAGGACAATCAAGATACAGATTTGATAAATGGAGTGGATCAATTGCATCAGATCAAAGAGAAATAGAAATATTAGTAAATGGACCGAAATTAATTTACGCAGATTATATTTTACAATATAAAATAACCCGAATAATTGAACCTTCGTTTATTGCAGATATAATATCAACATTTGAAGAACCATGGATAGATAGTGGATCAGAATTATTACTAGAAACTACTAAGAAAGCTGATGAATATGGTTTCATGCAATGGACAATAACAGGTAATAATTTTGATTTGACGAGAACTGCAAATCCTACAACAATTATAGTAAATGAACCGTTGACTATCAGAATACAATACGACTTGCTTCCAATAGTTAGTATAGAATCAATCAGAATGCCCAATACTGGATTCGAAGGAGAGGGTTCACAAATATGGATAAAGTTATCAAATACAGAATTGAGAGGAGGATACATAATTGTAAAAACATCTACGGACATTAAGGGATTAATAATAGAACCAGATCAAAAGGAAATTTATCTAGCACCTGGAGAGAGTAAATTATTTGCAATAACAATGAATTACACTAAAGCAGGAAGTGGTTCAGTAGAAATTACATTAGAAAAAACAGGAAGTCAAGATAATTCAATTAAGAAAAACTTCAATATTTTTACGCTAAAAGACAAAAGAGATATTACGAATATAGGAATAGCATTGAGTTCAAAGAATTTACAACAAATTGATCAATGGATGATTCCGGATGAACGAGTAAAGATTTGTTCATCTGAGATTTTAGAACAGGCAAGAATTAGTGATGATGAGTCAGAATTACAAAAAGCTAAATCAATATTAAAATTTGTATCAGATAAGATTGAACCATCGTCAGCTATCCCAAATAATGCTGGAGTAATAATTGAAGAATTTGGTATAATTGGATGTATTAATACTGAAGATAAAATAAATGGAGATTCGAGAACTTACCAAATTTTAATGGGAAGTTTACTTAGATCATTAGATATTCAAGTAAGACCGGTAATTGGTGTAATGGGAATTTCTGGAGATAATGAGAAGCCAAGTGCATTAATGAATACATGGATTGAGGCAGAGTTGGATGGTCAATGGGTAGTCATAGATTCAATAAACAATATCATAGAAACAGAAATAGACAGACCATTTAATGGAGAAGATGAAATATCATATAGACAAAGATATTCTACAATACCTGAGAATGGCGGAATTTTAACTGCAATGATTTATGATTGTATAACTATTTGTAATTTAGATGTATCAAATGAATATAGAGGTACTGAATCTCCGTCAAAGCTTGGATCAGTTTTATTTGTGACTGGAGATGTTGAAATAGAAGTAAGAGATTCAAATGAGAATTTTATCGCAAATGGTACATTAATTCATTATAAATGGTTTGACAATGGTGGAATAAACAACAATATACCAACTAAACTTATTCTTCTATCAGAAGGAGTTGATTTAGAATACATAATAATGAGAATTAACGGTGAACTTGGAGAAGAATTTGAGATAAATGGAATGAAAATTATTAATTTTGAACCACAAACTAAATCAATTAAATCAGGATTAATTTCAAAAACTATATCTGATTTTAAACTTGTATCACTAGGAGATGAATTGATTATTGCAGAATTTGACATAATTGTATTCGATAATAGAGAAATTGAGATTCTGTCTACAGCGTCATTAGTAGATTATACAGAACAAAAGAGACTTAACGCAATACGTTTGAATACAATGAGTCATTCTGATAATGAAGAATTAGTGATTATAAAATTTTCAGACGAAATATTGACAGATATAGATTCAAAATCAGATAGAATTGTAGTAATAATTAATGAAGTAGAGATACCTATAGAGATAACAGATGATGGTGTAATAATTACAGTGTTAATAGATGATTTAAAGAATCTAGACGAAAATGTGATTACGTTATACTTTTCTTCATATAGTATGAACTTCGAATTAAGAGATCCATTAAATCAGATAATTAGGAATGCAGATATTACGATGATTGGTGAATTTACGAATAGAACGCAAATAAGTAATGAAGGAAGTTTCATGAGGCTAATTCCAGGAAATTATGAATTTATTGTAGAATATAGAGGAGAACAAGAAATAATTTCTGAGAGAATTAATGATGAAAATGTAGATGTAGAGATAAATTTGTATCGATCAGATTCTATGGTAATATTCTTTATTACAATAATATTTTTAGTAATTTTAGCAGTTGCTTATGGAATTGAAAAAGCATTTACGAGAATATTGCCAGAATACAAAAACAAAAATGGCAATTCGTTTTAATTAGACTTTAATAATTTACTGATATTGCGATCATAGGTAGTAATAGTATTTTCGAATCTCTTTAGTTCATCTTCGCTTATTTTGAATTCAGACCATAAATCAAGTTCTCGAATATATTCTTTAAAACGATCATATCCAGGTTTCACAGTTTCTACAATATTTTCTAATTTTGCGCCACCAAGTAACAATAATACATCCAAACGATCAGAATTTTCTTTGACCGGAACTATTTGAATAAGTGATTCTTTCAAAGAAGGAAAACGTTTTCTATTCCAGGCATTATAGTCGTCTTCTAGACGCTTAGCAGAGATAGAATTAAGAACGTTTTCAGGAACACGAATTACAGCAATACTAAGGATTATAGACTCGTATTGAAAAGGAGAGAGAGGGAAATATGCCGCATCGTCTAACATATTTTTTAGATTATCATATATTTCATAACTTCTTCCGTAAACATAAACAGGCGAAAAAGCTAAGACTTTTAATGATTTGGCCATCTTTCCAAGACTGTTTATTGCATGTCCGTTACTTGTTAACAAATTAAGAATCCTAGGAACTAAAACATCGTATCCTAATTTTTTACCTGAACGGTCAATACCAATCATTTTGTTAAGTGCATTACCTTGAAGAACTATAAGCATGTCACCAGATGTTTTTTGATTTCTTACAAGACGAGAAATACCACAAAATGCATTAAATTGTACTTGATCGGTATCATTATTAGAAGGAAGAGAAGTGAGTACTATACGTGAAGATTTAGGATTAATGTTTTTAATTTTTTTAATAAGTGGAAGAGTAAGACCCGATACAAGTGTTTCTCCGATTGAACCTGTAATTATTGCAGTTTGTTCGTCAATGTTATTATTAATACCAACACGACGGATTTTATCTTCAAACTTATCAAATTCTGAAAAAGTATCTTCAAATTCACTCCAAGTATTAGTATTAGAATCATAATCATTGTCAATCAAATAATAATTTGATGCATAGGAATTTAGTTCATCAGAATCAAAAGTATTTTTTTCAGAATCAACATAATCAACCAATAAATGATTTAATCTCTCTGGATGAATAGAATTCTTAAATGAAAGAAGTGTTTGGGAACCAAAATCGCCAATACCAAAATTAATTACTTTATGATGATTTTTGACTTTAATTGAGTTTAGATTATCAATTAGATATGAAAGTTCTTTTTTAAAATTAATTAACGGAAGATTACATGTAGCACATTCCTCTAAACCACGGACGTTTTTATGTCCATCAGGACATAAAATAAATGAACTATAAGAAACTTTTTTTGAGGTAGCGCGAGCCATTGTAATATATATCATATAACAGAAATAAAAATAATTGGGTCATATAGACACAATTCCTATAAATAATTAATAATAATAAGTTATGATGAAACGACAAGATAGAGATATTGAATATCAATCAGTAATATTAGAAAAAGATAATAAAGATATAAAGGGTCGTCTAAGAGTATCTGGAGATAGAATAATATTTCAAAAGAAAGTCGGATTAATATCAAAAAAGTTTGAAACTGAATTTCAAACAACTATAGAATCAATTAAGAGAATTGATAAAGAAGGATATTCAAAAATTTTAATCACAGACACGAATACAGATATTACAACAAATTTAGTTTTAGATACTCCAGTTGAAGCAAACGAGATTTGTGAGACAATTAAAAATCAGATAGATAAAATAATGCATGATATTGAAGAAAAAGAACAGGATCAAAAAGATAATATAATTAATCAAGCAAATTATTCCACTTACATTTTTGATGTTACATTCAAATTATGGACAACAGTAAATTTGTTATTCGTAATAATGAGGGATACTATAAATAATAATTGGGATGAAGTAGATCAAAAGATAGAAGAATTTAAAGAAGCAGCAAGCGAATTAGAAAGTAATAAAATCAACATGGGAAGTGATGTTAAGAACATTGTGTCATCAATAAAAAGTAGAGATGACATAACAATAATTAATTCAATCAAGAATATAATTAGAACGCTAGGTGAGTCATTACAGACTCCTGTTCCATATAACGAATGGAGAGAAATTGAAACAGAAACAAAACCAAGTTGGGGAAATTTACAATTTTTTTATCTTTTTGCAGTTGCCATATTTGAATCATATTACTTTGAAATTATGGAAATGGAAGAAGAAAAGAAAGTATCAAAAGCAAATGTAATTAAATACATACCTATCGTAAATGGTCATTTTTCAGAGCAATTATTTGACAAGACGAAATATTCTACAAAAACGCTTAGAGAAAGGAACGATACAATCGAACAGTTAATCGATGAGACTACAAATAGATTACAAGATTTATTAAAAGATTCATTGAAGAAAGTAAGTTTATTGAATTAGATCAATTATTTTTCAGTAGTGTATTATTAGAGGAATCAAAGGTAACTTTAGACTTCCCATATGCAAAGAGTTGAAGATATTGAACGGCATATTTATTTTTAACGGGCAATTGTCTTGGAATTACTTTCCCTTCAATACTAATTAATGAAGAGATTAGAGGTTCCATATTAACATAATTTAAGATAAATTCATTCATAATAAGATATTTTTTCAGAGTAGTGGCCTCATTCTCGATAATCTTTATTCCATATTCAATATTAGATAATCTATCTGACAAATCTGTTTGCGATTTATCATCAAGGCGTCTAAGAGAAGATTCAATTTCTGAGATTAATTGTGTGTCTTTTCCCCATTGAAAATCAATAGGAACACGAGTATCATTACGTTTTTCAAATTCTTTTAATAAACGTAAAAGTTCAGCAATAACAGTATGCGTGCCTGTTTCAAGAAATTTTAATATAGACATAACATCAGGTAAATATAAGATTCCACTATAGGTAGTTAATTGTTCGTGATGAACTTGTATTTGTTTTGCAACGTCAATAGTTTCTACATCTGTAGGATTTTGACCTAAAGACTCATTTAACGGAATTATATTATATTCATGCATTTTTAATGAACGTTGAATAAGACGTTTTAGATTTGTTATAGTTTTTTGCATTACTTGATGATAACGTTTATGAAGTGATGCGATTGTAACTAAAAGAGTATCTAATGCTTGTCCTCCTTTACCTTGGGATATGAAGTTTTCACTAATGGAAATTGAAGTAAATTCCAGTGTGTTATCAAATTCTTTTTGTACAACAGTAACTAAGCTTTCAGCAACACGAATAGTATTTTGAGATACTTCAAGTAAATAATCATTCAGTTCATGTTGATTATTAAGAACGTTAGAAAAGGTAAGGTCGTCGTCATAGGAGAGATGGTCTGAGTTAATAGGAGGAAGATTACCAATGCCCAGTTTTTCCAATTTTATGAGCATATCTTTACATCTATCAAGTTGATCATTATGATAATTTAGAACTTTAAGGTGTAATGAATCTGTAGTATTTTCTTGAGAATTAGACAAAATATGAATTTTTTCGAATTTCTCTTTTAATCCCGAATATGTAAGAGTGTATAAACCATCAAGAGTGATCGAAAGTTCTTCTTTGAACTCTCCAAGTGATGTAATTTCATCATTTATATCAATGCCAGGACAGATGTATTGAATTTCTTCTAGTTGAGAATTATATGAATGAAGATTTTCAAGATAATTATTACATTGTTCTTTAACTGATTCAGTTAGTTCAGCACTCTCAGTTCGTCTAGAGAGATTTAAAGAAGACAAAGAGATAACTAAGCCCAAAGTTCCTGCAGAGATTATGGATTTAAAAGAATCAGATGAATTAAAACCAGTAGAATAATCAAAAGGAATTTGCATGGTTTGTAGAGGAATAATAAAGAATAAAGTGCCAAAAATAACTGTAAATACATAAGAGAAATTTGGCAATATACTTAATTCTACACCTCGTTCTTCCATCCATGGCCAAATTTTATCAAGTACATTGATAAAAGAAAATGAAATAATCAAGAGAATTGGAATAAATAGTAAGACAAGACTATCAATTAAAACGAATAGATAGGAATTAAAAATATTATTTTGTAAAGAGAAGAATCCTGATAATGATTCACTTAGTGTAAAGTCATTAAAAGATAATAACCTAGGATTAGTGTCATAAATAATTTGTGAAAAGATAGGGAGCGTAGAATCAGAAATTAGAGAATATATTTTTTCAGGTCGAGTATTTACATTAATAGATAATTGTTCGGCAAATCCCAATGCATTAAATGGAACAAATATGACTAAAAATGAGAATAATAAACCGACATTCTTTGATAAATCGTCAGATTTTTGAATTAAAGCATAAACAAGCATAAGAGGGATCGAGATAAAGAAATAAGATGTAAGGAATAAAGTACCTGCAGTTATACCAACGATTACAGTAAGAATATTAATTGGATTGTTGAGTGCTTTTGCCACAAATATTCCTATAATAAAGAAACTTAGTAGTAACCACCAAAACGGGATGGAAGTTTGGTAAAGAAAAGCAGGAATAAATAGGAGAAATGAAAGAGAGAAACCCGAAACTAGAGATCTGAAACCAATAACGGCAGAGAGAATTGATATCAAGAATACGATAGGAATTGGATATAACGGGACTGTGTATAGAATAATTAAACTAAATAAAAAGATTGCAGAAGAAAATATAAATTTTTTTAGATTTTTTCGATATTGTTGTTCTCGTTCAATAGCATTATCAATATCAGAAGAAGGTCCAAATCCAACTTTATCAATCATAGATGAATTGATTAATTTAGACAATTTTTATCTCCAATATAACAGAGAATTATTAATTAGTATCCTCGATTTTAGTAGTACTTTTAAGTTCGTGATTGGAAGAAACATGAACGCCTTGTTCTAATAGATATGAATGAGAAAGTAATCTTTCTCCTTGAGTAGTTTGATTATATAATATATCCATTTCTTTGAATGTTTCTAAATTATTAATACTAGCTTTTGCAGCGATAATCAGAAATCTCATAGTCCAAGGATCAGTAGAATCAACTTCACGGATATAGATACTTTTAGAAGCATCTTGAGTTACATAGCCAGACAACATAGTTTTAGCTTCAGAGTCAAGGTCTTTGTCCCATAATCCTCTAGGACTTACAACCGTAAACCATAGATAATCAGTTCTGTATTCAGCAGTGAGTCCCAGTGTAGCAGGAATTCTGAATATACCTAAAGCACCAGAAAGATATTCCTTAAGATGTTTTCTATCAATTATTTCATTAAGCATATTTTCTTGAGTAAGAGAAGCTTCATCTTCTAACAAGATACGTTGCATTATCTTGAGTTGTTCTCCTTCGGTTAATTCAGCAACACGGTCATAATAACCGCGATCACGCATAGATTCATTCATTTTTTCGTAATAAGAATTTTGTAGATTTGTTGCTTCGGTCAATAGTTTTCGATAAGAAGATGCCACTTCAAATTTTCTTTCAATATTTTGATAGGCAGATAATTTCGACTGAATAGTTTTGCGTTCTTCAGTAATTGCTTCAAGTTGAGCGTCAATAATATTTAGTTCGTGTTCTAAATCATTTTCTTTGCCTTCCATGTATTTCTTTTTTGGACCCAAAAATCCAAAGCGGATTTTTTTAGCTTGTCCACCAACTCGGCCTTTTTCTTGTTCGCGGCTACGTTTCTTGATTGTAAGGTTTTCTTCTTCAACTTTAAGTTCTTCAGTTCTTTCTGAAGTTAATCTTTTCATAACTTGACAGTCACTAAGACGTGCATCTAATGTTTTAACTTCTGTTTCAACTGGAGACAATAAAGAAGATAGAAGTGCGAAATTAATTACAAGTTCAGGATTGCTAATTCTTTCAACTCCAACTTTCATACGTTTATGTAATTCAGTTTTTTCAGATTTATCAAGAGATTTATTAAGTTTATCTGCAAGATTACTAATATTAAGATATAATTGTAAACCTGTAAGGTAATGATCAATTAATTCTACAAGATTAATAGTATCATTAATAATTTGGTTTTGTCGTGGAGTAAGTTTTTGTGCACTAGGTAAAGTACTACGCAAGTCTTCAGTTAACTGTTTAACTTTATCTTGTAGAGTAGTGTAGTTTTGAGATAGATTAGTGCTAAGTTCTACTAATTCTTCAGACAATGTTCGTATACGAGCTTCTACAGTACCATCAGCAGCATCTAATCCAATTGATAAAACAGATCTGGATAAATCAGTAACTAAAGTACGAGTAGCAGTTTCAGCTCCACGAATATGCATAAGTAATTCAGCTTCCATAGATACTCCTTCTCCAAGGAAACTTTGTACGTTTTCTTCGAATCTACTTTCTTCATATGTATTTTTCTCAATAGCAAGTCCTTTGTATATAGCTTTTAATTCACCATAGGAAGCATTCATCACATCAACAAGGCCTTTAGATTGTTCATTTCCTGAATAGATTTCCAATTTTTCTTTCCTGAGTTCGCGTAAACGGTCTAATTTGTCAAGATAAATTTTAGTTAAATCAATAAATTCAGCAACTGGATAAGAAACTTTTAGAGTAGAAATTACATTCACCCATTTACCTCCTAAATCGACATTAGAACCAATATTACTGAACAAATCTGCCAAGTCAAAATTCAACGATTTCATAAGAATGTCAACAATTGCTTCGTCAACTAATTTACGTGCATCTAGTACACTTCCAGTTCTACTATAAGCAGGACCGAGAGACATCATAAGAAAAGCAGTAAAAGGATTTTTGTATGGCTCGCCATATTGGCTTACAATATTATGATTTAATGATCGGTCTATAGCATATTCATGTTCAAGAAGAGAAGAATAACAAGAAGCACCTTTAGCAGGAGGATCGTCACCGCCACAAGGAAGAATAGCTAAACCAATTATAGGAATTCCGCTACCTATTTTTTTTCTCAAGTGTCGAGCAAAATCCAGAGCAGTTCCACTACCAGAACCTCCTCCAAGACCATAAACTAAGAAAATTATTGGTTGAATAGTTGATGTAAAAACGTGTTCTTTAAATTTATCCATATAACCGTCAACGAGTTTAAGATGATGATAATTCAATCCATAAATTGCTTTAGATAAAGCTCGTTTTCTTCCAACGCCGCCAGCTAATGGAGGAATTTCCATTGAAGAAGAAAGCCATGGTTTGTAATTATCAGGTACTTTAGCTCCTTCACGTTCTAGAAAATCCGGATATGTTTTGATAAAATCAAACATTGATTCAGGAGTAGGAAACTTCATAGTTTTACTTTCTAGACTTATTTTATCAGAAGGAATTCCATTTGCTTTAAGATTATCAGTTAAATTTTTGTAGGCCATATCAAGGCTACGTATATCATGGTCAGCTACATCTAATGCAAGAAGTGATACTTTAATGCCATCGTTTTTTAGAAGGGAAACCAGGTTATCTTGATTTTGGACAAATGATTCAATAACATTCGCGCCTGTTCCGCCCAGACCAACAATTTGTATAGAACTAGTATAATCAGAAGCCAAACTAATCACTATACTAATTCTTTTAGCTCCTTTTTAATAGTTTCAAGATCGTCAGCAAGAGACCTATCAATTCTAGAGGCTTTAATGAGTAACAAATCCAGTTTATCAGCTTTTTCAGAAACGCTGGATGAAATATAAGAAGTAGAAGATCGAGTACGAACAAATAATAAAGCAAATACAATAGTGGTAAGACCAAGAAATGCACTAGCAATCATTAGGAAAGTAGTAGTACTAGGAGGTTCAGGATAATCAGAATCAGGTATTGTTTCAAGAAGTTGTATTGCATCGTCATATAAACCAACACTAGTAAGATATTCAGCTTCAGAAACAATTTCAAGAGCTAAAGAATTATATTTTTCTTCCATAGAAATAGAATCTAACTTTTCAATTTTAGATTGTAATAACGCATCATATGAAATAATAGTTTGATCAGTAATTGTATAAGTTCGTTCATCAAGAATTTCCATAGAATCAAGTGACATTACAAGTAATGGAACAAGTTCAAGTGCATGAATAGTTTTACCGATGTCGACAATTTCTTTTTCAGTTATTGATTCAGGAATTTTTCCATCCAATGTAAATTGTGCAGTTCCTTCAACTGCCTTAAATGTAATAGATGGAGAACCAGGAGTCCATGTAGAAGTTTCAACACCTTCATAGTTATTATTGAGCGTCCAAAATGAATTTCCAGATTTTTCCATACTAGTGGTTAAGAGAATATTATCAGATAATGTTGCGCCGATTTCAATTTCAAAATTAATAGTGTAACTTCCACCTGCAACTAGAAATTCGTCAGTAACATCGTTTCCATTTGGATCAAGAACTGTAAAACTAGTGATTACAGCAGGAGCTTGAGCATGTGAAACAGGTAAAGCAAAGACTGAAAGAAATAGTGAGAAAAGTATCAAGAAGAACTTTACATTAGTCATTAAGTGCATACAAATATTATTAATTATTCAAATATATATTTTCACTAAATTTAGAGCTGGAAAAAACTATTTTTCGCAATTAATGAGAAGAAAAGGCCTCATAAATTGCAGTGTTAACATCTTTTGCAACAAAAAAAGTATTGGATGAGATATTGACTTTAGAATTAATTAATAAATCGACGGCACCGCCTGTACCAGCAAGTAAGATTACTTTTTTGTTAAGATTCATAGCCATAGATAATTCAGATAAAGTGCCCCAACTTCCAGAAATTCCAATAACAACATCAGCAAGATTAACAATAAAAAAATTTCGAAGCTTACCAAATGAAGTTGGAATAATTATATCGGTAAAAGAGTTAGCGTCAGATTTATCTGATGTAGGCAGAATTCCAACAGTAATTCCGTTTGATTTTTTAGCTCCACGAGAAGCAGATTCCATTACTCCACCCATACCTCCACACAAAAGAATTCCTCTACGTTTTCCAATTTCAAATCCAATTTGTTCAGACATGGAATCAATTATATTAGAAATATTTTCATTATTTCCACAAACAGCAATCTTTTTGGATGATAATTTATCCAAGATATTTTCCACGATAATAAATTAAAGGGTCTAGATTTTTATTGTTAAGTGATTCAATATTACCAATAAAGATATTATGATCTCCGGCAGAAATAATTTTTATAACAGTACAATCAATGTAGGCCAAGGAATTAACAATAATTGGTGAACCGGTAGTCTTTTTTGAAGTTTTAACACCACGAAATCTGTCTCGGTTTTTTGAATCAGAAAATATTTTACTAAGATGTTTTTGATTTTTATTCAGTATATTAATTGCAAAAATTTTACTTTGTTTAAGAATTTTATTTGATTCAGATTTTTTATCAATACAAATTAGTACGAGGGGAGGTTCTAAAGAAAGCGATGAGAAAGCATTAACAGTTAACCCATAAGGTTTGTTATTTAGAGAAGTAGTTACAACTGTAACTCCAGTAGCAAATGAACCTAAGGTTTTCTTGAATTTATTGGTAGAAATAGGCACAAATTCTCTTAAGATTTTAACAGTATATAATTATATATAACAAGAAATAACTGATTTTTAGAATATTATGATAGATTGTATAAAATGTAAAGTAAGCAAAGAATCCATAGAAGTTATGAATTTTAAAGGAGATCTAGGAGTTGAAATTAAAAAATCGGTCTGTAATGAATGTTTTTTAGAGTGGGAAAATGACATGCAGATGAAAGTTATGAATGAATATAGATTAGATTTATCGAATAAAGAACATAGGGATTTTCTTATTAAAAAGATGAAAGAATTTTTTACATTAATAGAAACTGAATTATGATATACGTGAACGTAATACGTTTAATGCAGAACCTTGTTTGAACCATTCAATTTGAGAAGTATTATAAGAATGTGATAGAATAATTTCTTCAGAAGAATTATCGGAATGAATAACTAGCGCAACTAAGTTTTTATTTTCAGAAAAGGAATCAAGATTTTTTATAGTTATTTTATCAGATTGTTTAATTTTATCATAATCATTTTCATTTGTAAAAGTTAATGCAAGAATACCTTGTTTCTTTAAGTTGGTTTCATGAATTCGCGCAAAACTTTTAACAATAACAGCAACACATCCAAGATGTCTTGGTGTCATTGCAGCATGTTCACGA
>DAHJ01000015.1 GCA_002495905.1 Thaumarchaeota archaeon UBA223
CACCAGCCGAAGCACCAGCCGAAGATTCATCTGATGAATCTGAAACTAAGGAATGATTGAACTATGGCTAAAAATAACATTCAAAATTATCGTAATATGTCTGAAGAAGAGTTACTTGAAAAACTTAGTAATCTAAAAATTGAACACTCTCAAATAAAATCTAATATAAAAAGAGGTCTAATTAAAGAAAACCAGGGTAAAATTCGCCCTGTGAAAAAAGACGTTGCTCGTATTCTTACTGTGTTAAATCAATTAAGGAGTAGTAAAACTTGAATAACTTACATGATTTAAAATTTAACGAACTTACTGGTAGAACACTTACTGTTCTCTCATCTACTGATTCTTCTCTTAATGGTGTTAGTGGTCTTGTAATAAATGAAACAAAAAACACCTTTCATATTTTGAATAATCAACGTAAAAAAATTATACCAAAATCTAATTGCATCTTTAATTTTAATGATAATTCTGAATCTATAAATGGTTCAATATTAATTGGAAGACCTCAAAATCGTTTAGCAAAGGTGAGAAAACTATGAAAAATATTGGATTAAACGTAGAAAAACCTAGTACTGATTGCGATGATCATCATTGTCCATTCCATGGACAAATCTCTATCCGAGGTAAACTAATTCAAGCAAAACTTATCAAAACTCGTGCACGTCGAACTGCAGTTGTTAGAATTGAATTCTTTCACTATGTAAAAAAATATATGCGATACGAAAAACGTAGAAGAAATATTATTGCGCATATTTCACCATGTCTTGACGTTAAAGAAAATGAAATTGTAACTATCGGTGAATGCAGACCTCTTTCTAAAAGTGTCTCTTTTGTTGTTCTCGGGAGGGTTAATTAGTAATGCCTGCTAAAGCCAAAGTTCAAATTGCATCAAGACGATATATTACTCGAGCTTTACCTGTTGGTGCTACAATTACATGTGCAGATAACAGTGGAGCAAGGACTTTAAAAATTGTTATGGTTACAGGATGGAAAGGTCGTTTAAGTAGGTTACCTGCTGCTACATTGGGAGACCAAGTTACTGTTGTAGTAGAGAAAGGACCTCCTGAATTACAAAAACAAACATTCCCTGCTGTTATTATTCGTCAAAAATATCCTGTTCGCCGTCCCAATGGTGTAAGAATTTCATTTGAAGATAATGCCGCTGTAATAATTACTCCTGAGGGTGAAATGAAAGGAACTGATATCAAAGGCCCTGTTGCCTCTGAAGCTGCTGAAAGATGGCCGCGTGTCTCAAACGCTGCAGGTACAATTGTTTAGGTGATTATGTTATGGTAAAACGATCAAAAATTATGAAAGAATACTATAATTCACCTCAACACGTAGTCTCTAAACGTCTTAGTGCTCCTTTGTCCGACTCTCTTCGTTCACAATATAATACAAAATCTGTTCGATTAAGGAAAAATGATGTTGTAAAAATTCTTCGAGGTGAATACAAAAATCTTGATGGAAAAATTACACATGTTTATATTAATGAAGGTATGATTTCTGTAGATGGTATTACAAGAGAAAAACTTGCAGGTGGAACTACACCTGTGAAGATACATGCTTCCAACGTCATTATTACTTCATTGGATCTTAAAGATTCTAAAAGGAAAACAAAATTAGAAAAGGTGGAATAGATGGGAAAAAAAGCAGGTTCTAAAATATTAAAACGTACAATGTCTCCAAGTTTCTGGCAAATAGAGAGAAAAAACAAACGCTTTGTTACTAAACCTAGTTCTGGTTCTCATCCGTCTAAACAAAGTATTCCTCTTACTGTATTACTTCGTGATATTCTTAAACTCACTAAAACATATTCTGAGACTAAAATTATTATTCGAGAAGGACAAGTAAAAGTCGATTCTCGTATAAGAAAAGATCCAAATTATCCTGTTGGTTTGATGGATGTTGTTGAAATTATAAAAACTGATTCAATTTATAGATTAGTTCCATCTAAAAAATTTCTTTCTCCTATTGTAATTCCTGATAATGAAAAAGACGTTAAATTATGTAAAGTAGTCAATAAGTCATCTGTTGACAAAGAGACTTTTCAATATTCGTTCCATGATGGACGTACAATGAATATTGCTTCTTCTACTAACGTTCCTGTTGGATCAACCTTTAAAATTTCATTACCATCACAAAAAGTTGAAAAAATTATTGAAATAAAAGTCAATAATCTTGTTGTTTTAACTGGTGGACAAAATAAAGGATTGATTGGAACAATTAAAGATATTAAAGAATCCTCATTTTCCCGTCCTAGAATGATTGATATTGATGCTGATAATCGAACTATAGAAGTTAAATCTGACCTTGTTATGGCCATTGGCGAAAAAACTTCTGAATTAACTATGAAGGGAGATGAATAATATGGCTAATCCAATTGATCAAGTAAAACTTAGTAAATTAGTAATTAATATTGGAGTCGGAAAATCCGGTGAACCCCTTGAACAAGCTAAAAGAATCATTCTAGAAATATGCGATCAAACTCCTGTTACTACTTATGCTAAAAAATCTTATCGAGAACTTGGAGTTCAAAAGAATTCCCCTATTGGTGTAAAAACTACTCTTCGAAAAGAAATTGCTGCAGAAACTCTCAAAAAGTTACTTATCGCTCGTGGCAATAAAGTTTCTAAACGCTCTTTTGATTTAACTGGAAACTTTTCATTTGGTGTTAAAGAACATATAGAAATTCCAGGTACAAAATATGATCCACAATTGGGAATCTGGGGAATGGATGTCTCTGTATCCTTAGAAAAAATTGGTTATGGTGTAAAAAGAAGACAAGTTAGACCTAGTATTGTTGGAAAAAGACAACAAGTTAGTCAAGAAGAAGCAATTAATTTTGCAAAAGAAAATTTCGGAATTATTGTGGAGGAATAAATATGGCTATAAAAATTAAACAAAGATATCCTACTTGGCGCAATAAAGACGGTTCAGTTAGAAAATTTGGTAAAGGCGCACGTACGTGTGTTCGTTGTGGCAGATATTCAGGAATAATTCAAAAGTACGGGCTTAATCTCTGTAGACAATGCTTTAGAGAACAAGCTTCTAAAATAGGATTTCGTAAATACGATTAGGTGATATTGATGCCCGCACAAAATACCCTCGCTAACCTCTTTTCAAACCTTCAGAATGCTGAACTAAGAAATAAACATGAATGTTTAGTCATTCCTTCTTCAAAACTAATTATTGACACATTGAATACTATGAAACAAAATAACTATATTGGTGAATTTGAAGTGATTGATGATAAGTTGGGTGGTAAAATTCGAATACAATTACTTGGTAAAATTAATCGATGTGGTATTGTTTCTCCACGATTTTCTGTTTCTAAATCTGATTATTCTCTCTGGGAAAGACGTTTTCTACCTGCAGTCGGAATTGGTATCTTATTAGTTTCTACATCTAAAGGAGTTATGACTCACGTAGATGCAGAAAAATTAAATGAAGGAGGAAGGTTATTGGGATATGTCTACTGATCGTAATTCGCTAATTCGGGAAATTATTCTACCTGATGGAGTTAGTGCTCAATTCGTTGATGATTTGTTTACTATTACTGGTCCATTAGGATCTACTTCTAAAGATTTCCGATTAATTCGCGCTAATTTAAAAGTTGATTCAAATAAAATAATTATAGAATCTCTTGGTTCAAGAAAGAAGCAACGAGCTACTTTTGGTACTACTGTAGCTCATATCAATAATCTGATTGTTGGTGTGACTGAAGGATATACATACAAACTTAAAACTGCATTTGCACACTTTCCGCTTACTGTAAAAACAGAATCTGATAAAATAGTTGTTGAAAACTTTTATGGTGAACGTGGTAATCGCATTGCAAAAATTATAGGAAGTTCTAGTGTATCCGTTAAAGGAGATGATGTTATCATCTCTGGAATTAATATAGAAGATGTTTCTCAAACTGCAGCTAATCTTGAACAATCAACTCGTATAAAAAATAAAGATTTACGTGTTTATCTAGATGGAATATATCTCTTTGAAAAAGGACGTGGTAAAGAATGAGCCAAGACAACAACAATATTCCTGATACAAAACCTGTTTCACCTGATGATTCTGAATCTAAACCTAAAGCTGCTCCAAAGA
>DAHJ01000021.1 GCA_002495905.1 Thaumarchaeota archaeon UBA223
TAGTAATAGGAATAGGAATAGGAATAGGATTGGGATATTTTGGGCTAAACCCTCAAATCAATGATTTACAGGAATCGATTCAATCCAAAGATCAACAGATAAGAGATCTTAAACAAGAGCAGGTATCAGATAGAAATGACATTTCAACCCTAGAATTTGACATAACTAGGCTTGATGTAGAGATTAATAATCAAAAACAAGACATAGTTAGGTTAGATAAACAAATTAATGAATTAAATAATGAAATTTCCAAGTATAAAGTCAATGAGGAATCAAATAAAGAAGAGATTAGAGAATTAAAGAATATTAAAAACCAGATAGAATTAGAGAGAACGATATTGCAAGTTAACATAAATAATTTGACAGATGAATATGACAAACTGAAAGAGGTATGGGACCTTTGGGAACAGCATAGAAACGTAGCGCCAACAACATCTAATATTTTAAAGTATTCAGGAAAGTGCATAGAAGGTTGTAACATATCTAATGATTCATTAATATTCAACACACAACAACCTTTGGGATGTTTAAGAATGGGAAGAGGTGAGGGTTGGTCCATGGCACCTGCACTGCCATCTTCTAATTCACGTTACATCGAAACTACTTGTTTCACGAGAGATGATCTGAAGGTAGGCGATATGGTCGGATATGAATGTAAATTTGAATGGTGTAAAGATCAATTGATATTACATCAAATAATAGAAATTCAAGATGATGGATATCTTATGAAAGGAATACATAATACAAAAGTAGATGGAATAGTTGGATTTGAGAATATAATATCCAAAGTAGTTCTAATAATATTATAATAAGGGTACTAAATATAAAAGCAGGTTTAAGAACTAGAGGAAAGCAGAAATATCATGACAAAATACATTGCATTAGATTTTGATGGAACGTTAACTGATGAAAATCACATCATTAATCTTGACGCTCTTTGGTCTGCAACAATGATTCAAAGGATGGGAATAGACGTATTCATGGTCAGTGGACGAACAGCATATGAAATGTATTTCCTTGCAAAACATACAGGTTTGAGACCATTTGTAATTGGAGAAAACGGAGGCGTGGCAATAGAAAATAACCCTGCAAATTTAACAAAATTAGCAGACAAAACAATTCCATTAGAAGCATTTGAATTAATTAAGAATGAAATAAGTGAAATTGAAGAGCTAATAACAATTCCAAGACTTACAGAAGTAGTTCTAAAAAGAACATTTGATATTAACAGAGCTATAAAGATAGTAAAAGAGAATAATTTACAAGTAGATTTGACAGATAGTAAATATTCATACCACATAACTGAAAAAGGAATGAATAAAGCTACAGGATTTAAACACATAACTGATAAATTAAAAATAGATCCTAAAGATTGTATTGCAATAGGCGATAGTGCAACAGATATTCCATTATTTGAGATGTGTGGATATGGAATAACAATGGATCATGCAGAAGAAGATGTAAAAGAAAAAGCAGATCATGTTACAGAAAAAGACAGAGCCAAAGGTGCAATCGAAGCATTTGAGCACGTAGCAGATAAATTTCTCAAAAAGAGTATAGATGATATAAAAAATTGATATTAAGAAAATATAAATCCATAATAAAAGATGAAATGGACAGAGCTCTGAAAGAAATTAATTTTCCAGAAGTCGATTATCAAATAAAAGAGAATACTAATCCAGAATATGGAGAATTATATACAAACATACCATTCATGTTATCAAAATCATTGAAGAAAAATCCAATGGATATTGCAAATGAAATTCAGAAAGAATTAGTTTTTGATCAATCAATAATATCAGAAGTATCAAAACCAGGATATGTAAATTTCAAGATTAATTACAAGAATCTATGTGAAGAAACATTGAGAAATGAAATAACTCAATTAAAAGAATCAGTAAACATAGGTGAGAATCAGAAAGTTATTCTAGAACACACTAGCGTCAATCCAAATAAAGCATTACACATAGGACATGCAAGAAACTTATTCATAGGAGATACACTCGCCAGAATGTTAAGGTTTACAGGTTATGATCTAACAGTAATGAATTACATCGATGATTCAGGATTACAGGTAGCAGACATAATTGTAGGTATGAAATATGGGGGATTTAGTGAAATTCCCGAGAATAATATGAAATTTGACGAATATGCAGGAGATAAAATTTATGTAAAAATTAATGAATTATATGAAAATGATAAAGAATTAGCAGGAAAAAGAGAATACGTTTTAAAAGAATTAGAAAAGAAATCAGAAATACGACAATATGCAAAAGAAATAACTAATAAAATATTAAAAGCACAATTAGAAACTGCAAAAAGACTTGATGCAAAATATGATTTACTAGTCTTTGAATCAGACATAATATTCTCAAATGGTTGGAAAATAATTTTAGATAAATTAAAAGAAGAAAAAATAATACAATTAGAAAAAGAAGGAGATTTAAGCGGAGCATGGATATTTAAAACTAATTTTAAAAACGAAACGGATAAAGTAATAATTAGAAGTGATGGAACTTCGACATATATTGCAAAAGACATAGTTCTTGCAGCATGGAAAATTGGAATAATTAATGAAATATTCAATTATTTACCATTTAATAATACAGAATTATTAGCTACAACGCTAGATAATATTGAAAATAAATATAATTTCCACAATAATATGAAATCAATAACATTAATTGATGCAAGACAAAGTAGATTACAAAAAATTATTAAAGAAATATTAAATCAATTTAATGATAACAAGGATAAAATATATGAACATCTAAGTTATGAAATTGTATCTTTAAGTAAGGGTACTGCAGAAACATTAGGAATAAGAACTGAAGATAAGAAAATTATTCAAATGTCAGGAAGAAAAGGAATGTACATTAATGTAGATAAAGCATTAGATATAATAAAAAATAAAGTATATGAAGAAACAAAATTAAGAAATATAAATGAATCAGAAGAATGGATCGATAATACTGCAGAAAAAATTTCAATTGCTGCATTTAGATATGAATTATTGAAAAATGATTTGGATAAAATTATTGTATTTGATTTAAATAATTCATTAAAATTAGATGGGGAAACAGGTCCATATTTATTATATACATTTGCAAGAGCGACAAGCATACTTGAGAAATCAGAATTTCAACCTAAAATTGAACAAATTAAGAATATACATGAATGTCTAAATCAACCTCATGAAATTGAACTTATCAAGAATATGGCAAAAATTGACATAATAATTGAAGAATCAGTAAAAAATATGTCGCCAATGAGAATAGCCAAATTCACATATAATTTATGTAATTTATTTAATTCATTTTATGAAAAGAGTCCCGTCCTAAGAGAAGAAGATAAGAATATTATGAATTCAAGATTATTTCTAGTTAATTCGTTTAGAAATTCATTAATAATATTATTCGATTTATTAGGAATAAATTATTTAGATAGAATTTAAAAAAAAATAAGTTATGGCGATTTGCCATAACTTTGTTATACATAATCTTAATAAAAACGCATTACTACGTTAATTTTATTAAAAATTTATGCTTTGCCTAATATTCTGTATGCATCGATTCCTGATGGAGCTTTTGCTACTGCAAATCTGCGTCCACTTTTTACAACAATGCTGTATTTGGAAGAATTGAATTTTTGACGTCCTTTGACATCATAGAAATTTAATTCTGTGCCATTTCCTGCACCGTTGTCGGAATTGGATTTTAAAATTCCCATAAGACCCATATTTATCAAGTGTAAATCCAGGTTTAATTCAAGTTAAGTGAAGAAAGTTCAACATTTAGGTTAGTTAATCTAACCTAAATTAACAATATAATTATCAAATATACAGGATAGTAAAATATTATTGTTAGTAAATTTATCAGTAAATATGGTAAATCTAAGAACTTTACATGAAATTGACAGAAGTATCATTTCAGTAATCAAAGATTATGCACATAAAAATAATTTTCCTGAATTTAATGAATTATTAAAGAAATTAGAGGTTATTGATAAAAATTTTGACATAGGTTATGATGAATCAAATAATGTTAATTTTTCAGATATGATAAATAGTCAAAATAAATTAAGGATCGATATCAATAATAAATTAGAAGAATATAATACAAGTACAGATAAAAAAGAAACCTACACTCAAATATATGATTTAATTATTAACTATATAACCAATTTTAATAGCATTCAAGAATCAATAAAAAAAAGTCAATTATCAGGTTCAAAAACTGATACAATCTAAATATCATTATCATAAATCGGTTTAAATATTAAAAATATCAATAATATTCATGGTTCTTCCATTAAAGAATATTGTTTATGATGTAATCAAAGCTGAAAAAAATACTACAGATGAAGAATTAATTAAATTATTAAAAAAACAGAATATTGAAACTAGTAAGAATGACATCAATAAAATCTTATTGCATTTAGAAATAATGAATTTAATTTCTGTCAGATGGATAGGAAAGAATTCAAAAAGAATTGAATTATCTGAAGGTAATGATCAACAATCAAATGCTTTATGGTAAGATAAATTTATGAATAGAATTTGATCAACATGCAAGTATCAATAAAAAATATAATTAAAGAAATTATGCCATTAATTCTATTAATTTTAATTATTGGAGGAATTTGGTTTGGTGCAACAACTATCATTAAAAATGATACACCATTTTTTGTTGTAAGTAGTGGAAGTATGAAACCAATATTAGAAGTTGGAGATATAATAGTAGTTAGTGGAAGAAATGAATATGAACAATTAGAAGTTGGTGACATAATTGTATTTACATTACCAACAGATTCCAAAAGAGTAATTGTTCATAGAATTAATTCAATAGATAAAGAAGCTGCAAGAGGAATTGAAATTAAAACAAAAGGAGACAACAATCCAAATGTAGATGGATGGACTGTTTTAGAAAAGAACTATATTGGAACAGTAATAACATCAATTCCATCTGTTGGAAAAATTACAATATGGTTATCTCCACCAGTTAATTATTATATAATATTTTTTGTCATCATAGTATTACTAACAAATGAAGTAAAAAGAAAAGAAAAATAATTTTATATTACAAATATTTATTTTTAATAATAATTAAAAATCAATAAAATAGGCGTGAATTAGTCAATAATATTAGCTAAAACAAGATTTTTTTGATTATCGTCAATAATGGATTTAGAATGAAGAATATTTGCAATGTCAACAATATTAGTAACGCTCAATAATTTCATATTAATAGAATCAAATATTGAATGAGAAGTTTCCAAACGATCTATCAATACTAATGAATTAGATACTTTAGAACCTGAATCATGAATAATATTAAAACCATCAATTAATGATGAGCCAGATGTAAAAACATCGTCAATTAATAATACTTTGGAATTATTCTTCAAATTACCTTCAAGATTTCGTTCTCGGCCATATCCTTTCTTAGATTTACGAATATACACATGAGGTTTATTCAATGAATTAGCAATTGGAACTGAATAAATTAAACCGGCAGTGGCAATTCCACATACATAATCAAATGAATCCATACCAAGATTTTTAATCAAATCAATATAAGATTCAAGAATAATTTTATGATACTTTGGATAACTTTGAATCAAACGTAAATCTAGATAATATGAACTTGTCTTTCCACTACTTAACGTATAATTACCAAATTTAAATGATTGACATTCTATCAATGCATTGACTAAATTATTTAGTTTATCATTAGATATCAATGAAAATACGCCATTATCAATTATCATTACAAACTCTATAAGTTTTTATAATGAATTTGATAAAAACGTATTAGAAAATTGCCAGAGATTTGGATTCCTTATGGAGATGTTGAGATATCAGTAGATATTAATGCAGACAATTTATCTGGAATATATAAAATTGACAATAATAATTTTGATATTGATGAACTAAACAATAATCAAATATTAACAAATATTGAAGAAAAAATAAATATTTTTGATATATGTAATTCTGCAGGTTCATTATCAATAATTGAAAAATTAATTGAAATGATGAATAAAGAAGATAATAATTATGAATTAGAGATTATATCACGTAGATTTCAAAAAAGAGAAATTGAAGAATTATTTAAGAATAAAAAAATTAATTTCAATATTAAATTTATAGAAGATTTATCAAAGGAGTATATTATTGAATTTTTAAATAATAAACAAACAATATTGTTATCAAATTCTTCATTTGATGGATTATTTGGATTTAGTGGAGGTTCAATAACATTATCAAAGATCATCAATAAGAATTTAATAAAAAATGCTTTTTATGATAAAGAAGTCAATCTTCCTGAGTCTGGAATTATTTCAAATAGAACCAATATTATATTGAAAGAATTTAGAAAATACAATAATATTATTTCAATTCAGATAATTGAAGATTCAACAGGAATAAATGATTGTATAATTGGTAATTTAGAAGATGTGTATAAAATTGCTTCGAATAAATTAATGGATAATGTAATTAATACAGAGAATATGTTTGAAAGTTGTATTATTAGTTGTGATTATAAAAAAATAAATACATTAAATAATTCACTAAATGGAATTTGGAACATATACAAGTCTATTGAAAAAAAGGGTCATATAACACTAATATCTGAATCGTCAAATGGATTTGGTTCAGATGCATTAAATAAATTTGCAATAAATAAAATTAATGTTAAAGAATATATCAACAACAATGATTACATTGAAAATTTAGAAAACTTAATTTTTCTAGAAAATATTCATGAGAATTATTCTATAGATATAGTTTCGACAATACCACATTATTATATTGAAAAAAGATTAAAGTTTCGTCCTCATAATACAGTAAATAGTGCATTGAATTCAGCAATAAGAAGAAAAGGCAAAATGGTAAAAATTGCAATTGTACCAAATGGTAATAATACAATAATCAAACATAATCAAATTAAAACGATTTAAATTAAATGAATTTAATTATATATTATTGCAAAAAATTATCCCTGATACAAATAATGAGATAAAAATTAGATTTGCAACATCTAAAGATATAACAGAAGTAATAGCAATTAATTATAAAACATTACCTGAACATTATTCAAATAGTTTTTTTATGGAATTATTACTTGATTCTCCTGAAACATTCATTGTTGCAGAGATCGATAATAAAATTATTGGGTATATTATGTGTAGAGTAGAATATGGTTTCTCTATATTAAGAAAAATGAGTCTTGCAAGAAAAGGGCATGTTGTATCATTTGCCGTACTCGAAGAATATAGATTAAAAGGAATAGGTAAAAGAATAGTAGAACAAGCTATAGAGGGAATGAAAGTTAAGAAATGCAATGAAGCATATTTAGAAGTTAGAACAGATAATCAGGCTGCAATTAGGTTGTATGAGAATTTTGGTTTTAGTAAAATTGCTACATTAAATGCGTATTATAAAGATGGAAAAAATGCATTTTTAATGTCTACTAGATTAAATAAAGATGATTAATCATCTATTTATTAACTTCAATATCAAATACAATTTGATACCAACCAGGTCCTATATGTTTTACAATACGTGAAGATGAGATTTTACAGCTATTATCTAGTTTTTTATTTAAAACCTCATTGCAATTAGTTAAAACATCACCATCATTGGAATTAAGATGCCAGTAAAGATGAATCCATCCATTTTTATTAATCATTGAAATTGCATCATCGAGAAATTCAATAGATTTTTCAGGTAATGGCATAAGTATACGTGAAAAATCAGAAGATAATTTTGATAATACTATATCATGGGAATTCCCACAAAAAGAAGTAATGTTTTTTATTTTATTTAATCTATAATTTTCTATAGCATACTCTGAAGCAATAGGATTCATTTCAATATCAATGATTTGGCATGAAGGTTGGTATTTAGAAATAATTATTGAAAAAGGACCTACACCTGCAAACATATTTAATAATTTTTCATTAGGTTGTACAAGTTTAGCAATTCTCAGTCTTTCGTTAGATAATCTCGGTGAAAAGTAAACTTTAGATACGTCTATAAGAAATTGACAACCTGATTCTTTATAGATGGTAACTGGATCATCTACTCCTGAAAGATAAGAAAGTGTCTTAACACGATATTGTCCAGTAACTCCAGTTGTTTGTTGATAAATAGACCTAATATTTTTAATATTGGATAAGATTTGATTAGAAATTAAGGTTTTTTTTGATAGAAATTCAGATTTAATATTTATTATAGCAATATCGCCAATAATATCCATACCTGATAGATATTTTTTATATTCAGAATCATTAACAGGCATGATTATTCAGCTTTAGATAAATAATAATATTGATTGTTCGATTTTTGTTCTTTATCAAGACGGCTATCATATTTATTTACTCGAGGTCGTCCAGATTCAATATCTCGCCTATAAGTAATTTGCAATTGTTGAAGAAATTTATTCATTGAATCAAATTTATTTGTAGGTTCATTTGCAATTCCATTTATGCCATTATTTCCATCAAATAACAATAATGAATCACTTAAAATATCAATTAATTGAATATCATGATCAATAATTATAGCAGATTTATTATTTGATTTAATAAATTTCTGAACTGAACGTGCCAATACCATGCGATCTTCAACGTCAATAAATGCAGATGGTTCATCAAGTGCATAAATATCGGCATCTTTCATTAAACAAATAGCAATAGCAACTTTTTGTAACTCTCCTCCACTAAGAGTATTTACATTTTTTTCAAATATTTTATTTATTGATAGTGGACGAATAATTTCATTATTAAAAACTTCATCGTCAATTTGTGAACCTTGAGTATATAATAAGTTTCTAACATTATCAGAATAATTAGAATCTAAATATTGGGGTTTATATGAAATTTTTATCTTGGTTTCAATATTATCTTTATCAGCTTTCTCAATACCAGATAAAATCTTCATAAAAGTAGTCTTGCCAAGAGCATTGCCACCAATAATGCCAAGTACTTGACCTTCTAGAATTTTACCGCTAGATACATTTAAAATAAAATTATCATATGTTTTTGTAAAATCATCATATTCAATTATTGATTGAGTTTCAGAATTTAATTCAGAAGGAGAATATACATTAAATTCAATTTTTGTATTACGAAACTTAATATTTTCATTAGGTAAATAGCCATCAATGAGATTATTTATTCCTGTACGAGTAGAACTTGATGAAGAAACTATCCCATATGCTCCTGCTTCCCCATATAAAATATGAATATAATCGCTCAAATAATCAAGAAAGGTAATATCGTGTTCGATAAGAATAACACTTTTTCCTTTATCAGATAATTTTCTTATAGTATTAGAGACAGCCAATCTCTGAAATACGTCATTATATGATGAAGGTTCATCAAAGAAGTATACATCTGCTTCTTTTATGGCAGCAAATGCAATTGATAGTCGTTGAAGTTCTCCTCCACTGAGATCTTTAACAGGTTTATTAATACAAGTTGAGAGATTTAGTTCTTCAATTATATCATCAGAAAAATTATTATTTGGAATACTTTGTAATAGAGAAAGACCATCAGATTTCCAATAATCTTTTAATTTGTATACAGCTTGTGGTTTAATTGAAACAGTAAGTTCGTTATTTATAATTTTTTTAAAATGAGTAATTAGTTCAGTACCTTGAAAATTAGACAGTATATCATCCCAAGAAACATCTTTTTCATATGAACCAAGATTAGGTTTTAAATTACCTGATAAAATATTTAATGCAGTAGTTTTTCCTACACCATTTTTTCCAACTAATCCAACAACTTTACCTGGTATAGGAATTGGAAGACGATAAAGTCGGAAAGAATTAACTCCATATTGATGAATTTTTTCATCGCCAATTTCATGAGCCATATTAACAATAGTAATAGCATCAAATGGACATTTGTTTACACAAATACCGCACCCGTTACATAATGATTCACTTATCAAAGCTTTTTCATCAGAATCAAGAATAATACATTCACTTCCCGATTTATTTACCGGGCAGAAATTTATACATTCTAAATGACATTTTTTTGACAAACAATTATCTTTATCTAATGCAGCAATTCGATGTGAGTTAGAAATAACTGGAAGATCCATATTACAGAGTTGTTTTTTATTACATATTTAATATTTCCTCAAATCTTTTTTATATCACTAAATCATACTCACCTATAGTGAGTATCTATAATGAGCGAGTCTGATGTTACACTAAAAGTACTTGAAGCATACACAAGAGATGTAGGAAGAGGAGTAGCAAGAATAGATTATGAAGCGATGGATGTTTTAGATGCTTCAACAGGTGACATTATAGAAATTAAGGGAAAACGAAACACAGTTGCTAAATGCTTGCCTTTGTATCCGTCAGATGAAGGAAGAGGAGTAATAAGAATCGATGGTTTAATTCGAAATAATTCAGGAGTAGCCATTAGTGATACAGTTACAATCAGGAAAATCAAGGCTCCGCCAGCAGAAAAAGTAGTAGTTGCACCTTTAGAATCAATACCACCGATAGATGAACGTTATTTAGCTGATGCTTTAGAAAGCGTTCCAGTTACAAAGGGTGACAACATTATGATTCCATATTTTGGAGGAAGACTAACATTCCAAATAATTGGAGTTACTCCAATGAGTGATGCCGTATTAATTACACAAAGAACAGTATTTTCAATTTCAGAAAAAGGTGAATCAGCAAGAGGAGTACCTCAAGTAAATTATGAAGACATAGGAGGATTAAGAAATGAAATTAAAAAAGTAAGGGAAATGATAGAATTGCCATTAAGGCATCCAGAAATTTTTGAAAAGCTTGGAGTTGAAGCGCCAAAAGGCATATTACTATATGGACCTCCTGGAACAGGTAAAACTTTATTGGCTAAAGCAGTAGCAAATGAAAGTAGCGCTCATTTCATTAGTATTAGTGGTCCTGAAATAATGAGTAAATTTTACGGTGAATCAGAAGCTAGATTAAGAGAAATATTTAAAGAGGCAAAAGAGAAATCTCCAACTATAATTTTTATCGATGAAATTGATTCAATAGCTCCAAAAAGAGAAGAAGTTACTGGAGAAGTAGAAAGAAGAGTAGTTAGTCAATTATTATCTTTAATGGATGGATTAGAAGGTAGAGGAAAAGTAATTGTAATAGCAGCAACTAATAGACCAAATGCTATTGATCCAGCATTAAGAAGACCAGGAAGATATGATCGAGAAATAGAAATTAAAGTACCTGACAAAATAGGGCGAGAAGAGATTTTAGCAATACATTCTAGAGAAATGCCTCTTGACGAAGATGTAGATATAGATGAATTAGCGTCAAAAACACATGGATATGTAGGAGCAGATTTAGAGGGTCTTTGTAAAGAAGGAGCAATGAAAACACTTAGAAGATTATTACCAGATATGAAATTTGATGAGGAAAAGATATCTGCAGAATTTTTAGATAATGTTCGAGTAATAATGGATGATTTTAATAAAGCATTAAGAGATATAACCCCGTCAGCTATGAGAGAAGTTTACATAGAAACACCAGATGTAGACTGGGCAGATATTGGCGGTTTAGATACTATTAGAAAAGAAATACAAGAAGCAGTTGAATGGCCTTTAAAGTATCCTGATGCATATGAAAAAATTGGATATGCAATGCCAAAAGGTGTAATGTTACACGGTCCTTCAGGTACAGGAAAAACATTGATTGCAAAAGCAGTTGCAAAAGAAAGCGGAGCGAATTTTATTAGTGTTAGAGGTCCAGAATTACTTTCAAAATGGGTAGGAGAATCAGAAAGAGGAATAAGAGAAGTATTTAGAAGAGCTAGACAAGCATCTCCATGTGTAATATTCTTTGATGAATTAGATTCATTAGCACCATTACGAGGAGGAGGTGATGGAAGTCAAGTATCAGAAAGAGTAGTTAGTCAATTATTAACAGAAATTGACGGAGTTCAAGCATTAGATAGTGTATTAGTATTAGCTGCAACTAATAGAATCGATATGATTGATCCTGCATTATTAAGAGCGGGAAGATTTGATAAATTATTGTACATTGGTCAACCAGAAAAAGAAGCGAGAGAAAAGATTTTAGGAATACATACAAAAGGAAAACCTCTCAGTAATGAAGTAAATATAGGAAAAATCGCAGAATTAACAGAAGGATTTAGTGGAGCTGATTTAGCATCAGTTGTTAATACAGCAGTTTCAAGTGTATTACAGACGTTTGTTAGTAAATACAATCCTGAAGAAGCTAAAGAACACATAAAAGAAGCAATAGTGACAATGAATGATTTTGAATCAGCAGTAAGAAAAGTTAAAACTTCTAGAGATGGAAGACCGGTTGAAAAATCACCTATGTCTTTTATGAAATAGAAAACATTCGGTAATACTTTTATTGTTAAAAAAAACATCAACATTATAAATGTATATAATTTTTATTATGGAATTTATTGAAATAATTCTCAATAACATACAGTTATTCATAGAGAATTATGGTTTCTTTGGTGTGTTTATTGCAATGTTCTTGCAAGCAATAATTCCTGTAGCTATTCCATCTGATGGAATAATCATAGCAGCAGTATTATTAAATATAAATCCAATTTTGATTATAATTGCTTCATCATTAGGATCTACTGCTGGAGGAACAATTGGATTTAGTATAACAAGGAAAGGAGGAAAACCAATAGCAATAAAGTTCATCGGAGAAAAAGCAATAATAAGATTTGAAAATTGGTTTGACAGATGGGGAAATTATATAATTGTATTTGGGAGAGCTGCACCATTTTTATCAAGTGATGCAATTGCATATGCAGCAGGATTGACAAAAATTAATATTAAAACATTCATAATACTAGCATTAATCGGTGCAATATTACGAAGTATAATATTAGTATACTTGGGCGATATTGTTAGTGATTATATTCCGGATATATTTTAGAATAATACTTTACTACATCATACCCATGCCAGGCATACCGCCCATTCCTCCCATACCACCCATGCCACCATCGGCACCTGGAGGAGGAGCAGGAGTTTTAGATGAAGCAACTACGTCGTCAATTCTTAATAGCATACCAGCTGTTTCAGTAGCAGCTTTAATTATTTGTTCTTTAACAATAGTTGGTTCATATATTCCTAATCTTTCACAGTCATCTACTTGGCCTTTTACAACATTAACTCCATACCAGATATTTCCTTGACCATGTGCTGCAGCAATTTGTACTTGAGTATCAATTGGATCTAAACCTGCATTCTCTGCTAAAGTAATTGGTATTATTTCTAATGCTTCGGCAAATTTTTGAACTGCTAACTGTTCTCGGCCATTCAATTTATTTGAATATGCTTTAAGTAATCTAGATAGTTCAGCTTCAGGAGCTCCGCCGCCAACTACAATAGATGGTTTAACCAAAACGTCTTTTACTACCATTAATGAATCATGAATTGAACGATCTGCTTCGTCAACAACTCGTTGTGTTCCTCCACGAATTAAAATAGTAACAGATCGAGGATTTTTACATCCTTCTACAAATACCCAATTATCTTCTTCAATTTTACGTTCTTCAACAATTTGAGATGTTCCTAGATCACTTTTAGTAAGATCTTCTAAATTAGTAATTATTCTAGCGCCTGTTGCACGAGATAATTTTTCCATATCACTTTGTTTAACACGTCGAACAGTTAGTATTCCTGCTTTAGCAAGATAATGTTGTGCTGTATCATCAATACCCTTTTGCGTAACTAATACATTCGCACCTACTTGTTCAATTTTATCAACCATGTCTTTTAACATTGTACTTTCTTGATCTAAGAAAGCTTGAATTTGATCTGGATTTGTAATATTAATTTTTGCGTCAAATTCTGTTTTTTCAATTTCAAGTGGAGCAGCCACTAATGCAATTTTAGCATTTTCAACTTTACGAGGCATTCCTGAATGAACAACTTCCTTATCAAGGATTATTCCTTGAATTAAAGAAGTATCTTTTAGCATTTCTCCAGCTTTCTTTTCAACTTTGATATCATCAATATCGACTGTATAATCTCCATTTTCATTATCAGCAACTGCAAGTACTGCATCAGTCACAATTTGTGATAATTTATCAGATTCTCTCCAAATTAATTTAGAAGCCATACTAGTTTTTGCTACTTTCTTTAGCCATTTCTTATCTCCAGGAGTAACTTTAATTGCAATTTCATCTAAAATTTTCAATGCTTGTGTAGCAGCTTTCTTATAACCATCTACCACAATAGTTGGATGTACTTCTTTATCGATTAATTCTTCAGCTTTTTCAATCAATGAACCGGCAAGAATTACTACAGAAGTAGTACCGTCTCCAACTTCAGTATCTGCAGTTTTAGATACTTCAACCATCATTTTTGCAGCTGGATGTTGTACATCAATTTCTTTAAGAATAGTTGCACCATCATTTGTAATAGTAACATCGCCCATACCATCAACTAACATTTTATCCATTCCTCGTGGTCCTAATGAACTTCGAATTATTTCAGAAACGACTTTAGCAGCCATAATATTATTTTTTTGAGCCTCACGACCTTTTGTTTGACTAGAACCTTCTTTTAGTATAATAACAGGTTGTCCGTTAGGAGCAACGCCTACATTTGCTTGTTGTGCCATATATGAAAATGTGTATTACACATTGTATTTAAGTTTCGCCTGAATTTTCATATGCCGCAATCATTTTCTTCAATTCTATCTGGGTCAAAAAGACAAGAGTAACACAAATTTTCAATCAAATGTGCTTCCGTTGTTGGAAGAAAAGTGTCTCCGCATAATGAACACGTATTCATCATAATAGATTCGGATTAATAGATATTAAGTAGATCGGGTTACAGGAACGTCTTTAATCACAATTGAGGGAGATAAGACTGGAATTTCAACTTCCCACCAACTAATCCATTTGCGAGAATTAGATAAAGAATCAATATTAGACAATTGTCTTGGAATATCATCACTAATACGAATGCCTTGAATAGCATTTGTGATTTTTCCATTATTAATAATAAAACATGCATCTCTAGGTACTGTAGAATAAGAACCAGCAGCAGGATTTTGAAATCGAGTATACCAATTATTAGTAATTAAAAGACCATTTTCAATTGAAGATAATTGTTCTTCAAAAGTTATGGAACCAGAAGAAACTTCAAGATTCCAGCACCAAGGAGCCATTATTCCTGCATTACCAGTAGAATCAACCTCGTATTTTTTAGCAGTAGTTACATTATGAAGGTAATTTTTAAGAATTCCATTTTCTATAATCTTTGTAGATTGTGTAGGAATTCCTTCATCGTCAAATCGACGATTATATATTCCATTTTCAGGATTTCCATGATCAGAAATTGATAAAGAATCAGATGAAACTCTATGATTCAATTTATTTGTTAAAAATGAATCTCCAGAATCAACAGAATCAGCAGAAGCAGCATGGCCTACAAATTGGAATATATCTGCGGCAACAGTTGGAGTAAACAAAATATCATATTTTCCTGGTTCACATTGTTTTGGATTTATAGATGATTTAGCATATTCACCTGCATCAGTTCCAGCAGAAGAAGAGTCAATATCACGAATTGATGATGAACAAGACAAACCATGACCACTAGATTTGGATTCAGTAAATGCACGTACGTTCAATAAATTAGTAATTGATTTGTCATGAGTTTCAATACCTGTAGATGTTTTAAGAATTATTTCTGAGATCGTACTAGTAAATGAACCGCACACTCGTGAAGCACCAGATTTTAGACCTTGATTAATTGAATTTTCTACATGGTCAATTATGGATTCATGATTATCAGAATCAAAGCGGTTCTCAAATTGATTTTGTCCATAATTAAATGGTCCAGAAGGAAGAGCAGTATAATCATTGTTTATAGGAGAATCAATACAATATTGGAATAAAGAATCAATATATGAAAGAATAGAATTTTCATCTAAATTATATAATACGCCACTTGCACGTTTTTTATCTTTTCCAATATAAATCTCAATTGAAATATTTTCAATAACATCGAATACATTGACAGAATTATTACTGAATCTAATCAAATCTTCATGATCATTAGACAAAAGTAATGAATAATCATCAAAATCGAGAGTTGATATTTTCGTTTCGATAATAGATAAAATATTATTAATGTTCATGATCGTGTACCTACTCTTAGATTTCTTAATCGAACGTCAGGTGCGCCAGTCCATACTGGTGCGCCTTGCATAGGTTCACCTTTACCGCAATTGGCAGCTTTAAAATCAAGATTTTTTGAACGTGCATCGACAGAAGACCAAAATTTCTTTGAAGTAAGTTCTAAAACAGGAGATTTAACAGGAATGTCTAATTCTCCATTAGTAATTTTATAAGCTTCAAAACCGACATATCGTTGATTTTCACGTCGATCGTCAATATTCCATTCCATAAAATTTTTGATATAAACGCCATTTTTTACATCTGCAAGTAATTCGTCTAATTCAAAAGTACCAGGTTCAATAAAAGTATTAGACATACGAATAATTGGTTCTTTATCGAATTCAACACTTCTAGATGCAGCGTTACTTTGAATATTCATTTTTGAGGAAGTTTCTCTATTATGTAATAAATCAGTAATTATTCCAGCACTAATCAAATTACGTTTTTTAGATTCAACACCTTCGTCGTCAAATAAATAAAAACCCATAGATTGTGGGATTGTTGGATCGTCGCTTACAAAAACTTCGTCGCTTCCAATCCGATTTTCAATACAGTCAAAATCAAGAAATGATTCACCAGCTTGAGCAGCTTCTCTTCCTAAAATTCTATCTGCTTCAAAAGGATGTCCACACGATTCATGAGCAACTAAACCTGCAATATCGGGACCAACAACTACATCTATATCACCTTCAAATTTTTCTGATTTAGCTTTAATTGAATTGGAAGAAATTTTTAATTGCTGAGGAATATAATTCGAAAGATCAAAAGTTTTGATAATTTCCCAACCGCCAGATCGACCTAAACCTGCATAGCCTGCAGGAATACTAAATGCAGATAATTGGCCATCATAACTAGCAGTAATCAAACTATGAAAAGATACTCTCGGTACACGACTCAACAATCTAGTTCCATCAGTATTAACATAAAATTTCTCTTCAATTGAATTATCAAGACCCAGAGATCGATTAGTTAAATTAACATCAGAATTAAACGTAGAAATATATCCATCCACCTCTTTAAGAACTGATACCATATCATGAATTTGAACATTTTTTAGATTTTCTTTCTCATCGGCAGACCAATTTTTCTGAACAGATTTCTCTTTAGAAAATACAATAGGAGATTTTAATATTTTTTTAGATGATTTAGCTCTGGAAATAGTATTTTTTATTAGATCAGAAATTGAGTTATCGAACATATTAGTTGATGCAAAGACCATAACTCCATCATAAATCATTCGAATACCAATTCCTTGTTTTTCATATGAAATAGTAGGTTTAGATTCTCCATTTTGAAGAATGGCCGCAAGATGTTGAGTAGAATGGAATCTAGCTTCTGCGTAATCAACATTATATTTTTGTGCTTCTGAAATAATTGAATTAAGCAAATCCTCGTAGTTTGATAAAGAATTATTGGTCAATAGTAGATTATAATAATCGCGAGATATTAATTTTATTAATATGGTAAAAACCAACAAGGACAAATTTAATAAAGTAAAGATAGTTCCTGATACAAGTATTATAATAAGTCAGATATTAACAGAAAAAATTGAAAAAGGTGAAATTAAAAATTCAGAAATAATCATTCCGATAGCAGTTTTAGATGAATTACAAGCACAGGCTTCAAAAAATCAGGAAATTGGATTTTTAGGTTTAGAAGAATTAAAGAAAATCAAAGAGATTTCTACAAAAAAGAAGATTAAATTTCGATATCTAGGAACTAGACCATCTCTTGAAGATATCAAACTATCAAGAAGTGGAAGAATTGATGCGATAATTAGAGACGAGTCGATAAAAAATGATGCAATATTATTCACTGGAGATTATGTGCAAGCAATAGTTGCAGAGGCAATGGGTGCTAAAGTTAATTATATACCTAAAGAAATTAATGAAGAAGACAGTAATCTTGATAAATTTTTCAAAGATGAACTCATTTCCAGTGTACATATAAAAGAAGGAATTCCAATAAGAGTTAAGAAAGGATTACCAGGAGATATTGAATTAGTTTCAATAGGTAAAGAAATCGAGGAAGAAGAAATAAACAAGATCATTAAAGATATTGAGGATTTTGCAAGAGTAAGTAAAAAAAGAGATAAGCAAATAATTAGAGATGGGGCAAAAGTAATTCAACTTGATAAATTTAGAATTACAATAACAATGCCTCCTTTTTCTGATAAACCAGAAATTACTATAATCAAACCAATTAAAAAATTACAAATTAGTGATTACGACATTCCTAAGAAATTAATGGAAAGAATTGAAGTTGCAGCAGAAGGAATACTAGTGGCAGGTAGTCCTGGATCAGGAAAAAGTACATTTGCATCAAGTTTAGCTGAATTTTATTCTGCAAAGAACAAAATTGTTAAAACAATTGAATCGCCAAAAGATTTACAGGTAAATCCTGAGATTTCACAATACGGACCGCTGGAAGGAGATTTTGAAAAAACAGCAGAAATTTTATTATTAGTTAGACCAGATTACACAGTATTTGACGAAGTTAGAAAATCAAGAGATTTTATGATTTTTGCTGATTTGAGATTGTCAGGAGTAGGAATGATTGGAGTGGTACATGCAAGTAATCCTGTGAATTCTATTCAAAGATTCATAGAACGAATAGAAATGGGAATGATTAGTAATATTGTAGATACTGTAATCTTTCTCAAAGATGGGAAGATAGAGAAAACATATCAATTAGAATTAGTAATGAAAGTTCCAACAGGCATGTTAGAAGCAGATTTAACAAGGCCAGTTATTGAGATTAGGGACTTTATAGATTCAACATTAGAATATGAGATATATACATATGGAGAAGAAAAAGTAATAATTCCAGTTATTGAAATAGAAAAAAAAGAACGTAAAACTAAAGATGTTTCTATGAAGAAACTTAAAGAAAATTATGCTAAATATGAAGAGGATATGAATATAGAAATGATATCTTCAAAACGAGCATTAATTAAAACAGATAAAAAAAATATTCCAGAAATAATTGGAAGAAATGGACAAAATATTATGAATATGGAAAAGAAATTAGGAATAAAAATCGACGTAGAACCAAATAATAATGCATTAGGTAAAAACATCAATCACATAATACATGAAACTGGAAATTCATTAGACATTTTATTTAAAAAAAAATTAGATGGTAAAACACTCAATGTTTACATAGATAATCAGTATATATTATCTGCAACAGTTGGAAAAAGAAATAGAATACGAGTCGCGAAAGAATCAGATATTGGTAAATCAATAATTAATGCAATAATTCAAGAGCAGAAAATCATTGTAGCAAATATTGATTAGAATAATCTATTTTTAATTTTTTTGATATCATCAATGATTGAATAAACAAATGAGATAAAACCAAAGACCATAATAGCACGACTAACTTGGAGAATTGCATCGCCTCGTCTCAAAGCTTCATAGAGCTCCGCTTCTCCTAATGATTCAAGTTCTTCGTTTGCAACAGCTTCTGGAATTCTACCAGCTTGTGAATCTATACGATATTGATCTAACAAAATAAGATTGTCGATGGCATTTTGAAATGCAAGATATCCTAATACTAAAAATACAAATCCAACTACAAATGAAAATTTTTTCAAATTATTTACATCTCTTTCTCTAATGTAATTTCTAGCCAATTTATGCCTTGTGTAGTAATTTTAAACATAATTTTTTTATTAAAATTGTCTTTATTCACATAACATAATTTTTGTAATTCACTTAGACGTGAACTAACAGATTTTGGATTGAGATTTGTTAATTCAGATAGATCTGCAATAGAAAGAAATGAATGAGAAGTTTTACCAGCTAAAAATCCAGTATGATAAGCAAGTAGTTGAAGTGCTATTTTCTCACGATCGCTCAATTTTTTAGAATTAATCCACATTCTTGGACCTTCAGGAGTAATTTTAATCAGATTATGGAATTTTGAAAGTATGTCTTCCAACGAATAATTAACCATAATCTTTTGCGCAAGTTCAATTCTAGGTAATGATTTAATAAGAAATTCATTAACTGAGCGTAATACTTCATCAGGAGTACCTTTGAAATCTATTATTGTATCTTCGTGTTTTATAGTTATAGAAATATCACTCATATAATCACATAAAAACAACTAATAGGCAGATTTTGACAATTTTTCATTTGAAGATAAGAGAGAATTAGAAGCAGTATAGACGTATTCTCCAGTATTACTTTTGAAGCGTCTAAGTCTTCCTGATTTAGCCATTCTCAACAATGTAACAGCAACAGTTTGTTTTGGATACATTAGACCATATAATTGTAGAACATCTCTTATTTCATTAAGTTTTTTTGGTTCGTTAGACCAATTACTAAGAAATAATTTAAGCAATACATCAGTGAGAGAATCAGATTTATTTATAATAATGTCTGGAGGAATAGAAGACTGAATTTCATCTGAGTTATCAGATATGTGAACGTTTTCTTCTGAAACATCTGTTTTAGAAATATTCGATACAGATTTCATAATATTAGGAATTTGAGAAATCACGTCAGGTAGATTATTAATATCGCATTCTATATCAACTTCAGTATTTGAAATCTTTAATTTGATTTTCGTAAGAGAAGTTGTCATCAAATTATTTGATAAAAATCAGTATATTAAACTATGCTACCGGAGGTCTTTTTTGAACATAACGGTAATTTCTCATCGAACCATTACGAGTCAGAATATTTTCTCGAACAAGATCTTTAAGTGAATGAGAAATACTAGTTTTATCATAATGATAACCTCGTCTTGATAATTCTTCGTCTACTTCTGATAGATTTTTCTCTCCATTAAACCAATTTTCTTGCCATAATAATTCAATAAGATCTCTACAAATCACATGTTCAGTAGATTTTTTTGGTTTACTAGATGTTGTAGTTTTTAAATCAGTATTAGGAGATTTGAGTTGAACATTTGTATCAATACCGCCAATTACATTTTCAACAGTTTGTTTAACTTGGTTTTCGGGACAAGTAATTTCAACTTCCCAATTACCATGTTTCAATTTCACTGTAATTTTTTCATTATCAGTCAATTTTAATCCTTATTGTGCATCTTGCACAACATTTATATTTGAATGTTTCTTAATCCATGTTGGGCAAGATGGGCATGAAATATAATATGAATAAAAACCAGACAAGCATTATTGAATTATTAGACAACATAGAAATCACGGAGAATAATTCAAGTGGAAAAGATGATTTTGTAAAAGTATTGAATAAACTTGTTGAAATTAAATTAAATGAATTAGGAAAAACATATTTTGAGATATTAAAAGAGAACAAAAATAGAGAAAATCAACTAAAAAAGCTCAATGCATGGGCAATTTGGCTAGAAGAAAATGAAGAAATCTTACAATAATAGAGATTATAAACTTCGCTGATTAACGTATTGTATTGGAAAGTTCTGATATCGATATTATAGCAAAAATTGCAGGAAATGTTGTAGTAAGTAATAATCCAGGAGAAATGTTAAAAATCTGGAGAAAGCGATTAAAGATTAAACAAACCAATTTAGCAAAGAAAATGAATATTTCTCCATCTGTACTAAGTGATTATGAAAGTGGAAGAAGATATTCACCAGGAATTGTTTTTATTAAAAAATACATTGAGTCGCTAGTAATACTCGATAAATCAAATAATAAAACATTGAATAGATTAATGAAAGAAGATCATTCGGCAATATTAGGAATTGGAGAATTTAAAAAACCAATAACTGCAGAGAAGTTGAGAAAATCATTAAACATAAATGTATTAAATAGAGAAGATGAATTAGATACTAAAATATACGGATATACAATTGTTGACAGTATTAATACAATTTACATGTTATCGGGAATTGATTTTTATAAAATATTTGGAGCTACAACTGAAAGAGTTTTAATATTTACAAGAGTAGGAATTGGGCGATCGCCATTAGTTGCAATAAGAGTTTCGCAATTGAAACCAAGAATGGTAATACTACATGGTCCAGACAAGATCGATAAATTAGCCATAGATTTAGCCGATAAAGACAAAATTATTTTAGGGCTCACGAAAGATAATGAGAACAAAATCAATGACAAATTAACGAAACTATGACCCCTTATATATAAAGTAAATTGAGAAGAATTAATGTTAGACAATAGTCAATATCTGATATTCACTTTATTAATAATTATAGCTTCGATAATAGTTTTAAAATTAAAAATATTGGATTTTAAAGGAACTATAAGTTCAATATTTATGGGAAATTTAATCTACCTAGTAACAGGAATAGGAGGATTCATTTTAGTAATTGAGTTTTTTATTATTGGATTTATATGTACAAAATTCAGATTTAATCAAAAACGAAGAAAGGGGATAGCGCAAGAAAAAGATGGAATAAGAAGTTGGCAAAATGTAATAGCAAACGGTTTTGCATTTTCTCTTTTTGGTACAATATTTTATTTAACAAACAATGAGATATTTTTGATTGGGTTTATTTCATCAATAGCAATTGCAACAGGAGATACATTAGCAACGGAAATTGGTTTATTAAGTTCTAAAAAACCAAGACTAATTACAAATTTCAAACAAGTTGAAACAGGAAGGTCCGGAGGAATAACTATACTAGGTTCATTAGCATCAATTATAGGAATTATTATAATAATTTTATCATCTTCAATAAATGGATTTTCAATAAATATTGATTTACTATCAATAGCAATTATTGGGTCTTTCTGTGGAATATTAATAGACAGCATATTAGGAGCTACAGTTCAAGCACAATATTTTTGTGATAAATGTGAAAAATTCACTGAATTAGCAAGTCATCACGAACAACAAAATAAATTAATCAAAGGACGTGCATTTATAGACAATAACATTGTGAATTTATTTTCAACATTAACAGGTTCATTAATATCAATATTACTTATTGTAATATTCTAATAATTTACTTCGAATTTCAGGAACAGAAACACGAATTTGTTCCATTGAATCTCTATAACGAATAGTAACATCATTATTTTGAATAGAATCAAAATCAACAGTAATACAAATAGGCGTACCGATTTCATCTTGGCGCCGATAACGTCGGCCTATTGAACCTGATGAATCATAAAAAGATTGAAAATCTAATTTCAAATCATTAAAAATCTTCTTTGAAAAAGATGGAAGGTCATTTTTATTTGAAAGAGGAAAGATTGCAATATCAAAAGGAGACAATCCAGGTTTAAGTGATAAAAGAAATCTTTCACCGTCTTTTTTATATGAATGTTCAACAATAGAATATAGACTACGATCCACACCCATTGAAATTTCAAATACATGAGGAAGTACTTTTTCATCATTGTCAAGTATTTGAAGATCTTTTCCACTAATTTTTTGATGGCTGCTTAGATCATAATCAGTACGATTATTACAAGCAACTAATTCGAGCCATCCAGTAGAAGTAAGAACTTCAAAATCAAAAGAATGAGTTGCATAAAAAGCTCGATCGTCATCTGGAAGAATACGAAAACGAGTATTTTCTAATGAAATTCCATTAGAAGTATAGAATTCCTGAACCAAAGCAAGATAATAAGCAATGAATTTATTTGGAAGAATTCCTTGAGAAATTAGATCAGAACATGAACTAGTGATAATCTTATCATCAGAAGTATGGATATTTAGGGTTGTATCAGCAACTTCAGAGAAACCATCAACATCGTCTATATTATTAGGATTAAAAAATACTTCAATTTCTGCCTGATAAAATTCGCGTAAACGAAGTAAACTTTGTCGAGGAGAGATTTCATTACGAAAACTCTTACCGAATTGTGCTATACCAATAGGGAGCTTGATACGCATTGTTTTAGAAAGTCGAAGAAAATCAACAAATATATTTTGACAAGTTTCTGGACGAAGATAAGAAGGATCTCCCTTAGGACCAATTCCTACATCATACATCATATTAAATCTGGTAACAGGAGAAAGAGAATTTTTACATTTATGGCATTTAATATTAAGAGATTTGATTTTTTCATCATAATCTTCATTAGATAATTTTTCGGATATCATTTCTCCTGAAATATCAGAAATCATTCTATCAGCTCGATAAACAGATTTACACTCAAGGCAACGAGATATTGGATCAGAAAAGTTGTCAAGATGTCCAGAAGCGACAAATACATTTTTGGAGAGAATTTGACTACCGTCAATTTCAATCATTCCATCTCTACGAACAATATTCCTTCTCCAAGATTCAATAAACTTATTTCTAAAATTCACGCCCAAAGGACCATAATCCCAAAATCCCGCAGGAGCATCAGAATAAATTTCCGAGCTTGGAAAAAAGAAGCCTTTTTCAAGAAATAATTTCTGAATATCGTCGTAATTCATTATCAATAGATGATAATTGACTATAATTAAGTTTTAGATTAAGTTTAAAAAAAAGAGTAAGTTGCCCGTTAGGGCAACTTAAATGATTATGCGTTACGTGTTCGTGAATAGAGTACGCCAGCAACGACGACGAGAACTACACCTAATCCAATTGCAACATATGAAATTGGACTAATTGTTTCAACCTCGACTTCGACTTCTTGGACTACTTCTACTTCTTTCACTACTTCGACTTCAACGACTTTCTCGACTTCAACGATTTCAACTGCTGGTTCAGGAATTGTGTCAGGTAGACCGAATGCAAATATAGCACCAGGTGTTACTGCATCAACGCCTAAGTTTCCAAAGCCAAACCAGTTAGCGCCACCGACAGTACGGAATAGTTTAACATTTCCGTTCTTATCTGCACCAATACTTGGTTGGACAACAGAACCTTGACCAATGTTGAATTCGTGTAAGACTTCACCAGTCTCTACATGAAGTGCACGTGATACTCCATCAACACCAGAGAAGAATACCAAGTCAGCAGTTGTAATTACACCGCCTCGGAATCCCTTGTTGTCAATAAAGTAGTTCCAGACATTTTCACCACTGTCGACATCATATGCATTAATTGTTGCATTAATTGCTGCCTCGAATGGAGCTGGGAAATCAGCTGCTTCTCCACATACAGAACATGGACCTACAGCGTTAGCTGCCTGAATCCATCTTGGTTCATTGAATGTAGCGAAGATTACCATATTCATATCACGGTTGTATGTAATATCAGATTCCAAACAGCCTACTGCAGGACAGTTGAGCCAGAATGGACTATCATTACAATGTGGGTGATCTGCATATTTGGTTTGTGCTGAATCACAGGTATTAGCTGTTGGTCGTACCATTTCAACATCGTTGAGTGGGTCTAACAATTCAGCGAATTTTGATCTTCGTGTATTTACTGATTCGAATACGTGTAATGGAGCTCCGTCAGACCAATCAAGTATGTGAACACGTCCGTTCTTACATCCTTTGATTACGACTTTATCTCGAAGTTCTCCTTTGACTACTACGTCTTCAGCAAGAATTGTATTCCATGAACAGTCATAGTCCCAAGGGTCACGTACTGTAGTTTGATATGCCCAGAGTATCTCTCCTGTGACTGCATCAAGTTTGACAATTGATGCTGCGAAGAGGTTTGGACCTGGTCGGAATGTTGCATTCCAGTCAGGACCTGGTTGAGCTGTACCAACTACAATTGCATTATCTTCTTGGTCAATGACCATTTGTCCCCAAATGTTGCTTATACCAGAGTTTGCTACCATTTTACCCCAGTCATTTCTGAGGATATCTTGATTCATTTCACAAGATTTGATAGCATGAACTTCAGGAATTATTGGAGCTTGATTATTGATGTATTCAGTCTTTGCTTGAATCCACCATTTATCACAATTGTCGACTAACCAGTCACCCCATTCAGCTTTTTCTTCTTCGAACAATGGTTCACATGCTACGTCAGTTTTTGCTAGACTGTCAGGATCACCACAAGGAGGCATTAAATAAGTTCTCCAAACGACGTCACCAGTGT
>DAHJ01000012.1:0-148 GCA_002495905.1 Thaumarchaeota archaeon UBA223
GTAAAAGAAAGCGATATGACAAAATTAGCTAAAGCAACAGGAGCAAGAATAGTTACAAATCTCAAAGACCTGACAAAAGATGATATTGGTTCTGCAGCATTAGTTGAAGAAAGAAAGATTGAAACTGATAAATGGGTATTCATTGAAG
>DAHJ01000012.1:449-1111 GCA_002495905.1 Thaumarchaeota archaeon UBA223
TTCATTGAAGGATGTAAAAATCCAAAAGCTGTATCAATATTAATTCGAGGAGGTTCTGCAAGAGTTCTTGATGAAGCAGAGAGATCACTTCATGATTCATTAATGGTAGTGAAAGATGTACTTGAATATCCATATATTGTAGCAGGAGGAGGTGCCCCTGAAGCAAATGTTGCATATAAAATCCGTCAATGGGCAAACAACTTAACAGGTCGAGAACAGCTAGCAGCACAAAAATTTGCAGATGCAATTGAATCATTGCCTATAACATTAGCTGAAAATGCAGGAATGGATGCAATAGACACTCAAGTAAATCTTAGAGCAGGTCAAGTTGAAGGAAAGAAATGGTACGGTGTTGATGCCTTAAGAGGAGGATTAGCAGACATGTCTAAAAGAAACATCTATGAACCGCTAAAAGTTAAAGAACAAGTTATCAAAGCTGCAATTGAAGTAACCAATATGATATTAAGAATTGATGATACAATATCATCAGCTAAAGGTGGAGGCGCACCACCTGGCGGAATGGATTACTAAAAATAATTATAAATTTCTTAAGAAGTCTATACTCAAAAGCACTCCAACTCCAGTAGCGCCTTTTTTAATATAAGATTTCTTAGGAGTACCTTCTTGAGTCCACGCAGTACCTGCAATATCAAGATGTGCCC
>DAHJ01000012.1:1388-29274 GCA_002495905.1 Thaumarchaeota archaeon UBA223
TGAAAAAGCCATACCTGCAATATCAAGATGTGCCCAAGGATAATCACCAACAAAATGACTAAGAAAAGCAGCAGCAGTTATTGTACCAGCTCCTCTACCTCCAATATTTTTAATGTCCGCTATATCACTTTGAATTAATTTTTTATAATCTTTAGTGAGAGGTAATTCCCAAACTTTTTCCCCAGTACGTTCTCCAGATTCAAATAATGAATCAATGATTTTTTTATCATTGCCAAGAAGACCGCTAACTGCAGTACCTAATGCAATTATACAAGCCCCCGTTAAAGTTGCAAAATCAATAATCATTTTTGGTTTATAATTTTGTGCATAAGAAAGAGCATCAGCAAGAATTACACGACCTTCAGCGTCAGTATTTAGAATTTCTGCAGTCTTTTTATTATAAAATGTAATTACGTCACCAGGTTTGTAAGCAGAACCACTAGGCATATTTTCAGTAGCAGGCATCAAACCAATTACATTAACTGGAAGTTTAAGGTCTGCAACAGCTTGCATTAAAGCCATAACAGTTGCACCGCCAGATTTATCATGTTTCATTTCATCCATAGAAGGAGATGGTTTTATAGAAATTCCTCCAGTATCAAAAGTAATTGTTTTACCAACAAATACAACAGGTTTTTCACCTCTTTTACCGCCATTATATTCCATTATTATAAAGCAAGGAGGTTGTTGAGAACCGCTAGCAACTCCTAAAAGACCACCAAAACCTAGTTTTTTGAGTTTAGTGGTATTGAATATTGTAGTTTTAATAGGTCTATTCGATGAGATCTTTTTAGCACGAGAAGCGAGTTGTAAAGGAGTACAATCTTTGCTAGGAAGATTGGAAATATCTCTAGAAAGCATCATAGCATTGGCAATAATTTCTCCGTTTTTAATACTCTTAGTGAGAGAAGTTTTAGTTTTATTTTTGATGATTATATTCATAGTCGAAGGTCGGAAATCCTTTTTGTTGCTTTTATATATATTAAAATTATAAAGTCCTAATTCAGATCCTTGGACGACAGCTTCAACATGGTCATTTGTCATGTCCAAAATATCGTGATTAAAGACAAAAGATTTAGCTTTCAGATTCTTTGCAGTGATTGAAGCTTTAGCAGAGGCGTCACGAAGTTTATCATTTGATAAACATTTTTTGTTTCCTAATCCAATAACTAGAACACTTGTTTGAGGAGTTCTTAACAAAATTGATTCACTAGACTTTCCTGCAAATTCTTTATTTTTTATGACCTGAGAAATAAGACTACCTATTTTCTTATCAATTTTACGAGTATTTGGGCTCAATGTTAAATCATCAAAAATAGTTGTAGAGATAAATGAACCAATTTCAAAGGAACTGAATTTTTTCTTCATATTAATCATATTATATTAGAAACAACAAATATAAATGATATACAAGATAGAAAAGAAAAAAGCCAAATATATTTATTCCAATTATATACTTTCTTTCCGTCAATTATACTAAATGGCAATAAATTGAACGCTGCAAGAATTCCATTTATATAAGCAGCGGTAGAAACTATTGCAAATAATTCTGAAGTGAGAGAAGAATACATCAAGATTACGATTGACAGTAATCCAAGAATTATATTGCTGGCAGGACCTGCTAAAGCAATTTTTCCAAGTTTTGAATTAGAAGGATATCCAGATATCACAACTGCACCGGGAGCAATAATCTTCAATGGAACAAATGGAAATATACTAAAGAATGTGAGAATCACGCCCATCGAATTTACACGAAATTCAGCTCTATAGCCATTTCTTAATGCAAGAAATTTATGAGACATTTCATGAATTAAGAATGATCCCATTAATACGAGGCCAAGAATTAATATCGTAAATGCAGAATATGGATAATTACTAGTCAAAAAGAATGAAATTCCTACCAAAAGTACTAAAATCATGCCAAATATGAGTTGACGTAATTCAGTGTTCAAAATGCGATTTATTTTTAGATCAATAGAATTTAGATTGTTGATAGAAAGATTAGGTTCAATTTGTCGATAAGAAGTCTCTCTTGGTTTGTGAACACGATATAATTGACTACATTGATGTTTCTCTGGTAATCGATGCGATGAACAGAAAACAAGTTTACAATAAGAACAATTAAATGGTAAATCTTCGAATACGTTACAAAACGAACATTCCATTATTGGTTATTTAAAAACATGAATAATAAAGTTATAACAATTTAAAATATTAAAGAAATTTATCTAATCCTTTTTTTTCATCTGATTTTTGATAATTTTTATTGATGCGTTTTATTGTTCTCTGAGATTTAGATAATCTTTGTTGGCTAACATAATAATTGGTTTCGTCACGTGTACCTTTAGTTATAAAAGATACTACTTTTCCAGGAGAACGACGTCCTGTTCTACCTAATCGTTGTGTGAATCTAATAGCACTAGAAACATTATCATAAAAAACAACGAGTTTACATTCTGATACATCTAGACCTTCTTCTCCCACTTGAGTAGCAACAATTATATCGTATTCTCCTGATTTTAATTTTTCAAGTGATTCCAATTGTTGTTTCTGAGATTGTCCAGTTTGACCACTTTTACCAATTAATGTTCCAACATGATATCCTTTATTATGAAGAACTTCGAAAATTTTATCAACAGTATCTCGATAACTAGCAAATATTATCGCTTTATCTGTTCCATGAAGATTTTCTTCGATTACAACCTCTAGTTTAGAAAGTTTTGGATGATCTTTGCCAGAAGATTGAAGTCTATTAGTAAGAACAATTGCTTGATTAAAATCTGGATGTTCTAATAATTTTTTAACTCCGCTAGATTTTTGTTTGGATTGGAGGCGAGATATGTATTTAGAAAAGCTGTCAACGCCTTGAGTTTCAAGAATATTAATTCCATGAAGTAATCTGACCAATGAATAGAGATTACTCCTAATATCCCAACGTTTTGACAAATATGGGTCTTTTTCAATTTGATGGCTTTTGGCAAGAACAGCTTTAAGTGATGGATCTCTAGGTAGTAATTGACCATTATTTCGAAGTTTTAAGGAATACGAGGACATAGTTTTTTTTATCAGATTACTAATAGATTTAATCTCTTCAGGTAATTCAACTTCAATTTTTTGAACTTCAGTATTATGAACATAAGGTTTAACATCTTCACTCTCACGGTCCCTAGATTCTATATGGCTTGCGTGTAGATTGTTCATGATTTCTTCAACTTTAATCGATTCACTTGGGAGTGAGGCAGTCATTCCATGCATTATGATTGAATTATTTTGAGAATATAATGATTGTGCAATAGGAACGTATGCATAATCTCCAACTGCACGATGTACTTCATCAAAGATAACAATAGAAAATTGTTCGAGATCAATGATTCCACGTTGAATATCTAGTTGTAAAATTTGAGGAGTTGCACATACAATTTGATTTTGCCATTTAGTTTGACGTTTTTTGAGAGTATCTTCACCGGTGATTACACTAATCTCAGTTTTACTAAGATTAAGTGAGTTTAATAAGAATTCATAGTGTTGATGAACAAGAACACGAGTAGGTGCAAGAATCATACAAGTTTTTGTAGGAGAATTAATAATTGCATCTGCAATTGCCAATAGTGCAATTACAGTTTTACCAAGACCAGTAGGTAGTACAATTACAGAATTCTGAGATTTAACAGCATTGGCAATATTAACTTGATAATCACGTTTATCGATAGTATTTGATTTGACATACTGTTTTTCAATAAATTGGGATGACACGAAATATATTATGCAATACAGAGATAAAAATTTAGACTATGAAAAGAGTTGATAATTACCTTATATAAATCGACAACATAACCTGGGTGTTGAAAAGGGGAAAATTCATAGTAATAGAAGGAATTGATCAATCAGGTAAAAAAACTCAGTCGTTATTACTTAGAAATAGGTTAAAAAAGAAAGGATACAAAGTAGGATACATTTCTTTTCCAAAATATGAGACAACTATAGGGAAATTAGTAAAAAAATGTCTTCATGATGACAATATGTCTGTTGAGATATCCCACATTTTACTCTCTGCAAATAGATGGGAAGCAGAGAAAGAATTAAGAAAATTATTAGAAAAAATGGATTTTCTTGTATGTAACAGATATCGGGATTCAAATATTGCATATGGATTAGCAAATGGATTGAACAAAAAATGGTTAGAAAATTTAGATCAAGGATTACCAAAACAAGATTTAACGATTTTAATTGACATTCCAATAACAGAATCAGTGATTCGAAAGACAAAAAATAGAGACAGATATGAGAAAAATAAGAAGTTTCTCAATAATGTTAAATTAAGATATAATAATCTCGCAAGGAAGAATAAATGGTTCAAAATAAAGGGAGACAGAAGTAAAGATGAAGTCAGTAATGAAATATGGAACATAGTTGAAAAGAAATATAAAATTAAGTGATAGTATTTTGAAAAATCAAGTTACTCAGATAAGAGATCCGGTACACGGATATATTTATGCGAATGAATTAGAATGTAAAATAATTGATTCTCCAGTTTTTCAGAGATTGAGAGGAATTAGACAACTTGCATCTGCGCATTTAACATATCCAGGAGCTCTTCATACAAGATTTGAACATTGTATTGGATCAATGCATTTAGCAAAAAGAGCGTCAAATCATTTGAAAGCACAAGAAATTATTGATGAAGAGATGAGTAATGAGTTATCAATAGCTGCATTATTACACGATATAGGTCATGGACCATTCTCCCATTTATTTGAAGAAGTATTACATGAAAAAGGAATGACGCATGAAAATATTACAGATAGAATTATTAAAGAAACAGAAATTGCAGATATTTTATCATCATTTGGAGTCAATGTGAAGAAATTTTCTAATTTATGCATTGGAGTTTCAAAGGATCATCCAAGATTTATGAACGACATAATAGCAGGTTTTCTAAGTGTCGATTCAATGGATTATCTACTAAGAGATTCGTATTTTTCTGGAGTTGAATATGGAAAAGTAGATGTTCATAGAATTATTGACGCTTATGAGATTGCAGGTAAAAAACTTGCAATAAATAAAGACAGCCTTTATGCATTAGAATCATTAATGATTGCAAGATATGAGATGTTTAGAGCAGTATATTTTCATAAAAGTGTTCGTGCATCAGCAGTAATGATAACAAGGGCGATGAATTTATCTGATGATGAATTACAATTTACAGATTTGAATAATTTGGATAGATTTTTAGAATTAGGTGATGAAAAAGTACTTTATAATATCTCAAATCTCAATATAACAAATGAAAATACTAAACTAGCAAAAAAATTAGCGATTGATTATACAAATAGAAAGATGTTGAAACTTGTATTTGAGAAAATTGTTTTAGGGAAAGATAAATTCAGTACAAAAGTGTTTGCGCAAAGAAAATTTAGAGAGAATTTAGCAGATGAGATTGCGGAAAGATCAAACATACCTAAAAGTCACATATTTATTGATGTATCAACTGCGACTTCAGTTCCAACCACGTCAACGAAAGAATCATTTAATGAAATCACTGTATTATTGAATAAAACAAGAAAGAAGGAATTTGAGACGACAAAAGCGACAGAACTACCATTAATGAATGCGATATTAGGATACATGAATATAATAAGAATTTACACGACTGCAAGATATAAGAAAAAACTAGAAATAATTGTTAAAGAAATATTTGAGAAAGAAGTGTCATAGTTTTTTTAGATGAGATTTTATTATTTCAATAATACTGATGGCAGTATCAGGTTTTAGGTCTTTTGTAAGATAAACTGAGGATATGCCAATTCCATTAGATGATTCACTAGCGAGTTCACTAACAAGTTGTGGAACCATAGGAGAAAATAAACTAGGAGTAATTATAGTGGTATTAACAAGATTTGATTGTTTTAATGAAAGAGATATCGATCCTAAAGTAGGTTCTTTTCCTTCGCTGACGGAAACCAAGTATCCATTGGTATATTTTAATATTGACAAGTGAAATAATTCGTCGTTAAGAGATAAAATTTCGTCTACTAACTTGTCAGTCACAAGATTAGTACAAATTGTGAACTTTTATAGTTTATTTAACAAATCCCATATGGGCCCGTGGCGCAGAATTTGAAATAATGTGCAATCTGGATTAGCGCGGCAGAAAATAGTCGATCCTCCTAATTCACGGTGACAGCTGTAAAGATTGGAAAAATCTTGGTTAGAGGTCGTGAGTTCAAGTCTCACCGGGTCCGTTAACAATTACTTTTATAATAATCGAGAATTGTACCAGCTTCAATAAATGTTATATTATTTTCTTTAGCAAGAGATTTACTATCATTAACAGATTTTTCTTTAAAACTTTGATCATCTAATATTTCACACATGATTACAATAGGAGTTAAATTAGAAACCTCGCATAGAAATAGACTAAGTTCCGTATGTCCTTCTCTTGAACCAAGAAGTCCAGGAGAACCAATTAACATCTGTAAATGTCCAGGTGATTCAAACATAGAATGAAAATCATTGTAGAAGTTATCATTTTCAGTGTAATTTTCACATAATTTATGAAGAGAAGATATAGTATCAGAACGTTGTGTATCAGTAGCACCTCCAAGAGTTCGATTATTAAAAGTTATAGAATGAGTAGAACGTTGATTCTTGTTGCGACTAGTATTAACAAGAGGATTTAATGAAGGAGAGTTTGTTTGTAAAAGAATTTCCCACATATACGGTAATTTTAATTTTGAGCCAATATCCGGAGATATTGCAACGCAAAGAAGTCCTCCGCCTAGCTGTCTCATTTGATTGATTTTTTTAGGGGTAACGTGTTGTGCTGCCAACATGATATCAGTTTCATTTTCACGTGAATCGTCATCATGTAAAAATATAAATTCGCCATTTTGAAAATTTTTAATAATTTCTTCCATACTAGGTTGTTTTGTCAAGAGGTAATACCAATAAATTAAATAATTTTTTAAGATTATAAATTTATAACAGACAATTTTATTAGAGGAAAAAAATATCAGAATAGTATAAAAATGACAGATATTGATGAATTTTTCAATAGAATCAAGAGTAAATATCCATTTTTTATGCCGATATTCAATGATTTATTCAGGGATTTAGACGGTTTTGATGAGATTTTTGAAGATTTTGAACATGAAATGAATACCGATTTAGCTAAGATGATAAACAAAATAGAATCAGAAGACCTTGATAGATCTGAACCTTTTATTTATGGATATTCGATTAATATAGACGAGAACGGTAAAGCAGAAATTAATGAATTTGGAAATATTAAAGCTGATTCTGATGAGAATTTAGAGGTAACAGAATCACGAGAGCCATTAGTAGACATAATTGATGGAGCAGATTCAATAACAGTAGTAATTGAGATTCCTGGAGTAGAAAAATCAGACATTAAGATAGAAATAAAGGAATCCAGGTTATTGGTATCGACGACAAATTCGAAGAGTTACTTTAAAGAAATTCCTTTAGAAAGTAAAATAATAGCTAGTTCAGCACGTGCCAAATATAATAATGGAATATTAGAAATTATCATAAATAAATATAATAACAATGATGAAGATGAAAAAAACATAGTGGCAATAGAATAGAAAATGAAGAGAAATAATTTATTATAGAGATGGAGAATTAGATACAATGGCATTACCAGTAACTAGATGGGAACAAGGCTCAAGGAAATGGGTGACCGAGATGGGAGCCAGCTATAAGAAGGTGAAACTACCTACTGCTTCAGGATCTGTTCAAGATACAGCAACCGTAGGTAAAGAAGGAAACACTGAATGTAAAAATTGTGGTGAGATGTTTGAAGTATGGGGAACAAATAAAACTGCAGCTCCTAGTTATTGTAGTTTCGATTGTATGAAACAATGGTTAGATTATAATATTGATAATCCAGGTGCTAGTGCAGATGGAATTAAAAAGAAGAAATCTTCAATGGGAATACCTGCAAATTCAAAACTTCCAATAATTCGTTGGGATACATCTACAAGAAAATGGATATCAAATAAGGCTGCATAAATGTGAAAATAAAGGAGAACATTTATGAGTAACATAGATAAAACGATTAGACGAATATTTTCTAACAACAATATCTCTCAAAAAGTACTAACTGCAACAATATTTCTTTTCTTTAGTGGAATTTTGATTTTTCTAGATGTTGGTGGAAAATTTATGTATGGAATACCTACAGAACTAATTTTGCCCATATACATAATACAACTAGCATTAGTACCTGCATATTTGAAAAAATATGAAATTGGATACATAATAGGCATAATAATTTCAATATTTGTAGCATTTAGTTATAGAGATGCAACGACACTAGCTAGAACTATTCCGATTATACAATATTTTTTAACATTTTTCAGTTTGTTAGCATATAGAGAAATAAAAGAACAAAAAACTGTAAAAAAGAGGTTTAGAGATTGAAGCAAAACAAAGTAATAAACATTGAAGGATTAACAAAAACATATAATGAATTCATTGCAGTGAATGAAATTTCATTTGATGTAAATGAAGGAGAAGTATTTGCACTTTTAGGTCCAAATGGCGCAGGTAAAACTACTACAGTAGAAATAATAGAATGTTTGAAGACACCAGATAATGGTAAAGTAGAGATATTTGGAATTAATTTAGAAGATAAAAAGAAACAGAACGAGATAAAGAGAAAAATTGGAGTGATGCCACAAAACTTCAATGCGTTTGATTGGCTGACAGTAAAAGAAAATTTAGATTATTTTAGAAAATTGTACGATAGCAAGATATCAATCGATGAATTGATTGACCGTGTTGGATTGACAAAAAAAACTGATTCAATGTATAAAACACTATCAGGAGGAATGAAACAACGAGTGGGGATAGCAATATCGTTGATCAATGAGCCAGAATTATTGTTTCTGGATGAACCTACAGCAGGACTAGACCCACAAGCTAGACGAGAAACATGGAATTTAATAAAGAAACTAAAACAACAAGGTAAGACAATATTTTTGACTACACATTATATGGAAGAAGCACAGGAATTGTCAGATAGAATCCTAATAATTATTGAAGGAAAGATAGTAGCAAGTGGTTCTCCAAGTAAATTAATCGAAAATTACGGAGGAAATAAATCAATCATATTGAAAAATTGTGATAGAAAGATATTAGATAAAAATAATATTCAATATGAAAGTGATAGAGAAAGTCAGGTACAAATAACATATGACAATAATGACCAATTATTCAAAATCTTAGCATCAGTTACAGATGATCCAAATGTGGAAATTGAGATAAAAAAGCCAAATCTTGATGAGGCATTTTTGAATTTAACAGGAAGAAGAATTAATGATGAAGGATTAGCAAAATGAGAACTGCAATAATAATTTTTACTGTTTTTAGAGGACATTTCAAAGCATGGCAAAGAAATAAAACAACATTATTTTGGACGTTGGCATTCCCACTACTTTTAATGTTATTATTTGGAGGATTGTTTTCACTTCAATCAGATAAAATGGATCTTTATATTGAAAATAATGACATAATTCAGAATAATCCATCTGAAACGTCATTAAGAATAATTCGCTTAATCAATCAGACTGATTCATTCAACATATTAGAAGATGAGGGAGACATAGAAGAACAAGTTAGAACAATTGTAATTCCGAAGAATTTTGAATTAGACTTTCAAGAAGGAGATACATCAATAAAATTAATCATGGATGATTCACATCAAACATTTTCACGTACAAATTCATTAATTAATGGAGTAATAAATTCAATGAATATTGAAAAACAAAGTGTGAAACAACCAATAACATTAATCCAAGAACAGATTTCTTCAAATGATTTAAGTTTCATAGAATATTTTGTACCTGGTGTAATAGGAATAGCAATAATGTCTACAGGAATATTCGGAACGATTGGAACAAATACTAAATATAGGAAGAATGGCGTAATAAAGAAACTAGCAACCACGCCTCTGTCAAAATTTGAATGGATAATTGGATTAGTTTTATATCACATACTAATTGGAATAATTTCTACAAGTGTGATATTAACTGTTGCAGTATTAGTATTTAGTATAAACATAGTTCTAAACCCATTAATCATCTTACTAATCATATCTGGAGCATTAACATTTCCAGGAATAGGCATGATTATTTCAACTGTTGTTAGAGAGGAAGAGGAAGCAGATGCGGCAGGTAATGTGGTAACATTTCCTATGTTGTTTTTAGCAGGAACATTTTTCCCATTAGAAACTATGCCAACGTTTATTCAACTTTTCGCAAAAACGCTTCCTTTAACATATCTAAACAATGGGTTAAGAGAGATAATGGTTTTTGGAAACTATCAAGCAGCTTTGTGGAATTGTGTCATTGTTTTTGCGATAGGAATTATTGCCATTGCAATATCAATGAAAGTAACTAAATGGACAGATTTGTAAAACAGATTGTAATGAAATAGACATGATTACAATAATCACAGGAGGAACAGGATCAATTAAATTATTAAGAGGATTAGATTCAATCGTTAATGAAAATATGAATATTATTGTAAATGTAGGAGATAATATCAATTTATTTGGATATTATATTTGTCCAGATATAGATACGACAATATATGGATTGTCAAACAGGTTAGATGTAGAAAGAGGATGGGGAATAAAAGGAGATACATTTAATTTTCTTGAATCAATAAAAGAAGATTCAAAAGAATCGTGGTTTCAAATAGGAGATAAGGATTTGGAGACGCATGTTAAAAGAACTAATTTGAAAAATAACGGATTAAATCTTTCAGAGATAACAAAGAGATTAAGTGAAGATTTCAAAATCAGGCATAGAATTATGCCTGCGTCAAATGACAAAATTGAAACGACAATAATTTCAAATGATGACGAGATGCATCTTCAAGAATTTTGGGTAAAGAATAAAGGAAAACTTGACATATCAGATGTAAAATATAAAGGAATAGACAATGCAAAACCAGCAGAAGGGGTAATCAAATCAATTAAGGAAGCAGATAAGATAATTATTACTCCGGGTAACCCAATATCAAGTATTGGTCCAACTATTTTTATTAAAGAAATTAAAAAGGCATTACAAAAAAGTCGGTCTAAAAAGATACTAGTTAGTCCTATAATACATAAGAAACCAGTAAGCGGACCAGCAGGAAAGATGTTTACAGCAAAAGGTTATGATATTTCAGTAACAGGATTAACCAAATATTATAAAGATTTTATCACTGATATTGTGATAGATAATACAGATATTGATGAAAAGAAGGAGATTGAGAAAATGCAGAAGATTACACATGTAAGAAACATATTAATGAGAAATAAGCAAGAAGAGGTGCGTTTAGCAAAGGAAGTAATGAATATTACAAAATGAAGATTGGAGGAATCATACCTGTTAAGAAATTCGATGACAGTAAAAATAGGTTGTCGTCTTTTTTTACATTAGAAGAAAAGAAAGAACTTGTTAAATGTATGCTATTTGATGTCTGTGATGTATTAGTTAGATCAAGCTACATAAACGAGATAGTAATAGTAACATCCGAGAATGAGATATCACAATATGAAAATTATGAACAAATAATACGTTTAGAAGAAAATCACAATAGTGGAGTAAATAATGCAGTAGAAATTGGGAATAAATATTTTATAAAAAAAGGATTTGATGCAACAATTGTAATTCCAGGAGACATACCATTAATTAATAATCAAGTGTTGGAGAAAGTATTTGAGTATACAAATGAAAATCAAGTAATAATTACGCCATCAATAAGAGAAGATGGAACAAATTTGTTATTTAGAAGTCCGCCAGACATTATGCAAACTTCATACGATAATAATAGTTATTCATCACATCTTGAGATGATAAATGACAATAATTTGCAGTATTCAGTTTATTTAGAAGATGCAATAAGATTAGATTTAGATGAACCCAGGGATATTGATATAATTAATTCGAAATTGTCAGATTCTCGAACAAAGGACATACTAGAGAAAATAATTAAGCATTAGAATTTAAGATATAATCTCAAACAAGGAATATTCGTTATTGTCATCAGGATATGTTACAAGAACGTCTGATACTTGACTCCACGGAGTGCCTCGTCGAGTTATATCAATTAATTTATCAATATTTTCTTGAGAACCGTAAAATAATGCCTCGACACTGCCGTCATCATGGTTTTTCACCCATCCAGTAACATTATTTTTCATAGCACGATTTCTAACAAATGCACGAAAGCCCACGCCTTGAACTTTTCCAGTGATTATCAGTCGTGCAATTTTATTCATCAGATATAATATATCGGCAACGGTTATAAAATCTGTTTATACTAATTAAATAAACTTGAATTTAGACATTAAGTCAAAGATAAAAGAAGAAGAAATAACAAATCTTGCACAAGAACTGATAAAAATTCCAAGTGATGAAACCGCAGGAGAAAAAGAAGTTTGTGAATATTTAAAAAATGTTTTAAAATCTTTAGGAATGAAAGTATGGTTACAAGAAGTTTTGCCAAACAGACCCAATATAATTGCGGAGGTAGTTGGAGACAAGGTAGGCAAATCTTTAATGTTTAATGGGCATATTGATACGGTTCCAATAGGAAATATAGAAAAATGGAGTGTGGATCCTTATTCAGCGATAATCAAAAATGGGAAATTATTTGGAAGAGGGGCAACAGACATGAAGGGTTCAATTGCATCAATGATAATAGCAATAAAATTCATCATGAATAACTTAGAGACATTCAATGGTAAAATAATATTTACTGGTGTAATGGCTGAAGAAACAACTGGCTTGGGAACACAGAAAATAGTTGAAGAAAACATAAAAGCAGATATGGCAATAGTAGGTGAACCGTCGGACGAAAAAATTTATAGAGCGCATAAAGGTACAATGTGGTTTAATCTGTTTACCTATGGAAAATTAGAACATTCCAGTGAATCGAATTCAGAATCTAACAATGCTATAATGAATATGATGAAATTAATAACAGAGATTAATGAGATTGGTAAAGAATTAGAAACAATTGAGAACAACTTAGTAGGTCATCCATCAATTAATATTGGATTGATAGAAGGAGGTACTAAACAAAATATGATTGCAGATTCATGTAAAATATCAATAGATAGGAGGACATTACCCGAAGAAAAACCAGATGATATATTAGATAAACTAAGAATGAGATTCAATGAACTAAGAAGTGTAGACGATAGATTAAGATTTAACCTAGAGATAGATACAATTAGAGAAGCAGTAGAAGTTGCAGAATCGGAACAAATAGTTCAAGAGGTAAAAAATGCAGTAAACAAAATAGTAAATAAAGTTCCAACAATATCAGGAATGAAAGCTACAACAGATATGTCAATTTTAGTAAATCAAGGAAATATACCCGCAGTAATTTATGGACCAGGATTTATCAAACAAGCACATACAATTGACGAGTTTGTTGAAGTAAAAAGGCTAGTAGAATCATCACAAGTATATGCAAAATTATTATTAAACATATTAATGAATAATTGATTTTTCATGCAACTTTAAATCAATCTTCATACTTTTTTATTGTAGGCCGTCTGTACACGTGGCCGATTATTAGTCAATTCGTGGTGTAGTTGGTAGCATAGGACCCTGTGGATCAACAAAGCAGATAGGTTCAGGTCGTGGGTTCGAAACCCACCGGCGGCCTTCATTATCGAGCAATTAAAAAACAACAAAAATATTTATGATGTATGAGAAAAGAAATTTTCTTTACTTTAGCAATATTATCAATAGTTTTCATAATCGGATTTGTTAGTCTGGGGGGAGACAAAATAGTTTTAGTTAACAGATTTGAGTATCAGCCTGAAGATATCACAATAAAAAAAGGATCCAGTGTGCATTGGTTTAATGTGGACCTGGAAGGACATAATATTACTACTGATAGAGGTAGAAATAAAGACAATAATTTAGGATTAGACATAGAATTATCAAAAGATTTGGATACTTTAAGATTAATTTCTTATGAATTTAATGAAGAAGGAGAATTTCAATACTATTGTTCATTACATCCTTACATGACGGGTAGAATCATTATAAAATAATTTAGAAAGAATTTTTAATAATTTAGTATTAAGAAATATACGTGTGGTGTCCGTTGCATCGACGGGCAATCTGGACTCTCATTTGAGGATGAAGAATCATGCGGACATCGTACAATTAATCATTATACAGAAATAACGACGTTTTCGATAGTTAATAATATAATATATAACAAATTATAATTAAGTAGTGAATATCAATGATAAAAAATATGAAGCTCGCTGCAATCGCAAAAGATGGAGTTCCAATAAAAGATAATATCAAAAATATCAGTGAGATAAGACCAAATATTGATGAATTTTCATTATCATGGTTAGAATGTGTTGTTGATGATGTAAAAACAGGTTCCAAAGAGATTGCCAAAGAATTTGGAATACCATTAGAACCAGCATCAGTATTGGGAGGATATTATTCGAATTATGAAGATGCAGGAGATGTATTGGGAATAACAGTGCCGCTAATCAAGTTTTCAGGAGGAACGGTAGACCCATTATCAGTTTTAATTTATATTGCCAGAGATAAGATAATTTCAATTCACGATGAAGAAGCTGAGAAATTACTTCGTCTTTCTGGATTTGCAGAAGGAATAATGAAAAAACTTCCAAATAGTAAAGGTGCATGGGCAGATAGACAAACGATACTATTTGCAAGAATTATTGATGAAATTTCAGAACGAAATTATGATACTTTAAGATTAATAGTTGAAAAAGCTCAAACATTAGAAATTGAAATGACTGACGAAAAGACAATGAGTAAAGATATAGCAGAAGAAATGTCCAATATAAAAAGATCGATAATTACATTTTTGACTGCAGTATGGGCAACTCATACAACAGTACATTCGTTAAGATACGGCGATCCTGAGATGTTGAGTGATAAAGATGAAATATTATCAAGATTTGATATGATATTAGCAGATTTAGATAGACAAATTCAATTAGCAGAACAAGTACTTGAAGTTCTAGCAACTGGAGTAAACGTTATACAAACAAATATTACAAATCGTCTATCTACAATAATTCTTTGGTTAACGGTAATAGGTACAGCAGTATTAGTACCTAATACATTAGCTACAGTTTTTGCGATAATACCTGAACCTGCATCAATGTTTTCGATTTTATTGAATATTCTAGTAATTTCTACACTTGCGTCTTCAGTAATTGCATACTTGGGTGCAAAACGAATTTTAGGCACAAAAAGACGGAAGAAATAGACAAGATTCATTAAGAATTACATCCAATATACAAACAGATGTCTAAAGATATAGAACAGGGGAGAATCTGGTTAGATAAATATCCAGATGGATTGAAATTTGATATAAATGTACCAGATGTGACTTTTGGAGATTATATAGACAACATTTGTAAAGAATATTCTAATGAAATAGCATACGAGTACAATGGAACCAGTTTTACTTATAGTGAAATTAATGATCTTTCGAATAAATTTGCAAATGCATTAATAAAACATGGAGTAAAGAAAGGAGATCGTGTTGCATTATTATTACCAAATATTCCACAATTTCCAATTGCTTTATACGGAATATTGAAAGCAGGAGCAATTTCAGTTGGTACGAATTTTCTTTATACTCCAGCAGAAATTGAATCACAATTACTTGATGCAAAACCAAAAATCGTTATTGCTTGTACAGATTTAGTAAAGAAACCAATTGAAAGAGACCTATATCAAGGATTTGATAAAACACGAGGAAATCTTGATGTTGAAAAAGTAATTACAACAAGTGTAACGGAGTTTCTTCCAGGTATAAAGAAACGTTTGGCATTTGTTAAAGTAAAGAAAAGAAGTTTTGACGATACAATTGATTTTATGGATGTATTAAATTCGGGAGAGAGTACACGACCAAAGGATGTAACATCGACAAGTGATATTGCAGCGTTGCAATATACAGGAGGAACGACTGGAAAGTCTAAAGGCGCTATGTTGACTCATAAAAATATTATCACAGAAGTAGAAATGGTATGTGAATGGGTTAAATTGAGAAAGAAAGAAGATACGGCTTTAATTGTTCTTCCATTATTTCACATATTTGGATTCATAGGTCAAATGATTATGATGAGATCAGGAGGTAAGGTTGTTCTATTGCCTAGTTTTGAAGAAAAACAAGTACTAAAAACAATTGAAAAGAATAAAATTACAATATTTCCTGGAGTTACAACTATGTTTACAAGATTAATTGATCATCCTGGTATGAAAAATGCAAAGCTATCATCTCTAAGGATTTCATTTGCGGCAGCAATGGCATTACCAGAAGCAGTAGTAACACAATTTGTTGAGAAATCAAAATCACCACTAGTCGAATTATATGGATTGAGTGAAACTACAGGAGCGGTAACTTTTAACCCAATTCACGACATGAATCTTGCAAAAGTAGGGTCAATTGGAGTACCATTACCCATGTGTGATGTTGCAATAGTAAATAGTGAAAACCATGAACAATTTATGGGAACAAATGAAATTGGTGAAATTGCAATAAAAGGACCGGTAGTAATGAATGGATATTGGAAGAATGAAGAAGAAACAAACAATATGATAAAAGATGGTTGGCTGTTAACTGGAGATATTGGAAAGATGGATGAAGAAGGTTATTTTTATATTGTAGATCGTAAAAAAGATATGATTAAAGTAGGTGGATTTAATGTTTATCCGAGAGATGTTGAAGATGTACTTTATGAAAATGAAAATGTATTAGAAGCCGCAGCAGTCGGTATAAAAAATAAAGATTTATCTGAATATATTAAAGCATTCGTAGTTTTTAAAGAAGGAAAAGATGCAACTGAAGAAGAGTTAATTGAGTTTTGTAAAACAAAATTAACAGGATATAAAGTTCCTAAAGAGATAGAATTTAGAGATGAACTTCCAAAAAGTTTGATTGGAAAAATTTTACGAAAAGAATTAAAAAATTAAGAAAAGCGACTATAAGCATCATTAAGAAGTAAATGTAATTTATTTTGCCATTCCGGAAAACTTTCTGGTGATTCTGGATAATTTTGACTATGGGTAACAAGTTGATTACTTTTTGTCGCAGTATAACGTAATTCTTTTGCAAGACTCCAATGTGTAAGAATTTTATAAAGCATCAAAGGATTAAACATATTTACTTTGTCAAAACTTGGATGTTCTCGTGAAGTAATTTTTTCTACGTCGTCTGCAGAGAGGAAATGTTTCATGCCATAACTGATTTTTTCATTTAACACGATCTGCAAGAATCTACGGAGTATCTCAAAACTTGCCATCTGATAACCATAATTTCTTACATATTCAGTATTATAATTCCACAAGCTATTTTGGCTATAATCTTCAGCTTCCAGCGCATTAGCAATTGTTTTACCAGCTATAACACTGGCAAATATTCCAGGTCCAATTCCACCTGCGTCGATAGGACGTGGAAGCCAAGCTGCGTCGCCAACAATTACATAACCATTTTCAACCATACAATCATTTTGTCTTCTTACAGGAACTTGCCAATTTCCTCTAGTATTACCCGAGTCGTCTACATCAGAAGATATTCTATAATTTTTAATTGAAGTATTAGAGCTGATATATTCATCTATCAAACTTTGAAGAGTATCATTTTTACCTAGTCTTTGGTTACGTGTAACAAGTCTTTTCTTTTGGACACCAAGACCGATATTAACTTTGTTGTCAGATTTTGGAAATACCCAAGCATAACCGCCAGGAGCAATATCTTGATTAAGATGAATAATACAATAATCTTCATCATAAAGTGAGGTATCAGTTTCACCGCTATCGAATTCTAAGATATATCGTCCAGTAGTTTCCATGTCATTTTCACGATCAATTTGTTTTTCCATAAATGAATTTGCTAAAGGAAGATTTTGTCTAAGTTTAGATGCAGAACCTGTAGCATCGACAACAACATTAGCAGTAAGAGTTTTTTTATTTTTATCTTTATCAAGAATTTCAACTCCAGTAATATAACCATTGTCTGATAGAAGTTTTTCTGATTCGGTTTGGAAAAGAAATTCGACTCCTAGTTTTTTAGCATCTTCAACTTGACGTAATCCTAATAATTTACGATTTAGAACATATCCTTCACCATCAAATGAAACTTTTGTTTCACGGTCTGGAGAAAAAGCAACTACTCCTTTAACTTTATGTTCTAATTCAGGACTTTCATATGTAATTCCAACCTCTTTGGAATAGAAATCAATACTACGTTTACTTACAGCATCGCCACAAGTCCAACCAGAAATGTTTTTTCGAGCAGGGTTAACTTCGTCATTTCGATCAATAACCAAAATTCGCTTATTTTGCTTAGTGAATTTAGCAATTGTGGTAGCAGTGATTAAACCGGTCAATCCGCCGCCTGCAACAATTACATCATAATCTCTTGACAATTATTAATCGAATTATCTTACTAGGTACGATTACTTAAATTTCTCGCTTTATGAGAAATATGTCCAAATTGGAGCTAGTCATTAAGTCCGCTTTCTTTTAAACTAAGAATAGGTTTTATAATTCCTTCATACTCGAATTCTTCAAGAAGCATTATACCAGTAATTGTATCAAAATACCTTCGAACTATGCCATTATCGCCAAGTGATTCTGCAACTACAACATTAAAGATTTCTCCGTTATAATTGAATTCACGAATATCGATTATGCGAAATACAGAAACATCTAACCCTAATCCAATGTCTTCATATGCAGGAAATATATAATTTCCAATCGAAAGATCAGATCTAATAAGAAATTCATAAGATTTACCCAAAAGATAAGGGGTTGTTTGGGAATCTTGATCAAATGCATTGGTATGTGCATCTTTTATAATGAAACAGTTAAGATCTACTATTCTCCATCTCATTACTTCCCAATCATTTTCGAAGAAACTTCTGCTTTCAGTTATATTGACAGAAGAATCATCTAATAAAGTAAACTCCAATTTCCAGTTGAAGTTATCATGTTCGTATATAATAAATGAATTAAATTCAAATACAACATCGTGTGAAATCAGTTCTACAGAATAATTTGTGAAATCAATATTTGTTTCAATTACATTAATAATATTAATCGATTGTTCGTCAATTATATTTTCATCATCATATGTAGAGCTTTGTTCGTTAATTTGTAAAAGAATGCCAGTATTTTTATCATAATAAGATGTTATTACACTTTCAGTTCTATTGTTCTCATTATTTTGAATGGTTTTACCTTGAACGACCAGTGTATTAATATTTTTATTATCAAACATCATTGAATCTTCTGAAACTACATTAAGTTCAATATCACCAAGACTGGTTATCGTATCACCTACATTGTAATACATAGGTAACCAGAATAAAGGAACATTTCCAATAATTTGTTCTTCAGGTCCAGATATTATTGCGCGTGATTCTAAGTCGGCAATAAACCAAGTCGAATTAGTATTAGATACAGTTAATGTGACGTTGATTTCATTATCAGATATTTCACCAAATACTACGGTAAGCTTTTCTAATCCAATAATGTCATAAATCAAATATGAATTAGGTTGTGGTAAGAAATTTGACTTTGGGCAAGAATAAGTTTGTGAAAGAGGGATTTCAGGAATTGGATTGGGAGAAATATTTTGATTAACTACAGGATCTTCTATTAAGATGACTTCTTCCTCAACAGGTTCAATAATTGGCTGAGAATTAACAGAGTCATTAGAATTGACAGGGATTTCTGAAACCTCAGGATTTATGGGTTGTAATAAGGAAGGAGATGGTTCGGATATGTTTGTTTCTTCGTTGAAGAGACTAGATTGGGAGAAAAAATAAACAGCAAATAATCCAAGAATTATGAATAAAGCAATAATAATCTGATTTTCTTTCATTTAATCAATTTCATAATACAATTATATTTTATATAACTTCTAGAATATGTTAAAATATCTCCAATTATCATATTATCACAGTTAAGATTGATAGAACAGAATATTGAGACAGAAAATGGAGAAATAGAGGAACAAGTTGATGATTCAGGTGAATTAGAATCTAAAGAAGAAAATAAAGATAAAAAAGTAAAAAAGATAAAACTAAAAAAATTAAATAAAAAGAAAGATAACAAGTTTCCCAGAGAAGACAGAAATGAAGCAATAACAAAACAAGGAATAAATCCAAGGCAATTTTCTGAAGCATGGACAACATGTAGTAGATGTAGAAAACAAATTCTTTCTTATGCAGACAATACGCACTTTATAAATGGCTATCAATACTGTGAAGAATGTTACGATTACGTTAAAAAAGACTTTCTAGAGCAAGAACCAGTATCAGAATAGATTTCAAGATACGGAAATCTACAAAATATTTATTAGCAAAAACAAAAAAAATATAGTATATATTGGAAAAAAATAATGAAGAAAAAATAAATAAAGACGGGTTTATACTCGGAATTGATTTAGGAACGACAAATTCTGCGGCTGCAGTTTACCACAATGATGAGGTAAAAGTAATCAAAAGTTCAGATAATAAAATGTCTGACTCGGTAGAAAAGATGTTTCCGTCAATTGTTTATATTAATAAAAAGTCAGATCAGATTCTAGTAGGAATAGAAGCAAAAAAGAAATATGTAGATAATCCTAAGAATACGATTCTTGAGATAAAAAGAAAAATGGGAACCAAGGAAACGGTAGAAGTCGATGGTGAGAAATATACGCCAGAACAGATTTCTGCATATATACTTGAAAAAATAAAAACTGAATCTGAAGCATTCTTAAATGAAAAAGAGATAAAAGACGCGATAATAACAGTTCCAGCATATTTTAACGATGCACAAAGACAATCAACAATAGATGCTGGCAGATTAGCAGGATTAAACGTAATACGAATTGTTAATGAACCAACTGCAGCATGTTTAGCTTATGGATTAGATAAGATTACTCATAAAGACAAAATGAACATCATGGTCTTTACGTTTGGTGGAGGAACACATGATGTAACTACTATGCTATTAGAAAATGATAAATTCAAAGTAATCGCGACAAGTGGAGATACACGTACAGGAGGAACTGACATTGATCAAGTAATTGTAAATCGACTTAAAGAATTGATAAAAGAAAAATATAACAGAGATGTCGATGATCCTTCTACAGAAGCAAGATTGAAACTTGCTGCGGAAGAAGCAAAGATTCATTTATCTTATCATTTAGCAGCAGATATTGAAATGGGTGAAATATTTCCTGATGATGATTCAACTTTTGAATATACATTATCGCAGGAAGAATTAGAACAGCTATCCATGCCTGTAGTCAAACGTGTTGAAGACACAATAAAAACAGTGTTATTTGATTCACGATTAGGAACTGACGGTATTGATAAATTGATATTGATTGGAGGACAAACACGTATGCCACTTGTAAGGAAAATAGTAGAAGACTATATGCAAACTGCTGCAGAAGGAGGATTAGATCCAATGTCTTGTGTTGCAAATGGCGCTGCAATCAATGCTGCAATATTACAAGGAAAACTATCATACGAAATGGTAGATGTGACTCCATTGACTTTAGGTGTAGGTACAGCTCCAGGAACTGTACAGAGATTAATTAGACGAAATAGTCCCATTCCAATTTCCAGACAACAGATTTTCACTACATCAAAAGATAATCAAAAGTCAGTAGGTGTGAAGATAGTTCAAGGAGAGAGAATAATGACAGCTGATAATACGTTGATAGGAAATTTCACATTAGCAGGAATACCAGAGAGAGAAAGGGGAGTTCCTCAAATAGTGGTAAACTTTGACATTGATGCAAATGGAGTTCTTAATGTTTCTGCAAGAGAGACTTCTAGTGGTGCATCAAAAGAAATAACAATAGAAAACCGCCTGGATGTAAAAGAAACATCAGTTAAAGAAGCTATGGATAATGCAGACAAATATGCGTATGACGATAGTAAGAAAAAGAATGTGGTAGAGTTACTCAATACTGCAGAAAGAGCAGCCTATCGAGGAAAGAAGGTACAAAAACAATTAATTATACCTAAAATGGATTCACGAAAACTTAATCAAAAAATAGCAGAAGCTGAAAAACTTACAAAGATGGAAATAATTGAAAATGATGACAAAAAATATGATGAATTACGTAGATTGATTATTGATATTAATGCTATTGTAGATCAATTAAGAGAGATATATTCAGTAACAGAAGGATTATAGTTTTTAAAAAAAATTACTGGGTGAGTTTTACACTCACCAGCAACATTGTTAAAATGGTTTTCGAGTAGAATTAATATGATCTAATTACTTTAATTCGTTAATTAGATCTTTAATTCGACTTACTTCCCATTTTACTAGTTCGATGTCTTGTAATGTATAGTAATTACTGTTGTTTCTTAAACCAGCAGTAATTGATACATAACGATCATAATAATGCTTTGATGCAATATCTTGATTACTTTTCTCAAGTTTGATTAAAGCAAGCTTACGATCATAATGACCAAGAATTGGGCGTTCTGGCATTTCTCTGTCATGTTCAGTTCTTCCACCATGTTGTGACTTGATGTTGTTGTTATGTAACAAAACATCAATTGCCTGATACAGAGCAGTCCATGCTTTTTCAGCTGCGTTCTTGTAGTCTAACCAGCCAGCAGGTCCTCCACGAGAATATGTGTATGATCTACCTTCATAATCTGTTTTAGAAACATCTGCTTTGTCTAGTAATGAATCGACGTCTTTTAGAAGTTCTTCTGAATTACTCAAAAGTTGATCATACGCAATGGAATAATCCTGTGTATTTTCAACTTTATTTGGATGTAATAGAAAAGTCATTTCTATTGTTCTCCTTCGCCTAATTCAGGAACGACAGATTCTTCAGTTGCAACGGCATATTTGTTACCGAATGCTTGAATAGTACCTGCAAGTTCTTCGTGTGTCTTAGCATATTCTTCGACTGGAATTGATTGCATGTAAGCCTCAACAGCTTGTCGTGCACCAATTGCGCCTCCTTTGGTTCCCCAAGGGTGTCCGTGAATTCCTCCTCCATTCTGAAGTTGGATATCATTACCCATTAAATCAATTGAATAATGGTAATTTTGAGGTGTTAAGCCACCTGAACAGATTCCCATCATTGGTTTAATGTGTTCTAATGGATTCTGAATCTTTGCCATAATTTCAGGAATTTCAGTGAATTTATTCTGATCTCCGAGTTTACCTCGTGCAGTTCCAACATGAACCATGTCTCCACCTGCAAGTCTTGCAATAAGGTCAGTGACTGGAAGATTAATTCCATGTCGTGGATGACGTGTAATTGCTGCGTGTGAAGCACGATGTAAGTGAATAGGAACATTGATACTAGCATCTTCTGCAAGAGCACGAAGTGCAGGATACCACGTACACATAAAGTTTAACATCATTCCTCGAGCACCATGTGCAATCATTCGATCTGCAGTTTCTAAGGTAGTTTCCAAGTCAGTAGTGACTTGTGGAACATAGAACATTTCACCTTCAGGATGATGTCCTTCAGATTTAGCTTTATCAAGTGCTTCATAAATCTTTGTAATTCTATCCATTAAAGGAGAACACCATTGATTATGATAAGTCTCATCATCTTTGTAAGTGTCAAAGTCACCACAAGCTGCATCATAGAATTGATCAGCTGCACCTTGGTCTGTAACACCCATTTTAGGTTTTAATGTAGCACCAAGATGAGGTCTTCTTGATTCTGTTGTACCACAGATTTTTCTCATACCTTCAGTGCCAAATTGAGGGCCTTTGAAGAGTTTGAGAATACTCTTAGGTAATTCTAGATCAACCCATTTACAATTAGGAATAGGAGTGAAACCCATCCAATTTCCTGTAATAAATGTAAAGAGGTCAGGAATACCACGATTATCCATATCTAATAGATAAATAGGGTATGCAACTTTTACCCAACCTGAATGTTTAGAAGATCCACTTGGATCTTCATATTTCCAGGAGAATACTTTAGCAGCAGTTTTGTGTGCTAAATCAGTTGCGGTAGAAACATCAGTAAAAGTACCTACAGATTGTTCTGCAGCAATAATTACACCAGCGTGATCGATAGTCATTCTAGGATCACAAGTGATGAAATATGTACCGATAATGTACTTTTCTGGATCTATTTGATCAGGGGTTGTTTGAAATACACTACTATCACTGTGTTCGACAGCTGGTGTATCCCAAGTTCTTTTAATTTCTGGCATATTAATAAAAAAAATGTGCTTGGAGATATTTATAGGTTTATAGGATTTCTATTGTAGAAAATTAGTTACTACTTTTTTGAATAATAACTAATAAGGTTTTCTACACCGGCTTCCAAATCATATTTATTTTTGAAGTTCAATTCTTTTTCGGCGGCACTCATGTCGAATGGGAATTTCTTTGAACCAGGTTTAGAAGTATCAACATGAATTTTTGACACGTCTCCTTTTTTACCTAAGATATCTTTAACATCAGATAATCCGGATATTGCTCCGGAACCTGCATTAAATATTCCATGTTTTAGATTTGGAGAAGTTAGAGCTGCATAATGCTCTTCTGCTAGATCATAAAGATAAGTCCATTGTGCAACTTGTTCTTCAACAGTGATTTCTTGATCATTTAGAAAAGCGTCAATCATTTCGCCAACTGCTCGACCTCTTCCCATTTCTCCAGGCCAAGGCCCATAAACATGTGCCATTCGGATAGAAGCAAATTCTATTCCATAAGCTTTTGCGTAATTAAATCCTTGATATTCACAGGCAACTTTACCAGATGCGTAAATATCACTGCTATCAAAAGGTACTACAGCATCTGTTTCTTTAATGAATGTTCCATCAGGAGGATGAACTTTGTTCGCAAGATATACAGAACCAGTGCTGGTATAAACAACTCTTTTAACACCAAATTTACGAGCAGCTTCAAGAATATTATTTGTACCCATAGTATGAACACGAATTCCGGTTTCAGATTCATTTACATAGTCATGATTACGACATTGAGTGGCACGAGGTCCAGCAGTATGAATGATATGATCAATATCATTATCTTTGATAACGGATTCGATTTTTTCAACGTCTAAAATATCTCCCTTGTGCATTTCGATTTTATCGATATCGACAATTTTAGAGATAGCTTCGGTTTGACGGCAGGTTCCGTATAATGAAGTATCAACATTATTATCAACTAAAACTTTTGAAATATGTGCACCCATTCCGCCAGTACCAGTTATAAGAACTTTCATTTTTCAAATTCCTCCTATTGTTTCTAATACTTTAATGTTTCGTCAGAACCCAAGTCAGACATGAATTGATCGAATCCAATCTTGGTCAATGGGTGTTTGAATAACATATCTAATACTTTGAATGGCATAGTGGCCAAAGGAGCTCCCATTGTGGCTGCTTGTACCACATGAACAGGATGTCTTATACTAGAAACTAATGTTTCTGCTTGATTAGGGAAATGTTCTTGGTTATCTTTATAATTATTTCGAATTGCTTCGATTTCTTCTATAAGATGGAGATTACCGTCAAGACCAATATCATCTAGTCTTCCGATAAATGGACTAACAACTCTTGCTCCTGCTTTTGCAGCCAATAGGTATTGAGCTGCAGAGAAAGTAAGAGTGACGTTACAATCAATACCAGAATCAAATAATTGTCGTACTGCTTTTAATCCTGCTTTGGTATTTGCAACTTTAACGTAAATCTTACTACTGTTTTTGCCATAGGTATCAACTAATTCTTGACCTTCTTTGACAATCTTTTCGGTATCATTTGTTGTAGTTTCTAAACTAACAGGTTTACCGTTACAGATTTCTACTATTTCTGAATATAATTCATGGGTGTCTTTACTTTCTTTTGCAACAAGAGTAGGATTTGTTGTAACTCCGTCCAACATTCCCATATCTTTTGCTTCTTTGATTTGCTCAACATTTGCGGTATCTAAGAAAAATTTCATTTATTATCAATATTATAGAATTTTTTCCCATAATAAAATCTTTCTTTTCGATTTATATATGGCCTAATTTCAATAGAATATAGGAAAAGGTAACAAGAATGACAGATAAAAAAATAGAAGAATTATGTATTAACACTATTAGATTTTTGTCCGTTGATGCAGTTGAAGCAGCAAATTCAGGTCATCCAGGACAGCCAATGGAAGCAGCGGCAATGGGATACAAATTATTTACACAAATATTAAAACACAATCCTAGTAACCCAAAATGGGTTAATCGGGATCGGTTTATTTTATCTTCAGGGCATGGTTCAATGATATTATATGCATTATTGCATCTTTCAGGATATGATTTAGCTTTAAATGACATTAAGAATTTCAGAAAACTTGGAAGTAAAGCTCCAGGACATCCTGAATTCGGAGAAACACCAGGAGTTGAAACGACTACAGGGCCATTAGGACAAGGTTTTAGTGCAGGTGTAGGAATGGCATTTGCACAGAGATATTTATCTAACAGATACAATACAGATGAACATAAAATAATTGATCATAAGATTTACGCATTTTGTAGTGATGGAGATTTAATGGAAGGTATATCTTCAGAGGCAGCTGCAGTTGCAGGTCATCAAAAATTTAATAATTTAATCTATATTTATTTAGACAATCGTATCAGCATCGATGGAAATACAGCATTAACTACAAATGAAGATATAAAAAAGAGGTTTGAAGCACATGGATGGTTTGTCCAGAATGTTGAAGGAAATAATTTATCAAGTTTTAGTGAAGCAATAAAGAATAGTCAAGGACAGGATGAAAAACCTTCACTAATTATTGCTAGAACACATATTGGTTTTGGAAGTCCAAATAAACAAGATAGTGAAGCTGCACATGGAGCTCCATTAGGAGCAGAAGAAACAAAGCTTACGAAAGAGAATTTAGGATGGCCACTTGAACCAACATTTTTCATACCTGATGAAGTAAAAAAAGAATTTCAGAAAGTTGTAACAAACGGAAATGATTATGAAAGTAATTGGAACAAGATTTATGATTCTTATAAAAATGCAAATAAAGAACTAGCAAAAGAATTTGAGAACGTAATAAATGGAAATCTTCCAGATAATTGGGACAATAATATGCCAGTATTCAAAGAAGACGAATCTCTTGCTACAAGACAAGCATCTGGAAAGACATTAAATGCATTAGCTGAGAATATTCCTGCTATAATTGGTGGATCTGCAGATTTAATGGATTCTACAAATGTGAGAATTAAGAATTCAGTAGATTCGTTACCGGATTTACCACATGGACGAAACATTCACTTTGGTATAAGAGAACATGCAATGGGTGCAATGGTTCATGGAATGGCTGCATATGGAGGAGTAATTCCATTTGGAAGTACGTTCTTGATTTTTTCAGACTATATGAGAGGATCAGTTAGACTAGCATCGTTAATGGGATTACGTGTTATTTTTGTCTATACACATGATAGTATAGGAGTAGGTGAAGACGGTCCTACACATCAACCAATTGAACAAATATCCAATCTTCGTGCGGTACCAAATCTTACTGTAATAAGACCTGGTGATGCTAACGAAACAGTAGTTGCCTGGAAAACCGCTTTACAAATAACTAGTGGTCCAACTGCATTGGTATTAACAAGACAAGCACTACCTGTTTTATACGGAGAATCTAGTAAAGATGTAATTGCTTCACCAGAAAACTTACAAAAAGGTGGATATACATTAATCGATTCAGAAGGTTCGCCTGAATTAATAATAATCGCAACAGGTTCTGAATTACATTTAGCAGTAGAAGCGCAAAAAGAATTAAAGAATAAAGGTGTAAATGTGAGAGTAGTTAGCATGCCTAGTTGGGAATTATTTGAGAAACAATCAGATGATTATAAA
>DAHJ01000026.1 GCA_002495905.1 Thaumarchaeota archaeon UBA223
GTATTTATAACATAATCAAAATCATCTTGATTAATTTTTAATAAACTACAAAGTTGAGCAATATCCCATTCTGATTTTTCCTTTACAAGCTCTATAAAATCCAGTATTAATTTGAATTTATTGTTATTTGAATTCATTAGCAATACTCTCTTTAAAAATTTGTTTGTTAGTTTCTATATCTATTAAGTGACTTGCAGTTAAAATTAGGAAATTTTTTAATCCTAATTGATCAGATGTTTCAATTTGTAATTTTATATTTTTATCTATATTTTTGATATTGATTAATTTATGTATAAACCTTTCTCTATAAATGTAATAAGGTCTAATTGAATCAAGCTCTAAAGTTACTTTAAATAATTCAGAATTCTCATCCCACGAAAAATTAGTTGGTAAGACGTTTAGATCTAGGTTTTTTGAATGCTTCTTATTTCCTATACGGAGTTCTGATATATCATTTAAGATGTACGTTTTTGGTTTGTCTTGGTCTACAGCGCATAAATACCATACATCTTTGTATAACTTGAATGAATAAGGATAAACAATTCTTTTTTTATTTTTATAAATAAATGAAATCCTAAGTTTTTGATTAATTGCTTTTTGAATGTTGAAAAAATTCTCTTTATCACTCAATAAGAAAGAATCATTATCAATTGTGATTATTTTTTTTAGATACAGGTAGGTAGTAAGAAAATTTAATGAATCTACTTCTTTGTCATTCTTGATGGTTTTCCATATTTCAACACCGCTTATTTCGTATCCAGAATTTAATTCCCATTTATCATTGATATAGTTAATCTCGAATCCTAATTTCCTTAAAACATCTTTATCTCTTTCGAAACTTCTATGGAATGCAGAGTCACTTAAATCACGGTATTGTAATATATTGTCTTTAATTATTGTTGTGTCAATACCTGACGAATATTTATCAAATAATAAAAGTAGAGACATACAACGCTTAAAAACATTCTTCATCTATCTTATGTTAATAAATTTGTTAACATTAAAAACCTCATTTAACTTAAAGAATTAATTAAAATAAACATTATGAAAGTATGGATTGACCAATCTTTATGTACCGGTGATGGGATATGTGAGGAGATAGCTCCAGATGTATTCGTTGGCCTGGACGACGGACTATTCTATGTTAAAGAAGGGGATAAAATATTCTCTGAGGAACATGGGAGTGTAGGGAACGACAAAGGAGTCGCTGCAGTCCCCAAAGGTAAAGAAAATGATGTTATTGAATCAGCTGAAGAGTGTCCGGGTGAATGCATAATGATAGAGCCTTAAATCTATATAAATAGGTCTGCAAACACAAGAAAGCCAGTATGTCCATTCATTGTGTGGGATGGCCTTACTATGTTTCCTTTAACTTTCCATTCTCTTTCTATAATTTCTTTTATATATATATTTGTAAACCGAGACTCATTTAGTTGATCGTGAATAAGTTGTACCTGAGTAATATTTGGAAGATAAGATATCCATTTTATTGAACTTGTAGGATCAATAGCCTTTAAAATATCCCAAGGTTCTGGAATATCTGTAATTATATGAGTTAAATCTCTATCGAAATTACTTAAATTAAGATCTGCTGCTTCCATATTAATGAATTCATAATTTGAATAATTTAATTTTTTTGATTGTAAGTACCTATCAAGAGTTTTAGATGCTCTGTATTGATTTTTTTTATTATTGTCAACTGAATATAGATAACCATTAAGACCAACTATCGATACTAATGCAGAAGTTAATGCACCTGATCCAGAACCAACTTCCAAAACAACTGATTGTGGATTAATGTCTCCGTCAAGAATAATTGAAGCAACATCTTTTGGATATATTATTTGAGCACCTCTTTTCATATTCAGTACAAATTCTCGATATGAAGGTATGTAGATATTTAATTCAATTCCTTTTGATGTATTAATTTTTACAGGAAGATTAGTAATTTTTCCTACTTCAATTGTTCCGTAGTGTGTGTCTATGTTGTCCTCACCGAGTACTACTAATATTTTTTTATCGTCAGGACCTTTTATTATTACAGGGATATTATTTATAGACACTTTATAGTATTGCGAGAAACCAGACAACTGTAGATAGCAAAAGTCCAAGAGCAAGAAGCCAGGCTACAATTTTTGTTAAATTGTTATTCACCTATCTGCGCTTTCTTTTGTAATTTTTTTTAAAATTAGAATATTTTTGATAAATACGTCCTAAGACAACTCCTAGAATTAGCCATGATGCATAATTACTAGTTTCATTCATTGATTCAGTTAAATCATTATATGATTCTTTAAAGTTTTCACTTTTATCGTTCATTTCCATATTCTCCAAATAATAATTCCAAAAGACAATGCACAGAAAAAAGTCATCGAAAAATAAACTAATGCTTCCATAAAGTAATTACCATTTGCATACTGGGATCCAATAATTGATATCCCTATAATTAAAAATATTGTTGATATAGATAAGTAAAAACCTGCCCTAATCTTTTTTGAGATATTTTTTACGTTATCATTTATATCATCAACCGTTTCCTCTTTAAGATATGTAAACAATTCATCAGCTGCATGTATAGTCTTTGTAGGGATATCATTCCA
>DAHJ01000031.1 GCA_002495905.1 Thaumarchaeota archaeon UBA223
GTATCAATTAATTTTTGAATAAATTCGTCTTTATCAACAAGTTGTTTACTGGATTCTTTTTGTAGTTCTTCAAAGATGCTCATACATGTTTCAAGCATACTTCTTTTACTAATCGGTTTACCATAAAATATTCCTGGGTCAACTTCGCCAGTTTCAGGATCAGTACCTACTGATTCATACATTTTACGAACAAGATTGCGAGCAAATTCCGCGTCTTCTTCAGTAACTATATCTCTAAAAAGTGAACGCGCTCGTGCAGATGCTAAACGAACCATACCTTCCAATGCACGAGGAGTTATAGGAATGCCTTGATTTCCTTCTTCGTCTTTGGCAGGACTCTGACGAGTTCTCACGTAATAATCTTGAATTAGTTTCATTGCTTCAGGAGATAATTCAGGAGTGAAATTTTTAGCATAACTAATATATTTTTTCAATAAATCAAATTCAAGAGGCACGTCAACTTTGATTTTACCCGTTTGATGAATGTCGAGAATATGTTGGGCGAGTTTTTCGTCTCTAACAACATTTGGAGTGTCTTTTATTGCAAATATAAGGTCAAATCTTGTTAGTAATGGAGCATCTATATTGATTTGATCATTAAAAGTTTTATAATTATCATATCGACCCAATTCAGGATTTGCTGCTGCAAGAACCGCAGTTCGAGCGTTTAATGTAGCATTAATTCCTCCTTTCGCAACACTTACAGTTTGTTGTTCCATGGCCTCATGTAAAGCAGTACGATCTTCATTTCTCATTTTATCAAATTCATCAATACAAGCAATTCCCTTATCAGCAAGTACCACAGTTCCAGCTTCTAACATCATCATACCAGTTCTTTCACGAACAACAGCGGCAGTAAGACCTGCAGCAGTTGATCCTTTACCAGAAGCATACAAACCACGAGGAGCTAATCTAGATGCATATTTTAACAATTCACTTTTTGCAGTACCAGGATCTCCTACAAAAAGAATATTTATATCACCCCGAATTGAACTTCCATCCTCAGTAGTTTTATTAGGAGCTCCAATTAACATTAAAAGCACAGCTTCTTTTTGAAATTCTAATCCTTGTATATTTGGGGCAATAGATTGGATTAATTTTGTATATGCGTCAGGGTCTTTTGCAAAATCGATAATTATTTCTTCTTCATCTTTTGTTAATTCAACATCTTCAGGACCTTTAGCTTCAATGTCAATGTAATTACCTTCAATTTTAGATCTAAATATTGAAGATGCATCATTACCTCGAGATTCAGGTTGATCGATTCTAACAATTCCAGTTAGATTTAATCGATCGCCAGGACGTGCAATGTTCACCATGTCACCAGTTAAATGAACATCTGAAGATTGAGGTAGTTGACCAGGAGGTAATTCTTCAGGTAATTCCTGAATACGAATTAATTGATAATCCTGATAACTTGATTTTTTTTCATCAAATGTAAAATTTCTAGTTTCAGAACAATCAGCCCTAATACAAGAAGAAGGTTTTACTAATAAAGGCGTAACTTGTTGAATGATATTAGTTTCGCCACATTTTGTGCATGTAAATGCGGCAGATGTAGCAAGAGGTTTGAGTTCAGACGTTCGTACAACTAAACCTTCGACAGAACTTAAACGATGAAGGTTTTTACTAGAAATATCACGAAGAGGAACCTGTTCTGGAAGCGATTTTAATCGCACTTGTATATCATTTTTTATAGATTCTGCATATTCAGGATGTACTGAATATAATGATTTGTATGCGGCAGAATTAAATTCAGAAATAACTTCATCAGGACGTTCAATAAGAATCGTAGATAAATCATCGTCAAAAATTAAAAGATCTTCGTAATCAACAACTAATGATTTAGAATTTTGATATACCATTTGAGATAGTGCTTCTTGATATTTTAAAACATTAGATTTATCCTTAAAGTTTTTGATAAATCGAACAAGGGTATCCTCCCAACTAGAATGTGTTCCTACAGATTGTTCCATTATTGTTCTTCTCCAATCATCGATTTACGCCAGTCTTGAATATTTAGCCTTACAATATCATACAAAAGATATTCTTCTGGAGTAATTAATTTTTGAATATCGTCAGGAGGAAATGGTAAAGAAGCAAGAGATATAATTTTACTAATTCTTATATTAATCAAATCATATACAGATGTTGAAATTTTTTCATATTCAAATGACTTTTCTCGGTCATTATCCAATTTAGAACGTAAATTTTTTAAAAGAAAATTAATTTTTTTATAAATATCAGGTTTTAGTTCAGACAATTTATGAACGCCTAGCATTTTTTCATTAGCAATAGAATTAATTACATCGAGTTCAATTCCAATATCGGCAAGTTTAACAAGATTTTTATCAACAAGAATGTATGCAACCCATCTAGGAACGTCAAATTTAGATTCCGCTTCTTTGTATTCAATTTTAAACCCTCCAATTTCAGTTTCTTCAATATCATCCAAAGCTATAACTTTGACAAGAGATAATTCAGATTCAACTTGTAATTCATTCATCAGACTAGAGATGGAATTTTCCTTGCCAAATGACATAATCTATATATTAAAACAACGTACTTAGGGTTTTAAGACAACTCAGATTATACTTTAACTCAAATAGAGTAGACAAGGATAAGTAAGATTGAATATTATAAAAAATTAAGGCTAGAAAATAGAAATGAGTGAATTAAGAGATTTAATGTGGGTTGAGAAGTATAGGCCAGAAAAAATTAATGAATTCATTAATCAGGAATCAACAATAAAGAGGCTAAAACCTATAATAAAGGATTCTTCGGCAATGCCTCATTTATTATTTACTGGTTCTCCTGGAACAGGAAAAACAACATTAGGAATAATTATTGCAAAATCAATTTTAGGAGATAATTGGCAAGAATATTCTATATTATTAAATGCATCTGATGAAAGAGGAATAAATACAATAAGAAATCGAGTAAAAACATTTGCGAGATATGCAGATAATCGAGAAAAGATTCCATTCAAAATGATCATATTAGATGAAGCAGATGAAATGACAAATGATGCACAAACTGCATTAAGAAGAATAATGGAAGAGACGTCAAAATCATGTAGATTTATATTAATAGGAAATTATATATCAAACATAATAGAACCAATTCAAAGTAGATGTGCGATATTTAATTTTACAAGAATTGATCAAAAGGATTTAGTTAAACAATTAGAATTAATATGTAAAGAAGAGAAGGTAAAATTTGAAAAACAAGGACTAGAAGAGATTTCAGATATCGTCAACGGAGATCTAAGATCGGCAATTAATTTACTTCAATCTTGTTCTTCATTAGGAGATATAAATACAAAAAATATACAAAAGGCATCAGGACATTCATTTAAAAATAAAGTTGAAGAAATATTAGAATTATCATTAAATAATGACTTTAATTCTGCAAGAATAAAGATGTCAGAATTAACAAATATTTATGGACTTTCAGAAAAAGATTTTCTCAAATATATGAATGAAGCAATAAACAAGAACAAGTATAAAGAAATTAGAGAATTAATTGAGATATTGGCAAAATATGATTACAGAATAATTACAGGTTCAAATCCAGATATTCAATTAACTGCATTATTAGCAGAAATATCAGGGTTAAGAAAAACTGAATCAAAATGATGAATGAAAAAAGACATTGCAGTAACTGTATGACAAAAACCCAACATACAATCATTAAACAAAAAGATATAATGATGAGAAAGGGAAAATCTCTATACAACTGTAGTAAATGTAACACAACGTCATGGAAAAGACACTTAAGACCACTAGCAGAAGGTAGTTATTAGATTAAATGCGGGTCTGGTGGGATTTGAACCCACGACTTATTCTCCTATGTCAAAGACATATCTGGTTAAGAGCCAGCCGCTTTAGGCATAATTCTGCCTGGCTGAGCCACAGACCCAATATTATGCTTGCAATGTACTTTTTATTGAACATTTTCCTTCGGTATAATTAGATTATAATGTTAGTATTTGCAGGATTAGGGTTAAATGAGAAGACCATAACTAATGAGATTATCGAAGAAATAAAGGATGCAGATAAAATATATTTTGAGAGATATACAAGTCCGCCAATGCCATATAATGAATACGAGTATAATTTTCAGTATGAGCAAGTAGGAAGAGAATTTATTGAGGATGGTAACAAGATTCTCGAGCAATCAAAAGAAGAGAAAGTAATTTTATTGACATATGGAAATCCTATGATAGCAACTACTCATATGGATTTAAAAATGCGTGCGACAGAAGTAGGAATAAGTACCAAAGTATTGCATAATACTTCAATAACTACAGTATTACCTGGTGAAACAGGATTGCATTCATACAAATTTGGAAGAATTACAACATTAATGGCAGAAACACAAATTGCTCCTTTATCAGTTTATGAAGTAATTTATAAAAATTTACTATCAGAACTCCATTCAACAATATTAATGGAATATAATTTAGATACAAAAAAATATCTAGATCCAATTGATGCAATTAAACAATTACTAAAAATAGAAGAAGAGCAAAAAAAACAAGTAATTAATGAATCAACTATATTAATAATAGCGTCACGAGTAGGAATGAATAAACAGGAAATAATTTGTGAAAGTGTAAGTGAATTATTAAAAAAACATTATGATAAACCTCCATATACATTAATTATTCCAGGAAAGCTACATTTTACAGAAATAGAATCACTACAACAACTATTTGGAATTAAAGATATTACAGATAATTCAATAAATATAAAATCAAAAGCAATAGATATGTTAGAAAATTATATACCAAAAGCAAAGAGGACATTAAATAAAATAAAAGAAATGACAAATGAAGATAATAGATATTCAGATCTATTCAAAAATATTGAAGCATATATTGATGATTCAGAGAGATTTAGAAATGAAGAGAGATTTGAATTAGCAATATTAAGCATAGGATATGCAGAAGGATTAATAGATTCCCTAATCTTCTTAGGAGAAGTAGAATTAGAGTGGTAATTAATGAAAATAAAGAATATTGAAAAGAAGATATTATGTCGAATTTTTCTAAATAATTTAGAAAGGAAAAAGACATTAGGAAATATTTACAAGTATTTAGATATAGAGAGAGTAGAGTTAGAAAAAATTATTGATAATTTAATATCAAAACAATTAATAAAAAAATTTAAGAAAAATTATATTTTAACTGATAAAGGAAGAAAGAGTATAAGAATCGTATTTACAGGAGGAGTATATGACATAATTCATCCAGGTCATATACATACACTAAAAAATTCAAAACAAGAAGGTGATATTTTAATTGTTTCGATTGCAAGAGATAGTAGAGTAAGTAAAATTAAAGGAAGAGACCCAATAAATAATGAAAAACGAAGAACAATTTTAGTTTCTGCAATAAGATATGTAGATCATACTTTGTTAGGAAGTAAAGGAGATATTTTTACAATTGTAAAAAAAATTAAACCGGATATAATAACAATAGGATATGATCAAACGCATCAACTAAGTGAGTTGAGAAAACTTGTAAGAACAAATAATATGAAGATAAAAATTAAGAAATTGGGTTCGCCAATTCCACATGTAAAGAGTTCGAGTTTAAGAACAAAATATAAAAAAAAGAATCAGATAATCTAAATATCAACTTGCACTAATACTTTGTCGCCATCGCTAAGGTTTAATTTCTTACGTAAGAATAAAGGAGAAATCAATTCAATAACAGAACTATCATGATGAGTTCTCTCTATAACAATTATACTACCTTGTATTTTTGAGTTAATTGTGCAAGGAAAGCATTTTACATTTCCATAAGTACGTTTTTTATCAGTGAATCCTTCGATCAATATTCCTTTGGATTTTGAAATTTTATCGAAAAAATGTTTATGAGAAATATCAGATACTTTGAGATTAAGTGTACCGGGATAAGGTTCAAATCCTAGTTTAGAAATGAATTGTTTCTTATATCCGGACAAAGAAATATAATATGCGCCTTCACCCAGTCCAGAAAATAGATTTCCATTAATATCATTAGTATTAATTTCTTCAAAAGCAGATGTGATTTTTTGGTTAACAGATACAAGGTATTCCAGACCAGAATCAGAGATTTTCATTACATCTTTTCCATCAATCTTATAACGAGAGATCATGTCATTTTTCTCAAGAAATAATAAATGTTGAGATGCAGTTTGTTGGGTCTTGTCAATAGATTTGGCCAAGTCAGATGTAGATAATTCAATAGGATTTTTAGCACCAAGAAGAAGAAGTTGAATAAGAGTAGACATATAAGACGATTTCATTAATTATGTCTTTTATGTAATGGTTTTTAACATATTCCACAATATATAATCCAAGTTATGGCAAATTCATACGTATTAGGAAGAAGTAGAGAACACAATCTATTAAATAAATTAAGAACAAACGGATGGTTTGCAATAAGAGGTTCGGGATCAAAAGCTGGAATGGTCGTTGTAGATGGAAAGAAGTATTTCCCTATTGATATTATTTCAGTAAAAAAAGAAAAAAAGAAAACAATTGTATGGTTCATACAAGTTTCCAAATATTTGAGTGACATAGATGAAATTGAGAGAAAATATTTAGTAAAATGGGCTAAAAAAGTAGGTGCAGAACCAGTACTTGCTTGGACATTTGAAAAAAGAAGGAAATCAAATCCTAAAAGAGGAAAATGGGAATTTTATAATTTAATCAGTAAAAAATACATTGAAATAAATATTAAAGACAGCAAAAAATAATCAATTTATTTATAAAATTTAGGACGACGATCTTTAATCAAGTGATTATTTTTATGTAATTTTTTATTACGTGCATGGGATAAATCAACAGAAACTGAATGAACAGAATTACTAGTTGATCGTGCACGAGACAATATTTTCATATTAGGGGCAACTATTTGGCTTTGGCCAGTATAGTGAAATGAGTCTTTACCGCGTTTCTCAGTACCCGTTCGATTTGCAGTAATAGCAAAAACACTATTTTCGAAACATCTGATAGGCATAGTTTGCTGACAAAGACCTTTAAGAATAAGATTTGCAGGATGTGCAATTATATCAGCTCCTTTAACAGCAAGTGTGCGTGCTGATTCAGGCCAAATCCAATCAGAACAGATCATTACTCCTAATTTGAAATTATCAATATTGAATACACGAAATCCAGTATTGCCTTTAGAAAAAAATCGTTTTTCTTTATAGAACAAATGTGTTTTCCGATAAACACCAATAAATTTACCTTTAGAAACAATCATAGCACTATTATAATAATTATTTTGAGATTTTTCCGCAAAACCTGCAATAATTGTTGAATTAATATCAGAAGATAGTTTAGAAAGTAATAAAGAAGTTTTCCCGGTTTTAAAGGTTTCAGAAAGATTACGAATTTCAGTTTTAGATTTAAAGTTATAGCCAGTATTCATTAATTCAGGAAGAACAACAACTCCAGGTTTAACTTTAGTTAATAATTTAGAAACAATAGTAAGATTCTTATCCACATTGCCAAATTCAGGATTAAATTGAACATAACTAAGCATAATACGATTAGTCAAACTACAAATAATTGAATTTGAAGATTTATAACTGTAATAAATTCGAAAGAGTTATAGTTTTAGAATGTTTTGAAATACTTAGCCCCGGTGGTGTAGAGATTAAATATCGCACATCTCGGCCTAGCATTGGAGCCTGTCACGCTTTAGACGCGGGTTCAAAAGAAATAGAAAAATTTCGGAATTTCCCGCCCGGGGCGTTTATAAAATCTTAAGCAGAATTAAATCTACAAGTAAACACACTAATAGGTGAATATTAATTATTTTTTGTGGGTCCTTAGCTCAGCCAGGTAGTATAAATTCCTAGAGCACCGGACTTTTATCATCAGGAAAGAAATCCGGTGGCCAGGGGTCCGAATTCCTAATGGAAATCCCCTAGGACCCGCATTTATCAACTGACTTAAATGTGAAGTTAAGGAAAGAAAATATCATAGATGAAAGATTTTCAAAAAAAGAATGTTGACTCAAAATTCACAGTAGTGAGACTCAGTATTTCTGGAGAAAAATTTGAAATTTTAGTTGATCCAGACCATGCATTAAAATATAAAAAAGGTGAAACTCACGAGTATGAAAAAGCAATAGCTTTTGATGAAATATACTCAGATGCTAACAAAGGAATCAGGATTTCAGATGAAAAGTTAAAAAAACATCTAAAAACAGACAATAATCAAGAAGCACTGAAGATAATTCTAGAAAAAGGTGAATTGCTATTAAATACACAGCAACGAAAACAAAAAATTGAAGAGAAAAGAAGGCAAATTATAACAATAATTGCAGGAAATTATGTAGACCCAAAGACCAAGATACCACATCCGCCACAAAGAATAGAACAAGCATTATTAGAAGCAAGAGTAAGTATTGATCCAATAAAAGATACTGAAGAGCAAGTTAAAGGAATAATTGAAAAATTAAGAAAGATAATTCCGATGAAATCAGAGACTAGTAGATTAAAGATTATAATTCCAGCACAATATGCGCCGCAATCAATTGGATTATTAAAGAAATTTGGAACTGTTGAGTCAGAAGAATGGCAGAACGACGGGTCATTAAATACCATAATTGTCCTTTCACCAGGTTCAAAGATAACACTAATCGATAAGTTGAATTCATTGACTAAAGGTAATATAATAGCAGATTCGATAGAATAATAATGAAAACAAATTCAATCGAAAGAAAATATGTTATTCCTGGAGATGTGATAATTCAAGGAGATCACAAGCCAAGTACTAATGTAATAAAACAAGGCAATAAAATCATTAGTACAAAGATAGGAATGGCAGAGATTTCATATAATGGTGTAAAGGTAATTCCATTAAATGGAACATATATTCCTAGAACGGATGATGTCGTAATAGGAAAAGTTGTAGAAATGAACGGATTTGCATGGGAAGTTGATATTAATTCATGGTTTTTTGGAATATTAACTGGTTCTGCAGTATTTGGTAAACAATTCTCATCGTCAAGAGATTCTATGAGGTCACAATTCAACAAAGGTGATTGTCTAGTAGCAAAAATACTTTCGTTCGATAGAACAAGAGATCCATTAATTTCAATTAGTGGACCAGGTTTAGGTAAAATAAAAGAAGGTGAAATAGCATACATTACATCTTCAAAAATTCCTAGAGTAATAGGTAAAAAAGGAGCCATGATTAAATTGATAGAAGAAAACACTAATTGTCATTTAACAATTGGACAAAATGGAGCCATACTATTGAAAGGAACAGATGATGCAAGGCTAAAAGCAAAAAGTGCAATTGAATTAATAGGAAATAATGCACATTTATCTGATCTCAACGATAGAGTTATAAGTTTAATATCAAAGTGATTAATATTGTCAGAAAATAATATTGAGAGGATTAGTGGAAGAGCTACTGATGAACTTCGTAATGTTTCAATTAAAGCAGGAGTAATAAAAAATGCAGATGGTTCTGCGTTAATTGAATTTGGTAAAAATAAGATAATGGCAGCTGTATTTGGACCAAAAGAAGTACATCCAAAACATATGATGGTATCAGACAGAGCAATAATTAAATGCAGATATCACATGATGCCGTTTTCTACAGATACAAGAAAACGACCAAACTTATCAAGAAGAGAAATAGAAATATCCAAAGTAATTAGAGAAGCTGTGCAACCAGCTATCATTATGGAAAATTACCCAAGAACTGCAATCGAAATATATATTGAGATTCTTCAGTCTGATGGAGGTTCTAGATGTGCGGCAATAAATGCAGCTTCTACTGCATTAGCAGATGCAGGGATTAACATGAGAGATTTAGTATCTGCATGTGCAGCAGGTAAAGCAAATGGTCAAGTGGTACTTGATGTAGATGATCAAGAAGATAAAACAGGAGAAGCAGACATGCCAATTGCAATGTTACCTAATATGGATTTAATTACACTATTCCAATTAGATGGAAATTTATCAAAAGAAGAATTTGATCAAGCATTAGAATTAGCAAAGATAGGTTGTAATAAGTTATACAATTTACAGAAAGATGCATTATCAGAAAAATACTTCAACGAGAATAATGGAAAAGAGGAGGAATAATAAATGCCTGCAGTGAAAAAACATAGAATTGTAGATTCAATTACTTTAGACAGTATAATGTCAAGTCTATCAGATTCTAAAAGAATTGATGGTAGAGGATTATTAGACTATAGAGATATTGAAATTGAAACAAATATTCTTAAAGATAAAACTAATGGTTCTGCTAAAGTAAAAATAGGTGATACGGAAGTATGGGCAGGAGTGAAAGTTGAAACCGCTAATCCATTTCCAGATACGCCTGCAGAAGGAGTAATGACTTGTAATGCAGAAATGTTGCCAATTTGTTCACAATATATTGAACCAGGGCCTCCTGATGAAGATACAATAGAATTATCAAGAGTATCAGATAGAGGAATAAGGGAATCAGGAATGATTGATGTCTCAGAACTATGTATCAAAGAAGGAGAATTAGTATACTCGGTATATATTGATGTGGCAGTAATCAATGAAGATGGAAATCTATTTGATGCAGTAGCTTATGCAGGAACAGCAGCATTACTAGGAGCAGATATGTCAAAATTTACTATCGAAGATGATGAGGTAAAAATGCTTGAAGAAAGACAAAAATTACCAATAAAATCATTACCTATTTCAACAACATTTGCAAAAATTGGTGACAAAATAATAATTGATCCAAATGCAGATGAACAAGAAATTGCATCAGCAAGACTAACTCTAGTAACTGATGAAAATGGAAAATATGTATCAGCTCAAAAAGGAAAGCCCGGTGGTTTTACATTTGATGAACTAAAAGAATTATCTACAATCTCAAAAGATAAAGGAGAGGAAATAAGAAATAAAATTAAAGAGGCAGTAGAGAATGGCGCGTAAAACAAAAACTACAACAGAATTTGGGGCAAAATTTGGTTCTTCAGTAAGAAAGAAGTACACGAAAGCAACAACAAATCTTAGACAAAAAAGGAATTGTCCTGAGTGTAATTCAATCAAGTTCAAAAGAGTAGCTATAGGAATATGGGCATGTGATAAATGCGGGTATAAAGTAGCGGATTCAGCTTATGAAACAACCACAGTATAAAATTTCATCTAGAATAAAAATAAAATCCAATAAGAAATCATCCAAATTAGTAGAACAATCAATTAAACAAGATATAGAAGAAACAGACTCTGTCTTTTCTAAGAATGAGAGTCTAATACTAGAAATAAATGCAAAGGAAATATCCGAATTACGTGCAAAATTATCATCCCATGTACGCGCAGCAAATGTTTCATATGATATAGTATTAGAATAAAGATTTATTTACATTAAAAATCAAAACGATTACAGTATGAGTAATCAAGATGTGCCACCATGGTTAAGAGAACAATTAGAAAGATATGAACAACTACAGCAGAATTTACAATCAGTTTTAGTACAAAAACAACAAATTGATTTAGAGATAATTGAAATTGATAAAGCATTAGCCGAATTAGAGAAATCAGCAGATGATGTTAAAGTATACAAATCAGCAGGAACAGTAATGGTATCTAGCAATAAAACAGATGTAGTAAAGGATTTAACAGAATCAAAGGATCTTTCTAATACAAAATTATCAGTATTAAATAAACAAGAAGAAAGACTAAAAGAGAATATTAAAGAAGTACAAACAAAACTTGATGAATCAATGAAACGAGGAGCAGCAGGTACCAATCCTCAATAATCTTATTATGTAATCAGAATTTATCAGAAATAATGTCTGTAAAAGATTTAATAAGATTCGATAATTTTTCATTCAAATACAATTCAAGAAATGACAAAGTATTAGAAGACATCAATCTAAATATTAAAAAAAATGAAATTACAGTATTAGCTGGACCAACAGGATGTGGTAAATCTACATTATTAAGAGCAATTGTAGGTCTGATACCAAACATGTATGAAGGAGAATATACAGGAGAAGTAACAGTAGATGGAATAAGAATCAGAGATGCTGAAATAAAGGAGATAGCAAAAAGAGTAGGATTTGTATTTCAAAATCCAGAAAATCAGATCTTTATGTTTTCAGTAGAAAGAGACATTGCGTTTGGATTAGAGAATTTATCACTTGAACAAGAAATAATTAAAAATAGAATAGAGGAGACAATGAAAACGCTAAACATCACACATTTAGCAAAAAAAGCACCTCATGAATTGTCAGATGGGCAAAAGCAAAGAACTGCATTAGCAGGAGTTTTAGCAATGGAGCCAAAAATATTAATTTTAGATGAACCGACGTCATTGTTAGATCCAAAAACTGCGACAGAATTCATGGAATTAATGAATAAATTATGCAAAGAAAGAGAAATGTCAATAATTATTGTAGAACATAGATTAGATTTAGTATTAAAATATGCAGATAGACTAATTGTTCTATCTAATGGAAAAGTAATTTCGAATGATACGCCGGAGAACGTATTCGATTATAAAAAAGAAGTAATTCCGGAATTAAGTGTTCCATTTTCTACCAAGCTATATAGAGAATTAGCAAAGAACTCTATGAAATTTTCTAAACCAGTTACTGGCGTAGAAGAGATGATAAAAGAGGTAAAAAAATAATCATGATAAAATTTGAAGATGTTAGTTATAACCACCCGGATGGAACTAATGCATTAAACGATATTAATTTAGAAATTCCAGAGAATTCTATAACGGCAATTGTAGGAAATAATGGAGCAGGAAAGACTACACTTGTCAAACATATTAATGGATTGTTAAAGCCAACAACAGGCACAGTGAGTATAAAGAACAACAATACAAAAGAATCATCGGTAGCAGAATTATCAAGAGATGTAGGAATGGTATTTCAGAATGCAAATCATCAACTATTTGCAGATACAGTAGAGAATGAAATATTATTTGGATTAAATAATTTTGGATTTAGTGAAGAATTCATAAAAGAGAGATATGAATTTGTTATTGAATTATTTAATTTAAGAAAATATGAGAACATATCTCCATTAAAATTAAGTGGAGGTGAAAAGAAGCGAGTATGTTTGGCATCGGTATTAGCGTGGAATCCAGGAATATTGATATTAGATGAACCAACAGTAGGCCAAGATGAGTTGCAAAAAACAGTATTATTAGAATTCATTGATCAACTAAATAAAAATAATAAAACAGTGATAGTGATTTCACATGATATAGAATTCCTTTGGAGATTACAGCCAAACATAGTAACAATGTCTGAGGGAAGAATTATTCAAATAGGTAGTCCAGAAAAGATATTCAGAAATAAAGAATTAATGGAAAAAGTAGGAATAGTACCTCCGCAAATAATTAAGATATTTGAAGGAATTGGAATAAAGGATAAAACCCCACTAAGTTTAGAAGATTCATGTAAGGTTATTAGAGAATTGAGGAATCACTAATATGCAGTTCATAGCAAACGGATTTATTTATAGAAAAAGTAATTCCATAATTCACAGACTAGATCCAAGGATTAAATTATTAATTTCCATACAACTATTTACACTTGCATTATTGGTTTCAGATTTATACAATCTGTTAGTAATTTTTACCGCAATAACAATATTTTCTCTTTTAGGTAGAATAACTCAAAGATTATTAAGGACAATGATATTTGCAACTGGGTTTTCAGCATTAATTTTAATAATTAATTATTTTGCAGGTTATAGTTTAATATATTCAATACAGATTGCATTAAGATTTATTTCAATAGTATGTTCTACCTCATTATTTTTCCTAGTAACATCACCTGATGAATTAGAATATGTATTAAGGTGGTTTAGGCTTCCAAGAGATTTAGTATTTGCATTTGTAACTTCTGTAAGATTTGTGCCAGTAATATTAATGGATACATTACAAATAATGGATGCGCAAAAATCAAGAGGATTAGAATTAGAAAAAGGAAATCCAATTAAAAGAATAAAGAAATTTGTTCCGATATTAGTGCCATTAATAATAAACGAAGTAATCAGGAGTGGAGAACTAGCTGAGGCAATGGAATCAAGAGGATATGGAATAAGTAAGAATCCTACATCATTATATTCATTAAAATTATCGAACTTTGATATTATTGTAATGATAAGCACAATAATTGCTTTCACGAGTATAATTTTACTAGTATATTAATGGGGTCGGCGTGATTTGAACACGCGATCACCAGCATTCAAACATAGTCCCCAGGTTAGCCACAAAGAAGTCTGGCATCTTAGACCAAGTTTTCCTAAATAGAATAAATCTAAATAACTAGACAACGACCCCGTAAAATAATTACTTTAATCAAAGTATTTAATTCATATTTAGAAGTTTTAGAATGTGAACATATGTAAGATAGTCTTTATTTGATTTGTATTTCTTCAACAATAATAGAATTTTGTCTAGATCAATGTCGAATAATTTAGAAAGTAAATGAGAATTTGGACCTCCTATAAACAGATATTGTATACAAGAGGTTAGATTTGATGTTTTTCTATTATAGCTAGCTGAATCAAAATCAATAATATTAACACGATGATTAATTATAACATGTTTTCTTAAATCGCTTAACTCCCCATGATCAATGCCATGTAAATCTAGAAGATAACATTGATACAATAATGATCTAATTGTATAAACAATAAAATCCATGTTTAGGGAATCCATATCATACAATTCCGACAAAACTTTACCTTGTATTAATTCCATAAGGATAAAATTTTTTGAATAAGTAATAATTTTGGGTCCTATTCCGAATGAATTAACAAATGATTGGATTTTTACCTCATTTATTAAATTAAGACGAGGGGAATCCAGTCTACGAATTTTTAATGCGTATGCATGATTATTTGAATAAGCTTTTACAACCAATCCTCTAGTACCTTTACCAAGAATATGATTACCATAAAGAATAGTAGGTCCAGAAAGTTCAATATATTGAATATCATGATTTTTTAATTCTTGTAATCTTTGTTTAAAGACAGTATTTGAGGAATCAGGGTAACAAAGAAGAAAATTCAAGATTTCAGAATTAGCCTTATTTTCAATATCAATATAATTTTGATTCAGTTCCAATAACATCACCTAGAGATTCATTCAACCAAGATTTATTCTTTGAGAAGGAGATTACAGATTTACCGGTAAAGATTTTAGAAGTATTTTGGAAGGAAGTTTTAATTCCTGGTGCAATACCTAACACATTTTTAGAATTAATAGAATTATTAAGTAAATCTTTGATTTTGGGATATTTTCTAGGTTGAAGAGATTTAATTTGTCCATTAGAATCAATCCAAAATGTAAGTGATTCTTTCTTGTTTTTCTTAATAAAAGCAATAGATTCTTTTTTCATATTTGATAAAGGTCCAGAATGAAGCCTATTATCAGGAATAGATAAATCATCTAGTAAGAATATAAATGCACTTTCATTTTTATCGTTACTAGAAATAGTAGATCTAATAATATTGAAGTCATTTTTGTTAATATATTTAGAAGTATGATTAAAAGAACGTCTAAGTTGTCCCCATAATGTATCAATTGTTTTTTCATCATGAGTAAAATAAATCATAAGAAGATTGTCGGATAATGAATTATTGAGTTTAAATTTAATTTTAGTAAAAGAATTAGTTGAAGGATTATCAAGAAATTTTCTAGAAACATGAATAAATTTATGAAGATTTTGAAGTGAAACAGCACTGCCAAGATTTCTTTTAGGGTCTACAGGATCCAGCATGATTATAGGCGAATTTTCATGTAATTTAGTAAATTTGGAATGAGAGTCATCAAAATAAATACTATCGCCAACAGTGAAATCACTAATTTGTTTTAACACATTTTGGAAAGTTTTGTATTTTAAAATGAGTAATTCGCAAAAATAACCACTAAATCCTTGAGTTTTAATCTCGGCCCCATAAATTTTACTAGAAATTAGAAATTGTTTCAGTATTCTTACTTCATTCTTCATTTTAGAATTAAAATTATTCAGAATATAATTAGTATGGTGAGGAGATCTATCAGCTGCGCTTTTACAATCTCGAGGATCTACATCAAAACAAGAAACAATATTTATTTTAAGTGATTTTCCATTGAATTTAATATCTGATTCAATATATGGATGTTCAGAATAACGTAATTTCCAAGAATATTTTAATGAATTTAAAGTAATTTTTCCAATTTCAAGTGAATCATCAAGATCTTTTCGAGTAGAATCAGATTCAAGTTTGATGAATATATCAATGTCTCCAGAAGAGCGTAACCAAGTACCTTTTGCAACAGAACCTCCCAATACAATATCAGACACTGGAAAACGAGTAGTGTCTTCTGAATCAATAGTGCGCCAAAGTTCATAAATTAAATCGTTAGAAAATTTAAGCATCTTCTTAGTATGAGATGAAGAAGGACTATGATTATCCAATACTAATTGTTTAATTGAATTTATGGTCAAATTATCACTCAAACATATTAATAGAAACTAGCTTATTAATTGTGTTTTAATGACAAATAGAAAAAAATTAATTTGTGTCACAGGATTACCAGGTGCAGGAAAATCAGTATTTTGTGAAATAGGAAAAAGACTGAATTTTAAGATAATAATAATGGGAAATCAAATTAGAAAAGAAGCTGAAAATAGAGGTTTAGATAATAATTCGGAAATATTATCAAAATTAATGATTGAATTAAGAGAAAAAAGAGGAAAAAATGCAATTGCAGAAATGTGTAAAGATGAAATTATTAAATCAAATGAAAAAAATATAATAATTGACGGAATTAGAAATATTGAAGAGATAGAATTATTCAATGAAATAGGTGAAGTAAAAATAATTTTAATAAAGAATACAAAAGAACAAAGAATGAAATTTTTACAAGAAAGAAATAGAAGTGATGCGCCAATGAATTTAGATGAATTTAATGCAAGAGATAAAAAAGAATTAGAAGTAGGTCTAGAAGAAGTAATAAATATATCAGATATAATCATTGATAATATTAATTTAACGAAAGAAGAATTTGAAAAAAAATCTGAATTAATTCTAAATAAATTTTGTGAATGATATGATAGAATTTAGTAATGACATAGAAATAAATATAAAATCTAGGTTAAATAAGACTGAAAATGTTGAAACAGTACTAAATGCAATTGAGAATATTATGAAAATAGAATGTGAGATATCAGATAGTGATATTATTGGTTCAACAAAGGATTATAATAAATTGAAGAATCTATATAACGCATTTAGAAATAAACAAACAACGCATATAGCAAGAAAAGTTTTATTTAGAAATTCTAAGAATAATTCATCCAGGATTCTTTTTAATAAACAAGCAGCAGTAGTGAATTCAATAGTAATATGTGAAAAAACAAATGAATCCCCCTTAGGGCCTATATTGATGGAAATTAAGACAGAAGATATTGAAGAGTTTATCGACTGGTTTGTTCCAAAACATAACTTTTAGTTAATCGCTTTTCATCCCTATAAGGAACTTTAAATGACATAGAATCATACCCTGCAATACTGTTACGATGTATTTTACAGGCTTGTTTTTCAAGAGGTTTTGTATCTTTGTATCTAGAACTAAAATGAGTAAGAATCAGTATATTTGAAGAAGACTCTTTTGCAATAGTAGCTGCCTCTTCAGAAGTACTATGAAAACGTTCAATTGCAAGATCGTTTTCTTCAGAGGAAAAAGTAGATTCATGAATTAAAACATCGCAAGATGAAAAGAATCTGGTTAAAGATTTAGAAGGTCTAGTATCTCCAGATATACCGATTTTTCTTCCAGGTCGTATTTTTCCCATTACGTCAGTCGGACGAATAAGTTTACCCTTATAACGAATAGATTTTCCGTTCTGAAGTTTTGACCATAAAGAACCTTCAGGAATACCCATTTTTTTTGCTTTAGAAACATAGAATTTTCCTGGACGATTTGATTCAATAAAAACATAAGAATAATTTAAGATTGAATGATTGGCTTTTTTTGCATAAATTTTATAATCTTTTGTTTTTACGGCCAATCCCGGAGTAATTTCTTTAATAATTAATTTGAAATTTAGTTTTATTTTGAATATATTAATATTTGATTTTAAGAATCGAGATATTCCAGGAGGTCCATAAATAAACAAAGGTTTATCGCGCAATAATAAAGACATGGTTTGAACTAATCCAAGTAATCCAAGAATATGATCTCCATGCATATGTGAAATGAATATATGAGTAGGGCGATTCATACCAACTTTATTTTTCATCATAGATTGCTGAATTGCTTCGCCAGTATCAAAAATAAATAATTCATTATCGCGAATTATTGCATTAGAAATAAGATTTCTAGTACTGGTTGGAACTGCACCAGATGTACCAAAAAGAATGATTTTTAGATCAGTCATATCAATTATTTTAAGTTAGATAAATAATAAACATTCAGAGTTTGCGTATTACACGTATGACACGAGTAAGATTACTATGAATATATATTTCGTGTTTATCAATAAGAGAAAAATTAGAAGGTATGAATTCAGGCCAATCTTTAGGTGACATATATACAATAAAAGAGCCTGAACTCAATAATTTTGAAGAATTTTCAAAGAATTTAGTCATGAATTCAACTGTATCAGAGAAGTTTTTGATACTGCTCCGTCCATATGGAAAATCTGTAACAATTCCATCAAAAGATGAAACAGGGAGTTTAAGTGAGTCAGCGTTAATAATGATAAAATCATCTAAATTAAAATATTCGAGATTTCTTTGTGCTCCGTAGCATATCTTTTTTGATATATCAATTCCTGTGAATTTAATATTCATAAGACATGATTCAATTCCAATACTTGCAGTACCGCAAAAAGGATCCAAAAGTAATTGACCAGAATTAAGTCTACAAAGATTTACTAATGCTCTAGATAGTTTTGGATGAATAGCAAATGGAAGAAAGAATGGTCGTGCACGAGGTCGTCGATTTAACCATCGGGGTTCATTAGATAATGAATTATGTGAAAATATTAATAATTGATTATCAAATTTACATGTAAAAAGATTAACATCAGGAGATGTAAGATTGACATTTAAATGAGAAATAGTATTTTTTATTAAAGCACCAAGAATACTTTCGTATTTATTATCAAGTCTAGTTTTAATATTAATTTTTCTTAAAGAAAATGTATTATATTTTTTCAAGTAATTAGGACTAATATTTTGTGTAATTATATTTTTTGATTCTAAATCGTAACGAAACAACAATAATCCAAAATAATTACAATAGGCGATACGCTCGAATAGTTCGTCGTAATAAGTTTCATATTTATTGAATGAAATGATTATAATTCTAGAGTTTTCATTTATAATATTATAACTAATATCATTTGATTCTAGAATTGATATTAATTCACTTCGTCCAATTTGGGGAAAATCACCAGATAAGATAAAAACACTAATGAATGAATTAGCGAAGAGATTTGTAGTGGTCAACGATGATTTCAGTGACATCTATTTTACTCACGTCATTTGGAATTGTATTGGTAGCAATGATTTCATCAACTCCCGATGCTTTTATTGAATTAACAGCCTCATTAACCAATAATGCATGGGTACATAGAGTAATAATTCGTTTTGAACCGAGTTTTTTCAGATAATTCGCTGCTCGAACTATACTAGTACCTGTACTTATCATATCGTCAACTAAGATTACATCTCGACCTTCAACTTCAATATTACTTTCTTCCATTATTACTTCACCAGTTGTACGACTACGAGATTTTTTCAAGGAAATAAACTCAATATCAAGTAATTTAGAAAATGCTTCTACTCTGGAAGAACCTCCAAAATCAGGAGATACTGCAAGAGGAGAATTAAGATCAAGATTATTTTTAACATATTTAGCAAGCAATGGCATAGCAGATACGCTATAAGTAGGAAATGAAAAATATCCTAAACCATGTGTGCTATGTATATCAACAGTCAGAAGTGAACTAACACCTATTGAACGAAACAATCTAGAAACAACAGCAAGACTAGCAACTTCTCCTCGTTGAAATTCTAAATCCTGTCGTGCATATGCAAGATATGGAACACAAGCATAAACTTTTGATCCCATTTGACTCAATTTATATGCAGTTAAAAGAAATTGCATAAAATGATAATCGACTGAAGGATACAAAGACTGAACAAGAATAATATTTTTATCTTGAACATCATTATGAATACGAACTTTATGTTCTCCATCAGGAAATGATTTGTTTTCAACTTCAAATAATTCAATTCCAAGAGATTGAGAAATAGAAGTAGATAAATCCAGTGATGAAGGTCCGGACATAACAATCCATTCAGACAATATAATCACAATTGTTTGCGGAATTATTGGTTATAATAATTCCTAAAAAATAAAGAGGAATCAATCGAATATATTATTCGATTGATTCAAGATAGGATTAGTTGTATGCTTCTTCAGCATGAACAGAAATATCCATTCCTGCTTGTTCGTCTTTGCTATCAACTCGTAGACCCAATGTACTATCAAGAATTTTCAATAGAACAAAGGTTACAATGCCTGCATATGCTATAGAAGCTACAGAAGCAATGATCTGAGTTGTAACAACTGAGAATGAACCGCCGCTAAAGAGACCATCCACTCCTACTCCATAAGCAGCAGATGCGAATAATCCTGTGGCTATTGCACCCCAGAGACCTCCCATTCCATGAACGGCCCAAACATCTAATGAATCATCCCATCCACGTTGATTTTTAATCTTAATACAGAACCAAGAGACCAATCCGACTCCAGCTCCAATTAAAATTGCGGCAACAGGACCGACAAAACCAGAAGCAGGGGTTATTGCGACTAATCCAGCTACAGCGCCTGTAGCAGTCATTACAGCACTAGGTTTACCTGATTCGCGCATACTTAAGAACATCATCATTAAAGCTCCTGCAGCTGCAGAAGTATTAGTTACAAGAAATGCATTAACAGCAATACCGTCAGCGGCAAGTGAACTTCCTGCATTAAATCCAAACCATCCAAACCAGAGAATTCCAGTTCCCAATAATACATAAGGAATATTATGAGGTTTGAAACTTTCAAGCTTTCCTGATCGCTTTCCAACAAGAATTGCTGCAATTAAAGCTGAAAAACCAGAAGATATGTGAACTACAGTACCACCTGCAAAGTCAAGTGCACCCATTTCAAATAACCATCCTCCAGAAGCCCATACCCAATGAGCAATAGGTGAATATACTAATGTCGACCATAAAGCAACAAATACAATAAGTGTTGAGAATTTGAATCTATCTGCAACAGCACCAACAATTAGTGCAGGGGTAATGATAGCAAACATCATTTGGAACATTGCGAAGCTTTGTGCTTCTGCGCCAATTATTCCATCTAATCCAAGATGAGTAATTGGATTTCCTACAAAACCGCCGATCGATGGACCGAACGCAATTGAATATCCCCAGAGAACCCAGGTAATACTAACAAGTCCCATAATCATGAAACATTGCATCATTAAATTTAGAACGTTTTTTGCTCTTACCAAACCGCCATAAAAAAAAGCAAGTCCTGGTGTCATGAACAATACTAATGCCGAGGCCGTTAATAGCCAAGCAATACTTCCAGCATCCATGTTAATATTCATTCAAACATTGCTATATTAACCTTACGTTTGTTCATTTTTTATTCAATTCTCTATACATATAAACAATATTTAGATAATATTATAATGGTTTGTAGAATCAAACAAAAACCATAATTTATGTAAATAAAAATAATATAAATCTCATTCCGGAACAGTCTTAAATACAACGATAATGAGCATTTATTTAATGACTACAACTAAATGTCCTGAATGTGATAGATCAATGAATTTTGATTATTCTACTAGAAAAATGGCATGTAAGAATTGTGGTTTATTTTTAAGCAGAGATGAATTAGTAAATCTTAGAGATAAAATCAGGGATAAACGATATGATGAAGAGGATAATTCACAAAGAGGAAACGATTATCTTAATTGGTGGTTGTCTGATAAAAAGAAAAAATAATATCAATATTTTATTTTAATGTTGTTGCGAATTTTTATAGATGTTATTAATTTTTCAAGAATTGAATTAATTAAAGATTCAGAGATTTTTTTGGATTTATATGAAATAACCAATTCAATATGATAAATTCCATCAGAAATTCCTTTAGGATGAGATTTAATGTATAAATCATAGTTCGATAAAAATTCGTTAATAATGGGTGAAAGTTCTGACTCGGTAATTCCATCTATATAAAGGACTTTAGAATTAACTTTGTCGCGATTATCATTACCAATAAGAGGGAGAACTTGATGAATCATAATATCTTCCATTTCTTTAGGAACGCCTGGAAGACAAACAATGTTCTTACTTTCATATTTAATCAATACTCCTGGAGCAGTGCCAACGTTATTTTTTAATGGGATTGAATTTTTTGGAAGTATCGCCATTTTTCTCCTACTATCCGTAATTGAGAATGAATCGATGATATTTTGGGCAACAAGACTTTCGTAGCGGCGAACAATCATTTCTAATGCAACTTCATTAAGTTCTAAATTAAGATCAAGAGTAGATGCAGTACAGGAAAGAGTCATATCATCATAGGTAGGCCCAAGACCTCCTGATACAATGATCCACTCTGAATCATTAGAGATTGCCTGTTTAAGAGCCCAAGAAATCTCTGTACAATCATCTTTAACAACATAAGAACGTGAGACAGTATAGCCAATTTTTGAAAGAATATTGCAAATAGTTTGGAGATTTGTATTCAAAGTTCTTCCAGAAAGAAGTTCATTTCCAATAGATATAATCTCAAACTTCATAAATATCAAATCAAATGTTGTCATGCTTAACATTTTCTAAATATCTAAATATGAACAAAGTAATCTTAGTTCATTATGAAGAGTATATTCTTAACTGGAACTGCAGGATCAGGAAAGAGTAATTTAACAGGAATTTTATCGAACTGGTATCAACAAGAAGGAAAAGATGTCATTACAGTCAATCTTGATCCAGGAGTAAGTGATGTTCCATATGGAATTGATGTAGACATAAGGAATTATATTAATTTGAAAGACATAATGGACAAATATAATTTAGGGCCAAACGGTTCATTAATTTTAGCATCAGATCTAATTGCAACCAAATTAGAGCAAATTGAAGAAGAAATTGACGAATACAATCCTGATTATGTTTTTATTGATACTCCAGGACAAATTGAATTATTTGCATATAGAAAAAGCGGTCCATATTTTATCAAAAATATTTCAAATGAAGCAAATGTGAATTTATTTTTATTCGATGCTACATTAGTTTCGGATCCATCGAACTTTTTATCAATTGCATTATTGGCAAGTTCAATTAAATTAAGATTAGAAATACCTCAAATATCTATTCTAACGAAAAAAGATCTAATTACTGACAATCAAGATAGAATATTAAAATGGTCAGATGATTTTTCCGAATTATTAGATGATTTGAAGGAAGGAGGAGAAGCGTACGACTTTACTAGTAGAATGGCAGAAACAGTACTTGAATCAAATATAATCGATGAATTAATACCTACATCGACAGTAGATAATGAAGGAATAGTAGAAGTAATAGCATCAATTTCAAGAATAATTGATAGGGGAGAGTAGAAAATTATTCTATCTCAAGTTTTTCTTTCAATATTGATGCAGCTTGCTCAGGATCCATTTTCTTAGACAATACTTGTTGTACCAGACTTTGAAAGTCAGAATGATTTTTAATTTTATCGCTAAATGTCTTAGATAAGTCATCGATAATAACAGCAAGAATTTCATTTTGGATTTTATTTTCTTTGATAGAAGATCTACTAGACGAGTTATTGATAAATTTTTCTCGTTCATTAATAGAAGCAATAAGTTCGTCAATCCCAGTTCCATTTATAGACTCAGTTTTAATCACTTGAGGCATCCAGTTATCATTTTTTAGTTTTGATGCACTAAGTATTTTTGTGTACATTTGATCAGATCCTTCAAGATCAGATTTATTTACGACAAAGATATCGCCAATTTCCATAAGACCTGCTTTGTAGATTTGAATATCATCACCCAATTCAGGCATTAGAACAATTACCACGGCATCAGTTATTTTTAATATATCAACTTCAGATTGTCCTGCGCCAACAGTTTCAACGATTATTAAGTCAAGACCTGATGCATCAAGAATAGATAAACTTCTACGAGTATATTGAGACAATCCTCCAGATCTATTTCCAGAAGACATGCTTCTAATGTAAACATTAGGATCAAGATTATGTGTGCTCATACGTAATCGGTCACCAAGTAATGAACCACCGGTAATTGGACTTGATGGATCAATAGCAAGAACGCCAATTTTCTTATCAAGTTTACGATAGTTTTCAATTAAACTATTAATTAATGTGCTTTTTCCAGTGCCAGGGGGACCTGTGATGCCAACAACAAATGCATTACCGGTTATAGGATATAGTTTAGAAAGTATATCATCAACTATTGGATCTTCATTTTCAATCATAGATATTGCTTTAGCAATAGATCTTCTATCTCCTGATACAATAGAACTGACAAAATCATCCATCATAGGGTAATAATTTATGTCGAGGAGGATATATAATTTTGATAACTTTGCCATTTGACGAATTTTTTTTAGAGAATACCGAAATGAATTAAAGTATAAGATTTTAGATTCATATATAGGTAATAATATTGCTAGAAACTGAAAATTACTGGAAACATAAAATCAATGAACTTAGTAAATTAAAGAAATCCAGTGAAAAAGATGATGAAGATGTAAGAAAATGGGAAAAAGAAATACTCGAGCCTTGGAATAAAAAATCAAACAATAATGAAGAATTTTCTACTACATCCGATATTGATGTAAAGACATCATATTCTGCGTCAGATGTTATAAAGAAAAGAGATAAATCGATGCCGGGAGAGTTTCCATTTACAAGAGGTCCTTATCCAAATATGTATAGAGGAAAAAAATGGACAATGAGAATGTTTTCAGGATTTGGAACTCCAGAAGATACAAATAACAGATTAAAATATTTAATAAAAAATGGTCAAACAGGATTAAGCATAGCATTTGACATGCCTACTTTGTATGGATATGATGCAGATAATGATAGATCAAGAGGTGAAGTAGGAAAATGCGGGTGTAATATTTCTTCATTAAAAGATATGGAAATATTACTGAAAGACATTCCGTTAAATCAAGTTAGTACATCAATGACAATCAATGCTCCTGCATCGATTCTCACAGCAATGTATGCTTCTGTAGCATCAAAAAATAATATTCCATTAAATGAATTACGTGGAACAGTACAAACAGATATTCTAAAGGAATACATAGCACAAAAAGAGTGGGCATATCCACCGAAAGATCACATGAGAATTGTTCGGGACATGATGGAATATTGTACAAAAGAAATGCCAAAATGGAATTATGTGAGTATTAGTGGTTACCATATAAGAGAAGCAGGATCAAATGCAGCGCAAGAGTTAGCATTTACATTGGCAAATGGTTTCACATATCTAGAATTAGGTCAAAAAGCAGGATTAAAGACCGAAGAATTTGCGCCTAGACTATCGTTCTTTTTTAATTGTACAATGAATTTCTTTGAAGAAATAGCTAAATTCAGAGCTGCAAGAAGAATATGGGCCACAGTATTAAAAGAAAAATATGGAGTTGAAAAAGGACCAGCGTTAGCATTAAGATTTCACACACAAACTTCAGGAGCTTCTTTAACTTGGCAGCAACCAATGAATAATATTGTAAGAACAGCAATAGAGGCACTTGCAGGAGTATTAGGAGGTACACAATCACTTCATACAAATTCATATGATGAGGCTTGGGCACTTCCAACGGAACAAGCAGTAAAAGTGGCACTTAGGACGCAACAAATCATAGCAGAAGAAACAGGAGTAGTTCAAGCTGTAGACCCATTAGGAGGTTCGTATTATTTAGAACATTTAACAAATGAATTAGAAGAAAAAGCGTATAGGTATTTTGAAAAAATTGATTCATTGGGAGGAGTAATTAGTGCAATAGAAAAAGGATATTTGCAAAAAGAGATTGCTGAAACAGCATACCGTAGTCAATTAGATATAGAAAAAGAAAAAGAAGTCATTGTTGGAGTAAATAAATATACTGAAGAAGAGGAAGACAAGATAGAAATATTAAAAGTAGATGATGAGGCACAAAGAATTCAAGTAAATAGATTAAAACAGCTAAAAAATGATAGAGATAATAATAAAGTTAGAGAATCACTTGAGAATCTTAGAAAAACATATGAGAGTAATGATAAAAATTGTATGAATGATACGATAAAAGCAGTACAAGCATATGCTACATTGCAAGAAATTGTAGATGTTGGTAGAGAAGTGTTTGGTGAATGGAAAGAACCGCAAATATTTTAAAATGGGAATTTACTATGTCTCAGAAAATTAGAATATTAGTAGCAAAACCAGGGTTAGATGCTCATGACAGAGGAGTATTAGTTTTATGTAGAGCATTCAGGGATGCAGGTATGGAAGTAATATACAGCGGGTTATTACCAACGCCAGAACAAGTTGCAAGTATAGCAATTGATGAGGATGTAGATGCAATAGCATTAAGTTTACACAATGGGGCACATCTAACCGCATTTCCAGAAGTAAAGAAATACCTAGAAGAAAAAGGCGCAAATGAAATAGCTATAATTGGAGGAGGAATAATACCTGAAGAAGATAAAGAAGAATTAGAAAAAAATGGAATTACAGGTAATTTTGGTCCTGGAACTTCCATGGATACAATAATTGAACATATAAAAAAAGTTGTAAAGAAATAGATAAAATTAAAGAACTGCAGTCCAAGAGACAATAAAATCAAAAAACCTATGGATGCCAGTAAGAAGAGATTAATAGTCGTGTATCAGAATGCAGTCCTCGTTGAATTTTTAGCAATTATTATATTTAGACTTATGTCAAAGGGATAGATAGTTATGCAGTAGTAATTGATTATACCTTTCCAAGTCTTCCAAGAAATCTTTCATATTCAAGAATCAAGACGTCGTCTTCTATAGTTACATAAACTGTATAATCACCTGGTAAATAATAGTTCTTAGTTTCAATTGAACTAAAAGAATCATAATCACTGAGATCGATAGAATGTGTACCAGAAATTAGATTTATTAAAGTAACATATTTAACATCGATAGATTTTCCATTACCTTCGACAGTAAAGATAGAAACAGGAACTTGTTGTACAAAAGAAGAATTATATAGTTGATCAGGAGGAATACTTCGAATATTAGATTCCAAGCCAGAAGTATATTCTGTACTTAAATTAATTGCATTAGCACGTAAAGAGAAAATAAAGATAGCAATAATGACGAATAGAATTACAGAAAAATTTTTCTTGTTTAATTTGTTTAGAAGAATATTGCATCGGTCCAGAATTGAATCGATCATAATCTAACCTTCAAACAATACTCGCCACATATCAAGTATGTTAATAGGGTATGAGTAATAAGGCCATTCATACAATGAGTCAGAAATATCTTCAAATGGAATGAAGAATTGAGCATCTCCGAAAATATCATCTATAATTTCTGCATTCGTAGAAGGATAACTGCCGTAAATCGATGCAATTTGTATTTGTGAATCGTCGGAAAGAATTTCGTCAATCATCAAAGTAGCGGCAGCCTTATTTTGAGAATTAAATGGAATTGTTGCATGAACGCTAGTTCTTACACTGCCTTCAATGCCGAAATACACTTCAATCTCATCACTAATGTCTCCTTGAATTGATTCAAGTAGAATTGAACCATATCTGAAATATCCAACCAAAACCTCTTCTTCATCAAAGACTTCAAGAATTGAATCAATTTCAAGTTCTGGTTCGATTTCGCCAATTAACTCGTCCATTTCTTCCATTTCAGGTTCATCCTCAATTTCAAAATTCAACAATTCAGGCCATTCAGATTCCAATGAATTGTCATAGAATGGTTGATAATAACCAGAGCTTCCATAGTGAAGAACAGTAGTTACAACCAATGCGGTACCGGCTTTATCGTCAACTGGACTAGGGAAAAAGACTCCTTCTACTTCTTCCTCGTCGTCATCGTCATCATCATCG
>DAHJ01000020.1:0-263 GCA_002495905.1 Thaumarchaeota archaeon UBA223
TAATTATGTATAAGTCAAAATAACTAAAAATAGTTGCGTATAGCCGCGTTTAGCAGCACTTTACATCATAATACCCCCACCCTAGCGGAGGATAATATTAGATTATCTCGCCGTCCTTCCATTCAGTCTTCGAGCCATCGGCATTCGTTCTGATTCCAGTCCATACATTGCCGTCCCTGAATTCCCCTTCGAACATTGATCCGTCAGCAAATATGTATTCGCCTCTTCCATGATAATTACCGTCCTTGAATTCCCCTTCGTAC
>DAHJ01000020.1:559-7390 GCA_002495905.1 Thaumarchaeota archaeon UBA223
TTCCCCTTCGTACTTTGATCCGTCGGCAAATATCTGCATCCCCATTCCATGCCACTTGCCGTCCTTGTATTCGCCTTCGTACCTGCCTCCGTCGGCATATGTGTATGTTCCGTTTCCGTGCTTCTCGTCGTCCTTCCATTCGCCTTCGTACTTTTCTCCGTTAGGCCACGTGACAGTTCCTATTCCGTCCTTCATGCCATCCTTGAATTCCCCTTCGTACCTGCCTCCGTCAGTAAATATGTATGTCCCCATTCCATGCCACTTGCCGTCCTTGTATTCGCCTTCGTAACAATTAATTATACAACCATCGCCCTCCAATATTATTGCACTAATAAAAATACCATAACCGACCACAAGAACTATTGCAAGATAAATGACTATTCTTTTAGGATTCACAACATTGTATAACTCGAAATAATAAAAAAATGAATCGCTGACGCTATATCCTAAAAATCTAAATAAAATACTTAGACTATTCTAGAAACTTCGTGGTTTTCTGTGCTTTTGGAAACAATCTCTGCAGTAAACAGGTCTGTCTTCGTCTGGCTTGAATGGTACTTCACATTCTTTGCCACAGTCAGAGCATGTTGCTTTGTGCATTTCTCGTTCGTCTTTGAATGACATAATTATTACTCCTAATGATTCTAAATTAGGTCAGGCTAATAAACATATTCACGATTGTACTATTTTGATATTCAAAATCGGTTTACTATGCCTTTACAACCGTTTTCACTATCTTGGCAGCAATTGGAGTGATAAACAATGCTATTGGAAAAGAGACAATCATCCCAATTACAAAAGATCTCAGCCAAATTGTAATAAAGTCAGGCACTAAGCCAACTGACACATATGTCATTACCAGTGACATCAAAAAAGACATTGCAAATGCCATTATTCCTCCAAACAAGATATCTGCTTTATTCATTAACTAAGAAACACTCCACATTGGAAGCAAAATCTATGGAAATTCTCAACTTTTGTGTTGCAATTATGACAGAAAGACGCCTTTTCATCAGTGACTGGCTTTGGATTTCTCCTAACTTCGTTACGTTCTTTCATGATTTCAAGTTCTCTATTGAGAGATATTATCAATCGTTGATCTCCTAGTTTCTTTGCTATCTCTATTTTATTCATTACTTCGAGTTCATCTGGCTCATATTCTGTCAAATTAATAACTTACACCTACTTTATCCATGAAAATCAGTCGTGAAACAGGCACTAAAATATTACTAAAAAGTACCAAATTAAAGGCAGTAATACTGCTGTAACGAAAAGAAATACAACTAGCCATCCTGATATTGTTCTCACTAGTGGACTTCCTCTTTTTACAAATATTTCATAACTACCGCATTTTGGACAGGATTCTTCAAAAACAATCTCTGATTTTGGACCTTCCCCGGAGAATTCAAATTCACATTTTTGGCATTTTAGCATAGTTTTAGCATCTACGTTTATTATATAAAAAGAAACAGATAAAATATGAATCAAAAACGCGTTCTTGTAATTCAACATATTGACATTGAAACTCCTGGAATAATTCTTGATCTTATGTCGAATAAAGAAATATCTTTTGATTGCATAAAAATAGAAAATTACGAAGGAAACCTTCTAAATTATGATGGACTTCTAATTATGGGCGGCCCTATGAGTGTTAATGAAAAAGATCAATATTCATTTATTGAATCTGAAATAAATTTAGTTAAACATTATATTAAACTTAAAAAACCAATACTTGGAATCTGTTTAGGAAGTCAAATAATTGCTAGTGCATTGAACAGTAACATTTACAAAAATTCAAAACAAGAATTGGGTTGGCACAATATATCATTATTTCAAACTGAAGGAACTATATTTGAAAATATTGACAATGATTTCCTAGCATTTCATTGGCATGGTGATATATTTAATCTACCGGATAGTTCAGTTAAATTAGCTTCAAGTAAAATTTCTAAAATTCAAGCTTTTGTATTTCAAAATAACTGTTATGGAATCTTGTTTCATCTTGAAATTACAAATGAAATAGTACAAAATATTGTTGATAATTTTGAATCAGATCTAATTTCTGAATCAATAGATAAATCAATTATTTTGTCAAACTTGGAAGATAACATTACAAAAGTCAATACTAATGGAAAAATTATATTTAATCGTTGGTTGGATTTAATTTAACAATATTTAGGATACAACAAACAGCCTCCTTACCGAGGTGAGAGATTCACAAGAATCCCCTGTTAGCTGAAATCCAAAATGTATATGGTATTTATCTAATTTAAAGTTACCGGATAATCATAAAATCTAAATATCGACATCGATATCGACGTCGATATTACTAATTTATCTCAATATTTCATAGATGAGGAGTAAAATTGCACCTAAAAATATAATTCCTGCAATAATTATGGCTTTTTTGAATATGGGTTCTGATAACAACATTATGAATTATTAATTTTCTTTCATAAATGGTTATCTATTGTAAATTATTGTTATGTGCTGTATTTATTACATAATTTTTATACATATAATTATGACTGATGAATTCAATAATATTGATGAAATATCATTTCAACTTTCTATTGAAAAGGAAAAATTACGAAAATTAAATCATGGAGATTCTGTATTTACAATAAATTATATCAATGAATCAAGAGACAATATAATAAAATTCGATCAAACATTGGGAAGAACTAAAAATTTAATAGTAAAAAAAATCAGATTCCTCCAAATAAAATATAATCAAATGAGTAATGATGTTTTATGAGTTTGTTTGAAGAAATTTTAGATAGTCGTACAATAAATCTTACTACTATCCGTAAATCTGGAACTTTAGTACATACTCCTGTTTGGGTGATTAAAGATGGAAATATTGGATACGTACGAACTTCTAAATCTGCAGGGAAAATTAAACGTTTAAAAAATAATCATAAAGCATTCATATCATCATGTACGAATTCTGGAAAAGTTACCGGAGATAAAATTGAAATTAAAGCTGAAGTATTAGAATTGAATCGTGAAGAATATGACAAAATATCAGATAAATTAAAAAAGAAATATAGTATTTTATATATTTTAACAAACATATTCCGAAGAGCTAGTTATAAAAATACTCAGATTATAATTCTAAAAGAAAAATAAACTATTTGTAATATTTAGTAATTTTCTTAATTATTCTATAAATCAAAGCTATTGGAGGAAATGCAACTATCCATAAAATCGTTCTTTTGGGATTAAAAATTGACATTATTATAGCAAAAATATAGGAAAACCCTATTGCATATAGATATTTTATGCCTGGAAATGATGATTCAGGTTCTATTGGTATTCTTCCTATACCATATGGAAAAATTTGCAATACATCTAGAATTACATATGAAATAAAAATAATTAAAAAATAAATATTTAATTTACGTTGAAATTGATTTATTTTTGAAATAATTCTATTTAATTTGATCACCGCGATTATTGTTATAATAAATCATTAGCTTTTTTGATTATTAACTTTGAAGTATTAAAAATATCATCAATATCTTCTTTTGATAAAGTTTTGACATTATCTTTGTCTGTCCAAATATCCAACATTATTCCTAATTCATTATGAATTTTTTTCGCTTTATTTATATTATCAATATCTGCATTTGATTTACCAATATTTTGAATTAATATATCTCTCATTTTTTTAATATCATTAAAAATATTTTCATACATATCCTTATATAATTATAATTAGATATGACAAATATGCGTATCGAAGAAGATGACGAATTTGACAGTGAAGAGGATGAAGAATATGAATGGGAAGATGAAGAAGATGCAGACGAACTCGCATACAAAATACTTTCTGGTTCAGAATCAAAAGTTGAACGAGAACTAAATATTCTTTCTCAAGAAGGTTGGACTATTGATGAAATGAGTGCATTTGATTCTAATAATGGAACAATTGTTGTTCTAGTTATGTCAATTGTTGCAGAAGGTTCATTTCAATTGGAAATAGATCGAGCTAATAGTTTATTATATCCATAAAAATTTATTTTTTCATAATTGATTATCAGTAATGATAATTAAGGTCGCATATTATATACATTAAAACGATTTTATTATTATCGAATTCTTTAGGATATATTTATTGATCCTTTGGTTCAGTGAATTCGATATCTCCCCGAGATATTATATCTCGGGCTAATTATTTTGTATTAATTTTTAATTTGGCAAATGCATTTTCTGCCCATTGTATATAATTTCTGTTATTTTTTCTATATTCTATGGAATCTTTACATATTTTATGTATTAATTCAGAATTTTCTTCCCAATAATTCTGTAATTTTCTTGGTATTTTCAAATAACAAGGAGGTTCATCTAAAAATAACATAGACCTGGCTAATGTAAAAATATCTGTTGATTTTTCTGTCATTGGTAATTTTCCTTTGAATTGTAGTAAATGTGTTAGTTCATGACCAATTGTGAAATATGTTAATCTCCTAGGATTCAATCTAATTTTATAACTATCTTCCCAAGTTGCATTTCCATCATTAACATGAGTTATTCCTAATGTGATTTTATCATCTGATAATTCTGGAAATTGAATTAATGATTCATTGACCATTGATATAATCTTATTTTTAAATCTTGGAGGTGCCGTATCTAACGATCTTAAAATTTTTACATTAGGATTTAATTCTAAATTCATTTTATTATCATTAATTTGAATAAGTAAAATTGGTCTTTGACCTTCATTCCAATAATCAAATTTTGAAATCATTAATTTTTTTATTCCAGTATAAGCATTAAACCAATCGATATACGATTTTGTATCTGCAGTTAAAAGATCGCAATTATTTTTCAGACAATATTTTGCAATATTCAAATCACTAATATTATTATTCATTAATTCTTCAGATGAATTATTTTTTCCTATAATATTGACATCATTATATTGAGACTTAATTTTTGACATATTTCTATATGCCCAACCAATAACATCGTGATCAATTATTACACTTGTCAAGACAATTCAATATTAGATTTTTGTGACACTTTTTGTATATTCCATTAATTTTGAAGATACATTGTTATCAAAAACTTTTTTTGATGCTTCTTTTTGTTTAAATCGATGGAAATATTTTCCATTGATATTATCATATTTTTCTGAACATGCAGCTTTGATAATAGGATCGGCCCCACCTTGAGGTGATAAAATAAACATCCCCATTAGTTTATTAAATGGCTTAAAGAATTTAGGTGTAAAATATCGCCCTAAATTTGTATTTACAAATCCTGGATGAACTGCATTGCATGTTACACCTGTTCCTTCTAATTCTTTTGCTAGTTCTACTGTATCCATAGTTAATTGTAATTTTGTATCAAGGTATCTCCCCCAACCGCGTAAATTATATTTTTCATTTAATTTTTGAAAATCATTTATGTTTAAATTTCCACCCGTATGTGCAGTAGATGATGTATTTACAATTCTTGACGGAGAACTATTTTTTAATAAATCTAATAAAAGTCTAGATAATAAATATGGGGCAATATAATTTACTGCAAATTGCATTTCATTACCTTCACTAGTTATTGTTAATTTTTTTGGAATAATTGCTGCATTATTTATTAGAATATCTAAACCTGTATTATGTTCTTTAAATTCCTTAACAAATTCATGAATTTCTTTTTGTAGTGATAAATCACATTTATAGACATTAATATCATTATTTTCTGTATTTTCATTAATCATTTTTTTAATTTTATTTCCAGATTCTTCAGTTCTTGCTACTAAATTTATTTTAAAATTCCTTTTAGCTAGATCCAATGCTATTGCAGTACCTATGCCTGAAGTTATTCCTGTAACAATTACATTTTTCTTGCTCATATAATATCACTTTCTAAACTATTGTTTATAATAATCACTAATTACTAGTTATAAACTAGTTATATGATTATATTTTTCTAAAATCGATTGTTTTTAGTTTTATTTGCCCAGACTAATACAATAACAACTGAAACAATTGAAGTAGCAAATCCTGCCATTGCCGCATTTGTTATTTGTGCATCGAATACACTTAGTAATATTGGAGTCAATCCGCTAAGTAATGAAGAAATTTGAGGATACAACATCCATCCTACAAATCCGACTACGAAGCTAACTACCCAAATAGTCAATAATGTGGTGATTCTTCCCATATGATATATGGCAGTAACTTGTGATTTATTGAATTTGAGTGATTTTCCTTGACCAAATTGTAAAGAATTTTACTGATTAGGTTCAATATTTGTAAATTATGATGTTTTATTATGGAAAATATCTCTATAGATACTACTAAAGTATCTGCAAAAGGTCAAGTTGTAATACCTGTAGACGTTCGCAATAAGCTTCAATTAGAAGCAGGTAATAAGCTATTTGTAATGGCATCTGAGGATGCAATTATTTTACAGAAAACAAATTCTTTGAATGAAAAAGATAAAATAACCTTTTCTCAAAAAGCTAAATCATTAATTCGCAAAATGGGATTATCTATTTAATTAATCAAATTTACAAATTTCAGGTATTTTATTTTTATGACTAAATTTAATATTTCTATTTTTAATGTTATTTAAAATGTTTTTTTGTTTCATTGATAAAGAATTTTCTTGAATAAGATCATTACTATATAGATATAAAATTGGGTCTAATTGTTCATAAGTCATTTGTAATTCTTCTTCAGCATCATGATTTTTCCATAATCTTGGGCCACTTTTTTTATCAATTATTTTCTTAGGAATATCTAATTTTTTTGCTAAAATTCTTATTTGAGTTTTATACAAATCTGCAATTGGCGCAATATCTACTCCTCCATCACCATA
>DAHJ01000020.1:7692-12643 GCA_002495905.1 Thaumarchaeota archaeon UBA223
ACTCCTCCATCACCATATTTTGTAAAATAACCTAACATTGACTCACTTTTGTCTCCAGTACCTACTACTAATCGATTTAACAAATTTGCATGAAAATATAAGATAGACATTCTAATTCTTGCTATTAGATTTCCTTGAGCAATTTTATTTTCTTCTAGTTCATTCATATATTCTTGATAAATTTGTGATTTGAAACTTTCTTGTATTTTATTTAATGGTATTACTTTGTATTCAATTTTATATTTATTTGCTAGTTCAATTGCATCATTTTCATCATCGCTCGGAGTTATTCCATTCATTGGCATAATTAAACCCAAAACATTGTGATTTGATAATTTTTTCATAGCTAACGAAAGACAAACACTTGAATCAATTCCTCCACTCAATCCTATTACAATTCCATTGGAATTTGCGTCAAGGGTTTTGTCAAGAATGAATTTACTAGATTTTTCTATTATAAATTGGTAGTCGTAATTATCGGGGTTATAATTCACAATATTTGGATATTTTGTATATTTATAAAGCTCATTTTAGGAAGGAAATACATGAATAACTATTATGTAATTCTGCAAAAACAGATATCGAGTATTGAAATTATGAATGATGTAAGACCTGAACATTTGACTTATCTCAAAGAAGTTCATAATAAAGGTGAATTAATTGTTGCTGGACGATATAAAAATGGAACAGGGGGATTAATTGTTGTTTGTACGGAAAATTATGAGCGTGCATTAGAAATTGCTCAAAATGATCCATATATTCTTAAAGATGTTAGAGATTTTACTATTTTAGAATATGGTAAATTTGATCCTCAATCAGTTCCATAAATTGAATATAATACAGTAATGAAACCTACGAGTATCATTAATGATTCTACAATATTTACTTGAAGTAAGGAAAATCCTAGATATTCAAATGAAAGACCTGCAAGTATTGAACCTGCAGTAATAATTCCGAATCCTATAGCCAAGAATAACATATTTTTTGCTTGTGATTTTCTGTAAGCTTTTATTGATAAATATGATAAAATAAGACCCAATGAACCAATGAATGTTTTTAATGCTCTTAATAATAATAATTCAAAATCCATTTTTATCTTGCCTCTTCTTTGATATTTGAAAAACTACGTAATAATTTATCTTCAGGTCTTTGTCGAATATTTGGAGTTATTTCAACGATAAGTTCTCCTTTATTGAATCGAATTGACGCATCTCGGATATTACTTAGATACATGAAATACCTTTTACCATCGTCAGTAACCATTGATCTTTCTACCCTAACGAGTTTGTTGTCCATTAATAATTTAACTCTTCTGTACGTTGATGTCATAGGGATATCTTGTTCACGCATAATGTCAGTAATTGATTGTGCTTGATCAATTGTTGAATCTAAGATTTTTCTTGAATATTCATCTAATAATGCATTTACGATTGCTTTTTTCTGTTTTTCATCTGTGATAATCATGTTCTAATCATTTCCATTATTGGAATTCAATCATGATAATTGTATTCATATTATATATATTTACTTACAGTATAATAAATTATGAAAAATACATTCATAAAGAACATATCAATAGTCTCAATATTTTTGTTGATATTTGCAATAGGCAGTGTTATGGCCTTTGACTATAAAGAAAAGATGGAAAATCCAGAGTTAGGTATGATAAAATTCAATATTGAAACAAATCAACGATTCAATAATTTTGATACAGTACTTATTCGATCAGGTTATGACGATCTTCAATCAAAGGTAACTACGGTAACAGGCGTATCTATCAAATAAACAAAAATTATGGTCGTATACTTTATACGTCGAGTCTAATGTGGGCAATTTTCTTCTCCCCAAGTCGAAGCCCACATTAAGAGGCTACAATGCACGGATGCCTGTAATGGCTCTCGTGTATTGAAGTTTCTTCTTACTGCATTGATTTTTCTTTACAAAACTCCTACATATTCTTGACCTATAACTAATAATTTCCTTATTTACAAATATTGAATATGCCTGCAACCGTAAGATCTCATCTCAGAATGCTGTCTGAGGAAAAGGTGATGTCTACTAATAATATTTTTGACATAATTTTTCCGGGAATAAAATCTAAAAAAGCGGCTGAATTATTTATTACGATTTTACGGAAATCCAATGGAAAAGCTACAAAAAACGCTGTCAGCGATTTTGCAAATAATTTACAAGACGGTATGCTTTTGGAAAATGGTGAATTATTCAAATATAGTAGACGAAATTTCTATATGACGGTATTAAGGACTTTGATAGATATGGGTTTTATACAGAAAAATGTGCCTGTGTGGGATACAAAAAGAAACAAAACATTATATGTGTATTCTAGAAACATATTTGATATTCCAAATAAACCCCCTGCAATTGGTTTTTGGAGATTATCTTATTATATTTGCAAAAAATGGAATAAAGAATTTCAAAATAATGAATAATTATATAATTTCATAGATGTGATTTTACAATCTTAAATAATTCGTCTTGAGTTAGATTAAGAAGTTCAGCCATTATTTTAATATAATATATGTTATTTACCCAATCTTTCTTCAATTTTTCTTTCTCAATTAATAGAATTGATTTACCTTTAGTAGTAGCTCCATATTTCTTTTGATTACTATCTGTAGAATATATTTCAGTAAGATACTCATTTTTTTGTAAATTTTTAAGAATTGGATAAATTGATCCAGGACTAGGTGACCACATAGAATCTGAAATTTGTTGAATATGCTTGATTATTTCAGCTCCACTCGCTGGACTCTTAGAAGTAATATCCAATATTAATAGCCTCAAAAGTCCCTTTGGGGCATTTATTGCAGATTCAGACATAGTAAAAAAAAGGTTGGAGATGAGACTATTTAAGTTGGAGTCTTTCCAATTCTGAAGAGCTTTGTTCCACACTCAGGACAGATACCTTGAGTTGCTGGTTTACCATTCTTCATGGTAATGCTTTGTGGATCATTCATCTCCCTTTTTGTTCTACATTTTACACAGTATGCTTCGACCATGACAATTACCTAATCCTAGGTCTGCAAAATCCATATTTAAGCACGATTCAAATGAATTAATAATAGTCTCTAAATGATGAATTAGACATCATCATTACTCAATTTTTGATTTTCAGACAATGATTATTAATTATTTTTGTTAAATCAACTCAAATATGACCTTAAAATTAATATAGACTCTATAAATATCCCATAAATTATTTTAGGGATATATATAGATTAATTACGAATTATATATTTGAATTCAACCGGTAGAGAATTTTGCATTTTTGAATGAATTTACATACAAAAAATCATAAATAACGGAAGGTGGGTGTGGGATTTGAACCCACGTATATACGCTTTGCAGGCGCACGCGTAACCGTTACAGAATATAATATTTCTCCGCCAACCCACCGTATGAATTTTGTATATAATATGATATTTAGGATTGTCTCTTATTATGCGAATAATAAGAATAATGGAATAAATGTCAAAGATATTGTATTAATTAATTTAACAAGTACGTGTAATGCAGGACCTGCAGTATCTTTGAATGGATCGCCAAGTGTATCTCCTACTACTGCTGCTTTATGTGCTTCAGAACCTTTACCTCCAAATTTACCTGTTTCAATATTTTTCTTTGCATTATCCCACGCAGCACCGCCCGTATTCATTAAGAATGCTAATAATGTACCGCTAACTGTAGCACTAAGTAAAAATGCCCCTACAGCAAACGGACCAAGAACTACTCCGACAATTAAAGGAACAACTACAGGCAATAATCCTGGAATAATCATTTCTTTTTGAGCTGCAATTGTACTGATATCTATTGCTTTGCCATAATCAGGTGATTCAGTACCTTTAAGAATGCCTGGTTTTTCTTTGAACTGTCGTCTTACTTCAGCAACTACTTCAAAAGCAGTTTTTCCAACTGCACGAATAGCAAATGATGCAAATGCATAAGGAAGTAAACCTCCAATAAATAATGCGATAATAATTTTATAATCAATAAGATTGATTACAATACTTTCTACTGTAAGGATATCGGGTGAAATATGTGTCAAATCAATTAAATATGCTTGAAATAGAATAAGCGCTGCCAAACCTGCAGAACTTAAAGCATATCCTTTAGTCAAAGCCTTTGTTGTATTTCCTGCCGCGTCAAATAAATCGATTCTATCTCTAAGTGATTTATCAGCTCCAGACATTTCAGCCATTCCTCCTGCATTATCTACAATTGGTCCAAAACCATCCATACTTAATATTACGCCTGCAACTGCAAGCATTCCCATAGTTGCTACTGCAGTACCGTAAATTCCTCCTAATTGTGGTGAGATTTTACCTGCATGTTCTAATGCAAATTGTTCACCAAAGAAGAATCCTCCTCCTAATGCAAAGACAATTACAAGAATTGGAAGAACTGTACTTTCTAAAGCAACTGAAAAACCACTAATAATATTGACTCCCGGTCCACTTTCTGAAGCTTCAGAAATACTATTTACAGGTCTATATGAACTAGCAGTATAATACAAAGTTATTACGAATATTAACAAACTTGAGAAAACTCCTACTAATGAAGCGTAATATAGATTTATACTTTGTACAGTTTGAGTTATGAGGAAATATAATCCAATAATTACTAGAACAGTAGTGACAATCATTCCATTTCTCATTGGAATCATTGGATCTGTAAAGTTTTTAGATCGAACAAACGGAAGTCCAATTACGGTAGCTATTAATCCCAGAGCACAAGCCAATAAAGGTAATATTACAAATGCAGAATTATCTAAAATCGAAGCAATTGCTACTCCTACAATCATAGCTGCAATATTTTCAGCAGTAATAGATTCAAATAAATCAGCTCCACGTCCAGCAACATCTCCAACATTATCTCCTACATTATCTGCAATTACTGCAGGATTACGTGGATCATCTTCAGGAATTCCAGC
>DAHJ01000020.1:12980-30724 GCA_002495905.1 Thaumarchaeota archaeon UBA223
ATCTGCGCCAACATCTGCAGCTTTAGTAAAAATACCTCCGCCTAATTGAGCAAATAATGCAGCTAAACTAGATCCAAATGCTAATCCAACAATTAATGATGTTTCCCGACCGTATAGATAGAAAAGAACTGAAACAGCTATTAGACTCAATCCAACATTGAATAGGCCCATTACTAAACCTCCTCGATAAGCAATATCTAAAGGTACTTGTGTTCCTTGTTTTCCAGCAGTAGCAGTACGAGCATTTGCTCTTGTAGCAACATCCATTCCAATATATCCTGCAAGTAATGAGAAAGCAGCACCAACTAAGAATGAGAAACTAATCTTCGGAATTCCATCTCTTGGATTATCAAATGCCAAAAATAAAACAATAGCTAAAACAATAGCAATAATAGAAATAGTCTTGTATTGTCTATACAAATATGCTTTAGAACCTGTTCTAATTGCATTATAAATTTCAGTCATTTTTTCAGTACCAATTTCATACTTGTTAATCTGAAGTGCAATAAATGCAGCAAAGGCTATTGATAAGACTCCTACAATAGGTGCAATATAATCAATTAATGTCAAAGGATCTGCCATTTATGTTTCTAACCTAAATTTATTTCAATTGAGTTTTATTTAAAGTCTACTCATCAATCAAAGACTTGACTAAAAGTGGTAGAATAACACTAGCTTCGGCATTGATAGTAACATGTTGAGCTAAATTAGAGATTTTACCCCAAGAAATTGCTTCTTTAGTTCTTGCTCCACTAAGACTTCCATCATATTCAGTGGCTGTTGAAATATAAACTGCATAATCTAAACCTTCATTAAATTGATTCCACCAGATTGTATGGTGTTTTGAAATTCCTCCTCCTATAATTAATGCGCCGCTTTTTTTAGATTTAAAAACATAATCGGAAATAATATGTTGATCTTTCAATATATCTAGAGTAAAATCTTTATGCTGTTCACTAAATGACCAAATTTGACTACCGACTGAACCATCCATTATTCCGGGAACAATTATCGGAATATTATTTTTATCAGCCCAATACATAATGGAATTTTCATCATTAATCATCTGGCCAATTTTTTTAATTATGTATGATGGAGCCAGATTTCTTTCGTCATTTTCATATAGTTTTTCCAATAACTCAAACATTTTTTTTTCAATTATTTCTCCATATGATGATTTTGGAACAAATATATTACCTAATCTATGAATGTCATTTTTATCTAGAGTTACATCATCTGAATCAAAATTACCTTTGTAATAGTCCTTATAGGTTCTAGCAAGATCATGATCCAATGTTCCACAAGTAGTTATTATTACATCGAAATATTTTCGTTTAATTAGTTCTTTTAATATTCCTCTCGTTCCAGTAGCAACAAGTGCTGCAGGAAATGATAAAAATCGAAGACATTGAGAATCATTCACCATAGATTTAATTATTTTATATCCGTCATGAGTTAAACTGGCATTAAAACCTCCCATTTCACCCATTGCATCAATTATATCAGGAAATGATTCAATTTCATTAATATCAATATCTTTGATTTTATCTAATTTATCTATCAACTTAATCCACTAGAACGTCGTGAGCTCCACTTTCGGCTTTTCCAGCACCAGTAATTCTTATGAATTTACTATTCTTTTGTAATTCATCAATATTTTTAGAATTACAATAACTCAATCCAGATCTAAGACCTCCAACAAGTTTTCCAATTACTTCACTAGCTTGGCCTCGATATTGAACTAAAGCTTCAACTCCTTCGGGGACATATTCAAGCATTTCTTCTTCGTCCATAGATTTAGTTTCTTTGATGCTTCTATCAACTGCAGCGCCTAATGAAGCCATTCCACGAGTCATTTTATATCTTCCATTTGGACGACTGACAATTACTCCTGGACTTTCATCAGTTCCAGCAAGCATACTTCCAATCATTACTGTAGATGCACCTGCAGCAATAGCTTTAGTTATATCTCCAGAATTTCTAATTCCTCCATCTGCAATAATTGGAATTTTATATTCATTAGCTATAGAAACACAATCTAATATTGCAGTTAATTGTGGAACTCCTGCACCTGTAACAATTCGAGTTATACAAATTGAGCCTGAACCAACACCTACTTTAACAGCATCAGCACCTGCTTCAATTAGATCCTTTGTCCCTTCGCCAGTGGCGACATTACCAACAATTATATCTGCTTTACCAATTTTCTCTTTAATTTTTGAAAGCATATTAATTGTATGATCAGAATGTCCATGTGCAATGTCTATTACAATTGTATCTGCGCCAGCTTCAGTAAGTTTAACAGCTCTTTCAATATCTTCTTGTCTTACACCTATTGCGGCGCCAACCATCAGTCTTCCTTTATCATCTTTTGAAGAAATTGGAAACTTGTCTCTCTTGTAAATATCTTTACTAGTAATTAATCCAACTAGTTCGTTAGAAGAATTCACTATAGGTAATTTTTCAATCTTATTATTTATGAAGATTTTTTTAGCATCATCTAGACTTGTGCCTTCAGGTGCAGTAATTAAATCCTTAGTCATTACATCTTGAACAGATTTTGAATCTTCATATTCAAAAAATAGATCTCTTTTTGTAACTATTCCGAGTAATTTATTAGAATTATCTTTTACAAGAATTCCACCAATTTTATGTAATGACATTAATTCTTTAATCTGGCCTACATTTCCATCTTGATTAATTGTTACAGGTTGTTCAATAACAATTCCTTCAGAACGTTTAACACTAAGAACTTCTGAAATCTGTTCTTCAATTGTCATAAAACGATGGATAATTCCTATTCCGCCTAAACTAGCTATTTTTATTGCCATGCTGGATTCAGTAACAGTATCCATATTTGCACTAACAATTGGGATATTTAATTTGATATTTTTAGTTAAATTAGATTGTAAATTGGTATCCTTTCTGGAAGAAATGCTAGATCTCTGAGGAATTAGTAAAACATCGTCAAAAGTATAGCCTGTTTTAAAGTCATTTTCTATATTGTGCTTACTCATCCCAAGTCAATGAATAAATTCCAAGTTATAAACTTTTTTTGTAGTCCATCCATAGTTAAGTTATAATGATAGTCGACGAAGAGCATATCAAAGATTTGATTATACCTAGGAGTTCATCTTCACACAAAGGAGATAATGGAATAGTAGGAATTGTTGGAGGTAGTCGTTTATATCACGGCGCTCCTTTATTATCAGCTTTGGGTGCATTACGATCAGGGTCAGATTTAGCATATTTATTCGTACCCGAGGTAATTACAAGTCCAATACGTGCATCAGCTCCTGACATAATAGTATATTCACTACCTGATTCAAAATTTACAGTAGGAACGTCAAATAAGATATTAAACTTTAGAAAAAATATAAATTCATATGTAATTGGACCAGGAATTGTTAATCAAAAGATGAATGGATTAATTAAGTTGGTATCTGAACTTCAGAAAAAAGACAAAAAAATCATTCTTGATGCAGGAGCAATAAATAAAGAATTATTAGACAATATATCAGGAAATAATATTATAATTACTGCCCATTTGGGAGAATTTAATAAATTGGTTAATAAAAAAATTGACGGGGAAGAATCAATTAAAAATGAAGTCATTGATTATGCTAAAAATCATAAATTAACTTTAGTAGTAAAGGGAAAAACTGATTATATATCTGATGGAAAACAAATAGTTCTTAATAAATCAGGTAATTCTTCTATGACAAAAGGAGGAACAGGAGACATATTATCGGGAATTATTGCGTCTCAAGTTTCCATGGGAAGTAATTCATTAGATGCTTCAATATTAGGAACATATTTCATGGGAAAAACAGGAGAAATAGTTTATGAGAAATGGGGATTCCAATATATGGCATCAGAATTCTTAATTGAACTAGCTAAATACATAAAACAATATAACAAAATATCATAAAATAAAAAAAATGAGCTGTATTCAAACAGCTCATTATATATTTTTGCTTATTTTGAACCTGTTGCAAGATCTACTACGCTAATAATCGCGCTTACAGCTACTAATGTGTAAACTAATGTTCCCACAACACCTGCTGTAGCATCAGCAATGATAGCAACCAGATTTGTGTCAGCTAAGCCGACAAGTCCCCAGTTGAGACCACCAATGATTAATAAGACCTTTGCAATAAGCCCTAAAGGTTCCGGAATTGGACTTCCTGCCATTGTATTAGGATGTACACAGAAAGTACATATAACTCTTAGTCGTGAGTTTGTTCATAGTGGTAAAAAAACATGACTAATTTCTACATTGAAAATTTTGAGAATATTGATGAATCAATGTATAACAAAAATGTACAAGTAACCGGATGGATAGAAGATTCAAGGTCAATTGGTTCTTTAATATTTTTAACATTGAAAAACTCTACCGGTAAATTACAATTAATTATTAAGAAAAATCAAGTTTCTGAAGAACTGTGGAAGCAAGTAGACAATATTACGCGACAAAGTATTGTAAAGGCAAATGGTAAACTTGTACATAATGAAAAAAATAACATCATAGAATTAATTATTGAAGAGTTAGACATATTAAATGAAGCAGTGCATCCATTGCCATTAGATCCGACAGGAAGAGTGGATTCGGGTCTAGATATTATATTAGATTCAAGATCTTTATCACTTCGAAAACCTGAAATAAAATCTATATTTAAATTAAGAAATGATTCATTGATGTATATTCGAGATTTTTTCATAAATAATGATTTTCTTGAAATAAATACACCAAAGATATTATCACTTGGAGCTGAAGGAGGAGCAACGTTATTTAAAACAGAATATTTTGATAAATTAGGATTCTTAGCACAAAGTCCTCAATTGTATAAAGAACAATTAATGCTTGCATTTGAGAAAGTATTTGAAATTTCTCATTATTTTAGAGCTGAAAAATCCAATACAACTAGACATTTAAATGAATTTGTAAGTGTAGATTTTGAATGGGCTTATAAAAATAATGAACAAACAATGGATTTATGTGAAGATTTAATTAAATATACAATTAATAATTTAATTAAAAATAGTTCTAAAGAATTAAAAAATCTAGATTCTGATTTGAGTAATTATTTAAATAAATTTGATAGAATTACATATCAAAATGTAATAGATGATTTAAATGATTTAGATCATAAAAAGAGTTTTGGAGAAGATATAACTGAACATGATTTAGTTGTATTGTCAGAAAAACATAAATCATTTTATTTTATCACAGATTGGCCAAGTGAAATTAAACCATTCTATATTGCAGGACATAAAGATTCTGACTTAAGCATGTCATTTGATTTACAATTTTCTAATGTTGAATTAGTCTCAGGAGGAGTTAGAATTCATAAAGTAGATGAATTGGAGAAAAATATGAAGAAATCAGGACTAGATATAAAGAATTTCAAATCGCATTTACAAACATTCAAATGGGGAATGCCTCCACATTCAGGATTAGGCTTAGGATTTGATCGATTAATTATGATTTTAGCAAATAGAAAGAATATTCGAGAAGTAGTTTTGTATCCACGTGATAAAGATAGGTTAGAACCATAAATTAGAGAGCTTTATAGTTATCGGACCAAGTAGTATATGCATTCAACATTTCATTAGAAACACTAGGTTTTCGCTTATCCATTATTTCATAAAAATCTTCAGAAGTAATCTTATTTGGTTGAACATCTTCGCTTGGAGAACCACTTTCAAATAATTCAGATACTACTTTTAATTGAACTGATTGACAAATGTCACGTATGTCGCTACCGGAATAACCGTCTAGTGAATTAGCAATATCGGATAATCGTATTGATTCATCAATTTTCAATGAAGATGTATACATCTCCATCATTTCAACCCTAGCATCTAAATTAGGAAGATTGACGCAAATTCTCTTCTGGAACCTTCTTAAAAATGGCCAATCTAGAGACCATGGTTTGTTAGTTGCGCCTATAACATATAATGGAAGGTTTTTACCTTTATCAGAAATACTGTCCATTTCTTTAAGAAATTGATTACGAACACGTGCTTCTCCACCAGTACCGCCATTATCACTACCTCCTTTTCCAAATAATGAATCAACTTCATCAATAAAGATAACAATGGAAACAACTCCATCTTCATCCATCATACGTTTTGCAGATTTAAATAATTTTGAAACGTTTTGTTCGGCTTCTCCTAACCATTTAGACATAATTGTAGATGCATCTACATTCATAAAATGACCATCAATATCGGATGCAACAGCTGCAGCCAATAATGTTTTTCCAGTTCCTGGAGGACCATATAATAAGATTCCTCTTGGCCATCCTAAAGGAAAAAGATCAGGTCTCATTGATGGAAAAGTAATTGATTCTCTTAATGCTTTTTTAGCATCTTCATTACCAACAATTTCATCCCAACTTATATTTGGTTTTTCTTGTAATATTACATCATCATATGAAGCTTTAACTACTTCAACAACTCCCGATTGAGAATCTGATTGGTTTGTTTGAGGATTATCTGAATTATTTTGTAATTCATTTATTCGTTCTTGATATCGTTTAGCATGTTTAACATATAATTGAGTATGAGGTTCATTTGGATATAATTTTGTTAATTTAATTAATGATTCTATTGCTTTTTGATACATTTGAATTGCACTTCCTCGAGAACCTTGTGAATCAAATTTAATTGCTTCTCTTGCATAATTTTGTGCGGTTGATTGAAGGACTTCTGGAGCGGAACTCAAATTAATCATCTACGAATTTTTATTTTACCACTATTCATTAATTCAAGGGTTTTTGTTTCAACAGTTTCAACAGATAATCCTAATTCATTTGCTGCATCAACAACATCAAAATGACCTTTTTTATTGTCAATGTATTTACTAATTTTTTCTTCAATTATATTTTTTTTAGTTTCTTTTGGTGTGAATTTCTTAAGGTTCATATTAACATTACCGGGATTATCTATCAACTTCTTATTACCTATAGATGTGATTTGATTATTTTTCACAATTGACTCAAATTTATCAGCCTCATTTTCAATACGTTCAGCAATAGGTTCTAATATATTTGATTCAATTGATTTATTCAATTCAAATAATTCATTATTAGAAAGTTCAGGAAGATCTAATGATTGATTAAGTGATTTATTTAATGTAACTATTTGTTCATTTACGTCAGGTAATATCGTAGATAAAGTAATATCCATATCTTTACACATTTTTACAGCCAATCCGAGCGAATTTGTTGCCTGATGTACATCTTTTAATGTCTCCATTCGACTAATTGCCCTAATAATGGATATTTCACTTATCTTAATATTTTCAAATAATTTGTCTATATCGTCATATTCCTTTTTATATATTGCATAAAATGTGTGATTATTATTTGATAAAGAATCATTACATAATATTTTGATTTTATTAAGTCGTTTAGTTAATTTAATTTTTAGGTTAGATACATCTTTTTGTTGTAATTGTAAAATTTTTAATGACTGGTTAATGTGACGTCTATCTTGTATATTTTTTATATTTAGTTGTATTTTTTCAAACATATTATCACTCACTCACGCAAAAAAAAAGGAAAAGTGACAGAATTATTCTGTCACTCGAATAGGCCTTCTATTTTATTTTTTGGTGGCAATAATGAATCTGCGGCACTAGGCAAATCAGGGAATTGCTCTTTCATCTTTTCTTCTGCAATGGCAGATGCTTCATCCATAATTTGTCGTGATTCTGCACTAGAATTCTCAAAGTTAATGTTGTGTCCTCCCATTTGGCCTGCATCGACAAGGATGCCACTCAACAATCCATTAATTTCACTAATTTCATGTTCAGCTTCTGGCAGGATATTCATAACACCTGATTGAATGTTCTTTATAACACCCATTGCAGGAGTTAATGTTACTACAACATCGCCAAGTTCTGAAACTGTATTTAGTCTCAATGCAATTTGTTCTAATGCAAGTTTTGATTGAGTCACCATTTTGTTCATTTTTCGTACTTCAGCTAATTCATTTGCGTACACAGTTGCGTGTTGTTGGTCATGTTTTTGTAATGCTAAAACAACACTATTGAAGATGTTTGCATCACGAGCTTTTAGTTTTCCACTAGTTTGATCTAGTTTTACAATCTGTGTTTTGATTTGTCTGACGGCTTGTTCGAGTTTGGGTTTTACTGGTTCCTTATCGGCGCGAATTACTTCTTTAACTTTGTCACTAAATCCTGGAGTTCTTTCATTATTCCATCTTGATGCGAAATGTGACATGTATTATCTTATGATGTTTGTTTTTTTATCAAGTATGATGTGATATAGCTTCTCTCATTTGTCAAAAATAATTAATCATTATTACTAATCGCTCTTAATCATTGGTTTAGAAAGTTCTAAAATAATAGTTTTCCAATCATTAGATTTAATTACACCACTTGCAATTAATATTCCTTTAGCACCTAATTCTAAAGCTATAGAGACATCTTCACCAGTCATTATACCTGCACCACATAATACGTCTATATTTTTATCAATTAAATTTACAGTATCAACAGAATCAGAAATTATTTTAGGATTAACTTTAGACACAGCTCTACCTGAACCGATTAATTCAGGTGGTTCAATAGCAATAATATCTGGTTTTAATTTTGCAATTGATTCAACTTCATCAATTGATTGCGCACATACAAGTGAAGTTAAATCAAGTTCACGAAATCTTTGAATAAGTTTTTCAATTTCATTTATAGAGATTCGTTTTTCTGAATGATTAATTAATGAACCTTGGCAATTAATAGATTTAATTAGTTCTGGAACAATAGAACCTGTTGAACTTCCAATCTTTGCATCATCTACATGTTGGGCATAAATCGGAATAGATACATTTTCAACTACTTTATATAAAACAGGATTTGGCGGACATACAATAATTTCAACGTCAGTTTCAGTTGCAATAGATTCAGATATTTTTGATATGTCGACAGAAAAATGTGAATATATCTCGTCATAATTCTTTAGATTTATTACTAAAGAAGGAGTTCTATATTTTTTCATATGTTTTTCTAAATTTTTATAGATATTAATGTTTTGATTATGGCGAATCAGAAATTTTTGATGTTAGTTTTACTGCAGAATAACTAAGAAGATCTAGTTCAATATTTGATTTATTTAATTTTTTAAAATTAATTTTATGAAATTTTGATAAATTATTAAAATTATCAATAACTACATCCACTGAATAATCAAGATTATTCAATATCCATTTTTCAATTAATTTTAAATTGGATTTATTACCTACTGCAACAAGTAAAAATGATTGATTTTTAGAAGATATGCCAGAGAATTTTAACGCATCCTGAATCTGATCAGTAATAGATATTCTCATTAAAAGGTCGACTTCAAAGTCACGAGCAGCTAAAAGTCCATTATTCTTCGCATAAAATGACTGATTTACAGCAAATAATAGATGTTTTAGGTTAAGAATTGAATTAGGATTAATAAATTGAATCATCAACTTTGGATATTTTTGTCTTAATTCGTCGAGTGATGATTTTGATGTTTTTGAGTTAATTTGAACAATTAAACAAAAATTTTGTTTAGAAAGTTCATAAAAAGTTAACCTCCGTGACTTATTGATATTATTGATATTTCATCACCGCTATTTATTATTGTATCATGGTTATTAAGAACTGATATTTCAACATTATTAATTGCAATCAATATATTATTTTTATCCAATATAGATTGTTCAACATTATATTCAGTGTTCAGTATTTCCAACATTTGGTTAATAGATAAGTTAGCTAAATCGGCAGAGAAATTATTTTTATCAGTATGATTACAAATATTTCCGAAAAATTTAATCTGATTCATCAGAAGTTTGCACTTCACTAGTTGTAGATGATTTAGTAGTTTGACTTACAAGTAAAGCCTTTTGTTCATTATTTTTAATTTTTGTTATACAACCGGCAATTTGATTACGTAATTTTTTTGAACTAATTTCAGAAACGGCATCTAATGCTTTTTTATTTTCTTCATAGTCAGTCGAAAATAATGATTGATTATTCTCTAATACTTGAGTTGATAATCTCCAAACTCTTTTCATTGTATTGATTTAGTCTTTACAGATATATATGGTTTTAAATTATTAATTAATTGTTTAGATGTATCGTCAAAATTCATATTCCATAAATTACTTAATTTAAAAATTATACTAGGAATAAAAGAGGGTTCAGCAATTTTTCCTTCAAAACATGCTGAAAATGGAACAGGTCCATCAGTTTCAACAATAGTACGTTGAGGATTTGAGATTTTTGCAAGTTTTTGAAGCGATTTAGAGTAAACTAATGCTGGGCCAAATGAAATTAATATCTCAGAATTATATAATTTCTTTAATTGCTCTTCAGTGCCTGAAAACCAATGTAATATAATACAAGGAAGATCGTAAGAACTCACAATATCCAGAACTTCTTGTGTTGCATCTCGAGAATGAATAGATACAGGTAATTTATGACGTTCTGCAAGATCCAACATATGTTTGAAGGTAATTAATTGAGAATCAAATTCAATTCCGCGTTCAACATATGTTTTATCCAAGCCTATTTCTCCAACGCCATCTATAGAATCAATATTTTTTGTAAAAAATTTATCAAATTCATTTAAATTTGAAGAAGAATATTTAGGATGAATACCGACAAATGATAGTAAATTATTAGAATAATGAGACAAATCTACTGTGAGCTTAGAATCTTCTAGTGTTTCTGAAACATTAAACGCCAATGTTTTTGTTTTTTTTAGAGAATTCAATATATCATCACGTATTGAATCGAATTCGGATACAGATAGATGAATATGTGAATCAAACAGTTCAAAATCATCAATATTCATGATAAACGTACTATATTCGTCCATTAATCATAAAAAAAGGTTATATAAGAATTATATCTTATTCAAATTACAATGAGCGATTTAGAATTTGGATTAGCAGCAGTATATCGAATAATTAAAAAAACAGGAGCAGAAAGAGTTGGAGATGACGCTGCAGAAGAATTAAGAACAGTATTGGAAGATTTTGGAATACAAATTGCTGAACAAGCACTAGTATATGCAAAACATGCTGGAAGAAAAACGGTAAAATCATCAGATATTAAATTAGCTGTTGCTGAAATTAATAAAAAAAATTAATCAATAACCATCCTCAATTATTATCGACGATCTAATTCAATAATGTGCTCCGGTCGTCTAGCTCGGCCAAAAATATATTGGTCATGGATGGCGGATTCTCAATCCGTCGACACGGGTTCAAATCCCGTCCGGAGCATAATCATGTTTAATATAATTATGTTATTCTAAATTTACATGGAGTCAATTGGAATTACAGGAAATCCTGCAACAGGAAAAAAGACAATTGCAAATGAATTATCAAAAAAATTAAACATGGAAATATTTGATATAAATAAATTCATTATTGACAATAAATATGGAAATTATGAAGAAGAACAATTAATTATAACTGATATAAATATTATAGAAGAATCGATAAAGAAGAGAATAGAAGGAAAAGAATATATAATAATTGGTCATCTACTGCCTGAATTAATCAATAATAATTCATTATGGAAGATATTTGTATTAAGATGCGAACCATCAATATTAATTGATAGATATATGATAAGAAATTATGAAGAATCAAAAATTAAAGACAATATAGTATCCGAATTAATCGGAACAATTTGTTATGAAACTAGCATGAAATATGGAAATGAGAAAACTTTTGAGATAGATGTGACAAATAAAGAAGTAGAAACTATTGTAAATGAAATTAATGATATTATAATCAATGATAAAAAAATATCAAACAATATTGATTGGTTGGAATCTGCTCATAAATCAGAAAAACTAAGGAGATATCTAAATTAAATGAATTCAAAAAAAACAATTATAATTATTGGAATATTTATATTCTCAATATTTTTATTTATGAATTCAATTATTCCAGTTGACTATCTTACTTGTTTAATTATTCCTGCAACTTGTAATTTTTTTAATGTAATTGATAATGAAGATCATGTAATAGATAATTCAGTTGAAATTAATGATATGAATATAGAATTAGAGATTGCATTTTCAGAAATTCAAGTAGGTAATATGATATATTTAACAACGGCAAATGATGGATCAGGAAGAATTTTTATTGGGACAAGAGAAGGAATAATATTTTATATTGAAGAAAATTCCAATGACATAGAGTTATTTATAGATATACGGAATAAAATTGATCAAGGACTGCCTGGAGAAAGAGGTCTTCTTGGATTTACTTTTGATCCAGATTATATCAACAATGGATATTTCTATATACATTATAATGATTTTGATGGTACTACTATAATATCGAGATTCAAAAACATCAATGACATTGAATCAAGATTCAATAGTGAATTAAAAATATTAAAAATTGAACAACCATATTCAAATCATAATGGTGGAAGTATAGATTTTGGACCAGATGGATATTTGTATATTGCACTAGGTGATGGAGGTTCAGGAGGAGATCCTTTATTGCATGGGCAAAATGGAAACACATTATTAGGATCAATATTAAGAATAGATGTTAGTAAATCTTCTGAAAATAATCTTTACCAAATTCCCAATGATAATCCATTTATCGATAATGACAAGTTTAGAGATGAGATATGGGCATATGGTTTAAGAAATCCTTGGAGGATGAGTTTTGATAAAGAAACTGGAAAATTATTCGTAGGAGACGTTGGGCAGAATAAATTTGAAGAAATTAACATAATTGAGAAAGGTGGAAACTATGGATGGAATATAATGGAAGGAAATAGTTGTTTTAATAATGAAAATTGTAATAAAAATAATCTCATAATGCCAATTGTAGAATATTCACATAATGAAGGATGTTCAGTAACTGGCGGCTATGTTTATCATGGAGAAATAGATAGCTTGAAAAATAATTATATATTTACAGATTTCTGTAGTGGAGATATTTGGATAATTGATTTGGAAGATAAACATCACACTAGAAAAAAACTATTACAAGGGCCATTTCAAATACCATCATTAGGTCAAGATGAGAATGGAGAAGTCTATATATTATCATTTGATGGTAGAATCTATAAATTTACTGAAAAAAGGCAATAAACAATGATGCAAAAAAATACTGCAAAAGGGGCAGCTTCGTTATATCTCTCAAATATTGTTTCATTATTTGTAATAACTGGACACTTTATTGTACTTACGAATACACTTGATATAAATCAAATTGGAATAATTTTTGGATTTCAAATAATCATGTATTTGTTTTCAACTTTAGCAACTTTTTGCTTGCCAATTCCTATTATGTCACCATTACCCTTACCTCATGCAATAACAAAATTTATTCCTGAATTTCTAGCTTCAGATCAAAAAGGTAAAGCAAATACAATCTTTTTCTATTCATTATATTTGTTAATTTTTATATCAATTATTTTATCCGTAATTATATTTGCAAATTTGAATTTATTAAATGATATTCTATTCAATAATCAGATCACTAGAATTCTATTGACAATTGCTTTATTACAAATATTCTTGTTTTCAATCAATCAGTTTCTATTTAGTGGAATGATTTCAATTGGAAAAAGCTATAAAGTAGGAATAATTCAGATTTATTCCATCGTAATAAAATTTGTTGGTGCAGCAATTCTTGCATATTTAGGATTCGGAATTATTGGAGTTTTATCAGGATATCTAATAGGAGATTTATTATTTACGGTATTAGTGTTACCAATTTGTTATAAAATATTAAATAATAAAAACGAAAAAATTGACATTAATTCATCATTAAATTATTCATTTCCAATATTAATTTCATCATTAATAATTTTCGGAGTAACGCAAATTGATAGAATATTTGCATTAGTTAATTTAGGTCTTCCAGGATTAGGAATTTATACAATTGCTATTGCAGCATCTACAATTGGTGCATATGCACCAAATTCACTAGCTACTGCAATAACTCCAAACTTATCAACTCTATATTCATTAAATAAATTAGATTCATTTCGGGATTTATCAAAATTATATACTAGATATGTATCTTTTATTGGAATGCCTGCAGCATTTATGATTGCTGCATTATCAGTTCCATTAATGTCAATATTCGGGGTTCAATATGCAAATAGCGCATTACCAGCTGCAATAATATCTATTGCAATTGGAATTACAACATTTTCGTCTATCTATAATAGTCAATTATTTGTAAGAGGAAAAACAAACTGGATAATGTTTGCAAATGTATCAGGTCTAATATTGTTTATCATAATGATATCAATTTCTCAATTTATAAATAACAATATTAATGTAAATTATTTAGCATATGGTAGAGCATTAATGATTATCTCAACATCATTAATTGTTTGTTATAAAGCCAGTACACTTGGAGATTTAAAATATGATAAAAAATCAATTAGTAATTCATTAATTGGTTCTATAATTATGGCAATTATTTTATTTTTTACTTATGAAATATTATTTTCAACTTTATCGTCAATAATATCATTAATCATATTAATTCCATCAGGTATGGTAATTTATTTCTTATACCTGCGCCAAACAAAAACTTTTAATCAACAAGATATTGATTTCATAATAAAAATTACATCGATTAAGGATTCGAATAAAACAAATACAATGAAAAAGATATTTGGAATTAAGAATTAATTATAGAAATTTTTAGTTTTGTACCATCAATATCAATATCTTTCCAATTAGAACCCAAATCAAGATTATCTACTACTTGAACATCTTTAGTTCTAATAAGATATTTTAATTCAGTTAATTTAGGAATTAAAAGTGTCTTTGTTGTATCATCAACACCATATATCAACGTATTAGTTAATATTGTAGATGGATCAAGACCTGTATCTTTACGTTCAGATTGAATTCTTCGTGCAAGGTCTCTAATATAGCCTTCAATAAATAAATCTGAATCTCTTTCTTTAGGAAGAATGACAACTATACCAGATTTAGATGATAATACATAATCATCCGTAGGGTTAAATTCAAATTTGATTTCATTTTTCATTACTTTGTAAGAATTATCATTTATTGTAAAATTATAGGATTCGTTTTGAATAAAATGTTTGAACAGGACAAGAGCATCTTGTTCTTTGATAACACGTCGAAATTCATTAATGTCGGCTTTTAATTTTTTACCTAAAATCTCATAATTAGGAAATATAGACAAGGTTATAGGAAGATTGTCAATATCATCTATATATTCAATTTCACGTATATTACAAAACGTTTGAAGTAATTCTTTATGAGTAGATAGATTAGAAAGTCTAGTATTTTGAGAATAAACCAATGCGGACTTCAATGGCCATCGACGTTTTAATTTTCCTTTCATTCGCGCAGAATTACTCTGAGAAATAATAATTTGTAATGAAGAAAATTCATCGTCTAAATCATTATTTATTAAATTATCAGTAATTGAAGGCCAAGTCTGTCCTAAAATCGGTTCATTACCAAAAATTGAATGATAGAGATATTCTGTAATAAATGGAGAAATTGGATGAAGTAATATGTCTAAAGTATAAAGTATGTGAGATATTATAGAATAAATCGATAAACGACGATTAAGTTGTGATTCATCGTCATTCCAAATTTCATTTCTAACCATTGGAAGATAGATTTGGCTAAAACTTTCAATGATAAAATTATCAATACTAGAAGTAACAATATTGAAATTCATATTTTTATAAGAATTAGTAGATTCTTTAATTAGATTCTGTAATTTAGAGAGAATCCAGTAATCAGGAGAAGATAATAATTTATTATCAATAGACCAAGTCAAAGAATGAATATCCTTATTAAAATTATCATAATCGCCATTTTGTTTTAAATATTTATGAAGATTATACAAGGTGCTAATTACTTGATAAGGTCGAGATTTCATTTCTTCAAAACTAAAATTCAGACTATCGATTGGAGTAGCTTTTCTCATCAAATAGAATCTTAATACATCAACAGAATTTTCTTCTAATGTCTTATAACCTTCAACAATATTCCCTAATCTTTTACTCATCTTGTTACCCTTTTCATCAAGAATATGTCCTTGAAATAAGAATGCATGATAAGGAGAAATGTCAGAATTTTTCATTATAACATTTTCAATAAGAAGAGTATATGCCCATCCACGAGTTTGGTCAATACCTTCAGTAAGGAATGTAGCAGGAATTAATTTATCATATTCATCGTCAGATAAAGAAGCGTATGGAGCAGCTCCACTATTATGCCAAGTATCAAGAACAAACAATTCTCTTTTACATTTATCATTACATTTTGGACATTTAATCAATATACGATCCATCCAAGGTTTATGCAATTCAAAATTTTCGCCGTCAGGAAGATTTATTGCATTTTCAATAATATCTTTTCTAGAGAATAATCCAATTTTATGTGAACAAGAAATACATTTCCATATAGGAAGAGGAGTACCCCAAACTCTTTCTCTAGAAATACACCAAGGTCTTTTTTCTTTAATAATTTCAATAAAACGATTTTGCGGTTGTTCAAAATAATATTCAACAGATTTAGCAGCTTCAGCGGCTTTATCGTCTAATTTGTCAACACGATAAAAATATGCTCGCCTGGCAACCCATAATAATCTATGACCAGATCTCCAACACAAAGGATATTCGTGTTTAAGTCTGCCCAACTTTACTAGAGAATTTTCATTTTTCAACAAATCATAGACTAATTCATTTGCATCTCTTACAAATAATCCCTTAAAATTACCCGAACTTTCATCAAAACAAGCTTGATCATTAATTGGGTTAAACAAAGGGAGATTTCGTTTTTTACCGATGTCAAAGTCAATTTCGCCATTAGCAGGAGAAATATGTACCAATCCTGTACCTGTTGTTAAATCGACAAAGTCTTCTGCAACAATCGTATGCACACCATCATGTTTAGAAAGTTTATGCAATTCTGGAATATATTTCTCTGATAAAGGATGGATGTATTTCATACCATCTAATGATTCTCCTTTAACTTCTTTCAATATTTCAAAATTTTCAATATGAAAAATATTCATTAATTCATCAAGACGTTCGTTAGCAACTATCCAAGTTTCTTCTTCAACTTTAACATAGGAATATACTGATTCAGGTTTAACGCCAGTCAACATATCTGTGACAACAGTAAAAGGCATTGTTGTCCAAAGTACTAGATATACATCTTCGTCGACAAGTTTTACTTTATAATATAATGAAGGATCCTCAACATTTTCATATCCTTGTGCAAGTTCTGCATGGCTCAAAGATGTTTGGCAACTAGGACAATAAGGGACTACTGATTCAAGTTCCTCAAGTATTCCGTTTTTCCAAGCTTTCTCCAGGTATTTCCATTCTCTTTCAATGTATTCATCTTTGAAAGTCCAATATGCTTTATCATGATCAAGTGAAAGTCCAAGAAGCCTATCCGATTCTTTCCATGTTTCGTAATTATTCAGTACGAGATCCTTACAAGACTGAATCAAGGTTTCTTCACCGATTTTCTTGAGATTCTCTATTTTACTTCCCTTCAACCCTAATTCTTTTTCAGCTTGAAGTTCAACAGGGAGGCCTTGTGTATCCCAACCTCCTCGAAATATTACATCGTAATCCTGAAGGACGTTAAATCTATACCAAATATCCTTGATAATCCTGCCTCGAATATGTCCTATGTGAGGCTTGCCATTGAGAGTAGGAGGACCTTCAACAAAAGCCA
>DAHJ01000020.1:31105-31273 GCA_002495905.1 Thaumarchaeota archaeon UBA223
ATTTGCTCTATTTCCTTGAGCTTAAGATCGTCCTCTAGATTACCTGCTTGCATTAAGAAAAATATAACCCAAGGGTGAATATAAGATAACCTAACAGGATTAAGATTCGTGTGTCTATAGATAATACATGGACATAAACGACAAATCATTGCAATATCTTACCTCAAT
>DAHJ01000027.1 GCA_002495905.1 Thaumarchaeota archaeon UBA223
CCTTGAATAATTTTTTTGCACGATCAATGGCTAGATTTTCAGCTTCATCAACATGAATACACCCACCATAATATCTTCTACCAGGATATCCTTCAGCATATTTGTTTGTCAAAGGTGATCCAACAGCTTCTAATACAGCTTTGCTAGTAAAATTTTCTGAAGCAATCAATTCTAAAAAATTGCTTTGTCGTTTAACCTCAGAATCAATTATTGATGCAACATCAGGGTCTTGATTTTTCAGATTTGACATTTTTAATTACCAATCACTTTGCTTAGGTAGCGATTCGCTTACCCAATCATAACACCTACCAGAAGGTTTTACTTTTCCGGTCGCCTGGACATCTTTATCAGTCATAAACCAGTCAGAGTATCCAAATAAAACATCATTGCTTTCAAGCCAATTTTTCTGCTTGAAATGTTTTGAGTTTCCTTTCTTTTCTGCCTTCACAAAATAGTTGTATGCCATTGAAGCAACAATTTTATCGGCACGAGAAAAGTTATCTCCTCTACATGTTTGCATTGCTCTATAATATAGGTTACCCATATGAGATAAAGATTCTGCATTGCTTTTTGATATCTTTATAGCTTTTTGAGCCCATTCATATGCATCCTCAAATTCATCCATTTCCATATTATTTTCTGATATAAGCATAGCAACACGATAATTATTTCTATCTAGTTCAAATAAATCTTCTAACACATCCACTGCATCTTGAAAATCAGAGTTTTCGCTATATGCTGTACCAAGCTTCATATATAACATGCTATTGCTTCTATTGTAACTTAATGTATTTTCAAGCACTTCAATTGCTTCATCTGTGTCACCATTATCAATTAATTTATCTGCATATTCAGTCGCATAAGAAGCATTCTCAACATTATTCTCATACCTATCTTTAAAAACCTCTAAAGGGTCTTCACCTGATGCTTCATATGCTTTTGCCAAATCAGACTGTACAGCAGAATTATTAGGGTCAAAATCTAATATCTTTTTTAATGTTGATATCTGTTCATCTTGTCTTCCTTGTTGACCATATGCCGCTGCCAAGTCTCTTAAAGATGCTACGTCCTCTACGCCTTCATCCATTAAGCGTTCGTACTCAATAATCATTTCATCAATTTTTCCCTGCTTTTTATACGCATATGCAAGTCTTTTCATCAATTCAGTATTATCTGGAAGTTCTTCTAATCCTTCAAGAAGTGCCGCTTCAGCTTCTTCATATTTACCTAAATATTCTAAAGCAACAGCCCAATAAAGATATACATCATTAGGATTAACCCAATCAGAATTCCACTGATCACATCGAAGCGTTATCAGTTCAGAATAAGCATTAGAGCTTAATTCCCAATTGCTAGTAGCATAATATTGTTGAGCACTGCTTGCAAGCTGAGGACATCTATCGTCTCTTTCATCATCTATAGAGTATGGATACCACCCCTCGTTATATATTAAACGAGTAGCATCTCTACAATCTAATTCTTGCGTTTCAACTCCATTGGAGATTCTTAACTTCTCACCTCTTCTGCATTGTGCATCTAAAGCGCTAATAAAAAAAATAGTTACAATTAAAAAATTCCACATATTTCTATTGTTCATAATTAAATCTCCTATGTCCTAAATCTCTCTTCTCTTTACAAACCATAAATCTCCAATACTTATCCCTACATTGAAAGCCTGGATATTCTCAACGCCAACTTTGTAAATATTATCTCTTTGTATAAAATTATAACTCAAATCAAGTTGATTATTTGTTAATCCAAATCTAACACCAAAACCTAAAGCTAAGCCAACCTCACTTACATCGCTTAATTTTTCTAACCCTGTTGATTTAATATCATAATTTCCGAAAAATATACCACTTCTAAAGTTTATTTTTTCAAAAGCATTATTTGCTGAATATTTAGAAAATTTACTAAGAGATATATTAAATCTATTCTTACCTTTGATATATCCAGGATAAATTGAACTTAATAAATTGTTATTACCTTTATTATTCCATTGATCAAACTCAAATTGCAAATGATAACTATCATATACTTCGTAATCCAATCCAATCTTTAGATTGTTAATCTTTATCTCATCTGTAAAAGTATTGTCTGTAGGTGTTAACGCTTGACTAGCAGTAGGATAGTCGATACTATCATGATAATTGTTTGAATTGATATCAATAAATGCTTGATAAGATTCATTTCTCACATCAACAGGATTTAGTGAAAAATTATAATTTAATGCAAGAATTAAAGGTTTTTCTTTGTAAGAAAATCTCTTTGTAGTGTAGTATAAGCCAAGGAGCGATCCAGTAAAGTAATCTCTCGATTGTAACAAGTGATCAGTGTTATCAATAATCAAATTTTTTACACTTCTGGAAGAGCCAAATAATACATCCACAGCAACTGCAACATCGTCTTTATCATTCAAGTTATATCCTACAGCAAATTGCATCATAGAAGATCCGCCACTTGTTTCATTTGATCTAGAATATTGAAGTGTATCCGTCTCGCTAAAAACAAATGTTTGATAAGTAGTATCAGAAACAGTCAATTGTCTTGATAAAAATGGAGAAAAAGTTATTCCTATCGATAATTTTTGTTTTGCAGGTATAATAAATTTTGCACTAGATAAGTTTGAATTGCTAAAAGATTGATTATCGAATGAATTATTTTGTCCTTCAAAAGAAAGAGATAAGAAAGTAAATGGCATATTGTGCCAAGTAGAAGGGTTTGATAAAGAGACATTGTTTTGAAAAGTTGGCAATAATCCAATTGAACCTGAACCCAAAGAAGATGAATCATTGTTATGTGAAAACATTCCATAACCATATCCATTCATTGTAGATTGACCAAACGATATTCCAATCAATAAGATAAGTGTAATTATTTTACGGCTTAACATATAAAACCTCTATTTCTTGAGAAGTAAATCGCACTTTATCAAATGGACTATTTGCAGGTGCGCTCCATATTTGTAATCCATTATTTTCAATTAAACCATTTTTATACAGTTGAATAAAAGCCTGAATTGGAATTACAACTTTACCATCTTGAATTTCTCTTGAAATAAGAAAATCTGTAGTAACTGCATGTGATTCATCTTCATAAATTTCAGGAAGAAATGGAGTTGTAAAACTCCATTGTGACACTGTATCCTGCAATGCTCCTACAACAACATAAAAATCATCACCTTCATCTACATTAGAAGATTCAACATTTAAAATTAGTCTCGCATCTTTTATAATTGAGTTTCTTTCGAGACTATCAATAATACCTAAATCATATCTTACTATTGATCGACTTGCAGAGCCAGAATTAAGGGAAATATAGTCATGGTCTTCAAGGGTAATCTCTGGCGGCTTAACAACACTTATATCTCTTGCCCCAAAGAATGTAATGAAAGTATCAATGGTTGTTGTATCATTTACAGTTGCCTTGTACCAAACTCTTAATTTTGGACTATAAGAACCTCCTGTTTCTTCGCTATCGATAGAAAAAAGTTGATCGAGATCACTGCTGGCTTTTAACATCATTGTTCTTGATGGATATTGTTCAGTATCAAGAAATTCTTTCATTAGATCAAGATTATCATCTTTAAACAAAAAGCTAAGGGTATCACGTGCATTAGCAGTAGTGTCAGGCTGTATAGACTCTAAAGATACCTCATGTATTAATTTAGATAAACCTTCAAAATCTGGGTAATTTGATAAATTATAATAGTTAGTTGAATCTTCAGAAAATATGCTATCTTGATCAGATAGGACTGAATACAAAGATAAAGTTGATGAAGACTGCAAAGAATCACTTGTCTGAAAATAAACGAGCGCACTATCGACCTGAATTGAATCTGCTAAAAGATCACTTAATTGTGTAGGAGGAAGAGAACCTCCAAATAGCGTAAATTCAACTAAAGAAAATAAATTTTCTGAACCTTTTAAATTTCCAAAAAATAACTTTGTACTCGTACCTAAACCGCTAGGCTGAGTCTGAAAAGCTTTCTCTTTGTCTAAAGGCAAAGTTAATGTATTAATTGTATAGTCTGGATTTTCTACTTCATCATACAAGATTGTCTCTTCTGAGCAAGAAATCATGATAAAGAACAATACAAATACGATATTTTGATATATTTTTTTCATATTAAGCAATCTTGATTGCATTGTCTACTGCGTCAAATAATGGTGTATATTCAATATCTTCACCACCCTTTAAATTAACTACAGAACAATTCTTTGAATCTTTAAATACTTTCAACTTCATTAATCTTGATGATATATTACTTCCTTCTTTATTAATAACAATAGTCCTGTCTGCATACATGCATCCAATCTGATTTAAGTTTAACGATTTGATTGGGGAAATTGTTTCCTTTTCTAATCCTAAACTTTTTGCATCAAAAATCACATCCTCATTAAGAGAATTAGTTAAATAAATTGTTTTAATCTTTGAAAATTCTTTGTTTTCTTTTGACAGCACATCTAATAACATTGGCAAAAGAGCTGATGTCCATCCGCTGCAAACAATTACATTCGGATACCAAAATAGATTAGGTAACATTTTAAGCGCTGCCATACAATAAAAAGCAAATCTTTTATCATTGTCAGTTAAAAATCTCCCATTTTTTGACTTATATAACAAATTATTTAAATCCCCGAAAAATCCTTTTTCTTCAAGAAAATATACTTGTAATCTTGATTTTGGGAGGAAAGCGCTCTTAGCGGAACATGTAATATCAGATCCATGAAAGTGGAATGGGATTTCTTTCAAACGAATTACTTCTCTAAGAATATACTTTCTTTCACTGATAAATCCATATTTTGGCATCAAACACCTTACATCATTTCCTTGATCTTGTAGATTTAAGGGAATATCAGAAGAATAATCAGACAAATAAGAAGCTGAAGCAAAAGGCTCCATCTCA
>DAHJ01000030.1 GCA_002495905.1 Thaumarchaeota archaeon UBA223
AAATGTTACTGAGTTTAACTCCTTTATTTTAGGTATATCTATCAATTATTTGTCCCTCTATACTAATTTGAACAAATAGATTAATGTGATAAGAGAAACTCTTATGTCCTTTTGATTGATATGAGTTTTTGGCTTAGAAAAAATACCAACCAAAAGGAACTGAATACATCAATAATTATTTGTGCTAAAAGTTCAATTTAGAAAAGGAAAAACACAAATTCCTATCAATGCATATTTATATCTTAGGACTAGATTATGTATATATTATGAAGATTTTAAGAATTTTTTATTAAGAATTAATTGATGAAGTTTATGAAGAATTATCTGGAAAAAAATTACCAGACCTAATAAATCATTCTTAAGAAAAATACTTGATTAACATTTTTGAAATCTTTTAGAAACATATTCTAATTAAAATAAAGATTATAAATTTTTCTCTTTATCTCTAAGATGGCTTATCTAACTTGCGACATTTTTTAGGTAAGTCATCTAATTTGGACACGATATGGGACGTGGTTTCAGTTATTGTCGTCTTTTAATAAACCTGTACTAAAATCTTGTATATTTTGGAGAAAGCTCTTTAGATAGAAAAAAGATTTACAATTATAGAATGAAAAACAAATTCTACAAAAATAAATTATTTTATATTTCCTTTATTATTTTTTTTATATTTGGTTGTTTTAATTCTAATGAACAAGTCGTAAAAAAAAATAATGAAATTTTAGATTTACCTAAAGTTGAATGTACTAATAATTTAGAAGCATATATTTTTCAAGCGAAATCTCTTGATCAGGACGGTATTGATCTAATAGAAAAATGGATTTGTGAGTCTGAAAGATTATTTTTTGATGAGACTAGTTCCAATTGGGATCTAATCAACCCAGTTTATATTGCTGCCTTAGATAGAAATAATGTAAATTCTGCTATTGAATTAGAAAAAAAGTATTGTGAACATCTAAAAGAATTTCATAATTCACAAAAAAGTAACGATGGTTATGGAAATAATGGTTATGATAATGGTAAGTGTAATCCTAAAAATTATAATCCAAAAAATGATGGATGTGATTTTGGTCTTTGTTTATTCACCGAACCAAATGGCAGGGTAGCTGGATCGTCAATCTCTAGTAATATGCATTCAGATGGACATAATCTGTTTATTAGTAATAGTCATGATCTCCCAATGCATTCAGATTCATATGGTTATGTCACAATTCATGAAATGTTTCATATTTATCAATACTCAAATCTTCATAAAAATTATTCAAGACATGATCTTATGAAGATGGTAGGAAAATTAGGTACTGGATCAAACCCAGACGATGAAGTTCCTTGGTGGATTGAAGGCAATGCTGTATTTTTTGGATATTATAAATATGCCCAATTAATTGATGATCATGAGTGGTTCATAAATATAATGAGAGATTCAATTGATGGATATAGAGCTGACATAAAAAGTAATTATTTGATTAATGGAATGAAAATTAACGAATATACTTGGAAGGAAGAAGAAAAAGATATTGGATATGAATTAGGAGCATGGTTTGTAGCCTATTTAATCGATAAAGTAGGAGAAGAGTCCATATATAAATTTTGGAGAGGACTCGAATCCGAAGGGAAATTTGATTTAGCTTTTGAAAAATATTTTGGAAAAAAATATGAAGAATATGTTGATGAATTTGATGACTTTCTAAGGAGATCTGATATGGAGATTTTGAGTTTATTGGATAGGTTATTTCCGGATCCTATAACGGAAGAATCTGAGAATATTCAATCTGCAAACTCAGACTTCATTGATTCTAAAACTGAAGAATATGAGGATAACCAATCTGAAAATTTAACACCAAACCCAGACTCAAATCTAGATAATTCAAGCTACATTGATCCCGACATTAATACAGATATTTGGGATGATAGAGATAGAATAACTCAACATTACGCTGAGCTAGAAAACTATATTCCAAAAGATTATTTTGCACAGGAGATTATTACCTCTACAGATGTACCTGAAACTTATACTCAACAATATTATGAAGTTCAAAGTAATTTGAACTCTATAATTGGTTCATACGATAAATATAAATTATTTATTACAACAACTAATGAATTTTCTCAACCAGTGTTCGATAAATTAAAAGAAGTAGGTTGGGAACATCCACTAGAAATTAATCTTCACGATAATGGCAAATATTACTTAGAAAACGCTGGTTGTCTTACAGGGTCCGGCGGATTAGGTACAAAAGTTCCAGATCCATATGGATTATGTATTATGGATTATGAGTTCATTCAATATCCACACTTTTCAAGGGAAGAAGCACCACCTTTATCTGAGCGTCAAGCAATTATTTATCATGGTTGGGCTCACGAATACTTTCATCATTATCAAGGTGCGCATGCAAGAGAAAGGTCGCTTGGGATGACAACTGATTGTTGTGGGGGTAGGTATCACGTTAATGCTCCTGCATGGTGGGTAGAAGGCGCAGCTATTATATTTCCTAATTTGTGGCTAAGGCATCACTGGAAAGATTTCAGTGAATTTGATGGACTAGAATATATGGATGTAGAAGTAGAAATGATGAATCTAGATAATTTTTACATTGAATCTAAGAAAGAAATGCAAGAATTAAAACCTTCATATGATCCAAATAGAAAAGCTTGCACAGAATTTACAGAAAAGGAATCTTCAAGAGAAACTGCGTATTGTAATTGGGCAATTTTTAATGCTTATCTTGCCTATATTTCTTCTTATCAAGCTTTGTGGGTTGGTATTCCAAGAGATTATCATGAATTAGGATTTGATGAATCATTTAAGAAGCACATCGGTATGACTATTGAAGAAGCATATGAAAGCTATAATGAATTTATGAGATCTGAAGATCCAGATGCTATTGCTCCACCAGGATTTTTTCCTAAAGGGCCATTGACTAACTATTCAGATTTCTTCATGATTAACAGTTCACAAGAAGCTTATGATTCAAGACTAGAAGAATTGAAAAAGTATCAATTTAAGTCAACTAATTAGGAGACTTTTACTCAATTAAATCCGATAAATTTCTTTTTATAAATAACGGTATTGAAATTTAGAATGAACAACTACTTGATTGATATTTTTGGTTATTATTATACTTAGAATTTAAGAGTAATCATTAAACATCAACCAAGTAGTATCGAAACTAACACTAATAAGTATTTGTGCTAAAAGTTCAATTTAGAAAAGGAAAAACACAAATTCCTATCAACGTATAATCAAATTTTAGAACTTGATTATGTGTTCTTTGTGAAGATTCTAAGAACTTTTTATTAAGAATTAATTGAATAGACAGTCAGTCTAAATATTGACATTATATTACTTCACTTTTGAAAAATCTCTTTATAATAATTCTAAAAAATAATATCGATGGGAGATTTAAATGGAACTTATTGAAATAGCGCAGCTAGTAACAGGAATAGCAACTTTGATTGTAGCATCAGTACTAATCTGGCAAATGATAATTCAGAAAAGAACTTTAGATATTGCTCATAATGAT
>DAHJ01000008.1:0-234 GCA_002495905.1 Thaumarchaeota archaeon UBA223
ACCTGTTTGTAACGTTCTGAATCATTGTATAAAGTCATAAACATTCCTGGCCAAGGACGTTTGATAACGATAAAGCCCTTTTCTCCAAGTCCAACAGAATTACCGTTTTCGTCGACGATGTCTGCGTCAATACCAGGAAGAGGAAATGTAGCAGAACCAGGTTTTAGAGATACAAGGCCAAGATTAGGAGATGCAGAAAGCATGATTCCGCCAGTCTCTGTTTGCCACCAAGTA
>DAHJ01000008.1:524-6396 GCA_002495905.1 Thaumarchaeota archaeon UBA223
AGTCTCTGTTTGCCACCAAGTATCCACTATTGGACATTTTTTATTTCCAATTACTTCATAATACCATTTCCAAGCTGCAGGGTTTATTGGTTCGCCAACAGTGCCAAGCAATCTCAATGTACTAAGATCATGTTTTTGTGGAAGTTCGTCGCCGTGTTTCATCAAAGCACGTATACCAGTAGGTGTAAAATAAAAAATTGTAACATTATATCGATCAATCATTTCCCAAAGTCGTTCAGGATTAGGATAGTCTGGTGCGCCTTCGTACATAATTGATGTAGCACCATGAAGAAGTGGTCCAAATATGAAGTAACTATGTCCAGTCACCCAACCAATATCAGCAGGACACCAGTAGATGTCGTCCTTCTTGATATCGAAGACCCATTTAGTTGTTGCGTATGCATAAGTCAGATAACCTCCAGTTCCATGTAAAACACCTTTTGGTTTTCCAGTTGTTCCAGAAGTGTAAAGAATGTACAATGGATGATCAGATTCAAGTTGTTCAGGTTCTACAAAGTAACTGGTATTTTTTATTGCGTCGTTCCACCAAATATCTCGATTTTCAGTCATATTGATTTCAATATTAGCGCGATTTAACACAATTACATTCTGAACAGTCGAAGTTTGGGTAAGAGCATCGTCAACTATCTCTTTAAGTTTCAATATTTTTCCTCTCCGATATCCACCGTCCGAAGTAATGACCAACTTGGCTTGTGAATCATTGATTCGATCTGCAAGTGCAGCGGCACTAAATCCAGAGAAAACGACTGTAAATGTGGCACCTATTCGAGTAGCTGCAAGTACCGCAACAGGAAATTCTGGAACCATAGGCATATAAAAAGCAATTTTATCGCCTTTCTTTATGCCCAGATTAAGCAATGCGCTAGCAAAATGGTTGACGTCGTTATAGAGTTGTTCATAAGAAATGGATCTTTTATCGCCGTTTTCACCTTCCCAAATATAGGCAATTTTATCCTTGTGGTCAGAGTTCACATGCCTATCAAGGCAATTGAATGATGCGTTAATTTTACCGCCTGTAAACCATTTTGCAAACGGCGGTTTCCATTCAAGAACTTGATCCCATTCACCAAACCAATCTAGTTCTTTGGCAATATTGGACCAAAATTGCTCCGAATCTTCAAGTGCCGAGTCGCGAACAGAGTGAAGAGTTGAAGATGAATCTTCGAAATATCGTTCGTCGACAGGCAGAGAATTTAATTCAGAGTTAGACATGAAATTTTACTCCAATTGTTTCAGAGCATCTTCAAGTCCGATTTTTTTATGAACGAATTCAGAGTAAACCTGGGTAATCTTTGTTGGATCTTCAGATTGCCAGATATTACGACCGAAAACTATACCCTTAGCACCTACATCCAGAGAATCAGAAACCATTTGAAAAGAATCCCTTAATGTTTTGGTTTTAGGTCCGCCACGAATCATAACAGGGCAAGTAGTTGAATCAAGAATGTCACGAAATGAGTCTTTTTCTCCCGTATAATCTACCTTAAGAAGATCTGCTCCTACTTCAGTAGCCATGCGAACTGCCAATGATATTATATCTTTGTCACGAACTGCTTGATAGCCTTTTGCAATTCCCAATGGTTCAATTATAAGAGGCATTCCATAATCATGTGCTTCATGAGCAATTTTACTCAAGGTTTTTAGATTATAAGCTTCGTCATGGTCATTTTCAAAACCAACAAGCAGATAAGTTACAACCGCTTGTGCGTTAAGTCGTACTGCATCTTTTACAGAGAATAAATCAGTATAGTAACCAGATTTCGGTTCAGGTGAAGATCGCCACAGATTAGAACTATCAATTCTAGCAATTAAGGAAGGAGAATTTCTTCCAAGAAAATTTTCAGATACAACTTTAGCGATAGGAGGCGTGACTTGAATTGCATCAGGTCCGCCTTTTGCAACCTTGGAAACAGAACTTTCAATATCTTGAATTCCTTCAATAGGACCCATTAGTATTCCGTGGTCAAAAGCGACGACAAATGCATTATCATTAGAATTGAACAGAGTATCAATCCTCGATGATTTACCAATATTTGGATACATAAGAGAGACATAGAATTTAGAAGATTTATTTGTTACTAACCTAGGTCAATGCTTAAGTGGTAAAATGACGCAAGAATAACAAATGAGAAGAAATCAGGTGATTCTTACAATATTAATATTTGTTTTAGGAATATTTACAGGATTAATATTGAATTCAATAGGTCTAAATCCTGGAGGATCAGATTTACAAGAAGAACTAGACTTAGCAAATGAAAATATCAAATGGTTGGATCAGAATATTACAAATATGAGAGAGGCAGAAAGAGAAAAATTTATTAAATTAAATTTGAGAGTAGCAGAACTATCAAACATAATATCAGAGAGAAGAGGAATATGGATAACATCTGGTTTTGAGAATGATGCTCCAGTATTTTATGATTCCAATATAGCTACAATAGCAAATGTAATTTGTGGAACTGCCAGCATGTTACCGACATTTGATTGTACAGATAAAGTAATTGTATACCAACCTGAATTGAATCACGTAAAGGAAAGAGACATAATAATTTTTAGTGAAAGGCTAACTCCACTTTGTAATGGATATACAGGAGAAAAGATAATCCACAGAGTAGTAAAGGTACATGAAATAGATGGAAAAACATTATTTGAGACAAAGGGAGATGCAAATGACGTATCGGACAATTGTCTAGTAGAATTTGAAGACATAACATACAAAGTCATAGCAATTGTATACGATGGAAAAATTTAATATAAAATAATTCAAGTGATAAAAGGATGTCAATAATCGAAAACATGGACATAAGGAGCAAACAAATAGCAATCATTGCGTCATTTGCAGTGATTTATGCAATAATGAGAATAGTGCCCTCATTTCCAGTAATCGGAGCTCCAGGAGCCAGTTTTTCAATGGCAGATATACTAGTACCAATTTATGCAATAATATTCGGACCATATATAGCAGCAACAACAATTTTTCTAGGTACTTTCTTAGGAATAGTATTTGGAAAACCTATAATATTTTTAGGTTGGGATTTTTTGCCAGCTACTATGGGAGCTTTATTCATAGGAATGATAATTCATGGAAAGAAGATTGTAGCAATATTTCTATTTGTAATTGGAATAGTTGTTTTTAATTTATTACCATATACTGAAATGATGATACCAATCAATGAACAAATTTCGTTGCCGTATAATTGGTTTCATATTATTGCAGCATTAGTATTATTAACGCCATTAACAAATATGTCGATGAATTGGATTGAAGAAAATTCCAAGAAGGCAATAATAGGATTATTCATAATATCGATAATCGGAACGTTATTTCAGCATATAATTGGAGGAACAGTATTTGTAGTAACTTTAGGAGTCTATTTACAATCAATAAATCCAGATGCATTTCCAGGAATTTGGAAAACAATATTTTACGTCTACCCTATTGAAAGATTAGCAATTGCGGTAATTTCGGCAATTGTTGCAACGCCAATATTGAGATCAATTAAACCAATATGGTCAAAATCAGTTTAGAATTTTTAGAATTTGATCAATAATAGATTTTGAAAGTTTTTTCTTAGAAGCATAAGCAAAATTAAAAGAATCATCACGAGTAAACATAGTCAATTCGTTGTAATCAGAAGAGAAACCGGCATCATTCCTAGAGACATCGTTAACAATTATGAAATCTGCGTTAGAATCATCGAATATCTCAGAAATTGCATGAGAAACACTATCAGAGTCATTGCCATATAATGCTTTAAAGGCAATTAATTTTGTTGATGGAGAAATTTGCTTAATCGAATTAATGATTTTTGGGTAAGATTCTAATTCAAGATTTAATGAACTTTTGCTTCTAGATGAGATTTTATCATCAAATGGGCGAACTATCCTAAAATCAGAAGGTGCAGCTGATGCAAAATAAAAATCATAATTATTATTAGATAATTCAGAGGTTGTTACATCAAATAATTCCTGAAAAGAAGAAACACGAAGAGTACGTATCGATATAGGAGGAGTTTCAGTTCCTTCGCCATAGATTAATGTAACATCAGCACCGCGTCGTTTGGCTTCATTTGCAAGATATAAACCAGTTTTTCCAGAAGATTTGTTAGTAATAATACGAATAGGATCGATTTTTTCAACAGTAGGACCTGCAGTAATCAGAATATTTTTGCCAGAAAGATCTTGTACAAATAATTCATTCAACATTTCCTTAAAAATATCATCAAAGCTGGCCATTTTTGCCTTGTTGTGTTCAAAAATCGGAGAAACAAACCTCACACCATTTTTTTTGAGAAGAGAAATGTTGTTTTGAAGGATTGGATTTTCAAACATGGGTTCATGCATACCTGGAGCAATAAGAATAGGTACATTAGAACCTAATGCAACAGTGCAGATAGTGGATATAGTATCATCAGAGATACCTTGAGCGAGTTTTCCTATTGCATTAGACGTACAGGGAGCAACAAGTATCAAATCAACACTATCGAGATCTCCATTTGCAAGTTTGACATGTTCCATTTTACCAGTCAAGGAAGTAATTGTTTCATTGCCTGTAGCCCAATGGAGTAATTCTGGACCAATCAATTTAGAGGCAGAATGACTGAGTACGGGAATAACATCAGCTCCGTGTTTAATCAATTCACGAGCAATTCGTGGGGATTCCATAGAAGAAACACTGCCGGTTACACAAAGCAAGATTTTCTTTCCTTCAAGTTCTTGGCCATTAATTGAAGAAATATCAATAGTCATAGGAGTTAAGTAAAGTATTTTCTGTAATAAAAAAACTTGGTTCAGGATTTAAATAGCCAAAATGAGTCTAAGAGTTATGGAAAAAATAACCAATGAAGAGCGTCTGAACGCCATAGCGGCGGAACTTCAGAGTCTTTTCATTGAATTTGAAGATTTATACAAAGAATCTCTGGAAAAGATGGACAAGATGACTGAAGAAGTTAATGAAGAATTATCTTCCCAGGAAGAAAATAAATAAAAACTTAATAAGAAATAATCGGTTTGAATATAGGTGTTAAAGATGGCTGAGATAAATAGCAACAATAATAATGAACGATCAACAGCAGCAGATGCTCAGCAAAAAGAAGACGTAATGAGAGAACAAATGCTCAAGGTATTATTAACTACAGAAGCACGAGAAAGATTAGCAAACATTAGAATGGTAAAACCTGATATTGCAAGATTAATAGAAAATCAAATTATTCAATTAGCATCATCAGGAAAGATTCAAAAATCAATTACTGATGATGAAATTAAGGAATTTTTATCATCATTCCAAAAACCTCAAAAGGATTTTAAAATAAAGTGGGCATAATGTCAAAATTAACATCTGGAATTAAAAAAAGACTAATGAAGAAACGAAATCAAAACAGTGCAGTTCCTACTTGGGTAGTTGTTAAAACAAAAAGAGGAGTAACAACAAATCCTAAACGTAGAAGCTGGAGAAGAACTAAACTAAAGGTGAAATAGATGGCAAAAGAATTTGATAGAACTTATAATGTTCCTTTAGGAAGAGCTTGGATTTATCCAAAACAAAGAAGAAGTAAAAGAGCAGTAAAATTATTAAGAGAATTTGCAATTAGACATGGGAAATCAGAACAAGTAAAGATATCCGAGGAAGTTAGTGAACAAATATGGGAAAATGGAATAAGAAATCCTCCTCGTAAAATTAAAATCAGATTAGTAAAAGACAAAGATGGGCTTGTAACTGTAAATACTTTGGATTCAGCAAAAACTGAAGTAAAAGAAGTTGAAACTAAGGATGAACAAATAATCGATGTCAAGCCAGAATTAGAAGATAAAGAAGTTAAAGAATTACCTGAAGAAGTTAAACCTGAAGTGA
>DAHJ01000008.1:6772-17443 GCA_002495905.1 Thaumarchaeota archaeon UBA223
TGACTGAAGAAGTTAAACCTGAAGAAAATTAATCAGAAAGTGTGGGAATATCAAGATTTTCATTAACATGATATTCTATATCAGTGTCAAGATTATTTCCAGCAAAAATATTCGATAACGGATCATAGTCATCAAATTTAGTTTGAGATAACCCTGAAGAGATTAATACAGCCATAGTGTCAGAATCAGAAGTAGAATAATTATGAGAAATTTGAGATTCATTAACTTGTCCTTTTATCATATTAATAGAAGAAAGAACGTCAGTAGTAGATAGTTTTGAATTACCATTAAGGAATAAAAGAACACGTGAAATTGAAGAAGGATTTGTTGTATTAGATAACATTTGTAAAGCATTCTTTACAGCAACATTAGTATTTTCATCGTGAGATGATTCGCCAAAACTCAATAATGAATATTTATCATCTTCAGTTATTTCAAGTAAATTCTCAAGTCGTTCATGATTATTAGAGAATAATGAAGAAAGAGATAATGCAATTTTTGAATATATTAAATTAAATGCATCGGAAATAGGGATACGAGGAAGAGATTCTAAGATTTCGTCGTTATCAATGAGAATAATATTACTAGAAAATTCTTTAATTTTAGTAAGAGTTACACCAGCATTAAAATGTCTATGAGTTTCATGATCATAAGGCATAGAAAGAATAGGAATGCATTTTGTATTATTGTCATGACATAATTTAGCAATTAGTGGAACTAAGGCAGCGCTAATTTTCTCACCAGGATTACAGGTAATAATAACATAATCAGAGGAAATAATTGAATTAGAAATTTCGTCGATTTGTGATTTGCACAAAGAACGAATCATTGGAATCGAGATACTACCACCAATTTTCATATCGAGTTTTAAGAAATGTCCTTTAGAAGATTGGGGAATATCTTCTAAAGATTGACTGATATATGTAAATTTACCAAAATCCGATTTTGTTTCTAGATTAGATAAGATCTGACATCCTACATTTCCAATGCCAAGAACAGAAACATTGTTGGTATTACCTGAATTCATTATTTTGTATAAGTAAAAAAGACGTATATTTGTTAATAATTGATAATTTTTACCATTTATGAAATAAAATTGACCGGATTAATATGAAATCAAGAAAAAATATAAATCTAAAGAGGGTAAAGGGTTTTTGTAAGTTGAAATCACTAATTATAATCATATCATTACTGATATTTACTGCAGGATTACAGATCACAGGTATTTCATTTGAAATTCCTAATGCGGATGCAGCAGGAAATATAACATCAGATATATTGAGTACTATAGAGATTAATGAATTTGGAGCAGTAGTAATAAATTATAATATAATTCTTAAAAATTCTGGAACAACTGATGAAGCATTAAATGATGGAGTAATATTACATTTGCCATTAGAATATAAAGAAAATATTAATGCATACAGAGTTAATTCGTCTTCTACAATTCAAGAAATATCTTTTTCGACTAAAGCAAACAATACAATTCTGAAAGTGAATACAGGGAATAACTTTAGAGTTTCTCCTAACAATAATGAATTTATCAATATAGAATTAATTTTAGTGAATATAGTAACGCCATTAGAAAGAGAGGGTTTGTATTATGCAAATGTTCCATTTATAACAACTTCAAACTTACATATTGATGAACATAAATTAATATTAAGAGCGCCAAATTCAGCGCCATTTTATAATATATCAGATTATTCACTAAAGGGAGATTCATTTAGTAGAAATCAACAAAATTATTATGAAGTTGCAGAGATTAGAGTATTAGACATAACAGAAGCCGATTATCAAGAAGAGAAATTCCTCGTGTTAGTTAACCCTGGAGTTAAAGCATTCAGTTTACTTCAAGTAAATAGTTTCACAAGAGAGATTTATATTTCTGAAGATGGAGAAGTCATGATTAAAGAAAAAATAGATATAAGTAATTTAGATAGTGGAATGGAAATGTTGTTACTCACTCTAGATCTAATTGGTGATGAAAGGGATGAATTTAATGTTCCTGTAATAAGAAACGTCACCACGGTGCCAGATAGAGAACCTGCAATAACGGATACACAACAAATAATATTAGAAAATCCTCCAGCAAATAGACTAAATTTGAAGAAACTATCAAGACATTCTTTGGATAAAGGCAATAGTATGATTATTCAATACGAATATAGATTAGATGAGAAGTTTATTCATGTTGGAACGAATTCAATTACTGCAAATATACCAACTAAACCTACATTAAAAACAATAGCAAATGAATACAAAATAATAATTATAGAATCAAATTCTTTCTCGATATCATCAGATTCCCCATTTGAGTTGAAATTAGATGCGCAAAATCAACTTGAAAATACCAATATTACAATAACTTATGTTCCTGGAATAGCATGGGCAAGTAATGAGTCATTACCGATAGGATCCGTGATTTTCATTCTAGCAACGCTAGGAATGATGACAAGAATTGAAAGAAAAGAAGAACAAAATGATGAAGTTGGAGACGACGATATAGTTGTAAAAATGAGAGAATTAGCAGTATTATATAGTGAAGAAATTTCTTTGTTAAAGAATATTATGGAACGATTAGAAAAATGGAATAAAGAAGAGGTAAAGAAGACTCAAATTGAAAATGTAAAAAATGAAATAAAGACAATTAGAACAAGAAATACAGGAAAAATTTCAATATTGCGTAATGAAGTTGTAGAATTAAAACCATCGCAAAAGGAATTATTCAACAATCTAAATAGAGATGAACAATCACTTGAAAGAGACATTCTCCAAATGGTACAATTATATGAACAATACAGACTAAATAGAATAAATAGTCAAGATATGGAAAGCAAATTATCAGAATATAAGAGCAATGTATTAAAGAAAATTAATGATATAATTGCGTTGATACAATCAAACGTAGATTCGTTAAAACAGAACTAAATCGTTTTATAAAATAATCACTATTATAATATATTAAAATGTCATTGGCATATATTTTGATTAATGCAGAAGTTGGGAAAGAAAAAAGATGTTATGAAGAAATTAAACAAGTTAACTCCGTCAAAGAAATTCATATTTTATATGGATTTTACGATATAGTAGCAATAGTAGAATCTTCCGATATTAACAAGGTCAATTCTGCATTAAAAGAAATAAGACTAAATGAAAACGTAATGACTACTGAAACAATGCCCGTAATAGAATAAATACTGAAGTACATTGACAATAATTCATTTAGGAATAGACGACACCGATTCAGATGATGGAATGTGTACAACTTATTTGATAACGCTAATACTTGAAAATTTGATTAATGAGGATATCAAATTAACCGATTATCCAAATTTGATAAGATTAAATCCAAATATTCCTTGGAGAACAAGAGGCAATGCAGCATTATGTATTAGATTAGATACAGATAATCCAGATAAAATATTCAAAATTGCAAAAAAAACAATGATAAAGAATTCAGAGAGTAAGAACAATAAAGCAAATTCAGGATTAGTAATGTTATGTAGAAAAAAGGTTCCTAGAAATATTATGAGATTTGCAGAAAATTGCACTAGTAAAGAGGTAAAAATGGAAGAAATGAGAAAATTAGTCAAAAACAAGGACATAAAATACTTTGGACAAGGAAATAAAAGAGGTCTAATTGGTGCACTAGCAAGTATAGGAAACACGTTAGAGAATGATCATACATACGAATTAATAGCGTATAGAAAAGATGGCAGAGGAGAAAGAGGAGTCAGCCTTCAATCAATATTAAAAATAGATAAGAAAAAAGAATATTCTTTGTTTAGTAATATAGATTACAGTAATCATCGAGTATTAATCACACCACATGGAAATGATCCAATTTTATTTGCATTGCGTGGGAATAATCCAGAACATTTGTACAAAGCTATGTCAGAATTAAAATTATATGAAGATGTGGAAAGATTTGTTATATTTAGATCTAATCAAGGAACAAATGAACACTTAAGAAATAGATTAGATGAATCTGTACTAAAAACATATGATTCGGGATATATAACAGGAAAGATGATAGAAAGGCCAATTGTAATAAAAGGAGGGCATGTATTCATCAAGATAAAAAACAATAATAAAATAATTAATTGTGCAATTTATGCGCCAACAATATCACTAAAGAATTTAGCAAGAAATCTAAAAACAGGTGATGAAATAGAAGTAGGAGGAGGAATAAGTAAAAAATCAAAGAAATTTGGCAGAATATTGAATGCAGAATATATTAGAATAATAAAATTAACAGACAGAAATAGCAAAAAGAATCCACTATGTAAGAAATGTAGTAAATCAATGAAATCTATAGGTAAAAATAAAGGTTATAGGTGTATAAAATGTGGGTCAAGATCCAATAAGATAAGAAGAATAAAAAATAATATTGAAATAGAGAATAAATTATACCTGCCTGTGTTATCCGCTCAAAGACATTTAATCAAACCTGAAGAAAGGTATGGAAAAGAACAAAAAAATAAAAAGAAATTAAGTGGAAATTGGTTTAAGATATTTGGAAAATAAGACAGTTGGAATAATTGAGATAATTGTTGCCACATTGATTTGGGGATCATTAGGAGTAATGGTAAGAAATATTGACATGGATCCTTTTTCAATAGTAGCATATAGAGCCCTTATAGCACTACCAATCATGCTAGTATTATTTAGAAAGAAGAAAGAAAATCTAAAGAAGAATTACAAATTATTATTATTAGCAAGTATTGCAATTGCAATGGCATGGTCTGCACATTTTTACGCATTCAAACTAACAACAATTGCCAATACAGTAGTATTATTATACACTGGGCCAATTTATGTAGCAATATTATCTCCATTAGTTTTAAAAGAAGTAAGGGAAAAAAAGGCAAATATTTGTTTAGTTTTATCCATAGCTGGAATTTTTCTAATGTATAATCAAGGATTAGGTGATGAACTAAATGATAGAGGATTAATGTTAGGGGCGATATCAGGTATACTATTTGCATTTGTAATTATGGCAACAAAGAAATTAAGTAAAGATTATTCAAGTATCACAATTGTAACTATGCAATTATTAATGTCGGCAATAATTTTATCACCTGCATTATTTGTTGAGCAACAAATTGTTATGGATAATATTTTATTGCTTTTAGTTTTAGGTTTAGTTCATACAGCAATTGCAGAATTTCTATACATTGATGGTTTAATCAAAGTGAGTACACAAAAAGCATCTACAATATCGTACATTGAACCAGCAAGTGCAATAATATATGCAATAATTTTATTAAATGAAATTCCAGAAGGATTAGAAATAATCGGAATTGCATTAATTGCAACTGCAAATATAATATTAAATTTGAATCTAGAAGATATAAAAAAAATGATATATAGATAGCGAGGAGTGGATTTGAACATTCGGCTGTACTGAATTAACAGAAACAGTCACCGATCTGCGGGTTATGAGCCCGCCGGGATAACCTGGCTTCCCCACCTCGCTAAATAATTATAGAGAAAAGGTGGTTATTAAGAATGCATTATTCACTTTCTTCGTTTTGAATCTCGTTAATTTTCATTTCTAATGCAGATTTTAGTTTAGAATTATCCAATAATTTCAATACTTGACCGCATACTTCACACATAAAACTTACTTCCATGGCTTTATTGAAGTTATATTTCATACAAGAAGGATTCCCACAATGATAAAATTCATTTTCTGATTCATATTCAAGGCGTTGAGTAAGTCTAGTAATAGCTTTAGATTTTTGAGTTTCTACAAAAGGTTCTACCTGGTCTCTTTGTGCTTTCCATCGGTATACAAACCAACCTCGTTTGGTATCACGAACGCGTATTCCGGTTATCAAAGATCTTCCAAACAAGTCATAAAGAGCTTTTCTAACAATGTTAATTTTTAATTCTGTTGATTCTGCAATCTCTTCATCAGTAGTATTTTCATGGCTTAGTAATGAACGAGCGACATTAACATAATCCTCTCCACCAATAAGTCCTGCAATTTTAACAAAAGAATCTTCGAATTTTTTTTTAGGCAATTAATTTATTGATAAAAGTAATAGGATTAAACCTTTACTTTTCTAGAGGTTCTTTGTAATTAACAAAGTATACAAATAAACAAATAATGAAAATTATAGGAGATATAACAAATGGCGAACCAGTCCATACATAGTCATAAAACGATAAACAGACTAATGGGCCAATAGCGGAACCGATGCCCCTAAATCCTTCAACTAAACCGGATAGTTGTCCTCTTTGGTTAGAAGGTATAATATCTCCTTCAACTGAAGCAAGGGAAGGCATGAAAAGACCAATGGTAGAAAATCGAATAATTATAACAATATATAATTGAATTATATCAGTAACGAATAAAATTGAAAATGTAGCTATTTGGCTAATGATTATAGCGATTGCGATAACATATCTTCTATTTCTATAATCAGCTAATCTACCTCCGATAATTTGACAAAGAGAGTTAGATAAAGAACCCAGTGAAAAAGAAATGGCAGAAATACTAGCAGTTTCAAGAAGAGAATACCCAAGTACTTGATAAATATATAGAACCAATACAGGTCTAAACATTCCAAAAGCAAAACCGTGTGAAAAATTCATTAAAAGAGAACTATAGAAAGTTTTAACGAATTTAGGATTTACATTATCAATCATTTTAAAGAAACGAGTACGTTTAGAAGAAATAGAACTGGAAGATAAAGTAACATATGCAAATAAAGAAGAAAAGAGGCCAAAGGCTCCAGCAAAAATAAATGGAATTCGAAAACTATCTACTGGAGTAAGTGTCATATTTGATTGGAAATAAGAAAGTAGAAATGCACCAAAAATAGGTCCAAAAGCCATTCCAGCACCAGCAGAAACATTTAGAACCGAAATAGCTCTTCCTCGAGCTCCAGGTCCTACTAAATCATAGATCATAGCTCGTGAAGACGGCCAAATAAGCCCTGCAGTAATACCTTGTACAGTTCTTAGAAATAAAACATGAGTCCAGTCTTGGGAAAAATAAAATAAAATCGTTATAATACCATAGATAAACAATCCAACTACTATTGAATTTTTTCGACCAATCTGATCAGAAACAGAACCAAAAGGTAAAGCAGTTAGAGTACGCGCTGCCATAAAACCTGTAGTAAGTAAACCAATTTGTAATCCAAGATTAGCGCCAAGAGCTTCAGCAAACAAAGGAAGATAGGGAAAGAATATTCCAAATCCGAATGTCATATTTGCAATTGCAAGAGAAAGTGCAATAACTGGCCAAGAATATGGATTATCAAGAGTTTTAGATTTCATAATAATACATTCAACAATTTATTTTTTTATGCATCTAGGATTTAGATAGTTTCTTAATGTCATTAATCAATATAGGTAAAAACGAACCAACGTCAGATACTACACCAATTGCTTGACCTGTTCCACGATCTAAAAGTTTAGTTACTGAAGATGGATTGATATCAATAGCGACGACTTTGACAGTAGAAGGAATCATATTTCCTACTGCAATTGAATGAAGCATTGTAGATAGCATAATAACAAGATCTGCATTAGAAAGGACTTTTTGATACTGTTTTTGAGCTTTAACGACGTCAGTGATTACATCAGGAGCAGGTCCATCGTCACGAATCGAACCAGCTAATACATAAGGTATCTTATTTTTTTCACATTCATAGAATATTCCAGAATTAAGTTTTCCTGATTTTACTAATTGTTTAACAGAGCCAGCTTTGAATAACTCATTAACTGCAAGTATGTGATTTCGATGACCCATATGCGTAGATGAACCATGTTTAACATCAATTCCAAGTGAGGTTCCAAGTAATGCATGCTCCACATCATGTATTAACAAGGCATTACCTGCAAGTATTCCTTGCACAAATCCCATTCGGATTAATTGAGATAAAGAGGTAACCGCGCCAGTGTGTACAATTGCAGGCCCTCCAACAATCACGATTTTTCCATTTTTTTTCTTAATAGAAACTAAATCTCTAGCCAATTTAGAAGAAATAGATTGGATTGGTTTCTCAGTAGATGTATGACTGCTCATAAATTGAAATGTATCGAGTCCTTCTCTAGGTCTTTCAGGAGGAACTATTTTTATTCCATCTTCGCCAACAACTACAAAGTCTCCTTTTTGTATATCTCGCAACATTGTACAAACAGCACGGTTTTTGATTGGATCGACCACTATGGCTTTATCCATCATTTGGTGATTAACTTTAATCCATTTATTATTCAGATATATGAAAGTAGGGTTATTAGTTGTAGAATAGAAATTATCAGGTAAAACAGAGTTTTTCTTAACTTTAACATATTGAACTGATTCAAGTTCAACAGAGATGCCACCTGCAGAATAAATTTCATTAAGCATTTGTGATAAATGTGATTCGTTTTTTCCTGTTACAGCGAGTTTAGCATAGCTATAATCATTTTTACCTTGGCCAATTTTAAATTCTTTGACTTCAAAATCTCCTTGTAAATCCATAATACGATCGAAGATACGAGTAAGAATCATGGAATCAATAAGATGACCATTTACTTCGATTTCCTTTGTATGTTTATTAGAACGATTTTTTTTCAACAGTATTTTTTACTCAATTAAACTATTTAGGTTATTGCTATACTAAAGGCAAAAATACAAGATAATCACAAATATTAGTAATGAATGATGAGTTAAAGAGGCGTAGTAATGATGTTACACTAGGACCTCAAAGGGCTCCTGCAAGAGCAATGATGAAAGCAATGGGTCTGAATGATGAAGATTTAGGTAAGCCATTAATTGGGGTTGCAAGTACTTGGAATGAAGCAACACCTTGTAATGTACATTTAGATAGATTAGCTCATAAAGCGTCTGAAGGTGTATCAAATTCTGGAGGAACACCAAGAGAATTTATTTCTGTTTCAGTAAGCGATGGAATAGCAATGGGTCACGAAGGAATGAGAGCATCTCTTGTTAGTAGAGAAGTAATTGCAGATTCAATAGAGTTAATGGTACATGCTCACAGATATGATGGAGTAGTAACAATCGCAGGGTGTGATAAGAGTTTACCAGGTTCAATAATGGCATTAGCACGTTTGAATTTACCAGGGATATTTGTTTATGGAGGAACAATCATGCCTGGAAATGTTAATGGAAAAGATATTACGATTCAAGATGTGTTTGAAGCAGTAGGAAGCCAGGCTGCAGGAAATATGTCTTTAGATGAATTAAAAGAAATTGAAGATAATGCATGTCCTGGAGCAGGGTCATGTGGAGGACTATATACTGCAAATACAATGTCTTCAATAAGTGAAGCAATAGGAATAGCATTGCCTGGAAGTGCATCACCACCTGCCATACACGAAACAAGAGACGAGATTTGTAAGAAAACTGGAAGTGCATTAATGAGATTGTTAGAAAATAACATTCGTCCAAGAGAAATTTTGACTTTTGAGGCATTTGAAAATGCCATAGTTATGTTACAAGCCATGGGAGGATCGACAAACGGAGTTTTACATCTATTGGCAATGGCAAGAGAAGCAGGAGTGAATTTAACAATAGATGAATTTGAGAGAATTAGAAAAAGAGTTCCTCATATAGCAGATATGAGACCAGGTGGAAAATATGTAATGTTAGATTTAGATAAAGTTGGAGGAGTACAAGTAGTGCTAAAAAAATTATTGAATGCAGGATTAATTAATGGAGAGGTCATGACTGTGACAGGCAAAACAATGAAAGAGAATATTGATGAATTTAAAGTAAACATTGAAAATGACGTAGTATATGATATAAAAAATCCAATTAGTAAAACAGGGACATTAACAATTTTACGAGGAAACTTAGCACCAGATGGTGCAGTAATTAAAATTGCAGGAGTCAAGAATTTACAAATATCAGGAAAAGCAAAAGTATACAATAGTGAAGAAGACGCATTCATTGATGTATCAAAGAACAAAATAATAGAAGGAGATGTAGTTGTGATAAGATATGAAGGTCCAAAAGGAGGACCAGGTATGAGAGAAATGTTAGGAGTAACAGCTGCACTTTATGGACAAGGATTAGGTGAAAAAGTAGGTCTGTTAACCGATGGAAGATTTTCAGGAGCGACACATGGATTAATGGTAGGACATGTTTCACCAGAAGCGGCAGTGGGAGGACCTATTGGAATAGTAGAAAATGGCGATAAAATAACAATTGATGCAGTAAATCAAAAACTAGAAATTGACATAACGGATCAAGAGATAAAAGAAAGAACTGACAAATGGACGCCTAAAGAATCCAAATATAAAACAGGAGTATTAGCAAAATATGCTAAACTAGTGTCTTCAGCATCCGATGGCGCAATCTGTAAATAATCTAGAGAGAAGAGTCTAAGCCTTCATACTTGAATAACAAGTATATGAGTAATCTAAGCTACTGAATCCCAAGCTTTTGCCAAATTAACGCGTTTGCGTCTAGCATAATTAATTATGCCTGAAGCAGTAGCAGAGATTTTGGATGCGGCGATTTTCTTTGGTTCTCCTGCAACTTTTCCATTTTTCAACACTTGGACTTTAAAGTCACGACTATTTCTTTGACTTTGTGTGATGAGCAATGAATAACGAGGTTTTTTAGGAGTACTTCGTTTTGCTTTGCGTTTAGTAGTTTTACGTTTAGTAGCTTTGCGTTTGGCTGGTGCTTTACGCTTTGTT
>DAHJ01000014.1 GCA_002495905.1 Thaumarchaeota archaeon UBA223
TGGAGAACGTTGTGCAAGTACATCGAATAGAAACTTCGAAGGGCGACAAGGTTCTGGTGGAAGAACACATTTAGTCAGTCCTGTTATGGCAGCTGCATCTGCAATTGCAGGTCATTTTGTCGATGTGAGGGAATGGAACTAAATTGGAACCTTTTTCTAAAGTATCAAGCATAATTACACCGCTTGATAAAGCAAATGTAGACACAGATCAAATAATTCCAAAACAATTTCTTAAACTTATTACAAAATCAGGATTTGGAAGATTTCTTTTTTATGATTGGAGATTTGATCAAGATGGAAAACCAAAAAATGATTTTGTTTTGAATGACTCAGCATATCAAGATTCTAAGATTTTAGTTACAAATGAAAATTTCGGATGTGGTTCATCAAGGGAACATGCAGTATGGGCATTGAAGGATTTTGGATTTAATGTCATAATATCACCTTCATTTGCAGATATTTTTTACAGTAATTGCTTCAAAAATGGCGTTTTACCAATAATTCTTGATATTGAAAAGATTCACAAATTATTACAGTGTGAAGAGAAAGTCGAGATTAATCTAGATTCGCAGAAAATTACATTTGGTAACGAATATATAGATTTTAATATTGACTCACATAGAAGAAGTAGATTATTAGAAGGATTAGATGATATTGATTTGACTCTTAAAGAAGATAAAAGAATTGAAGAATTTGAAAAAAACTCTTCCATAATATCAATATTTTAGAGTTTTTTTGCACGTTTAAAAATATTGCCACAACTAGAACAAGAATTTGTATCGGATTTTTTATCTAATTCAAAATTTGCAGACCAACAATTAGGACAGACGGAAACTGACAATATATCAACTCATTAAACTAAGATGATATTGAATCATTTCCAAGATTGTGCGATCAAGTGGAATATGATTATTCCAACCGAGTTTTTCTTTAGCTTTTGATGCATCGCCAATCAAAACAGGTAAATCTGTAGGACGTAATCGAGATTCGTCCAAAAGATATTTCATATCGTCCACTTTATAGTGTTCACGGGCAATAGTTAGAGATATCTCCAATAATTCAGCAATAGAAATTCCATTACCGCTAGCTAAATTATAGACATCGCCTTTTGTTCCTTTTTCAATAACTGCAAAGTATCCCATAACAGTATCACGAACATCAGTAAAATCACGGATAGAATCAAGATTTCCAAGTGTGACATTCTTTCGATTTTCTTTTATTCCTTGAGCAATTTGTCGTGTAATTTCACTAGTGACAAATTCATTACCTCGTCTTGGGCCCGTATGGTTAAACGCACGAGTTATATGAACGTCAAGTCCATAACAAGACACGTATGTTCGGCATGCATCCTCAGCTTGGCGTTTAGAAGATCCATATGGAGATGTTCCAACAGTACGTAATGGATTAGTTTCATTAATTGGAGCCTCGTTAATTACATCATTGTTTGAATCAAGATTTGGAGAAGGTAAAATTGTCTTGTATTTTTCCAACATAGTTCTGTAGTGTTCGTTATTTTGAATAACAAGACCGTATTCTTCACTAGAACCTGCATAATGAAGAGCTACATCACGAGGAGTTAGTCTTAAAGCTTCAAGCATATTTAATGTTCCAGTAACATTTGTAGAATAAGTATCAATAGGAGATGCAAAACTATGCGGAACAAAAGACTGTGCAGCTAAATGATAAATAACATCCGCATTGGACTCTTTTATGGCATTAACAATTGAGCCCAAGTCTTGTAAATCACCTTTTATTAATTTAATATTTTCTCGATCAAGTAAATGTTGTATGTTTCTAAGATTTGGATTTGACTGCCTTCTCAATAGTCCATAAATATTTGCGTTGATTTGAGATGATGAAAGAATTTCCGTAAGCCAAGAACCAACAAAACCGGTAATTCCAGTAATAAGTACATTTTTATCTTTCCAATAATCAGCATTAACACGATTTATTACAGCTTGAGTAGTTTCATTTTGTAAAACAAGTGGGTCAGACATCAACTATGATAGTAAGAGTTGGTTTATTTATATTTAATTGAAAAAAAATTGAATATTGCCATAAAATATCAGGAAGAAATTCTATGGCAATAAGAGATTATTAGGTTTAGACTCCTGCGATTTCTTTGAAGATTGAATGCCATTCATCATGTTTGGCACGTGCTTCAGCACTTGGATATCTAAGAAGATCCATACCTTCAGGAGCAGCTGCTCCAATAGTATGCTTTGTTTGAGACTCAACGTCTGGCAAAGCTGCGAATCTTACATCGACATTACCAATCAAGATTTGTGCTTCTTCAGAGACTAAGAAATTAATCCATACTTTTGCAGCGTCTGGATTTTCAGATGCTTCAAGTAGGACTGCGGCAGTTGGACCCCATACCAATGGGAAATCTTCTAACTCGAGGATTGCAACTGGAGCTCCATCTTGCCTTGCCTTAACGACATCATGGAGTTGTCCTACAATACCAATATGGTATTCACCACGAGATACTTCGTCAACTTGTGCTCCTGTACTGCGTTGTCTAACAGGTTGTACATTTGCCTCTAATCTAGTGAGGAAATCAATTGTTGCTTCTGCACCAAGTGTCTCTTCAGCTATAGTAGCCCAGATTCTAGTAGAGGTTGTACCTCTTGTGTAATCGTGCATTGTTATCTTACCATTCCATTTAGGATCTGTAAGATCATTCAAAGTTTTTGGTAATTCATCTTCAGAAACAAGATTTGTATTATATGTAATTACTTGACCAAGAAGAAGAACACCTTGCCAATAACCATCAGGATCTTTTAATTCGTCAGGCCAATTGGCTGCATTTGGTGGTCTGTATACTTGTGCAAAACCATCATCAACCAATGAAAGTGATCCTGGAAAACTGAGCATTACGACGTCAGCTGTTTTTGCTCCAGCTTCAATTTCTGTTGAAATTCGAGTATATGTCTCAGACGGAGAACCTCGAACATAATCAATTGTTATTTCGGGATAGGCTTCATGAAATGCGTCGATTGTAGTTTGCATATCTTCTGCGTCGACACTTCCATAAACCAATACGGTACCTGAACCTGATGGTCCACTATTGAAAAACGTTAAACCTGCAATTGCAAGAATTGCTACTGCAACAACTGCAACTAAGAGATTACGATTTTGTGCTAACATAGCACAAATAAATGTAAATATTTATATCTATACCCTGTTAGAATTATTATAACAATCTAAATAGGTGATAAAGATAGAAACTGCCAGTAGTAAACATCCACATGTAAGTAAGGGAAGAGTTAGAGAGAATATAATTAATCAATTATCACAGCAGCCATATTCATTAACTGATCTTTCAAGAATATTAAAAGTATCAAAACCAACCATCAGTTATCATTTAACGAATTTAGTAAAAGAAGGAATTATTGAAATTGCTGGAACTAAAAGTGGAAGAGGAGGTTTTAGATCTAAACTATATGTCTTAAAACATAATTTAGACAATAAGCTTCCTAGTTCTTCTTCAGATTCTCATTATTTAGATTTATTATCAGGAATATTTGAAAGCAGTAAATTAGAATGGACAATAGAAAAGAATAACAAACTAGGTAAAGATATACAGTTATTTTTATATCATGGATTTAGATTATTAAGAAATGTTACGAAAACTAGACATCATGACATTCTTAGAAATTATGGAAAAAGAGTCGGTAACGAGGTTATCGGAAGAAAATTCAGTAAAAATTTAAAAGAGAATCTAACAAAATTATCAGAATATTTTGATGAGAATGAAATTGGAAATATTAAGACAATATTAAGTGATGAGAAATATCATCCAGAATATAAATTCCAGTGTCTTGGATGTTTTCAAGCAAGGGAAAATGGAGGTCCAGTATGTAATTTTACAAAAGGAATGATAGAAGGATTTCTTGAGTTTAATTATGGAGACAGATATGAAATTGGAGAAAGGCAGAAAGATGGGACACTGTATGAATCATGTGTATTTCCAATGAGAAGGACAAAGAAACGCGGTAGAGCCGAAGCAATAAATATAGAGTAATCTATTCCTTTAGAACGTAAACTGAATGTATTGAATCGAATATAGACCATAAAACATCTTCCGTAAACAATACAGAATCAACTGCTTGTAACTGCATTTCATAAGAATCAGCATATTTCATAATAAGATTTAAAGCAATTTGGCTATCTTTTCGTGCTTGGGCAGATAATGACATGAAATAACTAAGTCCATCAGGATCAATAAAATCACCATAATGTTTAGACAATGCATATACTCTTTTGTCAATAGCCGCAGGGAGAAATATTTGACTTAAAGAAGTAGATATTCCTTCAAACCAAGAGTGTGATTTAACGTAATTCAATAATGAGTCAACGGCAATGCGTACACCAGGTAAGTAATTATCTGAATATAGTGATTTTTTATTCATACCAGTAGATTCAGCAAATTTTATCCATCCATCAATAGCACCTTCTGCTTCGGAATATCCATCATATTCCAATATACGAGATATCCACAATCTGCGAACGTCAGGTAATGGGCAATTTGAAATTACAGCGCCATCTTTGAGAGGAATCATATTTTGATAATAAAACCAATTATTTATCCAGCCATGAATTTGAGTTTTATTTAATTTACCTTCATAAAGCAAAGTATTGAACGGATGTCTATCAGGGTAACGCTTAGTAGCCTCAGATTTGATTAAGGCAAGAAACTTACTTCTAGACAATGGCTTTTTTGCAGGCATAAAACAATGAGGGATAGAATCTAATAAAAACAATACGTAATTGATATATTGAATTATACAGTATTTAGAGTCGTAATTATATGAAAAAATTGTATTTTACGTTAGGATTAGGATTTTTAGTAATAGGTTTATTGATGTATCAATCTGCAATGGATCAAGTAAGAGCGTTTGAAGAAATAATAAAATCGGTTGAACAAGCAGGAAATAATGTTAGACTAGGAGTTGAAAGAATTGGTCTATCAATAGAACAAACAGAGGAAATCAATCGTCAGATAAATAGCACTATGAATATAAGTCGAGGGTCGTTAGGATTAGGGGCATTCCTAATTGTATATTCGACATATGATGAATTGATAAAATTAAAGAGTAAATTCTTTTAGATTGAGTTTTTTAATACTTTATCAACGTCTGAATTAAAAGCGTCGTCGTAATCAATAGTATTTTGAAATAAATTTTGGAATAATTTTCTATCTTGAGAAGTATTTTCTATCACATCAGGTGATGGAAAGATAGAGTATTTTTCATTAGGTAATAAAGTAGAAAGTGAGTATTTAGAATCAGATTCAATATAAGCAGGAACACGTATGTAGTTATTTCCAATCATATTTTGTCCTTCTTTTGAGAGAATATAATCAATAAACAATCTAGCAGACTCCAGATTTTGTGAAGTTTTGAGTATTGATGCAGCAGTAGCAGAAATAGACATAGGAATATCCGAAAGAATCATTCGATCAACGGGTAATTGCATATCTTGGGCACGAAGATATTCATAAAGCATAACAGTAAGACCTAAATCACTCTTGCCAAGACTCACACTACCAAGCACATGTCTAAACAATGGCCAAAGGTGAAGATTTTGGTGAGAAAGTAGATTAACAAATCCATTCCAATTTTCTTCAGTTAGATCTTGTCGAAGAGAGGATAACCAATTACTGCCAAATGTTCCAAGAGTTATATCATGAATAGATATACGATCTTTCCATTTGTCTTGAAGAAGATCTTTAGAACAAGTCGGAATGTCGTTTTTCTCTACTTGTTGGTTATTGTAGATTTGTATTGTAGGTAAGAGAATGACAGAAGTCCAGAAACCATCAGAATCTTTCAATGAATCAGGAATATTTTTTCTCTCAGTAGTTTCATAAGACTGAAACAAATCATGATTTTGCATTTGTAAATGTGGAGATATAGCACTGAAAACAATATCTGCAGATGAATTATTTTCAGATAATTCTGTTTGGATTTGATTGTACATAGGAGGAGGAGTTCCGTAGACATATTTGCGAGAATATTCAATTTTGATATTTGGGTGGATTTTATTAAATTCTTTTATCCAAGAATCAAATTCCCAAGTTTCTATGGTTCCATAGATAATTAATTTATCATTACTCAATTTCGAATCCTACGTCTAGTAACAATTGTCGCATAAATCAAGGACGTTAAAGTAATTCCAAATAATATGTAATCAGAAGAGTCATAGTCAGATTCGTCAATTGATAAAGAAACTAGAATACCAGGATTTGCTCCAGTTAGATTACCTCCTCCCATAGGAAATACTATCATCATAGAACCGAAAGCATCAGCACCAATAGAAGGTCCTGCAGAACCCATTGAATTAAATGGAATAGAATTAAGAATTTTTCCATCTTCTATATCAATGGCATAAAATACACCACTTCGATCGATTGAATATAATACATCTCCACTAACAATCAAAGATGCACTCTGAATTCGATCAGGAAGATAGATTTCCCATTTTAATTCAGAAGTAGATAAATCAACAGCATAAATTGAGCCATTAGTTGGTCGATTGAGATCAAGTCTATATACAAAACCATCAAGAACTTCTCCTTTGTATTCTAGTAATCTTGGAATAACAGTGCCACAAACATTTTGAGAAGGAATATAGGCAACATTATCAGCAACAGACATTCCTGCAAAAACACCGCCTAATTGACTTGGGCAGAAGATTTCTCCAACATATTTACTTTGAGATGCAAACATGTCAGATTCATTTTCAGTATTGTCGTTTGTATGATTATAGTTTTCAGGTCCAAAATGAATTGGTTCATGAATAAGAGTTCCAGTAATAGCATCAACAACATACAAATAGTTAGTTTTTGAGGCTGCAATTATTGCTTTACGCTCAACATTGTCAACAGAAATATTAGTATAAACAACTTTCCAACCAGGATCATTATTATTTATATCATGGGTACTCATTTGGTGATACCATTTCATAATTCCAGTGTTTATGTTGAGGGCGACAATAGAACTAGAGAATAAATTAGGTCCTGGACGTAATGCTGCATCAAATTGGTTTGCAGGTTCACCAGTTAGTAGAAACAGTGTTTCAGAATCTTCGTCAATTGCAAGCAATCCCCATGAAGTTCCTCCAGCAATATAATTAGTATATCCCCAGTCGTTTTCAAAGGGTTCAATATTTCCCAGATTAGCTTGTTCATAACCCCAATTTAGTTCGCCTCCTGCAGGAGGAGAAGAGAACCAATGCCAAACTAGTTCTTTAGTTTCAACATCATATGCAGAAACAAAGCCTCTGCCTCCAAATGCATTTCCCTGTGCTCGAGTTATTAGAAGATTTTTATAAAATGTTGGAGCAAAAGGTGAGAAATATTCTCCGTTATTTCCGGGGATATTAGAACAGGTTTCAAGTAATTCAAAAACTATTTCGCCAGACATCAAATCCAATCCATAAATTGAACATTCACTAGTTTGGATATAGATTGCATCTTCGTGAATTGTAAGAGACCTAGTTGCAAGACGTTTTGCCCAAACTTCAGTATTTTTATAATTATTAATATCGGGTTTAAATGACCATAAAGGACTGCCGTCGGTTGCATCGATTGCATAAACTTCATTATATCCAGTTGCAACATAAACAATTCCATGATAAATCAGTGGAGTAGTTTGAATACCTTCTGGAGGAACTATATCATTATCAATAGACGAGATACTATCAAACTGATAAATCCAATTGAGTTTTAAGTTTTCGACATTATTTTTTGATATTACAGTTTGAGGACTAAATCCAGTATTTTCTTTATCAAAGGCAGAGTATTTCCAATCAAAGAAATTTTCAGAGTTCACAGTAGAGATATTTCCAGCAAATAATAATAATAATATCGTGAGAATTAATAGCTTATACAACAGAATTCTAAGCAGCAAATAGAGCAATAAAGGTTAACAAAAATGAGAAAAAAAGTTAATTTTTGGGTAACTAAAGGAATTTTTCTAAAGAAATAATGTATTGGAAGTAAAATTAGACTTAATGAATAAAATTAATTGTGGAGATACTCTAGATCTAATGAAGAATATAGAATCAAATTCAGTGCATCTAGCAATAACGTCGCCTCCATATAACGTAGGAAAAGAATATGATAAACATAATGATTTGATGGAATATGAAGAATATCTTGAGTGGTTATCAAAAGTTTGGATTGAAACAAAAAGAGTTTTAATAGATGGTGGAAGATTTGCGTTAAATGTAGGTCCTACAGGAATAAGAGATTTTAAACCAGTGCATCATGATTTATCAAATAGATTAAGAGAAATAGGAATGATATTCAGAACAGAAATCTTATGGTATAAACAGACGATGTTGAAAAGAACGGCGTGGGGAAGTTGGAAGAGTCCAAGTAATCCTCACATAATTCCATCTTGGGAATACGTATTAATTTTTAGTAAGAATTCAATGAAATTGGAAGGAGATAAAACAAAATCAGACATTACAAGAGATGAATTTCTCAATTATTCAGATGGTCATTGGAACATATTACCTGTTACAAAGAATAGAAAGGGTCATCCAGCTCCATTTCCGGAAGAATTGATTTACAGATTAATAAAATATTATTCTTATGAAGGAAATACAATTTTAGATATGTTTGGAGGAACAGGAACAGTTGCTTCGGTTGCTTTAAAAAACAATAGAAATTTTATTCATATAGATATATCCGAAGAATATTGTGACATTGCATTAAAAAGAATAAAATAATTTAAGACTGAATTGCTTTAATCGTATTCTTCCACCAGTAAGACATTTCAGGAGACATATCTGTATCAAATGGAAGATAGAAATTGATACGGTCTAAAAGTCCAGAATATTTTTTTAATGCCAAAGGAGCAATTTCATTAGGAGTTCCGATAAGTGCTACAGATTCAAGAATTTCATCAGTAATTAATTTAGGCATATCTCGGAAATTACCAGATGAGGATAATTTATTTAGTTCTTTAGCAATGTCTGCCCAGCCATGCATCTCAAGAACTTTAGAATAAGTAGGGGTAGAAGAATAAAATGCAATTTGAGATCTAACAAATTCCTTGGTTTTTTCCATAGAATTAGAATCAGGGCCAGTTATTACAAACACAGAACCACTAATGGAGACATCTTTAAGATTTCGATTATTCGATTCGCAGCCAATTTCAATATTTGGAATAATGAGATCTTTAATGTATTCTTTAGTATGTAGAGGATGAATGTGAAAACCATCACATACTTCTCCAGCTGTTTTACATAACAATTTATTTACTCCAGCTATATAGATAGGAATTTTAGGATATTCGATTGGTCCAGGGTTAAAAAAAGGAGTCATAAGATTTAGTTTGTAATACTTACCATTGAAATTCAATGGAGATTGAGTTTGCCAGCAATCCCATATGTGTCGAATACAAGAAATAATTTCTTTAAGCTGAGTAACAGGAGAATCCCAAAGCATTCCGAACCTTCTTTTTACATGAGAACGGACTTGAGTGCCAAGTCCTAGAAAGAATCGTCCATTAGAAAGCTGTGAAAGGTCCCAAGAAGTATAAGCAAGAACCATCGGACTTCTAGCTAGCGCAACAGAAATAGCAGTACCTAATTTGATTTTGGATGTGTTTTGAGATGCAATAGAAAGAGGAAGAAAAGGATTATGTTTAGTTTCACTTGTCCAAATACAATTAAAACCAATTTCTTCTGCAGTTAAAGATAATTTAGAAATATCATTAATTGCATAATCGGCAAAAACTACATCAATATCCATAGAAGTTAATGGATTTTTGAATATAAAAAATTAAAGGACAATATCTCGTCGTGTAATGATTTTTACGCAGTATAGAAATGAACATGAAAACGCTTTGAAAGATTGGGAAAGGCTAGCTTAACTAGTCGACCGAAGTCTTCTAGCTTACACTACCAAACCATCAACGTTATCTTCTATAACGATTCTTCGTTGCAACAATTTCCCGAAGGAAATCATTAACAACAGGCTGTCTTTTCTCGGGAGTGGCTTCGAGCTTAGATGCATTCAGCTCTTATCCACAACAGCTTAGCTGCCCGGCATTGCTCTGTCGAACAACCGGTAGACCAGAGGCCGCGTTGATCTGTTCCTCTCGTACTAAGATCAACTTCCCCTCAGACAACCACCGCTTCCATCAGATAGAGACCGACCTGTCTCACGACGGTCT
>DAHJ01000017.1 GCA_002495905.1 Thaumarchaeota archaeon UBA223
ATCATCGTCGTCATCATCGTCATCTTCTCCAACTAATCCCAAGTAACAATATACATTTTCAAATTTGTAAAACTCATCATTATTATACATGTATGAATATACATCAAACCACAAAGTTATACCAGATCCATCATTATCAACTCCTGCAATTTTTAATTTTATTACTTCGTCAGTAATTGTACTACCAGAGATATCAGAAATCAGATCTCCAGTTTGAGAAAACGTAAGTTGTTTTTCAATTAAACGTGCTGTTGCTTCATCATTAAGAATAACTAAATCAAAGGCGCCATTAGAACGTCCAGAAACTTTTTCATTAATCAACTGAGTTTGAATTGAGGACCAATGTCCAGCAGTAATTTCTACATCAATACCATATTTCGATGAAAATTCTCTATCAATAAAATTAAAAAAGGATTCATCGTAGATTTCGTCATCGACAAAGATAGTTAATTTTCCAGATTCTTTTGCCAAAGATATTAATTCATTTTCTCCTGATGGAAGAACTTCAGCATCCTGTGATTGTCCTAATGAAAAATAGACTACTATAGTTCCTAATAATAAAATTAGAGAAACTAAAATTGCTATTTGATTAGTTCGTGATTGCATCATTCTGCAGCACCAAGAGTAATTCCTCGAGCGAGATATCGTTGAACTGCTAGTGAAAGAATAACGGCAGGAATAATAGCAAGAGTTCCACCTGCATTTAATTCATCAAATTCAAGGATTTTGAATGATTCAATAGATTCAGAGAATCCAGACCAGACACCACGAGAAACGGTTTTTGTAACAGCACCTGTTAAGAATAAAGCATAAAAGAACTCATTCCAAGTACCGACAAAAGCGAATACTGCGGCCGCAGCAAGTCCTGGTAATGCCAATGGAAGTGCAACTTTGCGAAGAATATAAGAATCAGAAGCGCCAGACATAAATGCAGCCTCAAAAATCTCTTTGGGAATATCCTTGAAGAAGCCTCTCATCATCATAGTAATTATTGGTAAATTAATAATCAGATAAACAAATGCCATTCCTTGATAAGTATCAAATAATCCAAGTCGTCCATAAATAAGGAAGAATGGAAGCAATACAGCAAATGGTGATATAGTTCTCATAGCAAGTAAGGCATATGTGATGAATGCCTTTCCACGAAACTTGTACATTGCCAATGTAAAACCTGCTGGAAGACCAGCAAGTATTGCAACTAATACACTTGATACAGCAATTATTACACTGTTAACCAATAATCGTGGATAAGCTTCTATTCTCAGAGCTTTCTGATATTCGATAGGTGAGAATTTTATTCCGCCTTGACCTTGGAAGAATTCTCCAACAAAACTTGCGCCACGACCTGAAAATAGAGGTCCGATATCAACACGAAATCCTTCTTCGACCATGATTGATATAGGCCATAATACCCAAAGTGCTGCAGAAACCAATAACAGATAGCGAATATATCTAGAATTATTTTTTTTATTTTTATTTTCACTCATTATTCATCAATCCAATAAACTAGAAGATCTCCTCAATACAAGTGCACAAGTAGTCAGCGTAACAGCCAACAACAATATTGCCATTGCGGTTATTTGTGCAATAGGAAAATCATACAAAGTGGAGGAAAACATCTTCCACATCAAAACACTCACTGTATCAACAGGAGCTCCGAGTTGAGAATCTTGGCCAAGCCAAAAATTCCATGAGTAAGGTACTTCAAACATTCTGAATGCATCCGCAGTTCTAAGAAGCAAAGTAACAACAATTGCAGGAGATGCAATTATAGCAGGAAATGTAATTTTTTGGAATTTAGTAAAAGAAGAAGCTCCCATTACTTCAGCTGCTTCAATTTGTTCTTTAGGAATTGAACGTATTACGGCAACAGTAACTAACATAAATAATGGAGCCCAGATCCATGCGTCAGAAAGAACAATTATAGAATAATATGTAAAAGGTTTAGAAGTATCGATATAGGTTCCAAGCGACAAACCATAATAAAGCAAAGTATTAAGATCGTCAAAAAATGAATTTGGAGACCACAATACTCCTGTAACGATAGGAGCAATAGCAATTGGAATTACAAAAATCGATGAGAACCAGGTTCTTGCTCTTTGACCCGAACTAGTTATCAATAAGGCAAGAAATATTCCAACAATAAATTCTAGAAAGACCGATCCAAAGACAAGTAACAATGTTACTTGAATTGCTCTCCAAAAAACAGAATCAGAAAGAAGAGAAATATAATTCTGGAATCCAACAGGAGTTTGTGAAGGATTAACTAGTGAGAATTCAGATAAACTCAATAAAAAAGACTGAAAAACTGGACCTATAAGTGCCAAAAATATTATTACTAGTGCAGGAACCAGAAAAAGATAAGGTACACGCAAATATATTCACCTGACAGTTTTGCCGTCGTCAGAAAAGAATCTCAAATCACCGTCAGAAAAGTCGAGATTTACATCAGTGCCAACAGAGAATTTCGAATCATTTGGAACTTTAACTTTCACTACAGAGTTTGCTATCTTTACATTAAGGATTTGACTATCTCCAAGATATTCTGTAGATATTACAGAACCTGTTAATTTCGAGTTTCCAGAACTTACAGTGATATTTTCAGGTCGTATTCCAACTACAGTGGTACCTTTTTTAGTAGATATTGAATCACCAAGATCAGAAGAATTAACAAGATTCATAGCAGGCATTCCAAGGAAGGAACCAATCCAAGAGTGATTTGGATTATTATATAGTACATCAGGCTTGTCGACCTGAAGTAATTTTCCATCTTTAATTAATGCAATTCTATCAGCCATACTCATAGCTTCAGTTTGATCGTGTGTAACGTAAATAAACGTGATTCCCAATTCTTCATGTAATTTTTTGATCTCAGTACGTAATTCAGAACGTAATGAAGCATCAAGATTAGATAAAGGTTCGTCCATTAGGAAGACTTTAGGTTTCTTAATAATTGCACGACCAAGAGAAACACGTTGTTGTTCACCGCCACTTAGTTCACCAGGTTTTCGATCTAAAAGACTTTCAATTTGCAGCATAGAAGCAATTTTTTTTACTTCACTATCTAGATTTGTAGAATCTTTACCTGATGCACGTATAGGAAATGCAATATTTTCATAAACAGTCATATTTGGGAACAAAGCAAAATTCTGGAAGACCATAGATATATCACGTTCTCGAGGAGAAATGTCGTTCATTAGATCGTTGCCAAAGTATACTTCGCCATTACTAGCTTCTTCTAAACCTGCAATAAGTCGTAATAAAGAAGATTTACCACTGCCTGATGGGCCAAGAATTACAAGAAATTCTTTATTTTCAATTTCTAAATCAACCTGACTTACAGCATCAACATCTGAATTTGTAAATCGTTTAGAGACTTTTTTGAGCGTAACTGAAGACATAATATATTTGAAAAACTTAGACATATATTAATATTTTGGTAATAATTATTATTTCTTATATAATATAATAATAAAATTTATGTAAATAATAAAAAACAATAATGGAAAAAAGATTACTTCTTTTCCCATTCTTGATTAATTTCTTTAACTACACCTGCAGCTATGGTTGTACCCATATCTCTTAATGCAAATCTTCCCATTTGTGGAAATTCACCAAATGTTTCAAGACACAATGGTCTCAATGGTTGAATTTTTACAATTGCTGCATCACCAGTTTTTAGTGCCTTTGGACTTTCCTCTAAAACACCACCAGTTCTAGCATCTAATTTAGAAACTAGTTCAGTGATAGTTGCTGCAGCTTGTGAAGTGTGTGCGTGTATAACAGGCGTATATCCAGGGGCTATAGCTGTAGGATGATGTACTACAATTATCTGAGCAGTAAATTCCTTAACAACTTTAGGTGGATTATCTGCAGGACCGATTACATCTCCACGACGAATGTCCTTTTTATCAACACCACGAAGGTTAAAACCAATATTGTCACCTGCAGAGGCTTCTTGTAATTCAACATGATGTGATTCAATTGATTTAACTTCTGCACTAGCACCACTAGGCATAATAACAACTTTTTCTCCAACCTTGAATGTACCAGTCTCTACACGACCTACTGGAACTGTTCCTACACCAGTGATTGAATATACATCTTGCAATGGAAGTCGTAATGGTTTGTCTACAGGAGGAGCTTCAACTTCGAAATCGTCAAATGCTTCATAAATAGTCTTACCATCATACCAAGAAAGATTATCTCCTTTATTGATCAAATTATCTCCTTTCCAACCGGAAACAGGAATAATAGGTGTTTTTGCCAAGTCCCAGCCAACACCTTTTAGTAATTTTTCAACTTCAACTTTTACTTCTTCATATCGTTCTTTTTTATAACCAACTTCATTTGCATCCATTTTATTGATTGCAACAATCATTTGTTTAACACCTAGTGTTTTTAGTAAGAAACAATGTTCTCGTGATTGTCCACCTACGCCAATGGCAATTTCAGTTTCTCCAGGTTTACCAGAAACACAAAGTACTGCTGCATCTGCTTCAGAAGCACCGGTAATCATGTTTTTAATAAAATCTCTGTGTCCAGGAGCATCAATAAGTGTGAAATCATATTTAGGAGTCTCAAATTTCTTAAAAGCGAGATCTATTGTAACACCTCGTTCTCTTTCATCTTTTAAATTATCCATAACCCATGCATACTTGAATGTGTCACCTTTACCAGTTTTTTCAGATTCTTCAGCGAATTTTGCAATAGTTCTTTCGTCAATGACTTTGAGGTCAACAAGAAGATGACCAATTATAGTAGATTTACCTTGGTCTACGTGACCTGCTACGATTAAATTAAGGTGTGGTTTATCTGCCAATATTATTACCTAATGATTCAGTGATATCTTTTATATTTATGTTTTTTCTTCTTTGAAGAGATTTAATAACTTATAGAAAAGTCTCAGTGAAAATTAAATGGTCCCGCGGGTCGGACATTCATGGATTATACATCCAATTTGAATTCGTCAAGTAATAACTTTCCGACGACAGTCCGGTTCCTGTGTGCTTGGCAAACTGTTCGGATAAGCCAAGGCTTAACCCTACAGCCGGAAGCTTTTGGCAATATTTCTACCAAGCTGAGCTACCGCGGGCCTGCGGAATATCATAAGATAATACCGCGGGTGCGAGACCGAAATAATAAGGTAAAAGAAAGAATAAAAAAGTAGCTAATCAAGACATTAACATGGATGAAAGCTATAAAAAACTAGACGTTAAAGAAATCGACTCAGAATTATTAAAATTGAACAATTGGGTATTAGATAATGATCGAATAAAGAAAACATTTGAATTCAGGGACTTTGGAGATGCTTTTGCTTTTATGACAAGAATTGCAATAGAAATTGAAAGAATGAATCATCATCCAGAATGGTTCAATGTATATAATAAGATAAATGTAGAACTCACAACTCATGATGTTGATGGATTAAGCATGTATGATTTTAAGTTAGCAAAAATAATGGATGATTTTGAGAAAATTTTCCGAGAATAGAAATGAACAAAGAAGAAGCTGTTGAAAAGTCCATAGAATATGTAAATCTTTTTGGTTATGTCAAATGGCATGAATTGAAGTCAATAGAATTTATTAATGAAAAGTCAATTTGGAAGGTAATATTTTATGCAAAACAAAATGAATCAAATGAAGTAATTAAATACAAATTAGAAGTAGATAATTTATCCGGAGATATTTCAAATTTACAAATGATAGAGAATTAATTTCTAAAATGGTAATATCCAAAAGGGTTAAGTATTCAAGATTATTCTAGTATATTGTTCAAAATGGGTAAAGTATCTAGAACTATTATGATGGAAGCACCAGTAGATGATGTTTTCATGTATTATGCAAGACCAGAACATGTTGCAGGTCATTTTCCAGAAGAAGCAAAAATGAAAGTAATTCCTATTAAGATTACCGAAGGCTGGGGAGTAGGCACTGTAATGAGAATAATTGGAGAATTTGGTGGACGAACTATGCAATGGGATAGTATTACTTGTGAAGTAACTAAGAATAAGAAAATTGTCTCAAAAGCATTAAATGGACCATTCAAAAAGAACGTCATAACAGTTGAATTTGAAGAAATTAACGATAGTACAAAAGTTACATTTGAAGCAGATTACATATTACCACAATCAATAATTGGAATAATTATTGATCGTTTGCACGTAAGAAAACAAGTAATCAATGGAATGGATTCCAGCCTTCAAGAAGTTAAAAAATCAGTTGAAGAAAAACAAAAAGAAGCTGTTAAAGAAGTAACAGTAGAATCAAAGAATTAGAAAATAGGAAATCTAAAAAAGACATCTAATAACAAAGCAATAAAGATTATCGCAAGATATGGACTAGAAAATTTGAATGCAGTAAGAGCGATTTTTTTATCGGATGGATTCTGAAGTAATTTAATATTAGTATACAGTAACAATACGCCAAATATTACAGAAATGACAAGGTAAACATAACCAAAACCAAATAAAAGAAAGACCAAAGAAAATGGAATCAACAAAAGAGTGTTAATTACAGTATAACGAGCAGCTTTTAATTTACCAACAACAACAGGTAACATAGGAATTCCTGCTTCAGTATAATCGTCATCTTTTAACAGAGCTAATGCCCAGAAATGTGAAGGAGTCCAAACAAATACTAAAATTCCCATTAAAATAGCGACAATATGAAGTTGACCAGTAATTGCAGTCCATCCTGCAAAAGCTGCAGCACTACCTGCAAAACCTCCAATTACAATATTCCAAGTAGTTCTACGTTTAAGCCAAATAGAATATATAAAAACATAGAAAAAGGAGCCCAAAAGAATCATTCCAGTAGTTAAGAGATTAAGAAATACAGTAGATACGATAGAAGCAAGACCAATCATAATAATCCCATAAGTAAGAATAACATTAGCAGAAAGTTGACCAGTTGCACTAGAACGATTTTTTGTTCTTGCCATTTTAATATCAATATCGCGATCAATATAGCAATTTAATGCTGCAGAACCAGCAGATGAAAGCGTTCCAGCGATTAGAATACCTACAACTATTGTGAAACTAATAGGATTAGTGATATAGTTAGGATCATAATAGGCAATTAACAAAGCCGAAATAGCAACAAAATCAAGAAGATAGATAATAGAAGGTTTTGAAACTTCTATCAAATTAGATAGAAGACTTGTAGAATTAATATCGGTAGAATTAGATGGCATTCGGGGTATTTCACTCAGATGGAATTACAAAGAATGATTGCCAGACAAGGTAAGCAATTCCAAAAATAAGGAAAGCAACAGTTAATGTTAATATCAGTTTTTTAGCTCCTATATCAGGATCATCGTGTATTGAATTTGGATCGTGATGATTAGAATTAGACGATAATACAAAAATTGTATACACAAGGTTGATTATGTCAAACATCATTATTTTTACTTGATTCACGATTAATAAATACATCGATTATTTAGCGGTAGAATTAAAGAAATTTTTCAGAATCAGAATTATACATAATAAATCAATTCCTACCATCATAAGTATCATCCAGAAACCTGAAGTCATTTGTACAGACAAGGGATAAGTTTGATAAATTTGAGAACTTCCACCAGCAAGGAAAAAACCCAATATACCCATTGTTTTATCAATTGCTAAGATGAAGACAAGTGATTGAATACGAGAGATCATTTTGAAACTAGAATACAGAAATATTCCTGAAAGGATTATGCTAAAGTGCATGAAAATATGTGTGTCGAAATTAACAATTGCTGAATCAAAATTAGAAGGAATATGCCAATAAAACAAGATAATGAGAAAAAGTAAACCAGTAATCAAACCGAAGGGATTGAATTTATTGTTTATTGCGAGATAATTAGAATAATATTTTAAAATTTTTAGTCGATAATTTGAAGAACTAGATTTAAACGATTTAATTATAGAATCAAAACCAGATGCATTAAGAAAGCCTATTGAAAGATACAGTAAATGTTCAATCATTATATGAAAGAATAAATTTTCTACTTCGAAACGTTCCAGAGTACTAGAAGTTAATAATAAGATTAAGGAATTAGCAAGAATAATTTGTAAGAGGCCATCTTGTAAGAGATTTTGTTTCGTACGTCGATTAGTATGAGATTGCATGTTTCATAATTAATTAAGTTCTGAACGATATTAAAGCAGTAATAACGGAAAATCCGAATAAGGCTGTAGAGACAGCTAGATGAATAGTAACAATGGCAGGGTCAAGAATAGAAGTGACTGTAAGCATGCCAATATATCCCTGGATAGTCACCAAAACAAGAGTTATTCCAGAAGTGGTAACTAAATATTTCTCATTGCGATAAGAACGGTAAGCGACTATAAATGTACCCAGTATAAGAAAACCAACAATCATTGCAAGATAACGATGAGTCATTTCAATTAATACATGAATAGAAAGATTAGGAAGAAATTGCCCAAAGCATAAAGGCCAATCAGGACAAGCCATACCCGAACCACTCTGAGTAGTAATTCCACCAACAACAATTAAGATGTATATTCCTATAGCAGATGATACTGAAAGAGTCTTTAACGGGTTCATTGATTACTGATCAGGCCATTCTTTCATAGAGTAGTCGGCAAGTTTCCAAGGGTCGTCTTTATTTTCTACGGCAGGACCGCGATACCAACTAACTAACATATTGTATAAGAATACAAGAGAACCAAATGCAATTAAGACAGCACCAAATGACGCTGCAACATTCATATTAAAGAATTCAGGAAGATATTGATAATAACGTCTAGGCATTCCTTCAAGACCTAGGAATAACATTGCAGTGAATAATGTATACATTCCTACAGTAGTTAAAGCAAAGTGAAGTTGTCCAAGCATTTCACTATATTTACGTCCTGTCATATATGGGAAGAAATAATAAATTCCGGCGAAAACAGCCTGAGCAGAGACGCCGAATAATACATAGTGCAAGTGACTAACAACATAATATGTATCCTGAAGTTGATAATCTAATGGGATATTTGCTAAGAAGACACCTTCTACTCCTTGAATAATAAAACTAAGTATAAAGCTTAAACTAAATAACATAGGGGTACTCATTTTAAGTTTGCCTCCGTACAGAGTTGCTACCCAATTGAAAACTTTAACACCGGACGGTATAGCGATGGCCATTGTCATAAACATAAATGGTACACGAGCTGTAATAGACAATCCAGTAGTCCACATATGATGTGCCCAAACACCAAATCCTAAGAATCCAATTAGTGCAGTAGAAACTGCAATAGAACTATATCCGAAGATTTCTCTTCTGGACATTGAAGGTAATATTTGGGAAACCAATCCCATTCCTGGTAACACCATAATATACACTGCAGGATGAGAATAAAACCAGAACAAATGTTGGAACATAATTGGATCTCCACCAAGTGCAGGATTGAAGAATCCAGTACCAAGATTTCTATCCAATAATAATAAAGTTAGAGCCATAGCAAGAACAGGTGTGGCAAGTGCTTGTAAGAAAGCAGTAGTAAGTTGAGTCCAGACCATAAGAGGCATATTTCTATAAGTTACAGTAGGAGCACGCATTTTCATAATTGTTACAATAAAGTTCAATGCGCCTATAATAGAAGAAGTACCCAACAAGTGAAGGCCAAGTATAGTCATATCCATTCCCCAACCAGCTTCGTAAATCGACAATGGAGCATATGCAGTCCAACCAACATTTGGCATTCCTGCCCAAATTAGAAATGCAGCAGGAGGTAACATCCAGAAACCTAATGCATTAAGTTTTGGAAAATACATATCTTTAGCTCCAATATATTTTGGAACAAGATAGTTACCGAATCCGGCCCATGCAGGGATTACAAATAAGAATATCATACTGACTCCGTGAATCGTGAATAAGCTTGAATAAGCTTCAGGTGCAATAGAACCGCCTCGAGTTAAACCATAACGAACAAGTAGAGAAGCAAAACCACCCATAAAGAAGAAGAATAAAGAGAAGACAAGATACATAATACCAATATCAGTATGATGAGTAGTAGTAAGAATAGTCTTCCAGCTAGAATAGAAGTTCTTATGTTCGTGTTGTGTAGTTTCTTTTTTAACTTCTTTAATTTCCATATCTCATCATTCCTCAATAACTAATTTAGTTGTCATACCGCCATGATATGCGCCACAGAATTCTGCGCATTGAATCCAATATTCGCCAGGTGTTTCAGCACTAATAACATGAATTCTAGTTTTACCTGGTATTATATCAACTTTAAATCCCATTTCTCGAACATAAAAACTATGAATTACATCAGGACTTTCTAATTCAAGACGAACAATATCTCCATTTTTTATTTTTAATTCGCCAGATTCACTTCCGTCAGGATAGATAAATTTCCAATACCATTGTCCTGCTTCAACTTTAACAACATAATCAGGTTCACCATAATAATCTGGATTATCTAATGCATCCAACACAGGAAGTGCTAATGCACCTAATCCAAATAATAAAACAGTACCACCAATAATTGTAGCCCATTCTAATTTTTCTAATGTATCCATAATTAATCAAGTCCTGCAGGTTGTTCCCTGTCCCAAAATTTGAAGATGAAATAAAAGAATGTTCCTACAAACAAAGCAGATACAAACATGCCAGCAATATATACAAGGTTAAAATATTGTGCGATTAAAGCAGCGCGTGCGTCAATAGGATCAGGATACCAAGAAAGAAGCCATCCTCCACCTACAATAAATAATACTACAAAAGTTACAATAACACTTATTCCCCAAACAATTCTATCAAAAGTTGAAAGTATTCCCATCTTTATAACAAATTTTAGTGCATCGATTTAATATATTAGCGTTTCTTCTTATTCCAGATTTGGTAAACTTATTTAAATCGATTGAGCAATATCGGATCAGGTTCTATGACTTTTTTTCTAAGGCGTTTTTCATATAATTTTGGACCATAATAGATGTTCAAATAAGCAATAATTTGCATACTAGCATGGAAAGCTAACATAGTAACAAAGGAATAAGACAATATAACAAGCATGACTATTCCGGTAACAAATGCAATAACATGAATCATAACAGCAAGAATCATGGAAAACTTTCTATATTTAGAGACTTTGTCGGAAATTTGTTTTTGTCTTAATTCTTCCAATTCAGACAGATATGTAGAATTATCCAATATTTTCTAAAATGTATGGAATTAATAAAAATGTTGGGTTAAAAAAAAAGTTATATGTGCTTATCAACATAAAACTTTTGACTTTAAGATGTCAGATAAAGAAGAAAAGGTAGAATTTGAACATCATGTTGATACTGGTGAAGTTCATTCATATATGCCAGCACTAGTAGGTTTAACGTCTGGAGCATTTGTTGCAGCTGGAATTATTTTCATGTTAAAGGGTTTTTCATTACAATTAGGAGCAGGATTAGTTGGGTTATTTGTATTATTAATTTTTGTATTTTTAGGTGGAGAAATACCAAGATGGCCAAAGATTACAAAAGAATCTGAACAAATGGTAAAAGCAGGAGGTACTAAAGGAGAATTTCATGAAATAGGAGATGTAGGATTTCCAACTGCATTATTTATTCTTTCAGAAATTGCATTTTTCGGTGGAGCATTTGTAGCGTATTTCTATCTAAGATCAGCTTATGCAGTATGGCCACCAGAAGGAATACATCACCTAGATGTTGCAATTCCAAGTATACAAACTGCATTATTAATTGTCAGTAGTGTAATGATTGAATGGTCTACAGCGGCAGTGAAAAAAGGAAATCAAACTGCAGTAAAGCTAGGTTTTCTTGGAGCAGTAATTCTTGGCCTAGGATTCGCAGTAATACAAATGGGTTACGAATGGCCACACCTCCTCAGCTCAGGCGAACTAACACCACAGGATGGATTATTTGGTGCTTCGTTCTTTGTACTTACAGGTATTCATGGAGTTCATGTAATAGCAGGAGTTATTGCAAACACAGTTGTAACAATAAAAGCATTTAGAAATCAATTCGATGAAAAGAATCACGGATTTCTAGAAGCTGCGGGAACTTATTGGCACTTCGTGCACATTGTTTGGTTATTTTTGTTTGCATTCTTATGGCAAGATGGATTATCTTATTTCCAGGCGGCGGTTGCATAATATGTCGAAAGAAATTAATCCATTAAAAGGAATTGTCAACATACCCCGATTTGGTTTATTCGTGATTACCGCAGGTATAACTGCAGCAGGAAGTTTAGGTTTGCCTGAAACTTCAATCTTAAGTTTATTGCCATCAAACATACTAAATGCAATAGACGCATCAGGAAGCATAGCTGCGTCAAAAGAAATGCATATTCTATTAACAATCATTCCTGGTTTCATGTTAGCGCCATTCATTTCTTTCTTTGGTATGGCAGCAATATTCGGAATTACATTAGGGCACCTTGTTATTGCAACAACGTCGAAGATAGGAGCCGTAGATTTACTCTCTCCTTTATTCACATTTTTAGGTCTATTTTTCATTAGACAGTACAAAAGTCCTGGAAATTTCATAGGTCCAGCAATATTTGTAATTGTAACGTCATTATGGCTCTCATACGTAGGATTTACAGTTACAGGTTTAGACATGTTGCCAATAATGATATTCACTTTATTGTCTCAGGCAGGAATAGTAGCAATAGGATATGTATTTTATCTGATTGCAAAGCAAGTAAAAATCTTTGGATAGATTATACTCTAGTTCTACGTTTTTTTAAAATATTAAAAACAAGATATAGTCCTAAAAAGATCATTCCAAATCTAAGAGATTGAACTAATAGACTAGAAGTGTCTAATGCAGGAAAAGGAAACAATAAACCTGTAAATAAGAAAGACAATGCAAATGTAAAATTAAACGGATCCAACCAATTTCGTGCCAATATGTTAGTTAACAAGTAGACAGTAATTAGCCTTTAGTTTTTAAATGATTAGTGTGAAATATTGTCGTTGAAGTATAATTACGAGTGGTTAGTTTTGGGACTCGTGATAATTACTGGGAGTTCAATATCATATACAGCCATAATTAACAGTTACTTTCAGAATCTCAGTAATTTGACAGAGTATGTAGGATCTTTATACATATTCAGTTTATTTTTAGGACTGCTAATTATAGCAATACAAATTCAAAAAGTGTTAGTTGATCAGAGAGAAAGTAGATTAAACAATAATTTAATGCAACTAGGATTAATATCTCTCACATATGACTTGTTTACAAAAATGAAATATAGAAAAATATTCATGATCTCTTCAGGAATATACATAATTTTGTTTTCGATAATTTCAGGAACAATAGTATATCAGCCAGGAATAATATTTTCAGAAGTATATGATGTATCGATACCGTCAATTAAAATTGTTTATTGTTGTGGTGCAGTAGGTCAATATCCTAATGCAGCAATATACATAACAGAACAAGTTGGATTAATGATCGTACCTTTAAGTGTATTATTATTGATTTTGATTTCATCACTAGTCGGTTGGAACATAATGCTCATCACTTTTGCATTAAGTAATAGGCCGAAAAATAATGGAAAGTGGTTATTTAGTCAATTTCTACAAATTGGAGCATTTACCGGGTTATTTACTGCGTGTCCAACTTGTGCAGGTCTGGTATTAACCAGCGTATTACCAAGTTCAATTGCAGTTTCAGCAATTACAGGAACGATGTTGTTGTCATTATCTAATGTTATTTATCAGCAGATTTTTCTAGTAATAACATTAGGCCTGCTAATTGGTTCTCCCTTAATTTTAATCAGAAATATAAAAGAATTATTTGAAAAAGGCTGCATTATTGAAAAGACATCGATAATTTCATAAATTTAACTAAAAAGCAATGTTTTTATTTTCATAGATACATGTTTTTTTATGGATTGGGAAGTACTATTTCCAGCATTGGCATTTACAATTGTCGGTGCTTTCGGAATATGGGCATCATTTGATACTAATATTCTATTCCCTGCAGAAACATTTATTCAAGGACTTCATGCAACAGCAATGTTTGTGTTAGCTTTAGGACTAATGTTACTTCCTGGAGGTTTATTGAAAGGCGGAACTCCACGACCTAGAGGAGTAGGCCTAGCAGTAGTTGTTACGCTAATGACAATGACTGCAGCATTAGGAATTTTATACGTAATTCTAAACTTCTAATTAAATGATAAAAAACAATATTAGAGAAATTTTTCCAAAATATTGGGTTAATTCATTTATTTTTGTTTTAATATTTACTATACTAGCAGGGTTAATAGGATCAGCATTTCCGTTAGATGTGGAACAAGTATCAGACATATTAGAACAAGCTGAAGAACTAATACCAGTAGATATAGACGCACAAGCAATTTTTCTAAACAATTATAGAATATCATTGATAATGTTAGCGCCGGTATTGGGATTTGTATTTGGTTTTATAGTAATTTTTCAGACAGGCATGGTATTTGGTGCTGCAGGAAGTAGTGTAGGATTTTCTGGAGTATTACTATATGGATTGACCGCATTAACTCCATTTTTCTGGTTAGAATTTATTGCATATGCAGCAAGTATGACTGAGAGTGTATACTTCATAAGGGGAATAATAGAGAAGAATACAAAAATAGAGATTAAAAGAGTGTTTGCAATAATTATACTGAATTTTGTATTATTGGGTTTAGGAGCACTAATAGAGATGTTATTTATTTAGACACATTATAAAGTAGATTAATAGTCAAAGTGCCATTAATAAAATTATACTTATCAAGTCTTAAATTTTTAGAGATTTTTATTTTTTCAGACAGACCACTTTTACTAGCGATAGTAAGTTTGCCAGATGTATGAGATACTTTCAAATCAGAATGTTGGCCGGGTATTTGTGCAATAATATCTAAACCATTATTTGTTTCTATAGATTCATAAGTAAACTTTTTAGACGAACGAATTATTCCAAGTCCAGATTGTTTTTTTATTGTTTTTCGAATTTCATTCGACCAATAGAGAAACAAAAGGATTGCCAATAAACTCAAGATAACTGCAGACAGTCCACGTTGTACTCTTGTAATTATCAGTATAATCAAACTTATAGCAATAATTGATAGAAATGCATAGAAATATTTGAAATCTTTAGCTTTGAATGGACTTTTAAACATAATTTATTAAGAAACTAATTAATCAAAAATGTTACGAATTTATGATAAAAGTTAACATCAGGTTAGATATATTAGAAATGTGGTAGGACTTACAATATCGGGTTTAAGAGGAATAATTGGAGAAGATTTATTCGCGAATGATATATTAGAGATAGTCTATAATTTTGTGGATTCTGCAGGAATAAATTCGTGTGTAATTGGTAGAGATACTAGATCTACATCAGACATGATTCATCAAGTAGTAATTTCGTGTTTATTATCAGAAGGTTGTAATGTAGAAGATTTAGGAGTAACATCTACCCCTTCTGTATTTCGTCATGTTAAAAAAAATGATTTAGATGGAGGAATTTGCATTACGTCGTCGCATAATCCAAAAGAATGGAATGGGTTAAAGTTAATCGTAAGACCAGGCAGAATTATAAAACCAGAGGAATTAAGAAATAAGATTAATAAAAATAATGTATTTACAGGTACTAAAAGAGAATTAGAGACGTGTTATTATGAAGATTTAATAGAATTCTTTGGAAATGAAAGATTTCACGGTTTAAAAGTAGCAATGGATTTAGGAGGAGGTGCAGCATGTGAATTTGTAAGGGAAATATTTGTAAAGTTAGGGTGCAAAGTTCATATAATTAATGACGTATCTGGTTCATTTAATAGAATAATAGATCCTACAGAAGATTCACTTAAATCGTTATCAAAATTAATACTCGATAATCAATGCGATGTAGGATTTGCTTTTGATGCAGATGTTGACAGATTAGTAATTTTAAATGAAAAAGGAGAAAAAATCCCTCCAGACTTTTCTTTATTGTCAGGAATCAAATATATTGAACAGAAATTCGGATTAAAGAAGGCAGCAATCAGTATTGATAGTTCTTTATCGATAATTAATTATTTGAATAAAATCAATTGCGAAATAATTACTACACCGGTTGGAGAAATTAGCGTATTAGAAAAAATACAAAGCGAAGGATGTCAATTAGGAGGTGAAGGAAGTAGTGGAGGATTCATTTATCCTGATTTTAATTTATGTAGAGATGGAATTTTGTTAGCATTGATGGTTTCAAAGCTAGTAGAAATGAATGGAAGTGTAGATAATATTTTCAAAGATATTGAAAAATTCAAACAAAAAAGAATAAAAATAAAAACTGATCCTAATAATTTTATTTTCGTAAAGCAAGAATTTGAGAAAATGCAAGATATTACACTAATTGATGGAATTAAAATTTCTCCAAATAAAGATAGTTGGGTACTAATTAGACCATCTAATACTGAGAAATGTATAAGATTGTCAGTAGAAGCAAAAAATGACAATGATGCATCAGAATTAATAAAGAAATTTGAGAATCAAATAAACAACATCATTACGAATTCAAGTTCTTAATTAAATCATTAACAAGTGTAGAGCACTTTGTCATAATAGCATCGAGGTGAGATTGGCTATCAGATTCACTAAATAGCCGAATAATAGGTTCAGTTCCACTAGGTCGTATTAATGACCAACTATTCTCAGACCAGTGAATTTTAAGTCCGTCAGTTTGATCAATTTCTTCGGAAATAGATGAAGCAATATCATGAATAATAGATTCTCTAGAATCTATAGGACATGAAAATTTAGTTTTTGATTGATAGAAATTAGGTAAAGTAGACAGATTTTCGGACAAAGTTGTGTCTGAGAATGAAAGAAGTTCAAGCATAAGTGCAGTTCCCATACCACCATCACGAACAGCAACATGTGGAGAATACAAACAACCTCCATTTTCTTCAAAACCAAATTTTGAATCGAGTTCCAGCATTTTATGAGAAACATCAACACTTCCGACTTTAGTACGATGTACATTAACGTTATATTTTGATGCCACTTTTTCAATAATTAGGGATGTAGCAATAGTAGTAACAATAGGTGATTTAATTCCTTTATTAATTAGATGTTCAGAAACTAGAGTACCCGATTTATCACCCCAAAATACAATACCTTTTTCATCACAAAATATACTTCGATCTCCGTCTCCATCGAAACCAACGCCGATATCTGCATTATTTTCAACGACAGATTGTGAGAGAAATTTCAAAGTATCAGGAGTAGGTTCGCCTCCTCTTCCTGAAAAAGTACCATCAATATGATTATTAACAGTAATTACTTCACAACCAAGAGATTCTGAAATAAGAGGAGCAGCTAGAGCTTGAGTTCCATTACCAGAATCAATTACAATTTTTAATTTTCGATTTTTAATAGACGAGGAGTCAACATTTTGAATAACAGAATGTATGTAATTATTTATAGAAGAGGTATCCGAACTTATCTTTCCAACATTTTCCCAGTTTTGTCGATTGTATTTTTGTTGGAAATATATATTTTCAATAATTTTCTCTTCAGATCGAGAAACTTCAATACCATTGGAAGATATCACTTTAATTCCGTTATATTCAGAAGGATTATGAGAAGCAGTAATCATTACTCCTCCATCATAAGAATTTTTTGTTATTAATTGAAGAGCAGGAGTAGGAACCATACCAGCTGAAATAACATTCTTGCCAGATTCCATCAACCCTGCAGATATAGCACGAGAAATAGAAGGACTTGAATTTCTTCCATCAAAGCCAACTATAATATCAGGTTTATCGAAGAAAGTACCAATACTAAGACCCATATTAACTATAAAATCAAGGCCGTATTCTTTTCCCGGAATGAACCTAATGCCATTTGTGCCAAAAAGTTTGTTGTCAGTCAATTGTATTATTAGAAAGTGTATAACAGTTAAAACGATATCGCAAAGGTAAAATGTAAAAAGAACTCATCAAAGTCTTGATATGAACATAGCAGTATGTGTAAAACAAGTGCCAGACACTGCATCACAATTAATAATTTCTGGAGACAATAAATCAATAGATGAAAGTGGAATAAAATATGAGATAAATCCTTTTGATGAATACGCACTAGAAGAAGCATTAAGACTCAAAGACAAAGATGAAACAATAAAAATTACTATAATTTCTTTAGGACCTGAACGAGTAAAACAATCTTTAACAAAAACTTTAGCTATGGGGGCAGATGAGGCAATACATATAGAAACCAATGAAGTAATTGATGATTGTATAAATATAGCGACAATAATCGCAAATGAAATAAAGAAAAATCAATATGACCTAATATTATTTGGAAAAAAATCAGTAGATCAAGATAATAATCAGGTAGGAATAATGATTGGAGAAATAAACAAAATTTCGTGTATATCTAACTGTTCAGAATTTAAAATAGAAGGAAAGAAAATTATTGCGAATAGAGAAGTAGAAGGAATAGTAGAAGTTTTTGAGAGTGAACTTCCAGCAATAATTACACATGAAAAAGGTAGAAATGAATTACGATATCCGTCATTAAAAGATTTAATGGCAGCAAAGAAGAAACCAATCAATACAATAAAGGTTGAAACAAATATTGATAAGAGATCAGAATTACTCAAGTTAGAATATCCAGAAAAAAGAGAAGAAGGAGTAATAATAGGTGAAGATAAATCATCAGTAACTGAACTAATCAGGATATTAAAAGAAGAGAAAAAAATAATTTAAGTGGTATTCATGGGCGGTATTTTATCAATTATTGAAGCGAAAAACAAAGAAATCAAGAATTCATCATTAGAAGTACTTTCAGAAAGTCAAAAAATAGCAAATACAAAGGATTTAGAGAATAATGTAGTAATTCTAGGAGAATATGAAGAGAATAACTCAAACCAGATTAATGAATTTGGAATAAATAAGGTATTATTAGGAGCTACAAATAAAATAGAAAATTATTCTCCTGATTTATATAAGAATATAATATTAAATTTGATTGAAAAATTTGAACCAGAAATAATTATATTTTCAGGAAGTGCAATTGGAAAAGATATATCGCCAAGAATAGCTGCAAATATGAATTATAATTTAGTAACTGAATGTATAGAAATCAAGGTAGAAGAAAACGGATATGAAATTAAAAGACCAATTTATGCAGGAAAGATTATTCAGACATTAAAATTCAACAATAATCCAATAGTGCTATCACTAAAATCGAATTATTTCTCAATTAATAAAGTAGAACAAAAGGATTTTTCTTTCGAGCAAGTCAATAATGAAGAAATAGGAAATATAATCAGTCCTGTATTGAAAGAAATTATACAACCTCAAAAAGAAACACTTGATGTATCAGAAGCATCAATAATAGTTGCAGGTGGAAGAGGAATAAAAGAACCGGAGAATTTTAAATTAATTGAAGAATTAGCAGATGTATTGAATGCAGCAGTTGGAGCATCAAGAGCAGTAGTAGATGCAGGATGGAGACCGCATTCAGAACAAGTAGGTCAAACAGGTAAAATTGTTTCACCTAATTTATACATCGCAATTGGAATATCAGGAGCAATACAACATCAAGTAGGAATGATTAATTCAAAATGCATAGTTGCAATAAATAAAGATAAGAACGCTCCAATCTTCAAGTTTGCAGATTATGGAATAGTGGGAGATTTATTCGAAATCATTCCAGAATTAATTTCAGAATTAAAAAAATAAGTTATAGTGCATTAGCGCCTTTAATAGAATCCAATAACAGACCAAGTGTAGAAATGTTATTATTTTTAATAGAATTACGAATTATTTCACGAATAAATTTTTGAGAATTTCCATCTATATTATATAATGATTCAAAGATATTGCAAATTAGTTTAGGATAATCAGAATATAATTTTTGATTTTCCATATATTTAGGGCCTTTTTTGAATTTTTTAATATCTGTAAGAACATTATGTTCATGAAGCAATTTTTCATAATTAGAGAGAGAAGAACTAGAAAAATCATTTTTATTTTTTGCAGAAATAAATGTTTCAGCAGCGGCAATTCCAGAAGATATAGCAAGATCAACACCACGAAAAGTATAGCCATTATTTAATAACATACCAGCGGCATCTCCACATACCAATATACCATTGCCAAATAATTTAGGAAGCATATTAAATCCTGCTTCCGGAACTAGATGAGCGCTATACTCTGCGACTTTACCACCATTAACAATACATGAAATATCTGGATGATTTTTAAAATTATTAAGTAATGATGAAACTTGAGTTTTTGAATTAACAAGATCAGTCCCTTTAACAACTAGTCCAATTGAGATAGAAGATTTATTTGTATAAATAAATGCACCTCCGCGGAGATAATTAGTAGGAAAACCTACACATACTAAAGCAGCGCCATTGTTTTCTGAGATACAAAAGCGATCGTTAATTACATTACTAGGTAATTCAATAACTTCTTTAATTCCCACTGAGAAATGTTCAGAATTGAATTGATTTCTAAGACCAGCCTTTTTTGTAATAATTGAAGTAGCTCCGTCAGCGGCAATGACTAATTTAGAAGTAATTTCATCATCTCCACTTTTTATTCCTATAATAGAATTATTTTCATCAAATACAACATCGTCAACTTTGATTTCTGGAAATAATTCAGCGCCAGCTTCAACAGCTTTTTGAGCAAACCAACTATCAAATTTTGATCGAAAGGCAGTAAATCCATGGTTAACAGAGTGATCGGAGGAGAAATTAGTTTGGAAACTAGAATTCTCAGTCATAAACATGATACTTTCTTTAGTTACGTTTCTTTCAATTGGAGCATCGTCAGCAAAATCAGGAATCAATTTAGAAAGAGAATAGGGGTAAATTCTTCCTCCATAAACATTCTTAGAACCTGGTTCTTTTCCACGTTCAAGGATCAGTACCTGATGTCCATTTTTAGCCAAACTATAGGCTGCTGCAGAACCTGAAGGACCTGCGCCAACAATAATCACGTCATAATCCGTTGACATTATATCAAAACTCCAATCTGGCAAATATTAAGATTGTCATAGTTTGATAAATTTTTAACATGGATTTTATAAGCAAGCAAACTGTTGATAGTCGTGAATATTAGTGAGTGAAAAGTTAGTTTTTAGAGACATTGAGATTGACAAACAATTAATTTCAACATTAAACGAAGCAGGAATAAAAGAGCCAACGGAAATTCAGGAAAAAGCCATACCTTTATTGTTAGATGGAGAAGATGTAATAGCTCAATCAAATACTGGAACGGGTAAAACATTAGCATTTGGTATACCCATAGTACAAAGTTTAGAAGAAGGAACTAGAGATATAGAAGCTTTAGTATTAGTTCCTACAAGAGAATTAGCAGATCAAGTAACTAAAGAAATTAAAAAGATTTCGAGATACAAAAAATTAAAAATGACCAAAGTATGTGGAGGTGAATCACCGAATATACAAAAAGCATCAATAAGAAGAAATCCAAGTCTATTAATCGCCACTCCGGGAAGATTAATTGACTTTATTGAAAGAGGAGTAGTTAATTTAGATTGGGTTAAGTTTCTTGTTATTGATGAAGCAGATACTATGTTAGAGATGGGTTTTATTGAAGATATAGAATTCATTATAAGATCAATAGAGAATAAACATCAAACTGCATTATTTTCAGCAACATTTCCTCAACCAATAATTCAATTGGCGAAGAAATACCAAGATCAAGCTAAAAGAATAATGATACATGAAGATAATAAAATAGCAGAAGAGAAGTTAGAACAATATTATTTATGTGTAAATAGTGAAAGAAATAAACAAGATTTATTAATTGAATTAATTGAAGACATAGAACCTGAAAAAGGAATAATTTTTTGTAGAACAAAATCAGATACAAAAAGAATTCACAAAGTATTAAGAGATCTAGAAATAAAGGCAGTAGTAACTAATGGAGACATGAGTCAAGCACAAAGAGATAGGTCAATGAAGAGATTCAAGGAAAAAAGAACAAAAATAATTGTGGCTACAGATCTATTAAGTAGAGGAATTCACGTAGAAAATGTCGATTACATAATAAACTACAATGTTCCAAAGAATAGAGATTCATACTTTCATAGAATTGGAAGAACGGCAAGAATAGGAAATAAAGGAAAAGCAATAACAATAGTTGCAGGAAGAGAAACTAGAGATTTTGTTGAATTAAAGAGAGAGATAAAGAGCAAAGTTAAGAATTTTGAGGGAAAACAAATTTACAGGTATGAAGTTCCTCTAGACGAAGAAAGATATACTAGAATGGGAAGAAGAAACGGAAGAGGAGGTTCTCCAAGATATGGAAGAGGAGGGCAAAACAAAGACTCTCCACGAGGTAGACGATATGGAGGTAATCGTTCTGGAGGTTAC
>DAHJ01000022.1 GCA_002495905.1 Thaumarchaeota archaeon UBA223
ACTAAAGAACCTGAAAAGAAAACAAAACGAGGAAGAAAAAGTAAAATTGAATTTGCAGATTTAACAGCAAGAGTTTATGAAATAGTAATTGAAAATGGAAGAGAAGGAATATTGCAAAGTGAACTTTGGAAGAAATTAGGTTTGAGTAGTAGGGAAGGTTCTAGGTTAGCAATAAAATTAGAGAAAAGAAGAATTGTTGATAGACAAAAACTTTTGGAAGGAGGAAGATGGACATATAAATTAACACCTGTAAAGTTTCCAGTTAAAGTTGATTCAATAGAGAATATTCCTTGTATAACCTGTCCAGAAGAAGAGAGATGTGCTGATGATGGAGTAGTAACACCATTTGATTGTTTGTTTATAGAAAATTGGGTATTAACAGAACAAGATAAGATTAAAAAAGAATAGAACGATATAATATTATATTTTGAGATTAGAGGATGCTAAAAAAGACCATTATAGAAAACTAGCAAAAGAACAAGGATATAGAAGTAGATCTGCATTTAAACTAATTGAATTAAATAAAAAATACAGCCTGATCAAATCAAATGATAGTATATTAGATTTTGGGGCTGCGCCAGGAGGTTGGATGCAAGTGGCATCTAAACTAGTTATGCCAAAAGGAAAAGTAATAGGAGTAGATTTACTTCCCATAAAACCAATAGGTGAAAATGTTACAATATTTCAAGGAGATATCAGGGATGAAGAAGTTGTGAATAAAATATTGAATGAAGTAAAAGGAAAAGTAAATGTAATACTTTCAGATATGGCACCCAATATATCAGGAATTTGGAAGATAGATCACAATAATCAAATAGATCTTACGATGTTAATTATAGACAGGTTTCCAGATTTATTAGAAAAGAATGGCCGATGTTTATTGAAGGCATTTGATGGGCCTATGTTAAACACATTAGAAAAGGAATTGAAAAAGAATTTTACGAATGTGAAATTAATAAAACCAAAAGTAAGTAGAAATGCAAGTAGTGAATTATATATTGCTTGTAGAGGTTTTAGATAAAATTGAATTAATTTCTTCTACATTAGCATCTGTACGAAAACCAGTAGAGTGTAAAATAGTTTTTGAAGAAAGAAAGTTATTTTCTTTTAATTTTGATAGAATAGTTTCAACCGGAAAGGATGAGATTTTAAGATTTTGAGATATAGTATCTGTGACATAATACAAAGGAGGTAAAGAAGATTCTGAAATTGCATTTCTATATAATTTAACCAAATTTGAATCATCAGTATTATTAATAGCAATATTAAGAAAAGATTTATCGAAGATATCTCCAATCCATAGTGGGCCTGCAATTTTGTTGTTTGAAGAACAAAGATTACAGGATAGAATAGGAAGTTCTGAAATAACACGGTTTTGACAGGTAGAACAATGTCCAATGAAACCAATTCTATTTTCAGTATCAGATATTGAATCAGTAATTTGAACATAAGCTTGAATATAGTGTTTATCAGTATGACAAAATAAAGGTTTGATTCCTAATTCATAATGAGATGATATTGAAGCTAAAGAAAATATTAAGATACGTAATGCTGTTTCGTTGAAGTATTCTGTATTGAGAGATAGACTTCCATATTTTCGTAGACATACTTTTGGATACACGCCACAAAGAACAGCACCGTCAGTTGCAGTAAGAGATAGAACACCATTAATTTTTAACGCTCGAACAGCAGAATCAACATATTGAATAGGAGAACCAAATGGATCAAGGTCAATAAAATCAAATCGAACATCACGATTGGTAAAATTAGATAAAAATTTATGAGCTTCATTTATAGAAACTTCAGTAGTGGAATCCAAATTGTTATGTGTAATAGATGTTTGTAATAATTCAGAAGCATTAATATTTGCATCATTAAAGTAGATTTTTTTAACATATTCTGATTCGTTTGCAAGGCGGATTCCTGTTGCTCCAACACCCGACAATGTATCGGAAAAAGTAAGTTTATGTCCAGATTGAGATGCATGACTATTAAAAATTGAGATCAATAAATCACGTTTGAATTTAGCCATAGTATTGAAAAAGACAGGTGTACGAGGAGGAGGAATTTGAGTGAGGCTGTTTTTTGGAACATAAAATTCAGTATTACCTTCGAGGAATAACGTAGTTGAATCAATTAGGTTGGTGGACATGAATAATCATTTAGAAGACTTTTTAGATTCGCCTTTAACGATAGTAAGCATTTTGGCTAAATCTTGAAGTACATTAGTTTTTTTATTTTTCTTATCAATAGATATGTATCCAGAATTAACAGAAGATCGTTTAGGATGTATAACTTCATGGCCGACAGGATTAAGATTCAGGCGTTTTGCTGCTTCAAGAAGGTCAGATAAAACAGGATTTTTTATAGAGCGATTACGAGAAACACGTCTTCCTTGAGAACGTGAATAAGATGAATTGAAATAATCCAACCATATTACTTGTTTTTCGTAGTCTTTCATAAGAAATTACACCAAGATGATTAAAGTATTGTAAGTAGAATATATAATCAATAATTAAGACTTAGATTGTTTACCTAAGTACCACCACATAAACCAAAAACCTAGTGATAACAATAAAACAACGATACCTATGCCCCAAGACACTACTTCTTGAAGAAATGAATTAGAACCAACAAATACTTGCGCTAAAAATTTCATATCATAAATCTCCAATTATTCATTAATAAGTATTCCATCAATAATTCCTGATTGGCCAGGACGTGATAATACACGAACCTTACCAAGTTCAGTATCAAGAATTGCACCTCTAGTAATTACACCACGTCTTTCATAATCCCTATTAGAAGGATTCTTGAGAACACGAGTAATGGTAACTCTTTTGATAGTATTATTTGATTTATCAATTACATTAACAGAATTATCGGATACAAGAGATACTTTTACATTACCGCCACGTGAGTTTTTAACACGAATAGAATGATCTCCTAACAAAGTATCAACGGAAAATGAGTCTTTTTCATCAGAACGTCGGCTACGAGTATGTTTGATACGACCGCCTGTATGTTTGCGTTTTCTGATATTTTCTAATGCTTTTACCATTTACATCATATTAGATATTTCAATCTTATATAATTTTATGGTTTATTTGGAGAAGTCTGAATAACAGGGGCTTTTTTTGGTTTAAAACCGTATTTTATTAGTTGTTGTTTCAAGATAGCAGGATCATTAGCAATTCCAAAATATTCAGCAAGTCTACTTGTTGTGCTGAAAATCTTAGTACGTCCACTAGGTTCAGCTTTTATAAAGCCAAGTTGTTTAAGTGTCCTTACATGTTGATAAGAATTAGGTCCACGCCTATCGGCCAAATCTTTTCCAGAAATTGGTTGGAAATAAACGATAAAAGATAATGTTTTCAATTCTGCAGTAGATAACAATGGCCTTGAAGAGAATTTTCTAGCAGATGTGGTGAAATCAGATTTTAGTTGAATTACGAATCTTTCTCCTTCAAGTTCAAACATTTGTATTGCTTCAAATGTTGAATTTATTTTTGACATAAGATTTCTAGCAATATTTGATGATTTGATAGTAGAAGTAATACCTGCAGCTTTAGCTAATTCAAATTTAGATAAGGGTCTTCCAGCAGCATATAAAGCAGCTTCAATTTTTGCTTGAAGAAGTTTATCATTAGAGACAGAAGTGTTATAATCAGTCATTGCAATACACGTGTTATTATAATGTCAGATTCAAGAGAATCTGGAGATTCTAGTTGTTCCAAGCTAACTACATCATCTACTGCAACGAACAATAATAATAAGAATGATCTAGCTTTTTCTATGGCAGATTTATCTTTGATAAGTTCGCTAAAGAGCATTTTGTCTTTATTAGATAATTTAGTAATAAGTTCAGTTTTAAATTCTTTTGCAAGTTCTTCAAATTTTACAACATATTTATCAAAATCAGGTTCTGAATCAGGAATAAGTTGAGATGATTTATCTTTTCTTTCAATATCTTGTCTAGAAACATCTTCAAGAATCTTTTCAAGATTTATGATTAGATCATCAATGGATGTAGAATATAATTCATAACGGAAAGGTAACACAATAATACTGGGTGGGCCATTTCGAGAAATACGAGGACGTTTGACTTTAAGCTTTTCAAAGTAAAACAGAGTCTCTACTTTAAATCGATATAATACAGCAGAAGAAAGAGCGGCAGTTCCACATAATCGTAAATCAGGATTATTTTTAGCAATTATTTGCTTCAGGAAGATATCAAGTAAGTCTGCAATGTCGATTTCCCAAGGTTTTCCTTTTCGGGCAGTTTTTGGATTAACTAGCAAGTTCAATGGTGCTTTTGAGAGTTGGTTAGAATCTTTCATTCAAGCATCAATCCTTTACTATATTTGAGATTTTCATTTCTTTAGGTTTATTTTCTTTAAGTCTGTGTTTAACAATTTTAGTGATACTTCGTTCATGATATACGCCGTACATATTGTCAACACGAGAAAGTATTGTATCTTTAAGAGTAATCATTATAACTTGAGATTTGGAAGTTCTGTTTTCTAATATTTCAGCTAATTTAGTAGAATTAACAGCGTCAAGGGCGGCATCTATTTCATCAAAAACATAAAATGGAGCAGGTTTGACACCTTGAATAGCAAGTATCAGACATAATGCAGCAATGGTTTTTTCTCCTCCACTACAGATTACAATGTCTCGTGGAACTTTGTTTGGGAATGTAGCCATAAGTGTAACTCCTGCACTAAAAATTTCATCAGGATTATCTAATTCAAGCCAAGCATCTCCATGCAAGAGTCTGCCCGGTGGACAATTCTCATGTTTACAAACTCCATCGTCACGCGTAGTAAGTTGTGCAAAAATACTTCTAAATTCTTTATCAATTTTTTGGTACGCATCAAGAAATGCATCACGTTTTTCTGAATCAATTCCTTCAATAAATTCTACAATAGCAATTCTTTCTTTTTGTAGTTGATTCTTTCTTTCAGAAAATCCTTTATAACCAAAATAAATATCACGATATTGTTCGTCAGCTAGAAGATTAACACGTGTTCGCAGATAATTATATTCTTTATCAAGTTCAAGAAGAAGATTTTCGGCACCTGAAAAGTATTCCATTATTTTATTTCTACCTAATTCATTAAGATTATTTTTATAAGTGTTGATAGAATCAGATAAACGAGAAGTATTGTTTTCAGTATTTTGTGATTTTGAAGTATTTTCCATTATGCGTTTTTGAATTGATTCTTTATTTTTAGTATGAGATTTTATTTCTTTATCAAGAGCATCAAGTATTGGCTTCATTTTTCTTGATTCATCAGACAATAGTTTTTCTTGATCGGTAAGAGATTCAACATTAGTTTTAAGATCTGCAAGTATCTGGTCACTAGTATTAAGAAATTCATTTTTATCTTTTAGTTCTTGTTCCAATGTAGTAATTTCTTGAGTAAGTTGTAATTTTTGATTTTTTAGATTGTGTTCAAGATTACCGCGTTCTTTAGTGACTGTAGATTCATTATTACGAATTGTTTCAGATAATTCATCAATACTAGTAGATAATCGAGTCTTTTCATCGTCAAGAGAGTTCAATTTATTTTTTTGTGAGTCTAATGAGGATTGAGAATCAACTTTAGTCTTTTGTTCCTTAATGAGATTATCAACCTCCAGAAGATTATTTTCTTGAGTTATAATGATGGAAGAAACAGTTGAGAGTTGATTATTAAGATGATTAACAGTTTTAGTAGTTTTTTCAATTACTTTTAGATAACGATCTTTCATATTTTGGAGATTTTTTAGTTCTGAAGTTACTTTTGTAATACCTAAATTTTGTGTTTGTTGATCAGATTCCATTTCTTTGACTTTAGAATTAAGATTTGTTATTACTGATTTACGTTTTTGAATAGAGTCTCTAAGATTATTAACACTAGATTTAATTTGAGAAAGTGATTTAGAGTCAAAAAAGAGATTAGCGAGTGGAGAAATACTACCAGTTTCAAATACTGAACCTCCTGGTTCAAATAAATCACCAGAAATACTAACAGTTCGATATCCTTTTTGAGATAATATGTATCCTGCCTTAGCGGAAGAAACTAGAAGTGTATCGCCAAAAATGAAATTTTTAATTCCTAGATATTTAGGGTCGACTTTGATAAAATCAGCTAATGATCCAAGAACATCTTTATTTTTAGGAGTTTTAGCCTTTTCAAAATCTGCAACGTCAGAAAGAGGAATTAATGCAACACGTCCAAGTTTGTGTTTTTTGATTAATGTAACCACTTTAAAAAGAGATGGCATATCTTCAACGAAAACGGCATTAGACCAGCGTTTTGAAGCAGCCTCTAGAGCTGTTTTATATTTATCAGAATAATTAAAAAGATCTTTAGTGCCACCAAGATAACCAGTAACTGAATTTTCATCGACAATAGATTTGATTTTAGTCTGTACGTTTTGTTTGGATGTTATTTCTTTAGCTGCTTCAACTTTTGATTCATGCTTAATGACTTGTTGATTAGCCTTAGTTAGAATATCAACAGCTTTTGATAATTCAGATTCAATTTGTGCTCGTCGAGTGGCAAGTTTAGAATTAGAGTCGTGTAAATAAGAAAGAGATTCTTCTTGATTAGACTTTAAAGACTCCAATTTAGAAATAGAATTAGATATCAAATTAATGACGGTTTCTGTTTCAATCTTCTTTTTCTGATTATTTGAGATTTTTTCAGTCAGAATTAATTTCTTTGCATTTGAATCAGAGAGTAATTTATTAAGTTTATTTTTTTTATCAAATGAAGTACGTAATTGTTGATTTATATTTGATAATAGTTTTTCTTCTTCAATTATAGAATATCGAAGTTTGTTTCTTTGTGAATCACAATCTTTCATATTATTGTTTAATTTGTCAAGATCATTTTGATCTCTAGTAAGAGTTTCCGTGAGTGTATTAATTGTAACTTCAGATTGATTAGCAGTTTTAACATTTTCAGAAAGCATTTCATTAAGATATGGTAAAGAATCGTTAATTTTCTTTGTAGCAGTTGTGTATTCTTCAATCTGATTTTTTAGTTTAATGAGTTGATCCTTTTTAGTTGAAAGATTAATTTGAACGTCTAATAGTTCATCAGATGCACCTCCAATTGCTTGAGATAGAGTTGTTTGTTTTTTAGTTTCCACGTCTTTAATTTGTTGATTGATTGAGTTTAATTCTTCATCAAGTTTTATTTTTTCATTTGATAGTTGAATAATTAATTGATTATTAGTTTCAATTGATGTTTTTGTATCTTCAAGTTTTTGATTAATGATAGAAGATTTAATATTATTTCGTTCGTTTTCTAAATAATGTAAACGTAACTGATCATTTCTTTCTCCTTCTAAAGAATCAATTTTTTTCTTGACTTCTCCAATTTTTGCCATTGCAACTTCAAGTTTTCTATCAGCAATATCAAGTTGTTTTAACGCATCCTCCTTTTTTTCATCGAATTGAGCAACACCTACAACTTCCTCAATTAAGATACGTTTTTCATCTGAATCTTTATCAGCTATACTTGTGACCATTCCCTGAGGAACGAAATTTAGTCCGTCAGAATTAATTAAAGCTAAACGTAATAACTCCGATAAGGTGCTTTTTTGTATTTTCTTACCATTTAATAGGTAGACACTATCTCCTCCTGAACGAATTTCGCGTGTTAAAGTTACACGATCATTATCAACTGAGATTTCACGGTCGGTATTATCAAGAGTAATTGTGACTCGAGCAGACGTAGAAGGGTTTTGGCCAGCTCCATCAAAGATTAGACCACTAAGTTTTGGAACACGCATCATCCGAGGTCGATTTTCGCCTATTGCGAAAAGAATTGCATCTATAATATTACTTTTACCAGATCCGTTTGGGCCAGTAATTCCAATGAATTGACCTTCAAAATTCACAGTAACAGGTCTGGAGCCAAATGATTTGAAACCTCTAGTTTCGACTTTTTTAATATATACCATTTACATCAGTCGGATTAACACTACAATGTGTGCTAATATTTTTACAAATATTTCATATATAAATCCGGACAATGAAATAATGTTTACTGAATAGAAAAGAGATTGAATTATTTTCTATAATATTGAATAATTTAGGAATAAAAAGTTACTTAGAATGATTTTTTATGAGGATTTTGAGATCTTTAAGAAAATTATCAACATGTTTACGATTTATGTGTGGCATTGAGACAAATCGAATATGCGTTGGGAATATAGATATAGACCAACCTTTTTGTCGAAGAGCTTTAACAATTAATCTATGATTATAATTAATCTTGAATCCAACAATATTTAGAGTAGGTTTGTTGATTATTGTGATGTTGGGTATTTTTAATAATTCATTATAAAGATAATTCGTATTATTCATACAACGAACAGCAGTTTTACGATAACCAAGTTGACCATGAAAGTTTAGAAGAGTCCAAAGAGAAATAATTGATGCGCCAGGACTTGTACCAAGTAAAGTAGGTCGAGGTTCATTTCCTCCAGATAAATAACCAACATTAATTTTTATATCGCGGATTAAATTTTTATTGCGAAAGAGAATACAACTTGATGGAATAGGAGCAGAACCCATTTTATGTGAATCAAGGCTGATGGAAGTGACTCCAGGGAATTTGAAAGAATAAAGAGGTAAATCATAATTACTGTCTTTAAGAAAAGGAATAATAAAACCACCAAAAGAAGCGTCAATATGAAGTAATATAGAATTATCACGTGCAATATCAGATAATTCAGGAATAGGATCAATCAATCCAAGTGGAGTAGTACCAGCCACGCCAACAATCATTATAGTATTTTGATTTATTCGTTTTTCAAGAGAATTACAGTCAACAATACCATCAAGACAGGGTATTTTTACCAATTTAATACCAAGAAGATCAGCAGCTTTGTCAAAAGAATGATGAGAATGGGATGGAATTAATACTTCTGGATGTTTTTGATTGGAATAATTACGAGCAGACCACATAGACATAATATTTGCTTCAGTACCGCCAGAAACAACAAATCCACTACAACGGGGATAGAAAAGTAATTTTCCAAGTTGATGAATTATTTGTTTTTCAAGCAATAGAGTTCCTTTGAATAAACCTGGATCACCGATATTTTTTTCAAGAAATTTAGAATAAATATATTTAGAATAAGAATCAGGTTCAGTACACATAGAACCAATAATTTTGCCTGAAGTAAAGGTTTCGTCAAGAGATAATAAAGAATTTAATTTTTTAGATATTTCATTTTTAGTGAGGCCATATTCATTCATTAACATCACATGAATTATAATTTATTTTTTTTAATTAGGCCAAGATATTTTTGTAGTTTTTTGAGTTCGGATGATTCCATAGACCAAGAATGAGAAGAAGTAGGAAAATTATTTGTGTTAATATCATCTTTATAATCACTAAGGGCATTCTGAGTTTGTGTCTTTAAGTCGGCATATTGCTTAACAAATTTAGGATTTAATGAATCATTAAGATTTAGTAAGTCATGTAAAACAATAATTTGACCATCACAATAACGACCAGAACCAATACCAATAGTAGGAATAGTTAGAGATTCAGAAATGATTTTTGATACTTCTTCGGTGATCATTTCAAGAACAATGCAGAAAGCTCCAGCTTGTTCAAGTTCATGTGCGTCTTCTATCAATTGTTTTGCTGAAGAATAACTAGATCCATGAACTTTGTATCCATCCCAAGATTGTGCCATTTGTGGTTGTAAACCAATATGACCCATAACAGGTATACCTGCTTTTGTTATTGCACGAATTGTTTTTGCAAGATGTCTATCTCCTTCAATTTTAACGGCTTGCATGCCTCCTTCTTTTATAAAACGACCTGCGTTACGAATAGCATCGTCAACAGATGCATGATAAGACATGAAAGGCATATCCCCAACGAGAAGTGAGTTAGTAGCTCCACGTGAAACTGCTTTAGACATAAGGAGCATTTCTTCCATAGTAGCAGGAGAAGTGGTTTCATATCCAAACATTACCATTGCTCCTGAATCCCCAACAAGAATTACATCAATTTCAGAGTCATTCGCAATTTTCGCAAATGAATAATCATAGGCAGTAATTGCAGAGATTTTCTGAGAATTTGCTTTCATATTGGATAATTTTTGGACATTCAACAGCAACACCTGTAATTAAGTATTAAGTAGACAAATCTATTAATCTTTTAGACATGAATCGTAGTATTAATTGTAATTGTTTTTGATTATTGAATTTGTTTACTATTTTTTGAAGGTCGTCGAGTGAAAGATTTGACATATTTTCTGATTGATTAACCATTTCAGGAATGACACGAATTATATTATCAATAATACTAATATCAGACATAATTGAAGTACGAGATAGTGGATTTAAATCAACAGTAATTACTGTTTTATTCATTTTTTTCAAGAATTCAGTTCTATCGCCATCTTCTAATGGAACAAAAATTACATCGGCAGAAAATATTCCTCTTTTATCAATAAATTTTCGATCACTTTTTAGATTAGGAATCTGAGTAAGAAATTTTTTATTTATACCATAAATATCCATAGCGCCATGATTTTTCAATAATTGAGAAATCTTCTTTGCCCTAGTTGAACTTTTATGGAATAGATTGATTTCAATTTTTGAATTAGTTAATTTAGCTAAATTAACTAATTCTTTAGAACATAAAGCAGCAGAATTTCCATTAACAGAAATTACAGAATTAGATAATAGTAACAATGCAGTTGCAACCCGAATTGTTTTGAGTGAAATTTTATTGGTAGTTTCTCCTAAGATATAATCAAATGCTTCACCACGGCCATGGGCAATTAAACCGTATTGAGAAAGGATACCAGAGTCGTAAGAATCAATCATCGTATTTCTAATCTTAAGTGAATGGGCACGAGGATGATCTTTAGGAATATTATGTTTAGTCAATGACTCTTGCTCCTGTATGATTAATTGGAGAGAACAAAATATGACCAGTAATATTAGATTTGAGGAATAAATTATAAAATTCATTAGTTTCATTAACATTAAGAATAGAGAAAAGTGAATTGCCAAACAGATTCATACTACAAGTCATATCAAATCTATCAGCAAGTTTCATAAATTTATAAAATTCTGATGGAAAGAAATTAATTTGTAAAGAGAAGTTTCTAGATAATTCCAAGAATTTATCAGGACTAGGATCATTAGTTAAATGTTGTAAAGAATTTTTACCAGCCATATTAATTAATTTAATTAGTTTCTGATTATTTAGAATATTAGAAGTGGACAATGAACCTGAAGTAAAGGATACTACAACTTTATTATTGCCAACGGGAATTTGTCTAACTTTACCAATTCCTGGAGCGCCTGGATGGGAACGAATTTGTACACCTCCATGATATGCGCCTAAAACAGTTCCTAAACCTGTTCTGCAATAGATTTCAGCAATGTGAGCTTTCTGAGCTGCTTCAGTTTTAGTAAAACCAAGATTAAGTAATTCATTAAGCGCATAAGAAAGACTAAGTGCAGAAGAACCACTAGAACCATATCCAGATAGAATCGGAATATTGACAAAATGATTAATGACAATTTCATGTTGGAAATTTGAGTGGTTAATCATTTGATTTACAACGGATTTAGAAACAATGGCATTGGGATAAGGTACTCCATTGATATTAATTCTTAATTTGAATTTATTAGAAGGTAAAGCATCAACAGTAGTCTCAACACCTTTTTCAAGACAAACACCTGCTCCAGTAGAACCAGTTAATAATTGATTTTTTGAATGATTAACTTTAAAGAAACCTGTAATGTAGCCGGGAGAAAATGAAGTAATCAAGATATAATTACAATATACAGCGATATTAATTAAAATTAATCAGGATTTAGTTAGATTTTCGAAAATGTTAAAACTAATAGCAGTTATTTCCTAATATGCAGACTAATAAGCAAAATTTGGGTCGGCAAAATAAATTCATATTTGTAACTGGCGGAGTGCTTTCCGGAATAGGAAAGGGAATTGTTACAGCGTCTATAGCAAAACTTCTTGATTTATATGGAATATCTACTACTTGTGTAAAAATTGATCCTTACCTAAATGTTGATGCAGGGACAATGAATCCATTTGCGCATGGTGAGGTATTTGTAACAGATGATGGAGGAGAAACGGATATGGACATTGGAACATATGAAAGGTTTTTGAATAAAGAATTATCAAAAATTCATAATTTAACTACTGGACAGGTTTATTTAGATGTAATTGAATCAGAACGAAAGGGAGATTTTCTAGGTGAATGTGTACAAATTATTCCGAATATAACAAATTCAATAAAAGAAAAAATAAGACGAGTTGCGGAAGTTCAAGAAAATGGAATTGTATTAGTAGAATGTGGAGGAACTGTAGGAGATATTGAGAGTTTACCATTTGTAGAGGCGATAAGGCAATTAAGATTAGAACTTGGTAAAGAGAACTCCATATTTATTCATGTAACATTAGCGCCAATAATGGGTCCAGTTGGTGAAGAAAAGACAAAACCAACTCAACATAGTGTTCAAGAATTAAGGAGAATAGGCATACAGCCAGATATAATTGTGGTGAGAAGTGATAAACAATTATCATCTACATCCAAAAAGAAGATTTCATTATTTACAAGTGTAGAATTAGAGAGTATAATTTCTAATCCTGATGCAGAATCAATTTACAGTGTTCCTGAAAATTTGTATAATGATGGAATAATTACGTCAATTATTGATAAATTGAAATTACCATCTAGAGAAATGAATTGGAAGGATTGGAAGGCAGTTTCGAAGACATTTGGTAAGAATAAGAAAACTATCAATATTGGAATGGTAGGTAAATATGTATCATTAACAGATAGCTATGTCAGTGTAAATGAAGCATTATCACATGCAGTAGCAAGTATGAATTGCAATATTAAATTGGAATGGGTTGAAAGTGAAGATTTTGAGAATGATATAGAAAATCTAAAGAAATTAGACAAATATGATGGAATAATTGTGCCTGGAGGATTTGGAAAAAGAGGAACAGATGGAATAATGTTAGCGGCAGATTATGCGAGGAATAATGCAATACCGTTCTTAGGATTATGTTTTGGTTTCCAATTAGCACTAATTGCATTTGCTAGATATGTATGTGGATTAGATGATGCAAATTCAATAGAATTAGATCCAAAAACAAAAAATCCTATTATTAACATATTGCCATCACAAAAAAAGATTAAAGAAAAAGGTGGAAGTATGAGATTAGGAGGCCACGATATAGAATTAGTTAAAGGTACACTTGCGCATAAAATTTATGGGAAAAATATGATTAGACAACGACATAGACACAGATTTGAATTTAATAAAGAATATCAAGAATTGTTTGAAAAAAATAATATTACATTATCTGGTTTTAGTGATGGGGGAAGACGTACAGAAATATTAGAAATTTCTAATCATCCATTCTACATGGCTACACAATATCATCCAGAATTTCTAAGTAGACCAGGTGAACCTGAACCGATTTATAATAATTTCATCAAAGCGGTAATTGAAAAGAAGAATTCAATGAAAAAATAATCACTCAGTATTAGAATTAAGTAGAATAAACAATTTACCATAATATCCGAGATTAAATTGAATTTGATTTCGAAATTCATTAATGTAGCCTTTTTCAAGTCTTATTTCAGAATTTATTTTAATTTTTTCAATCATTGATCCCCATATATTAACAGGAATAGAACCAGAGTCATCTTGAACAGTTATAGTTGTAACTTTTTCTACACTACCGGATTTTAGAGAGACGTCACGAGATTGTCCAACATAGGTAACAACTCCTCCAATGTTTACGTTTTTTTGATCGTTTTGAAGTTCAGAGATTCTCACAGTGTTTCTCGAACCAATTCAATAAGGTATTTATGAAATATTACAGTGTTGGAGAGTTCTGGATGAAAACAAGTTCCAATAATATTCCCTTGTTTAACAGCTACAATTTCATCATTCAACTTTGCGAGGATTTCAACGTTTGAACCAATACTTCTTATACGTGGTGCACGAATGAAAACACCTGTAAATTTATCCAAGCCAAATTTAGGAATTGGGAATTCAGATTGAAAAGATTCATGCTGACGGCCAAATGCATTACGTTCAGTTTCAATATCAAGTGATCCTAGAAGTTTTTGTGATGTATTTGAAGAATTTTGAACAATTTGGTTTGATAAGAAAATCAATCCTGCACAAGTACCTAAAACAGGCATACCTTGAGTAATCTTCTTTTTAATAGAAGAATGAAAGTCAGAGACGTTAGATAATTTGCCAATAGAAGTGCTTTCGCCTCCAGGAATAATTAATCCATTAATTGAGTCAATTTCTTCTGGATATTTGATTACACTAACAATTCCGTCAATAGTAATTTCGTGGAATGCAGATTTGATAGAAGCAACATGTTCTTCTACGTCGCCTTGTACACCAAGAATTCCAATGTTAACTTTTTTCATCATATACCACGGTCCTGCATTTTAAAGTCTAAGTTATCTCCAAGTCCAACCATAGATTTTTTTTCATCAATCATTTCTTGTGCTTCAGCAACCACGTCAACTTTATCATAAAAAGTAGTAGCAAGTACAATCGCAGATGCTCTTTCCAAAGGATCAGAAGATTTGTAAATTCCTGAACCAACAAAAACCCCGTCGCAACCAAGTTTCATCATTAGTGCTGCATCAGCAGGAGTTGTTATTCCACCTGCAGCAAAATTTACAACAGGTAGTTTGCCAAGACGGCCAGTTTCAGCAACAAGTTCATAAGAGGTATTTAGTTCTTTAGAAATACGGAATAATTCTTGTTTATCTTGTTTTTGATAGAAGTAAGATATTTTTGCAATGTCTTGATTAATTGCACGCATATGTCTAACAGCTTCCACGACATTTCCTGTACCTGGTTCGCCTTTAGTACGCATCATAGATGCTCCTTCTTCAATACGGCGAAGAGCTTGTCCTAAATCTTTAGCGCCGTCGACAAACGGAGTAGTAAAATCCCATTTCCAAATATGAGAAGATTCATCTGCAGGAGTTAAGACTTCTGATTCATCAATCATATCAACACCAGAATTTTCAAGTATGATAGCTTCAGAAATATGACCTATTCGGCATTTAGCCATAACAGGAATAGAAACACTATTAACTACATCTTTAATGATTTTCATGCCTGCAGTTCGTGCAACGCCGCCAGATTGACGTACTTCAACAGGTAATTTATCAAGAACCATAACAGCTACTGCGCCAGCTTCTTCAGCAATTTGAGCTTGATTAACATCAGTAACATCCATAATAACTCCATGTTTAAGCATATGAGCAAAACCACGTTTCAGTAAAATGGTGCCAGTTTGAGAATTAAGATTATCAGAATGTTTTCGAGAAAGTAAAGGATTTTGTGGTCCAACTAATGAGATCATTCTTATTCAATATCTCATAGATATAATAAGTAAAAAGTATTTTTTTGTTATTTAACTCAATTAATAAATTATAACTTTTCGGATTTTTCCCAAGGAACATTTTTATTACCAAAATGTCCATAGATGCAATTTTTTGAATATTCGGTGAAATTGAATAAATCAAATTTTCGAATGATGCCGAGAGGTGTCAAGTCTTGAGATTCAGTTATCAAATCAGCAATTGATTGATTATCTCCATTAGAATCAACATAAAGTGAAGTAGGCTCTTTAATACCTATAGCATAACTCAATTGTATACTGCACCAATCTGCAAGTTCGCTTAAGACAACATTTTTGGCAAGCCAACGAGCCATATATGCAGCTGATCGATCTACTTTAGTTGGATCTTTACCCGAGAATGCGCCACCGCCATGAGGAGCATATCCTCCATAAGTATCTGCAATAATTTTTCTTCCCGTAAGGCCGGAATCACCTTGAGGACCACCAATAACAAAGTTGCCAGTTGGATTAATTAGAAATTCAGTACGAGTACGATCGATTAGATTACCGCAGGATTCTAGAATAGCAGTTTCAGCAAGTTCCTTGGCAGAATTATTAGCGCCGTTAGCATGTTGAGTTGAAACTACAACTTTGGCTATGTGTTCAGGAACATTATCTCTATAAACAATACTTACTTGACTTTTAGAATCAGGGCCAAGAATATCAGGATTTTTATTTCGAAGAATTTGTAAATGTTTCAATATTTCATGTGAATAATGGATAGGGGCAGGAAGAAGAGAAGGAGTATCTTTACATGCATAGCCAAACATTAAACCTTGATCTCCTGCACCAAAATCATCAGTTCCTAATGCAATATCAGCCGATTGGTTATGCAAACGATTATCAATTTTCAGATTTTTCCAATGAAAGCCGTCTTGTTCATAACCTATCTCGCGAACTTTATCGCGAATAATAGATTCGACTTCATCATTATCGGGATTAAAGTTTTTAGTTTCACCGAAGACAAGTACATAATTAGTAGTATTAGCAGTTTCAATACCACAACGAGTAGTTTCATCACCTGAAGACAATGCAGCATCAACTAGTGCATCGCTAATTTGATCAGCGACTTTGTCAGGATGTCCTGAAGATACTGATTCGGAGGTAAAAGTAAAATTATTATTATTCATAATGAAATAATGTCACATTAGTATATCAGGTCTAATATTAATAAATAAAACATTATTTCCACGGATAACAACTTTGCCAAAGTTTGCAGACAATGACCCATCGGCAAATTCTTCTGCGTCATTCAGAATTACATTCATATAAGCATCGACATTAGTCATTTTGCCACGATATTCAATATCATTTTTTAATCGAACCATGACATTTTTGTTAACGGATCTTTGTAACTTGTTAAGTGGCTTTGTTATCTTTGTGTCTGAATTGTTGTTAAAGTTGTTACTCATCTAAGAAAAAAACACGTAAACAAAAATAAAAAGCTTGGTATTCTATAAATACCATATATTTAAGGAAGATTCAGATGAATGACTATTTTGCCAATATTAGCGGATTTGAATTATTAGATCATAAAAAACAAAGAAAGATAACAAGGCATAAAACAGGATTAAAGGAACTAGATGTGGTTACATATGGATTTCCAACAGGTACAATTATAGATTTGTTTGGACCCAATTCTTCAGGTAAATCACAAATCTTATTCCAAACAGCGGTAAATACATCAATTAAGAATAAAAAAATTCTATTTATTGATTCATCAGGAAATTTTCGACCTGAAAGAATTATTCAACTCAGTGAAGCAAAGAATTATGATTCCAAACTAGTCTTGGATAATATTTACACTTATAGATGTAATTCGTTAGATAAACAATTAGAAACTATTTCTATGATTAAGGAATTTATTGACAACAACAAAATAACTTGTGTAATGATAGATGATTTAACAAGGAATTTTACTGAACATCAATTTGAATTAAAGAATGAGATGCGTAATATATTAAGAAGTTATATTAGAGAACTATCAGATTTAGCATGGAATAGAAATATTGCAATAATAACAACAAATACTATAAGAGCAAGAATTGACAATTCAAACTTGAAAGAACATGAAACATATGATTTCTTAATAAATAGACTAATACATCTGAAAGTTAGTTTAAAAAGAATGGATGACATATGGTTAGCAAGAAATAATGATGGAAAACAATGTATTTTTAATATTTCAAAAGAGGGGATAGGTAAAGTCTAATGTCAAAAGAATCAATTAATGAATGTATAGAAAAGATTATTGCAAAAGATTTTACTCGTGCAAAAGCAATAATATCAGAACATCTGAAGAATTCAAAAAATGATAAAATAATTGGTTCTACTTTTGCGTTAGAAGGTATAATCACAAAATATTCAGATAAAAATTTAAACATAGAGGATTCATTAGAAGATTTTAAAGTAATGAAGAAAAGTATTAATTCAAAATTATCATCGGTGTGGATAGATGATTTTGAAAAAGGTTACTTTTCAGTGTGGAAGATATTTACAAAAAATGCAGTAGAAGAACTAGATAAAGAAAGTATTGTAGATAATCCAAGTGAAAAGGAACAATCCGATGAAACTGCCGATTCCAGTAGTGAATAATTTAAGACGTTCACCTTCTTTGATTTTTGACAGAAACATCTGACGAACTATTGCAGTACTGAGTAAATACATAGAAATTCCAAAGAATATACCCATATTAGCGTCTGGATTGTCAGATGTAAAACCAAGAAAGCCAGCAGAAAAACCAGAAATTATGCCAAAAGCGACTCTTATCCAGAAAATCATATTAAATACAAAGTTAGAATCAGACATGTTAATAATTTAATATAAAAATACAAGAAGATATAAAACTATATGAATAATATTAATTGGGATTCGAATGGAATTATCATCGATCGAACTATTCAAGATAATTTCTATATTGAATAAGGAAATAGAATCAGACAATTTGTATTTGAATAATATCTATCAAGTTATGAATGATTCATATTTATTTAAGTTACATCAAGTAGGAAAACCAAAGAAATACGTTATGATAAATCCAAAAATTGGAATATGGGCGTCAAAATATGATATAGAAAAAGACGAATCTACAGGATATGTAACATCATTGAGAAAGAATTTACTCAGGGCAAGATTGATTAAATTTGAACAGCCACCAGGTGAGAGAATATGCATAATGCATTTTGAAACAAAGAAAGGAAAGAGAAAAGTGATTTGTGAATTCTTTAGAGAAGGTAACATAGTCGTAGTAGATGAAAATAATAAAATTTTATCATGTTTAAAAAAATTAAAAGTTCGTCATAGAGAAATATTTCCTGGAAACATATATGAATTTCCTCCTTTAAGAGCTACATCAATAGAGAATTTTGAAATAGAAGATTTAAAGAGTATTTATGAAACAGATTTAGAAATAGCAAAGTGGATCGGAAGGAATTATTCTTTATCAAAGAAATATATTGAAGAAATACTTGAAAAGACAGATATAGATAAGAAAAAAGAATGTAATAAATTATCAAGTGAAGAAGTAAATAGATTAGAAAAAGAGATATTAGAATTAGTTAAGATAATAAAATCTCATGATTTAAATGTCTGGGTTGCAAAAGATGGAGAATTAATTGAAGATATTTCATTGATAAATTTGGATCATAGTAAAGAAAAGAAATATTACGAGTCAGAGTCAATGATGGATGAATTAGACAGTTATATAACCTTGAATTTATCAAAGGATCAAACAGTAATCAAACAAGAACCAATTAATAAGAAGATAATTGAACTAGAAAAATCTATTAAATCTCAGGAAGAAGCGTATAATAATAACAAGAATAAAGCAATAGAATTAAGAGATTTAGCAATAGAACTGAGTAAAGCAAATTCATATAATGAAATTTTGACTGGAAAGGAGATAGAGATAATCAATTATAGGAGTAATATAATTAAAATACCGTTTATTGACTCAGAGTTAGAGATTGATAAAGAAATTTCAGCTATAAAGTTATCTTCTTTATGTTTTGATCAGGCTAAATTACTAGAAAGGAAGATTAAATCAATAGAAATTGCTTCATTGAAATTAAAAAAGGATCTTGACAAGATTAGGAAAAAAAGAGAAGTGCAAGAAGAGAATAAATCGTCAATCAAAATTAAAGAAGAAACATTATGGTTTGAGAAGTTTAGATGGTTTATTTCATTAGAAGGAGATTTAGTAATTGGAGGTAGAGATTCACAATCTAATGTTAATATAATTAAGAAATATGCAAAACAAAATGATTTGGTTTTTCATTCGGAAATTGTCGGATCCCCATTTTTCATTATAAAAGAAGGAGTAAGTGATACAACTATAACGGAGATTGCTACGGCAACTGCTTCATTCAGTAGAGCATGGAAATCAGAAAGTTCTGTTGATGTTTATTATGTCAGATATGAACAAGTAAAGAAAGGAGCTCCTAGTGGAATGTCAATGCCAAAAGGTAGTTTTATGATAGAGGGTAAAAAAACTATATTAAAAAAAGTGAAATTAGAATTAGCAATAGGTGCAGTAATTCATAATGGAAGACATACAATCATGAGTGGACCTATAGATGCAGTAATGAGAAAAGCATCAGCATATGTAATTATACGACCAGGAAAACGAAAATCATCAGATATTGCAAAGCTAATAAAAAATGATTTTATTTCAAAATTAGATAACGATATATCAGAAATATACAAAGGAAAATCAATTGATGAATATTTACGAGTATTGCCGCCTGGAGGGGCAGAAATAGTAGATAATTAGGAAGGAAATGTACATGGATGTGAATATAATTAATGGAAGAGTGTGGATAAACGGAAATCTAGAAGAAGCAAATATATCAATTAATAATGGGAAAATATCAAAACTGACAAATAAGGAAAATATACAAGAAGCTGATGAGACAATCGATGCAAAAGAAAACATAGTTTTTCCTGGATTTGTGGATGTGCATACACACCTAAGAGATTCAGAGTTTTCTTATAAAGAAGATTTTGATTCAGGGACTAAAGCGGCAATAGCAGGTGGATTCACAACAATTTTAGATATGCCAAACACGAACCCTCCCATAACTAATGTAGCAGAATTGAATAACAGACAAAAACGTGCAAATAATAATATTTTTTGCAATGTCGGATTTTATTGTTCGCCTGTGAATGCAAATGATATAAATGAATTAAAAATATCAAATGCAATTGGATATAAAATATATTTACACAAACCATTTCCAGATCAAGATTTGTCAGACAAAAATTTAATTGAAATTATGTATAAGATAAAAGAAAACAACGGAATATTAGCAATACATGCAGAGGATCATAATTGGTTTGATGGAATTATCCATACTAATGAAGCAGAGATTAAAGCAATAAAGAGAATTACAGATTTAGCAAAATTAACAAAATGTAAAATACATTTTGTGCATGTTTCGACAAAAGAGGGGTTAGGCATAATTAAACAGAATAAAAAAGAATTAGATGTTTCATGTGAAGCAACTCCACATCATACAATTTTAAACACAGATAAAATAAAAGGTAGAGAATATTATTGTGAACCACCTTTAAGAGATAAAGAAAATCAAGAATCAATTCTCAACAGTATAATAGAAGGAGACATAGATATGATAGCTACAGATCATGCACCTCATTCAATACAAGATAAAAAAGAAGGAAAGCCAGGTTTTTCAGGTTTAGAAATTACTGCCCCTTTGATAATCGATTTATACAAAAAAGATAAGATTACTTTAAAGAGAATATATGAGATTTTAGTATGGAATCCAATTATGAGATTTGGGATAAAGAATAGAGGAAAAATAAAAGAAGGCTATATTGCAGATTTAGTAGTTTTTGATGAGAATAAGGAGCAAATAATCAATGTTAACAAGTTCTTTTCTAAAGGAAAGAATTCACCATTTGATGGAATGAAGATAACAGGTTCAATTACAAAGACAATAGTGAATGGAAAGATGGTATTTGATGGAAAGAACATAATTAATTCAGGTATGGGTAAAGTATTACAGAATCAATTAGATTTTTAGTATTTTTGTTTGAGTGATAACATGAGGGAAAAGAAAGTATATTTTCCAACATTTGGATCAGGAGTAGGACACGCAAGTAGAGCTTCCATAATTGCAAGTTCTTTAGAAGATAATTTTTCTTATAGATTTAGTTCGTTTAAAGATGGTTATGAATTTCTAGTGGCAAATAAATTTCAGTGTAAAGATATTTATCCTTTAGATATATCATGGAAAAAAGATGGAAAAGTTTCAACAACAAAGACAATAATAAGGTCTCCATTATTATCAGGAATTTTTTTATATCATCTGAAAGAAGAGTATGGTTTTTTAAAAAAATACCAACCAGACTTAGTATTTAGTGATTCCAGATTATCACCAATATTATGTGCTAATAAACTAAAAATTCCATCAATGGTAATTCTAAATCAGATCAAGCTATTGGTTGAGATTAGAGATAAAAGAAGGAAAAGATTAGAAACATTAAATGGTCGAATTTTAGGGAAGTTTTGGGATTATGCAAATGAGATATTCATTCCAGATTTACCTCCTCCCTATACAATATGTAAAGAGAATATAGAAGGAGTAGATTCAATAAAAGATAAAATAACATATATTGGATTTATATCGAGACGACCAGACAAGAAGAAGAGATATTCAATAGTTAATGAATTAGACATCGATAAAGACAAAAAAACAATATATGTTCAAATTAGTGGTCCAAAACAATCTAGGCTCAGCGTATATCAAAGAATAATTAGACAAATTGAACCAATAAAGAATGAATATAACATAATAATTTCAAAGGGAGATCCAAATGGAACTTCAAAACCGAAAAAAATGGAATATTGGACAGAATTTGAATGGTGTCCATGGATAGAGATGTTTGAGATATCTGATTGTGTAGTAATGCGAGGTGGTCATTCTACTATTGGAAATGCAATATCAGCAGGTAAGCCATCAATAATAATTCCAATAGAAAATCAGAGTGAACAAATACAAAATGCAATAAGAGTAAACGAATTAGATTTAGGAATTCATATGATAGATGATAACGAATCTTTGGTTAGAAACATCAAATCAGTATTAAATGAAAGTCGATATAAAAATGCTACAAAGAAGTTCAAAGAATTGTCGAGTGAATATAATGGAATAGAGATATGTAAAGAAAAGATCAAAGAATATTCATGATTATTTTTTGTTAGAAAATTTCTTTTCTAATTTGATTAATTCATCGTAATTAACAATTTTATTAAATTTATCAAAAGGTATTAACTGGTCTTCAATTCCAACTGAAGTTTGATGTTTTTTAAGGTAAGATAAGGAATCAAATATAGCTTTAGCAGACGAGTATAATGATGTTAAAGGAAATAAAATGATTTTGAATCCAATATTTTTTGCCTCTTCCATTGTAATTAAGGGAGTACTTCCTCCTTCAAGTTGATTTAATAATAAAGGTAATTTTACTTGTTTTGCAATAAGTTCTAGTTCATCAATTTTATTAGGAGCTTCGATGAATAATACGTCCGCACCTGCTTTATGATAACGTTTGACTCTATCGATAGCTTGTTCGACACCTTCAATAGCAAGACTGTCAGTACGGCCAACAATAACCAGATCAGATTTTTCTTCTTTACGACTTTGTGATGCAGCTTTTATTTTAGATTCCATTTCATCTATTGGAATAACCGCTTTACCTTTCATATGTCCGCATTTTTTTGGCCATACTTGATCTTCTAAAATAAGTCCTGAAGCACCAGAACGAATGTAATCTTTAACAGTTCTCATAGTATTCAAAGAATTTCCATATCCAGTATCAGCATCGGCAACTACAGGAATATCAATGGAATTGCAAATATTAGAAACTCTTTCTTTCATTTCAGAGAAGCTTACTAAACCTATATCAGGGACCCCTAGTAGAGTTGCAGCAGTACCATAACCTGTATGAAAAACTGCTTTAAATCCAACTTGTTGTGCAATTTTCGCACTTAATGCATCATATATTCCAGGTACCAATATGGGTTCATTAGTTTCAAGAAGTTTACGTAAAGAGTTCGGTTTACCCATATTCTACATTAATGTTAGTCATTATTAATTATAACATATAATAAACTAATATTTTATTATACAAGGATAATATTGAGATAGTTATGGAATTTAATGAAGATAATTATAGACGATCAAGAATCCCACAAACTACATGGACTATTCGATTTATAGTTATATCAATCGTATTTTTTGTATTGCAAAATATTCTTGGGCCAGAAATTTGGCAATATTTTGCATTCTTTCCAGCATTAGCAATAAAATGGCCTTGGACTTTAATAACATCGGTATTTCTACATGCAGATTTTAATCACCTATTATTCAACATGTTTGCATTGTTTTTCTTTGGTTCATATCTTGAGAGATTACTTGGAAGTAATAGATTTCTAATAATTTTCATAGCAGCAGGAATAGTTGGAAATATTGGATATTTCGTGACTGCCCCCAATAACATGATTCCCGCAATAGGTGCATCGGGTGCTGCATATGGATTAATGGGAACATTAGCAGTACTTGCGCCATTTATGTCAGTATATGTTTGGGGTCTTCTTCCTGTACCAATGGTAATATTAACAGCAGGTTATGCATTTGTTGATATAATTGGTTTAACTTCTCCATCAGGAATAGCTCATGGAGCTCATCTAGCAGGATTAATAGTAGGAGTAGCTTTTGGATTATATTTACGTCCTTATTTTGGTTACCGAAGACAAAGAGATATAGACATGTAATTATTTTTTTGTATAAGCTCGATCACGCCAAACAAATTTAGAATTTGAATAAATTTTGAACACAGATATAATTATATTAAGAAATAGAATAAAATTGGTAAATGGTTGAAATAGAATATAGAATTTTGAATGTCGAATATCAGTAAATTCAATAAGATATGACATGGCCATAAATGAAATTGTGAAAAAAATTAGAATTGAATAGAATAAGTTGAACGAATTTACAAAAATAAGTAATAAATAAGGAAAAACAAGGCCAATAAAGGCAAAGAATATTGAAAATAGTCCAATAATAAAATTTAATTCAATAAATGAAGTAGAAGTAGCACGTTGTATGGCATCGAGATTATTAGAATATCCTACATTAGAATAAGTAGAGACAAGACTATTGGAACGTACAAGTCTTAGATTAAAACCAGAATTCTTAACAAGTTCTCCTAATGATTTGTCTTCAACAAAAGATGACTTAACACTTTCATGACCTCCTATAGAATCATATGTTTGTTTCTTAATTAGAATAAATGCGCCAATAAGATATGCAATTGGAGTGTGTTTTGAATTTAGAAATAAAGGAGAATATACAATGTTAATCATAGAAATTAAAATTGGAAGGATAAGTTTTCCCCAGAAGTCAGGACATATTAATTGTGGTAAAGTAGTAAGTACATCTAGATTATTCTGTTGCATATATGAAAAAGATGATAGAACTGAATTAGAATGATGTTCAGTATCTGCGTCGATAAATAATAAAATGGAACCATTAGATTTTTTATATCCTTTATGACATGCATAGTTTTTTCCAACCCAATCAGGATTATCATGATTTATTTTTACAATAGAGAATCGATCATCGTTTTGACAGAATTTTTTTGTAATTTCATATGTATCATCTGTAGAATTATCATCAACAATAATTACTTCATAATTACTATAACTTTGATTTTTTATAGATTGTAAACAACGTTTGATATTGCTACTTTCATTTCGTGCGGGAATTATAATTGATATTAGGGGTTGAGACAAAGTTTCAGTTTTTAATTTTAATTTATCAATTTTGAAATAACTAAATATTCTAAAAAGAAGAATTATTAACCAAGATAATGTAATTACAGGGATAACAAATTCAACAAATGTATAGAGCATCACATTATTATCAAGAATTTGAATTATTTATCTAACAAGGTTTATTTATTACCATAGTACAGTGGTAATTATGAGTGAACAAAATTTTCCAGTATCTGGAATAGCATGTGATTTACAAGGAACTATAACCGAATTTGGCAAAGGTGCTGAAGAATTATTCGGGTATACAAAAGAAGAATTAATAGGAAAAGGTAATGTAGGAATGTTTCATATAGAAGAAAACTTGCAAACATTAGTTCCTTTATTGCTTAAAACTGCTTCAGAAAAAGGAGAATGGGAAGACATAGTAGAATTAGTACGAAAAGACGGATCTCACTTCAAAGGAAGATTAAATGTCAAACCATTAATGGAAGATGGTCAACAAATTGGTTTTATGGGTAAAACAGAGTTTGTTGAGAACGTCTAAAAAGAATTAGGTGATTAATTGAAATTAGAAGTCTGGGCAAAAGAATTAAGGATTCCATTTCTCAGCCTTCCAGCAATTTTTGTGCCACTAGGAATAACTGTAGCTTTACTAGACGGCTATTTTAATTTAGTTTATGGCATACTAACATTAATTGGAATTGTCTGCTTGCATGCAAGTGTTAATGTCTTAAATGATTATTTTGATTTCAAGAGTGGAATAGACACAACTACAACACCAACACCGTTTAGTGGTGGAAGTAGAGTATTACCAGAAAAACTTTTAGAGCCAAGGAGTGTTCTGATTGGCGGAATTATTTTATTGGCAATTGGATCATTAATAGGATTGTATTTCTTATATGTATTTAATTTCCCGTTATTACTAATTGCTATTATTGCAATTGCAATTATTTCAGCAGTAGCATATTCACCATTACTATCAACAATCGGATTAGGAGAAGTTTTTGTATTTTTGAATTTCGGTCCGTTATTATTCACAGGTATATACTATATTCAAAGTGGTGGATTAATCACTACAGAACCAATCATTGTTGGATCAATTGTAGGATTAATGACTACCGGAATACTTTACATTAATGAATTTCCAGATACAGATGCTGATAAATCAAAAGGAAGATTTCATTTAGTTGCAAGATTAGGAAAAGAAAAAGCCGTAGGATTATATAATATAATAATGGGATTAAGTTACGTTATCATAGTCATAGGAGTAATTTCATCATTTGTAATTGGAGTAGGAATTCCACCTACATGCATTATAGCATTAGGTACTTTTTCATTAACTCCAAAAGGAAATTTCCGAACCGCTTCAAAAATTTTAAGTAAAGAATATGATAAAATAATGGAATTAATCCCTGCTATGGGAAATACTGTAATGACAACAATACAAACTGGAGTACTGTTATTGGTAGGTTATTTAATTTGGTATTTCTTATCAATTTATTTCCCTGGAACAACAACAATTCTTCCTGGAAATATCAGCTAATCTTTAAAAAACCAACAATAAAGATTATATCGAAGAAGTCATTTCTGATTACTATGAGACAATTTAGAATTGTAGCAGAACAATCTAAAAAAGCATTTGAAGAAGAATTAAATAAACTATCAGAAGATGGATGGGAAATAATCCATTATGGAAGTTCAGTGAGTGTTGGTTCAACGCGCTCCAATACAGTAGTATTATTCAGTGCTGTATTAGAAAAAGAAAAAATTGTTTCTGCAAAGAGAAAATCTAAGTCTTCGTCAAGTAAGAAAAAAGTACCTGCAAAAACAGTTATTGATTCTACTCCAAATACAAATGAGTTTTAATTAGATTAACTTTCAATTGGGAGATCTTCTCTAGTACTCCAATCGGCAAATGATCTGTCATAAATTTTAACATTATCATATCCGCATATTTGTAATGCTACAAAAGTATGAGAAGCTCTTTCTCCAACTTGGCAATAACAAATTATTTCTTTATCTTTAGTAATTCCAGACTCTTCAAAGAGACTATTCATCTGTTCTAGATCTTTGAAAATATAACCTTCGTTACCTACTGCAATTTCCCAAGGAAAGTTTTTGGAGTTTGGAATCCTACCCGATTTAGGTCCTGCTGCAATGATTCCATTAAATTCTTCAGGACTGCGAGTATCAACCAATACAGAATTAGAATCATTGATTTTAGATAGTACATATTCATGATCAACTTTGAAATCAAGTTGAGATTGATTAATAATAAAATTAGAATTTTCAATTATTTCAACTTTATCAGTAACAGGATATCCTAATGACATCCATTTAGAGAAACTAATATCAAGAAATTGAACAGTGAGGCCATAATACGCAAGAGACCAGAATAAGCGGGCTGCAGTAGCACCTCCTCGATCACCGCATATTATAAGCGTAGATTCGTTTTTTATACCAAGAATACTAAGTAATTCTTCTATTTGTTCCTTAGAAGCCAAGTCAAAATATGATGTAGAATCGGTAAAACTCAAGATTTTATCATAAGGAACGAGTCTAGAATTAGGAATATGAGCAGAATTGTATTCACGAGGGGAACGAATATCAAGTACTACAAAATTAGGATCATTAAGATTTTCTTTTAACCATAGAGAATCCAATAAAATAGACATAATTATTTTTTCCTCAAAATAAATTTAAAGTAATTATCTTCTTCATTAATCTCAATAATTTCATGGCCTACACGATTAGCCCATGCAGGGATATCTTCTTTAGATGCAGGATCAGTAGCTGAAATTTCAAGAACTTGTCCACTTTCCATTTTAGAAATAAATTGCTTAGTTTTAAGAACAGGGATAGGACAAACTAAACCTTTAACATCAAGAGATTGATCGATTTTCAAAGAAAGATTCACCAAATAAACGATTAGTTATTGTTATTTTTTATAGAAATTTTAAAAACTCCTTCGTCAGTTTCTTCGGAGCTAAGAACTTCATGTCCATCTTTTTTAACAGCTGAAGGAATATTTATTGTAGAAGGTAGATGATCAACTGTGACTTCCAATATTTCTCCGTCTTCTAATTTTTTAAGTTCTTTAACAGTATTAATTACTGGCCAAGGACATACTTGTCCAATAAGATCGAGTTTCTTACTTTGTTGTTGCATAATCATTCATTCCCTATAGTCAATTGATTTAATAATACATCAGATGCAATCATATCATTTACGTCTTTCGAAATTTTTACTGTGCCGTTTCCTTTCCCTAAAACAGTACCGATAACATGTGGATCATAACCTGATGATTTAAGTTCAGAGCTAATATTTGATATAATATTAGGAGAAGCAATTACTGCAACAGCTCCATTTGTACCTGCAGTAGCATTATCCATAAGAAAGTTATCAGTAGCATATTTAACAAATTCAGGATAACGTAAAGGAAGATTGTCAAGAGAGATATCAACCCCTGCATTATTTGCATGTTCTTTGAATATCATTATACCAGGACCAGATAGATCACCTGTAGCTAAAACATGTTCATTTATATCAAAAGAACTTCCAAATTCAGGTAAATACTTGTTAATAATCTCTGCAACCTTCAAATTAGGTTGGTTCATAGTACTAATAACAGAATTTTTAGCGTTTTGAACGTCGTTAAGAGAATAACCAGTTTTTTCTAAGTCTTGAAGAAATGTTTCGTCAGCAACGCAGGACAAGAATACATTAATTGGAGCTAAATCTCCAAAAGGTCTAGTAACCAAGATTTGCATTCCAGTATCTAGAAGATCAAGTTTAGTAGGAGGTTCCTTTCGAAGAGTACCAAAAAGTGTGGCTCCAATCAATAGCTTTCCACGTTGTGGTGATTCGGAAGGAAGTAATTCAATACCATATTGATTAGCAAATGTTTTCATATTTTTAGAAATATTATTTTGAATTTCTTCATTTGGTGCATCGACAACTGGAGAAACTTTTAATTCTTCATAACAACCAAGAGAAATTAAATCATTAAGTGAATTTGATATAGCAACATTAGTCTGTTGTTCAGAAGATGGATCAGCAGTCGGATCAATAATTTGAATAGTATCATTATTAGATAGGCACCAGCCATCAGATCGTCCTTCTTCATAGGAAATAAAGTCAAATAATGCAAATTCAGCTTCTGGAAAACCGGTAATAATTGAATGTCCTTTTCCAACAGCAAAATGAACATCAGATTTAGATATTGATGTGTAAAGAGTGTCCAATAATGCTTGGAATTTTTCTTGTTTTTCGGCATTTTTCTGAAATACTTGTAATAAAGAAATAGCACGCTTAGGATTGATTTGTTTTAAGTCATCGAGATCAATTTGTGGATCTGAAGGATTGTAAATTCTACGAGTAATAGTTGGTCCATCTCCAGTTAATGGAAATATATCAGCATCAACACGTTCGCCTAAAGATATTCCCATTTGTTTAAGTCGAGGTTTTAGATTATGTAAACTAGGATAAACAACAGTGTCAAGATCTACTTTAACAGCACATCCTGCAACCCATCGAAGTGGATCCATTCCCATTTCTCTATATTTGGAAACATTGTCCCAAAATTCTTGTTTTGTACTCAATGTAAAACAATTAATCGAATGTCGAAAGATATATAAATATAACGGCATTATAAAATATCGATATAAGATGTCAGATACAACAGTAAATAGAAGAGATTTCATCAAGTATATCGGGGGAGCTGCTGTAGGTTTAGGAATAGGAGGAGCAGGTTATCTTTCTGCCAATTCCCAAGTAAATACAGTAACAAGTGAACTTGAGAATGCTAATAGTGAACTCGATCAAATAAAAGAAGAACTTAAAGGAAGAGGACATTTAGGATATGTCTTTGGTGCGGAAGGATCGATTACAACACTTGATCTAGCACGTGGAAAAATCCTAGCTACATCCGGACCAACTTGGATTGCAGAAGCAGGAAGTATTGATTGGTGTAATCATTTTCCAGATGCTAATGGAAACATATGGGGACTAGTTAGAAAACCAGGTCAAGTAGGATCTACAATTGCAGTAAATCCAACTACTAATGAATTAGTTCATGATGTTCCATTAGAAGGTAGATGGAGAATAAGATTAGGAGAAACCGATGAAGAAGGAAAATATGGATACATGTTAAATGGATATATTGCCGATAAATATGATTCAGAAAAATTCAATGCATCGAGAGATGAATTTGAAATTCCATATGAAGATATAGATCCAGGAGAAATTCATAAAATCGATCTTCTTAAGGGAGAAGTAGTCGATGTATTACCTGTTCCGAAATTCTGTTGTGATGTTGCAATAGCGCCAGATGGCAAATTATGGCTCGTAAATCAATTAGAGAGTTTGATTTCAGTAGTAGATACAAAGACATTCACAATTGAAGAACATTTAGCTACAGAATACTCTGACTATGGTGCAAGTATGATAACAATTTCGCCTAACAATGATGTTGCATTTATCGAAGTAAATTCAGCAGGAAATTGGTCGAATGCAGGTGGATTCAAAAACTTTGATCCAATCGAGATGGTATGGGACATTAAAAATAAAGAAATGATAAAAGAATTTCCATTAGAAGCAGGTCCTCGTACTAGTGAATTTACACCAGATGGAAAATACTGTGTTGTTAGAACCAGACCAGCATCAATAGTATATGATGTTGAGAATTTGAGTGAAGTAAGAAAGATAGAAGTTGAGAACACTGGACACCCAGCTTTTAGTCCTGACAGCACTCTTGCATATATACCAAACCCTGGAAACAGTTCAATTGACGTATTTGAAGTTGGATCTTGGAAAGAGGTAGATAGTTTGAAAGTGCCTTATTCACCATCAAAGATTGTTCCAATCAACACAAACAACTACTAAGTGGAATAGTTGTCAGAACAAGATAATCAAAGGATGCTATTAGTTAGCGCAATAATAACAGCGCTAACAATAGGTTTTTTGATTGGAGGAACTTTTGTTTATCATACAACCAAAGAAGTAGAAGTTGAACAATATCAAGCAGTAGTGTTCAACACTATTGGTAAAACAGCAACTGTAATAGACAATCATCTTCTTACTAGTTTAACAAACATCAATATTGAGATAGAAGAGGGTCAATATGGCGCACATTATAATGAAAAGAATAACAAATTATATCTTATTCATGATGGTGAATCGGAATTGTTAACATTAGATCCACAATCACTAATAATACAATCAAGGGTTAGAGTGGGTCCAAATCTTCAACATGCAGGAATATTTGATGATAAAGGAGAGATATTTTTCTTAATCAGTAGAGATTCGAATTCATTGGTAATGATCAATACAACGACAGACAGGATAATATCAAGAATTGAAGTGCAAGAACAACCGCATCATGTAGCGTTGTTAGAAGATTCTGTTGCAGTTACAAATACAGAATCACAATCAATATCCATTGTAGATCTCAAAGAATTAGAAGTAGTCAATAACATAAAGATTGATGCAGAACCTTTAATGATAGTATCAGATAATAATGAAAGAATTTTTGTTGGTGCAATAAGACCTGCAAAGCTATTTTTCATAGATAATTATGAAGTAAAAAATAGTATTAATTTAGAATCAGATCCACACGGAATGGCATTAACTGGAGATGGAGAAAACATCATTGTGACATTACCTGAAGAAAACAAGGTTTTGATTATAAGTATGAAGGGAGAGGTAATTAAGGAGCTGAAAACAGGGGATTTTCCTCATAATATCGATATTGAACCTAACGGAAACTATGGATATATCAGCAATAGTAATGATGCCACTGTATCTGTAATTGATTTGATTAAGTTCGAGATTGTTGCAACAATAGAAACAGGAAATGGTTCTCATAATGTGCAATTTTACAACATAATGAACAGTAATACAGAATTAAACGTCGCAAAAGATGATTCAAAAATTGTTAGTGCGAATTTTAATTGTGGAGGTTAGATAATGTTAGAATATAATAATATTTTCTCACTTAGTGCAACTTTGCTTATTGGATTAGGATTTGGAATACTTTTACAGAAAGGACGTTTCTGTTTTACTAGTGCATTAAGAGATTTTATTGCATTCAAAGATACAAGAGTACTAAATGGAGTAATTATTGGAATTGTAACAATGATGTTGGGTACAAGTATAGCATATGTATTAGGGATTTCTAGCTCTAATTTTTGGGTTTCAAATTATGGTCTTTCGAACATAATTGGAGGATTCGTATTTGGAATTGGAATGGTCTATGGAGGTGGATGTGCATCAGGTACATTATATCGTGCAGGAGAAGGATACATACATTACTGGTTGGTATTAATTTCAGCTTGTGTAGGATACATAGCTTTTGCTGCACTATTTCCAGAAATCTTTCTACCATATTTCTTCGTTCCATTACAAATTTTTGATGGTTACAGTGTCATTTCGAGTTTAGAATTATTCTCGCCGATTGTTCCAGTGTTATTAATTTTCGCATCAGTATTATATTTACGAAATAGAAATAAATTAATTATAAATCAAACAATTCAAAGTCTAAAATTATCAAATATTTCATCCAATAGTCTCAAGGCAGAATGGGATACAAAATTAGTGGGTGTTGGAATGGGAGTATTAGCAACATTGTGGTTTGTAATCTGGGGAACATTAAGTGTGACAGGACCGCAAGCAAGATGGACAGGGTTAGTTTATAGCGAGTTATTTGGAATAGAAACTCTTCAGAACAATATTTACTGGAACAGTGTTGTATTTCGAGATGGAATATTTTCAATTAGTTTAGACATGATATTATTTATGAGTCTAATTTTTGGAGCATTTATTTCTGCATATTTGAGTGGAGATTTTAAAATAAGAACGATAAAAACGTCAAGAATTCCGAATGCAGTGATTGGTGGGCTAATAATGGGGTTTGGATCAAGAATGGCTCCAGGATGTAACATCAGTAACACGTTTAGTGGATTGGCATTTTTATCAGTAGCAGGTTTTATAACATCATTAGGTCTATTATTAGGAGTATATGTTGCAACACATTGGATGTTTAGAAAATCCGGTTGTGCCATTTAGATTAGGTGAACATGATGGAAGAAAGAACAGTTAATGACGAAGATTTGAAAGAAATTGAACAGAATGCAGTAATGATCGATATGGAGGGAGAAGTATGTCCTTATCCACAGATTATTGCACGAGAAGAAATAAAAAAGATTGAATCTGGGAAAATTGTAGTGATAAAAACGGATCACGTAATGGCAACAAAAGCTGTTCCTCAATCAGTGAGTAATGATGTTTCATATTTTGGGATATGGAAATCAGGTTCAGGTCAGTATAAAATAATACTATGGAAGAAATAACAATGTGGCATTTATGAATAGAATTATTAAGAATACAAGTTAAATAGAATTATAAGTTGACTTTAAGAATAGCATATGCAGGAATAATTCAATTAGTTGCACAATTTGCGACTTTATTAACAGGATTAATTTTTGTAACAATTGTAACAAGAAATCTTAGTGTAGATGAATTTGGTTTATGGCAAACATTAGGAAGTTCTGTAGGGCTATTATTAATTCCACTAGCGCCAATTAATTATTGGGCATTAAGATATTCAGCAAGAAATCAAGATGTAGGGAAAACATCACTATTGTCAGGAATAATCACAATACCAATATTTGTATTAATTTACATAGGTATTGCACTTTCTGCTTCAGTTTCAATTGAATCAATATTAGTATATGTATTAATTTACAGTGTTCAGATTCCAATGCTATGTATTTGGGAAGTTACAAGACCAATTGCAAGATCATATAAACCTGAATATTTAGGATATGCAACAATTGGACTAGAAATAGGAAAAGTTCTTGCAGCATATTATACAATTAGCATACTCAGAATGGGATTAACAGGTGCAATTTTATCTTTAGCAGTAGGACAATTGCTGCAAATAATTATTATTTGTTATATTATTAGACCTAAAATTAGGGGAAGATTTCATTTTCCAATTATTAAGAAATGGTATAAATCAGCATTGATACCAATCTCCAACGTATCAATATCAAGATTGTCAATATCTGATTCGATTGTGGTATCACTTATGCTTGGATCCACAGCAGTAGTAGGAATATTTCAAGCAAGTAAGATATTTACATTAATCATAAGATATAGCGAGACATTTGTACGAATTTTATATCCAAAGCTAATTCGAGATAAAATGAATTCAGATATTACATTAACAATAAAATTACAAAGTTTTTTCCTAGTTCCATTAGTAGTTGGCGCCTTAACTCTTTCAGAATCATTACTAGGTGTTCTTGGGCAGCAATATTCAGCAACAGGTAGCATACTAAGAATACTAACAATAGTAGCAATAATGGAAGGCATAGAATTCGTTGTATGGAACATATTGACAGGAATTGAACAAATTGACGAGAATAGTGAAAATTTGGAATTTAAAAAATTAAGAAATAGCTGGTTGGTAAGACTTCCTTTAATTGATATATCAAAAAGTGTTGTGTATTTTGCGATTCTAGGAACTGTGATGTACAGTTATAGAGATTTAGGAAATCAACTAACACTAGCAACATATTGGTCGGTGATTTTACTTTTAATCACTTTGCCAGTAATGATCTATAAAATAATGCTATTAAGAAAAACAATAACATTTGAATTTCCTACAAAATCGATAATTAGATACTTAGGATCAGGAATTGTTATGTCGGCATTTCTTTATTTCTATCAACAGATATTTGTTAGAACCGAAACAACAGCAATAGAATCTATCACATATCTAATAATACCTGGAACATCATCAGTGTTAATTTATTTAATCATAGTGTATTTGATTGATCCATTTATTAGAAAATCAATATTAGAAGTAAAATCTACAATATTGAAAAAATAAGATATAATAAACAGGCCCGGAGAGACTTGAACTCCCGGTCTCCAGCTCCGCAAGCTGACGCCTTAATCCAATCTAGGCTACGGGCCTACATATACTGGATGCAATAACTAGAATATAAAATCAAATATAGATGAGAATGAGATATAGATATTGTGAGCTTGTCAAAAACAAAGGAATATGTAATACAATTTTTAACAAAATCAATTGGAATTCCAAATGAATTAGAACATATTTATGAAGATATACCAGAGGATATAATAAAACAAATTTCTACATCATTAACTGGAAATGATATAGAAACAGAGACATTTGATCATAATTCCGCGCCTGAAGTTGATGAATTTATTATATGGGCAAAAGAGATTTACGAAGAAATTTGTAAAGATAATAACATACCTGCAATATGGAAGAGCAAATGGCCTAACGGAAAGAAATTTGCAGTTGCGTTGACTCATGATTCAGATAGTATAGAGGTTACGGAAGAACACCTGCAAGAAGTAAAAGAGAGATTCAGTGAAGAGGATTTGAAGGAATCACTAAATAATAAAAAGAATTTGTATTGGAATGTAGAAAGGATAAAAGAAGTTGAAGATAAATTTAATTTTAAATCATCTTTTTATTTTTTAACGAGTGAATATAATGTTTCTAAATACAAAGACACATTAAATGAATTGAATAGGGATGGTTGGGAAATTGGTCTTCATGCAGGATTTGAGACGCATGAAGATGGAGACAAAATGAATAATGATATAGAAGAATTCAAGAAACAATTAGAGATTCAGCCAATCGGTGTTCGTGAACATTATTTACAGTTCAATTATCATAAAACACTTGATTTTTTAGAAAGAAATAATTTTGTATATGATACTTCACTAGGTTTTAGAGAACATCCAGGATTTCTATTAGGAACATCATTGCCGTTCAACCCTCCAAATGAGAATTGGGAAAAGAGAGACATATTAGAATTACCTTTAATCATAATGGACACAAGTTTATGGGGATATATGAAATTAGATGAGAATGAAGGAATGAAATTAATTGAGAATTATATAGAAAATACCAAAGAGTATGGAGGATTGCTTACTCTACTATGGCATCAAGAAGCATTTTTGATGAAAAAGGGCAATATTTATCCAAAGATACTAGAGAGATTATCCAAAGAAGAGTGTTTTGTTTCTTCTGGAATTGGAATAGCAAGATGGTGGAATTCAAGAAGTGATGTAATTATAACAGTAATGAGCGATAGTGAGAAAGGATGGAAATGCATAATCAAGAATGTAGTAAAAGGGACTTGTATAGAAATGAAGAATTTTGATTTATCAAAGGAAATTTCGATAAATGGTAAAGGAAGGATAATTCATAAATCAGAAGCAAATGGAGAGATATACTATAGGATTGAATTAGAAGGAGATTGTGAATTATTCTATGTCTAAAAATGTATTAGTAACAGGCTCGGGAGGAATAGGAGGAGTAAATTTTGTTAATGCGTTAAGAGTTGCTAAGAGAGAATATTCAATTTCAGGAACAGACTATAACAAATACTATTTAGAATTACCAGAGCTTAATTCAAGATATAGAACTCCAAAACACACAGATCCTAAATTTCTAGAGAAAATCAAAGAGATAATACATGAAGATAAGATAGATTTCTTACATCCGAGTCCACATTCAGAAGCTAGTGTGATTGCAAAGGAAATAGATAGTATAAACACTGCGACATATTTACCGAGTTATGAAGTAATAATAAGAGATAAATTAGAAACACAAGAGATATTAGAAAAAAATCAGATTCCTGTAGCAAAAACTAGAAAAATTAGTTCGTTAAATGAGATCAAATCTATAATTGAAGGATTTAATGATGAAAAGGTCTGGGTTAGAATGAAAAGTGGTGCAGGAGGAAAACTAAGTTTATTATGTGAAACCGAAGAACAAATAGAAGATTGGATAAGAATATGGGTAAATAGAGGGATTGCAGAATATTCAGATTTTATGATTCAAGAATATCTACCAGGTAAAAATATTGCATGCGATAGTCTTTGGCATAATGGAAAAATGATTGCGTCATTTACAAGAGAAAGGTTAGAATATCCATTCAAACATATATCGCCATCAGGAATTACGGGTACGCCAACAGTATCGAGAATCATTGTAGATGAGCAAGTTAATGAAATTTCAAAAAAAGCAATTTTAGCTTCAGATTCGAATCCAAATGGAAGTTATGCAGTTGATTTGAAAGGAAATAAGGAAGACAATCCAACTGTAACTGAAATAGATTCTGGAAAATTCCATACCACTACTGCATTGTGGGGGATAGTAGCAAACAAACTTGGATTAGATGAAAAGAAGAATTTAGCTGATTATTATTGTGCAATAGGAATGAATGACGTAGAACCAGAAAATCTTGGTTCAGACATCTATCCAGAGAATCTCTACTTAATTAGGCACATAGATACAGGAACATGGATTTGGAAAGAGGATGGATATAAGGTAAGGATACTTTGATTGAATTAGTTATTTTTGATTTAGATGGAACGTTAATTAAATTACCGGTAAGATATGATTTACTAAGGAATGAATTAAAGGACAGGTTTGGAATACAAGGAGAATCATTCCTCATTCCGATGATATTAGAAAATACAAAAGATAACAATGAAATAAAAAATCAAGCATTCGATCTTATTTGTAAAGAAGAATGTAATGCAATAAATGATTTAGAAATACATGAAGGTGCAATTGAAGTAATAAAAGAGATTCATTCAAAGAATAAAAAAATTGCACTAGTTACACTACAATGTGAACGTGCTGCAAATCAAATTTTAGACATTATGGGAATTAAAGAGTTATTTTCGAACATACTTACACGAGACAACTATACAGACAGATATGAACAAATAATCAAGACAATGGAAGAATTCAACAGTAATGCAGGAAAAACTTTGATGATAGGAGACAGGATTAATGATTTTGATTCGGCTGAAAAGGCAGGTTGTGAATCAATAATTATAAGACGAGGAGATCAACAAGGAAATGAGAGAATGAATTGGGTAAAAGACAACATACAGCTCAGAGATGAATTAAGTAAGATTTTGTAGAATTAATTCGAGTCAAGTTGCCAGTTTATAGTTTTAGCAAGACCTTTATCAAGTTTAACGCGAGGTTTAAAGTCAATCAGTTGCTTTGCTTTAGTGATTTTTGGAATACGGCGTCGAGGGTCGTTATCAGGCATGGGTAGGTATTTGAATTTGGATTTGCTGTTCGTAATGTCAACAATCGTATTCGCTAAATCGATAATTCGGGTTTCTTTCGGATTTCCAAGGTTAAAGGTTTCGCCTTTAGTTTTGTTAATAAGTAATGAGGCCATCAAGCCATTAATCATATCAGTGATATAACAAAAAGATCTAGTTTGTTTTCCGTTGCCCCAAATTGTGATATTTTTGTTGTTGATAGATTGCCAAATGAATCGAGAAAGAGCTCTGCCATAAGTTCCGTCACCGCGAAGTCTAGGACCATATGTATTGAACAATCTAACTATTCTTAGGTTAATGCCGTAGGTCCTGTAATATGCCATACATAAAGATTCACACAGTCGTTTACTTTCGTCATAACATGCTCTAGGTCCAGACGGGTTGACGTTGCCGTAATAAGTTTCAGGAGTTGGAAAAACAGTTGCTTCACCATAAACTTCTGAAGTAGATGTGAACAAAAGTTTTGCACCGGTTTTTCTAGTTAATTCAAGAATTTTCCTGGTTCCTTCAGTATTTGTATCAATAGTTTGGATTTCATTGTTAAGATAATCATCAGGAGAAGGTCTACTTGCTAGATGAAAGATATAATCAGGTTTTAGATTAATTGGTGTTTTTGTGATGTCGTGTTTTTTAAATACAAAGGACTTGTTTGATAAAAGGTGTTTAATATTCTCAGCGCGTCCAGAAGACAAATTATCAATACAATGTACTTTAGCATTTTTAGCGATTAGAATATCACACAACCAGCTTCCGAGAAATCCTGCACCTCCAGTTACCAAGAATTTTTTTCCAGAAATACGGAATTTTTTATTGTCAGATAGAAGAGATTCTATATCAGAATCAATAATAGTATTCATTACATCCAACCTTTAGAAGCGAGTTTTTTAGAATGTTGTTGTGCATGCCAATATGTATCAGGAGTACCAATATCTAGGCGGGTACAAGAATGATGATATTCATATCCTAGAACGTTCATTTGTGTATCAACCATATGTTGTATGGCGTCAGTAATTTGTATTTCGCCTCCGTAACCAGCAGGAATTTTCTTTAGTATTTTTATAACGTCAGGAGTGAATTTATTCAATGCCATAATAGCAAGATTAGAAATCTTTTTTGATGGTTTTTCAACAGCTTGACTTATTTTGTATACTTTATCATTCGAAGGAAGTGAATATTTACTTGTACGTTTGCCTACAATAACCCCATAAGCACTAGGCTCAGAAATTTTTTCTAATGCAACAACGCAATCAGCATGTTTAGATAATTTATCTAAATCGTTAAGATGTCGATTATTTGGTTGTACAATTAAAGTATCTCCAGCATGTAAGATAAAATCGTCTTTACCGACGAAAGAAGATGCTAATGAAACAGCATGACCATAACCTAATTGATTATTTTGATTTATCCATTTAATATTTGATTTTTCTATTCTTTTGTAAAAAGATTTCATATCCTTAAATGAAATTTTATGTTTTTGACTTGATAGATTGTCAAGAGAAGAATAATCAAGTGAGAAATGATCTTTAATTGCACGCTTTTCTTTTCCTACAATAAAACAAAAATCACGAATGCCAAAATCAAATAATTGTTCATAAATAAGCTGGACCATAGGTTTGAGCAAGATATCACCTCGAGAGGAAGAGAAGACAGGAAGCATTTCTTTCGGTTGAACTTTTGTAGTAGGTAGCAATCTAGTTCCACGACCTGCAACAGGAATAACCACTTTTTTCAACATTATTAGTCCCTATAATATTCTCATAATCCATTTATTTCAATGTATCATCAGAATATGTATGGAATATGACGTAGCCTTTGTAGGTCTTGGATATGTAGGCCTTTCTTCTGCAGTTTGTTTTGCAGATAGAGGAATAAACGTACTAGGTATAGAGATTGATAGTAAGAAACTCAATATGATAAAGAAGTCAAATTCACCTATTCATGAGAAAAATATCAATGAGTTACTGCAGAAATCAATCAAAAAGAAGAAATTATCATTTAGTAAAGAATTGAAGGATGTTACAAAAACAAAGATAATATTTCTTACAGTAGGAACGCCAAGTCGTAAAGATGGTTCAATAGATCTAAAATACATAAATCAAGCAACAAAAGACATAGCTATTGCAATAAAAAATATTCAAGAATATTTTGTAATAGTAGTAAAAAGTACAGTAGTTCCAGGAACTGCATTAAAAATTGTGAAGAATTTAGAGAGATATTCTGGAAAAAAGAATTCAATAGATTTTGGAGTAGTAGTTAATCCTGAATTTTTACAAGAAGGAAACGCAATAAATGATTCATTAAAACCAGATAAGATTGTATTAGGAATTAATTCAGAGAAGGATAAGAAAATAATGTTTAATTTGTTTAAGAAGATTTATAGAAAAAATCTTCCAATAGTTTATACAACGCCAAGTAATGCAGAATTAATTAAATATGCTAACAATTCGTTATTAGCAACAAAAATAAGTTTTATGAATTACATTGCAAGGATAGCTGAACAGATTCCAGACGGTGATGTAGAAGAAATTAAGAATGCGATTGGTATGGATAAAAGAATATCAGAATCATTTTTGAACGCAGGATTGGGATTTGGTGGTTCGTGTTTTCCAAAGGATGTAAAGGCACTCATTGCATTTAGTAAAGAAATGAATATTAATTCGGATATCTTGCAATCAGTATTAACAATAAATGATACACAATTTATGAGTGTATTTGACATATTAAAGAAAGAATTAGGGTCGTTGCAAGGAAAGAAGATATCAATTTTGGGACTTTCATTTAAACCTGAAACTGACGATATACGTGATGCAATATCATTGAAGATAATCAAGAAGCTACTAGACAAGAAAGCTACAATAAGAGTATACGATCCAATAGCAAATGACAATGTAAGGGATATTTTTGGTAAGTCTATATCATATGCGTCAAATTCAGAATCGTGTATAAAGGGGTCTGAATGCTGTATTATTGTAACAGAATGGAAAGAATTCAAGAACATTAAACCTAAAGATTTTACCAGATTAATGAAAAGACCACTAATAATTGACGGTAGAAGAATTTTTTCGAAAAAGAAATTTAATAAATTAGAATATCATGCAATAGGTTTGGGATAATCTAATTAAGATGGAAATAGTCAATATATAGTAACATATGACAGTATTGAAAGTGAATAGGCGAATACTAAAGAAGATAACAAATCCGTCGGTAGAGCCGTATGAAATTGAGATTGACACTCCAGAGTTTACATTTTATGGTGCAAAAAATCAACCAGATTTTGCGTCAATAAATATAAGCATGATTCCAGGCAAAACTGTAATAGAATTAAAATCGTTTAAGTTATATTTACATCAATATAGAAACAAACTTGCATCGTATGAAAGAATAATTAATGCAATTTATGATGATTTAATACAAGTATACAAACCTAAGAGACTAGTAATTGAAATGAAATTTAACCCTCGAGGAGGAATATCTTCTAAACTTACAATAGACTCATTCGAACGTGAATTATTTATTGAGCGAAAAGCCTAAATTTAGAATTATAAGAACCGTAAAAGGATCAAAATGCCCTGCCTGTGATTCAAAAGGGGAAACTGCAGGGGAAGAAGTAGGTTCATTAAGAGTAACCATGGACCCAAAATTTAGTTTTATTAGGGTAATATGTGGTTCTTGTGGGTTCAAGTCAAAAGTATACTATAAAGATATATTGGAAATTGATGGAATTCTAGACAAACATGGAAAAGAACTAAAATACGAATAAATAATATTAAAGCCAGTCTTTATTAATTGGTTTTAGTTCAAGGGTAGATTCATCTAAAATACTGTAAAATTGTTCAACTATGTCTTTTTCAGAATTCAAAGGTTGCCGTTTTGAAAGTAATATAGAATACCACATTTGATTTTTTATGAATTGTTTACGATTTAATGCGGCATGATGAAGTAATATTATATCACTTTCAAGAGTTTTACCAGAAATACCGGTGATAGGTTCTCTGCCAAAATATGGTCGGAGTTTTTCACGACCTTGTAAATGTTTAATCAACCTTTTCCATAAAGTTCCAGCAGGATTAGGAAAATGAAGAGACGGATTATAACGTACTAAATAGCTATTATATGCAAAAGTTGAGAATTTTTCAGGTCTGTCAGAACGATATTGGTCATTAGATTTCCAAAGCCAGTATCTTTGGAATTTATACATTCCTGCGTCTTTGTCTTTAATATGTTCGCGAATAGAAACTTTGAATCTAGGTTCAAATGTCTCGTCTGCATCCATAAAGAGTATCCAATCAGCACCATGCTTCTTTGCCATATTTAAAAGAGAATTCATGTCATTCCATTCTATACGCGTACGATTATCAGAGTAAAAATCAGTTTCGACCACTTTGTTGCAATTTTTAATGATTTGCATACTATCGTCTGAAACATTTCCTCCAACAAGAACTATTTCATCTACAATTTCAGACATGTTAGAAAGACTTGTATTTAATATCCAGGAACAATCGCCGCCAACTTGCATACAACCAATTATTTTCATACAATCACATTTCATGAAGATTCATATATAATGTATTGGAATTTGAGAGTATTAATGAAAAGATATCTAATCGTTGGAGGATCAGGTTTTCTTGGTTCGCATGTATTATCTGAATTGTTAGAAAGACAGGCACAAGTTTCAGTCTCCGATATAATTGGTCCTCAATATGCAAATCGATTAAAAAATAAAATGGATTCTATAAATTATATTTGGAAAAGTGCCGAAGATCTTAATGAAAGAGACATTTCGGATGTAGACTGTATATTATTTTTAGCAGCACAAGCAGATGTTCCTTTAGTTTTGTCTTCTCCAAAATATTCATTTCATACAAATACTGCAGGTTTAATAAATGTCTTAGAATTAATTAGAGCAAAAAAGAATACGCAATTAATTTTTATGAGTAGCAAAAATGTTTATGGAAAACCAGATAAATCACTAGTAACGGAAGATGATGTATTAAAACCAACTGACCCTTATGGAGCTGGTAAAGCAGCTGCAGACTTAATGTGTCAAAGTTATGCAGAATCATTTGGACTATCAATATCAGTAATCAGAAGTAGTGGATTATTTGGTCCTAATTCTAGATTACAACAAGTTATACCAATTTTCATTCAACAGGCTTTGAAGGATTTACCAATAACTATAGAAGGAGATGGTAGTCAATCAACAGACTTCAATTATGTAATGAATTTAGTAGATGCAATAATAACAATGGCGGAATCAGATGTTAAGGGAGTGTATAACATTGCATATGGAACAGACTATTCAATAAAAGACATAGCAGATTTAATTATTAAACAAACAAATAGTAAATCAGAGATAAATAATCTACCGTGGAGATCAGGTGAAAAAGGAATGAAATTATCACTTTCAATAGAAAAGGCAAAAAGTGAATTTGGATATAATCCCAAAGTATCATTTGAGGAAGGAATAGGAAAAACAATAGATTGGATGAGGAATTTGTAATGGTAATAAAAGTAATTAAAATAAAAGATTCGTTCATAGATAAAAGAGGAAAGATTACGAATATTTTAGAAAAACCTGTAACAAGTATTGTTATTATAACATCAAGAAAGGGGGCAATAAGGGCAAATCATTATCATAAAAGAGATTCACATTGGTCTTACATAATTAAAGGAAAAATGGAATATTATGAAGAAAGAAAAAGTGGAAAGATAGAAAAAGCTATTGTTAAAGAAGGGGAAATGGTTTACAGTGCACCAGGAGTTCCTCATGCAATGAAGTTTCTAGAGAGTTCAATATTTTTAGCAATGACAACTCAAAAGAGACTTAAAGGAAAATACGATAAAGATACAATACCACATGATATAATATGAAAGCATTTGAAGACAAAGTAGTTATTATAACAGGAGCATCTAGCGGAATAGGATATTCGTTATTAAATTATTTCATCAGAGAAGGAGCTATAGTTTATGCTGTTTCAAGAAATGAAAGAGAAATAAATGAAAAAGATAAACAACTGTGTAATTTTGAGTTATTAGATTTATCTGAAGAAGTGAATGTTGAGAAATATACAAAAAAAGTGTTGCAAAAAGAGAATCGCGTAGATATTTTAATTAATAACGCAGGAGTTGCACATAATTTAGCTTCGATAGAAGAAATGAATTGGGAGATGTTTAATTCAATTATAAAAGATAATTTAATGCCAACATTTAATATGATAAAATATATAATGCCAATCATGAAAAAAAATAATTCGGGGACGATAATTAATATATCGTCAAGAGCAGGACGAAGGGCAGTACCTAAATTGTCAGCATATACGGCTGCAAAATTTGCTGTAAGAGGATTAACAGAATCTGTATCTAAAGAAGTAGAGGAAACAGGAATAAAATGTGTAACTATTTCCCCTGCAGGAGTGAATACAGGCATGAGAGCAATGGTATTTGGAAAAGATGATGCTGAAAATCAACAAGACGCTTCCAGAATAACAGAAATAATATCAAAGGTTTTACTAGGAGAATTACAAGTTTCAAATGGATCAGATATTGTAATAATAAAGGATAAAGAACCAATAATAAGGGTGCCAGAAGTTTGAAGTGTAGATCTTGTAATAAAGAAGATTTTTTAGATTTTATTTCACTAAATAAACAACCACCTGCAAATGCTTTTCTTAAAGAAAGTGACTTTAAGCAAGAAACAGCATATCCTTTAGATGTAACATGTTGTAAAGATTGTTTACTTGTACAGTTAACTGATGAAAGTTACATACCAAGAGACAAATTATTCTTAGATTATGCCTATGCGTCATCGATTTCAGGAGGATTAAGAAATCATTTTAATCAATTAGCTAAGAAGATAAAATCTGAATTCAATACCAAATTAGTAGTAGATATTGGTTCCAATGATGGAGTATTATTGAAACCATTGATTGAATCAGGATGTAGTGTAGTAGGTGTAGAACCTGCAAGAAATTTAGCAGAACAAGCTAATGATAACGGGCTGGATACAATTTGTTCATATTTTAATAAAGAGACCGTAAACAAAATAATATCTGATAAAGGAAAAGCTGATGTAATAGTAGCATCAAATGTTTTTGCACATTTAGAAGAATATCACATCATAATTGAAGATGTTAAATCATTATTATCTGATAATGGAACATACATTGTTGAAGTACAGTATTTTGCCGATATGATTGAGGAGATGACATTTGATAATATATATCACGAACATGTATTGTATTATACATTACATTCAATGAGAAATTTATTCAATAAACATAACATGAATGTATACAGAGTGGAAAGGATTGCAACACATGGAGGATCAATTCGGGCATATATATCAAAAAATAGAGATACGGAACAAAGTGTTATTGATTTGATTAATCAGGAAAAACAAAACGGAATAGATAATTTTAGGACTATGGAAGATTTTAATGACAAGCTTCAAAGAAATATGAATGAGATAAGAGAATTATTTGAGAGATTAAACAAAGAAAATAAAAAGATATTTGGATATGGGGCACCTGCTAAATCAAGTACTATGATTAATTCAATTGGTTTGAATAACAAAGATATTGATTTAATAATAGAAGATTCACCGTTAAAACAAGGATTATTTACACCGGGAAGTCACATTCCAATAACTTCTCCCGACATATTAAAAACAGAAACACCAGATTACTTGATGATTTTTGCTTGGAATTATTCTGATGAAATAATAAAAAAAGTTGAAGATAAATATCAAAAATTAAATTACATAGTGCCAATGCCGGAATTAAAGGTTATTTTAAAGGAGTAATTTGTGATATGCCGTGGAATAGATATGTAAATCATCATTTATCAGAATGGATAGAAAAACTAGAATCATGTACAATTGTAGATGCTGGAATGGGATTTGGAAGGTTAGGATTTGCAATAAAATTAGACTATCCGCAAAAAGATTTGGAGATATTTGGCTATGATTGTTACCAACCAGCATTAGATTATGCAAAATCACTGGGAAATGCATATACAAAAATTGAGAATTTGGATATTGGAAAAGAGAGATTACCACATGGCGATAAAAGTGTCGATATAGCAATAGCAAGTGGAGTATTAGCTCATTTACATAAAGAAGAAGGTAGGCATTTAATGGATGAATTAGATAGAATATCAAATCACCACATAGTAACAGCTCCAACCACATTACATCATCATAAAAAGAGTTTGTGTAATGATCCAGATATAGAACCATTGGCTCATAAATCATTTTGGACTAAGAATGATTTTATGGAAAAGAAATATATGATGAGAGGATTTGGAGTAAAAGGTAGAGAAAATCAAACTATATTTGATACAATAATTTTTCCATACATATTCATTTTATCAGCTATAAATCCAAGATTTTGTTCATTAGCTGGAACAATAGTAGCGTGGAAATAAAAATTACAAAAGTATACACTAAGTAAAAAAAAATAAAAAAAAAGAAATGGAGCGCGTAAACGCGCTACATTTATCTAGTTTTTGAGGACGTTTCCTCTAACGATTACGACTACTTGTAGTATTACTGCAATTGCTGCAAGAACTGCTGCAATTAGAGCTGTAGATGAAGCTTGTGCAGAACCTTCGGCTGCTGCATCTGCATTCTCAACTATGCCTCCAATAGCATCTTCGATGTCGTCTTCAGTTTCTTCGACTCCATCTTCAATTGCTGCTTGACTGCCTGAGATTGCTGATGTTACATCGGCAACTGCTGCATCTAATGCACTACTAATCTGTCCAATGGTTACACCCTCAGGTGTTTCCTTGTCTGCAATTTCGTGGACTTCACCGTCGATGTGCTCTAGCTCATCGGCGACGTCGCCAACATCACTTGCAAGATTAGCAATTGCGCTGAGTATAGGTGCATTACTTTCTGCTTCAGGGATGTCTATTTGGACACCTGATGAAACTTGGAATGAACCCAAGGCCCATACGCCTCCAGCTTGAACGGCAACTCCGTAAGAGCCGACATTACCTGCTGTAATTGTACATTGTTGCAAACCATTGATGGTGGTACTTGAGCATGTGTTTGTAATTGTTTCTGAACCGCCAGGTCCTGAGACTTTGGCGACAGTAATTGCTGAGTCTTGTGCTACTCCACCGGTTGTGGTCAATACGAAGATTGTTACTGTATCTCCAGGATTATATGTTCCATCGGCTGATACAGCGACTGAGACTCCTCCGCTCTCACTAGCTGCAGGTGCGGCTGCAGATTCTTCTGTAAATGTTACAGTCAAGTCTGCTGTTCCTTCATCTGCGGTTGCAGTTACAGTATAACTTCCAAATGGGAATGTACTGGTGGCTTTGCTTGGGAATCTCAATAATGTTACTGAGTAATCACCGTTTGAGTCAGCAGCAGTTTGACCTACTGCAACTTGTGCACCATTAGGGTTTGAAACCTTGAATGTAATATCCGCATTTGGTCCAGCTGTACCACTAACGGTTAACTGATCTCCAGGAGTGTATTCCTCGTCACCAGTTAAAGTGAGTGCTAAAGCAAATGGAATTGCTGCAACGAGCATCAACGCTGACAATACTACTGCTAGTCCTACGTTCATTTTTCCAGACTGGAAAAATAAGAGGGGGGAGGTCAACTTATGTTGTCCTCTCCTATGCGATTGTGAAGGTTACGCTCTTCACTGGTGATAGAGCTTCTGCTTCACTTATGCTTGTCCATACGTAGACTTCTGCTGTGTATGTTCCTGCAGAGTCAGGTAGCCAGGATAGACCTGGTGTCTGAGATTCATCTACTGCGAGTTCGATGTCTCTTACCCATCCGAGGTTGACAACTTCACCAGCTGAATTCTTGATTTGTACCAAGAATGTTACTGTGTGAGCAACGTCATCATCGTTTGTGACACTAGCCTGTACGATTACGATGTCTCCAACACTTGGAGCAGCGAATGCGTCACCTGCTGTATCGACGATCTCAGGAGTACCTGCTGGAACTTGTTCAGTCTTCGATAGTGCTTGACCAATCTTCGTTGTTACTTCAATGGTACACTTCTTGTTAGTGTCACAAAGTGTATCTGTGTACTTGATGGTGACAACATCACCAACAGTTGCGGATACTTGTGAACTTGAAGGTACACCCTTTGAGGTAGCAATGAATTCAATCTTGCCTGTGAAGGTTGAACTATCAGCTGCAGATTCTTGTAGTGTTATACTAGTTCCGATTTCCCAACTATCTGTAATTACTTTAACAGTAATTGATTGTTTGGAATCTGGACTTGTATTAGCGTCAAGATCTACGACAGTAATTTCTGCGAAGTCACCGACTAGATAGTTTGCCTTGTCAGTTGTTATTGCACCAGATTCTGTCTTGACATTCAATGATGCTTTAACGACTTGTAAGGTTCCACTTACATCAGCTGTATCTGAATAATAGAAGTATATTGTATCAGATGCATTGACATGAAGTGTTCCATCTTCGTTAGTTGGTGTTCCAGTTGATCTGGCCATTGTGATACCGAACCAGTATGTACCTGTAGAGGTTGTTCCATTGGAGGCGTATGGTTTTTCAATATCGCCTGTACCGTTGGAGGTCACCTGTGTCAATTGTACACTGCTAGCTGCAGTTGTCATTAAGTCAGGATCAACAAGTTTCACATAGATCTTACCATCAGGACCAACATCTGTACTTGGTGTAACAGTTAGTTCAGCTGTTGTACTTTGTACAGTGATTGCTGCTGTAGCAGATGCACGTGCTAATCCTGAGCCTGAATAGAAGCTGTTGGATGTAGCATTGTCTCTGACACGTAGTCTGATGTATTGGTTAGCCGCCAATGTTGTACCAAATGGTGACTTTCCTGGTTCTAATGTGATTGTCTTTGTGAACTCGCCTGTATTAACGCCAGTTTCTGTAAGTGCAATTGTAGAATTGTACTTAGCAGTATCTGTTTCTGCCGGTGCAGTTTGCTTTGCTGTACCAATCAATAGTATGTATAGCTTGTCTGCAACTTCTACATCTCTGTTGAAGTCAGGTTCAGTAGCTGTTACAGTGAATGTATCACCTAATTTACCTGTACTGATAGAGGATGAGATTGTTGCATCATGTCCTTTAATATCAAGACATTTTGCTACACCTTTTACCGCAGTGTTAGTAGTTGTTGAACTATCAACATTACGGGCTATTGTGATATTAGTACTTGAAGCACCATCTGCCCATTCGAAACAAATCTGTCCGCCAACCATATCTTGCATCTTATCGAGAGATTCTTGTTCTCGTGTAGGTGAAGAATAGTTAAGAACTGTTGGGATATCACTGTTTGAATCACCCCAGTTAATACCGAACTTCAATGTGAATACACCAGTATTTACACCAGTTTCGGTGGCTGTAACATTATACCATGACAAGTGACCAAGGGCTCCTTGTACAGGGTTAATTGCGTTACCTCCAGATGTGGTTCCGACTTGACCGCCAGTTGCGTTCTTGATAATCATACGTAATGTTGCATTATCACGAGCGTTGACGTTAGTGTTCTTATCAGCGTCAGTTAGAGTTACTGTTGCGTTAACACGGGACACGTTAGTTCCAGATGTAGCATGGGATGGTGAAATTGGGAAGTCAGTACGATCAAAGCTTAATGCTCCTACTGTTCCGCCAATTGTAACTGTTACATTAGCAGTTGTACCATCAAATCTGTCTTTGACAGTGAATACCAAACTATCTCCGGCTGCAAGTCCTAGTGGTCCTGATCCGCCTCTTAAGTCTAATGCAGTTCGTAATGAACTAATTGAGACTGAGGTTGTCCAGACACCAGTGTTTACACCAGTTTCTAATACTAAGGCTGAGTGGTTTCGTATATCATGATAACCGTTTGTTCCGTTGATAGATGTAATTGTGAAGTTAGCTAACCTCTTTGCATTACATGTACTTCCAACGAAAATACCAGAACATGTTCTGTCACCTGCGGTAGTACCTTCACGAGATGAATAGTGTTTCTGTCTCGTAGAGTTGAATAATATCTGCTCTTTTGATGCAGAATTATCGTTACCATCAGGATCAGTGTATGTTAACTTGATACTTGAAGCGGTTTCGTCATACGATGCTTTGTCAGTGGCTACTGTTGCTGCGGTTGTAGTAAAGTCAACTGTTGCTGCTGCAGTGGTTCCTCCATACTTGTCTTGATATGTAATATCAAATACAGAGTTCTTTGCATTAGCTGGACTGACTGTACATGTCAACCTGTTGGCAGTAGTACTATATGAACAACCAGATGTGTAAGCACCAATTGTATTACGAATTGTGAACTTGAAGACACTTGTGTTTGTACCGGTTTCAGTTGCTGTGACAGTAACTGGTGAACTGTTATTGAGTTCGACGAATACTTTGTTTATTGTATCTTTCTTTTCTGGATCGTGGTTCATGTCAGCATCAGTAATTTCTACTGTAACATCAGAAGATGATGTAACAGCTGTTGCTGATGTTGTCATAGTACCAACAGTTTCTTGAATAGTAAGAGTCAATGACGTTGCATTGTAACATGAAGATCGAGGACCGTCAACTCCACATTGTGTTGAATTATAACCGAATCGGATATTCTGAATCGGTGTAAATGCCAACTTGAATGTGTCGCCATTCTTCCAACCTGAACTTCCTGTATTATCGGAAGTGTAGTTCCAGGTAGGACGTGAGTCCCAATCACCTTGTGCTTTACCTGCAGTTCTCAAAGTCTTGTTTGTGTTAACGTTAGTATCGCCTGCATTTGTGTTATTGAAGTAGAATCTTTCCATTTCAAGACATGGTGAGGTAGCTACAGTGTTTGCACACTTGAATATACCAGTGTTTACACCAGTTTCAGTAAAGTTCAATCTGAACTCTGCTGCACCAGTTCCACCAGTGATTCTGTTACCTGAGCCATAATAGCTCATTGTCTTGTTGACGATATTCTGTAATGTAGCGTTTGACGATGTTACGATCGTTGCTTGGAATCCGTTAGTGTTATTTGTAACTAAGAAACTTTCTTTTTCTGTTGGATCTTGATTAAGATCGTTATGGTTTAGGTACAATCTTAGTGATGCACCAGGGGTTACCGTTGTCTGTTTAGACTCGGTATTATATAATGTGGCTTTTGTCTCTTTGTAGAGCAATGTCTGTGAAACATCTTTCGCTGCACCAGTTGAATCAGATGCATCTTTGTACGTGATTGTCATTGTATGACCTCGGGTCATGTTCATACCATGGATCATTGGTGATGAAGCTATACTGTGTGTTGCAGATAACTTGGATTGTGATCCACCACGGTATGTGTGGTTTGAGTATGTACGTGTCGATGGAACACCATTTGCTAAGTGGCCTGTGTTGATGTAGTTCTTTGCACATGAGCCGACTGCGAGTCCGTTAGAACCCTGTCCTGCTGGTGCGTGACCTGCATGAAATACTGCGTGAGAAGCATTGTGTGCTTTATCACTTGCAGTTACGTTCAATTGGGTACTACATCCATAGACTACATAAAGTGCATCAGTTGCATAAGCAACCCATGAACCTCCCGTATTCTGTGTGACGTTGAGTGTGTATGTATTTGTTGCATTAGTCCATTGAAGGACGACGCTTGGATTGTATGTGTCTTTCATTTCTTGAACACCGATATCACTATCAGTGATTGTCATAGAAACGGTTTGGTTTCCAAAGATTTGCGAAGATGATAGTGTAAGAGTTCCAGTTGCTGCAGCTTGTGCTGATGGAGCTATTGGTAAGCCCATCATCATAAGCATACTAGCAGCTAGTAACAAGGTTGCAGTTGCAGCCTTGAATTGCTTAGAGAATAGCCAATTTGTATTTAGACTATAGTTCATACTATTATACTCCTTAAACGGATTTTGATAATTTTAATATATAAGCATTGTGGATAAATTGTCTATCGCGGGAAAAAATAAAGAGTAATTTAGGTTAACGGTCAATAATACACTGCTTTTGTAAAAATAATAAAAAAACATTATGGATAAAATGAATCAGAGAAGTATCCGGTAATTATGTATGAAAATCTAGAAGAACCAAGCAAATAAAAGAGAAAGGCCAAAGATAAGATAGAGAAAACCGAACAAAGGAAGTAATTTGTTGTTTAAAGTTAATCCAGGAATTTTATATAAATAAGGAATCATTGATGCGAATCGAAAATATCCAGAGAAGAAAGAATATGCAGGCTGTAAAACAGATCCAAAAACAATTAATGATAAACTAAAGTAATCAAGATGTTTTTTCTTGTAAATAAAATAGATAGATAAAATTAAAGCAAAGAAAATTGACCAAGTTAGGAACTCGTTGATTAAATAATTTAGACCTGTAATCGCAGGAGTATTAACTCCTCCAAAGAAACGATTTTGAAAGAATGTTTGAAATGGAATTCCAATCATACTATGTGGAAATCCGGAATCTACACCTGAAGTAAAACGTAAGAAATGTTCTAAACCAAATCTGTAAATTAGATGCAATCCGTGAATTGAAATTGTAATAAAAGGAATTATAAAATATTTAAGAAATTTACGATCTTTTGTGAGTAAAAAGTATGGAAATGAGAAAATTACAAAATCTGGACGAGCTAATGAAGCGAATGCAAGAAAAATTGCAGAAATCTTAAAATTATCAGTTCGAAAATAATACAACGCACCAAACATGAATGTGAAAAATAATGGTTCATTCATGCCTCCATGTGTAGAGATGAGAAGAATAGGATTGAATGCATAAAATAAAACAGATGATTTAATGTTATCTAAAGAAACAACACGAGAGAACATTACCACGCTAAAAGAAAATGCAGTAATATTGATTAGTTCCATTGTCAAGGCAGTAGCAAAAGGATTTCCTTGTGCAATAAGATATGTAATTAAAGGATAAAGAAATGTTGCATGACGAAAGCCACTTTCTTCAGGAGAAGATGAAAAAGGATCAAGTGCTATATTATAATAAGAAGTTCCGTCAGTATCTGCTTTATCAGCAAAATGATGAACATCATAACCTAAAGCTAACCCAAAAATAAAGAAAAAGAGATTGAAACTAAAGATTAAGAGAAATAATTTTCGTTCATCCTTTAGTTGTTCAGATAAGTAATCAATTATTTGTATAGCCACGTCTACCCATATATGAAAAAAGTTTCTATAAAAGCGTATACAAAAGACTTTTACAAAGACGAAAGATAGAAAGAAGTAAAGGAAGTTAAAAAAATGGAAAGTAAATTAACCGCTATTGCTCCACATAGGATTAGTATTTGTGGTGGAGGAACAGATTTTCCTTCATTCTATAATAACCACAATGGAGCAGTAATCAATTTTGCAATAACAAGATTTTCAAAAATTAGATTAAGAGTATTAAAAAATAAATATGTAGTAATTGCCAGTGATGTAGATGAATATTTTGAAGGTAGTAAAGATGAATTATTAAAAATAAAAAATTCTTCAATGCCATTATATATGATAATGAAAAAAGGAATTCCTTCCAAGATTTCAATAAAAAGTGATGTACCTCCTGGAAGTGGTTTAGGATCTTCAGGTACATTAGCTGTAAACTTAGTTAATGCATTTCATCATATAGATAATAAAAAAAAGATTAAACCATTAGAGCTATCAGAAAAAGCTTACAAATTAGAAGCTGAAATATTTAAAAAAGCAATAGGAAAACAAGATCATATGCCAGCAGCATTTGGAGGATTTAATTTCATAGAATATAGAAAAAATAAAATTGTTGTAACACCATTTAAAAATAAAATATCTAATGCATTAACAGAAAATTGTTTACTTTTTTATTTAGGTATGACAAGAGATGCAGATAAAATATTACGAAGACAAGAAAAAAGAGTACAAAGTAATTCAGATGAAATGATTGATGTTCTAAAAACAATGAATAAATTAACAAGAAAAATGAGAAATGATCTTAATGATGGAAACTTTAAAGAAGTCGGAAACACATTAGAAATTGCGTGGGAATTGAAAAAGAAATTTACTAAAGGTGTTTCAAATAAATTTATTGACAAAGTACATGATCTTGCTATTGAATCAGGCGCATATGGTGCAAAAATCACTGGCGCGGGAGGAGGAGGTCATTTTTTGGTAATTGCAGATAAATCAAATCATAAGAACATTATAAAAAATATACATAGTACGGGATGCAAGAGAGTTTTATTTGATGTTTCACTAAAAGGAGCTGTGGTAAATTATGGAAAATGAAAAATTTTTACAGGATTCGAAAAAATCTATAGATAGTCTTATAGAAAACAATGATAAGATTTCTGAAATGATCAATGTATTGCAAGAAGTACGCAATAATAAAAGAAATGTTTTTGTAATTGGAAATGGTGGGAGTTCTTCAACTGCTTCACATTTTGTTTGTGATTTATTAAAAACTTCAATGAATGATAAACAACCAAGATTTAGAGCGCAATGTTTTACCGATAATACACCAGTAATGACTGCATGGTCGAATGATGTTTCTTACGATGATATTTTTTCAGAACAGTTAAAGAATTTTGTTGAACAAGGTGATATTTTGATTGCAATAAGTTGTAGTGGTAATTCACCTAATATTTTAAAAGCAGTAGACCAAGCTAAGAAAAATGGAATAAAAACAATAGGATTGACAGGTCAATCAGGTAAATTAAGTAATATAACTGATTTGGCAATCAAAGTACCTTCGGATAATATATTATTAATAGAAGGAGTTCACTCAGTTTTATTACATTATATAACAGAAAGATTACGAGGATGAAATCACCCGCTTTATTTATCGACAGAGATGGAACAATAATTAAACAAATAGATGGGCATTATATATCATCTATAAAACAAATTGAATTAATAGAAAATATTTTTCCAGCAGTTCTAATGTTGCAGAATGAAGGATATTTGATAATAATGGTAACAAATCAAGCAGGAATAAATAAAGGAATACTAAGTAACCAACTGGTAGATGAAATCAATCAGCATATAGTGAAATTGTTAAAGAAACGAGGAATAGATGTAACGGCAGTATATGTATGTCCACATAAACCTGAAGAACAATGTAAATGTAGGAAACCCCAACCTGGATTACTACTTAAAGCTGCTAAAGAACATAATATTGATTTAGAGAATAGCGTGATAATTGGCGATACTGATAAAGATACTGAAGCAGGTCTCAATGCAGGTTTAAAGAAAGTGATTAAAATTTGAAGATTACAATAATTACGCCAATACATGGAAAGAAAAAACATTATGCAAACATGATTCAAAAGATTGGATCAAGATTAAATGAACAAACAGTGAAACCTTTTGAATGGATTATTGTCTGTGATGATAAATCCACATGGGTAAAAGATTTAGAAATACCCAAATTTACTACAATAAAAATTGCTGAGAAGAATAATATTTCATTAAAAAGAAACCTTGCATTAGATAGTGTTAATGGGAATTATGTATTATTATTAGATTCCGATCAAATACCAGAATCAAATGAATTAATTGCAGATTGTATAAAGAAATCTGAAGAAGGATTTAATCTAATTAGGATTCCAGAAAAATTTTCAGGAACTGGAGGATATTTGAAGAGAAGTTATCATCAACTTAGAGGTCTGTATTGGGAAAAGAGTGATGAAGGAATTCCAAGATTTGTTAAAACTGAATTAGTAAAAAATAAAAGATTTGATCCAGAACGTTTACATTTTGAAGATGAGTTATTTTTTGAAGAACTAAGAACAGTACATAAAGAAGCAAAAGTTGAAAGTATAATTATTCATAACGAAGGATTTGAATTATATCCTAATTTACGAAAAGCAAGAATCGCACAAAAACAAAGTAAGAGTCATAAGATAAAAACGCCATTTAGATTAGATATTAAAACAATAATTTTAGAAACGCCATTGACTTTACTTCCAGGAGTAATTTTCATATTAGGATTAAGAACAATTGCAAAGAGAATTTTACCAGTAGAATCGGGAACATCAAGATAATCATCTGGGTTAAATACGAAGATTTCAGACATAATATTAATGAAAGGGAAGACTGTAAAAGAATCAACAATTACCTCATCACACTTAATGCTGATAAAAGACTCGGGAAATTTTATTTTCGAGGCAGGAAAAACAATTCCAATGGTTCATGGTGGAATACTTATGACATTAATGGATGAGATAGCTGGAATGGTAGCAACTAAACATTCTGGAACTCAAGTTGCCACAGCATGCATAGATATGCAATTTGTATCCCCTGCATTTGCAGGAAATAGAATGATTTTAAAATCGTCTGTTAATTACACAACTAAAACATCTATGGAAATAGGCGTAAGAATTGAGGCTGAAGATATGAAAACTGGAGTAATAAAACATACAAATTCATGTTATTTAGTAGCAGTTGCAATAGATAATGCTGGAAAACCAACCAATATACCTGCAATAATACCTGAGACTAAAGATGAACAAAGACGCTTTAATGAAGCAAAGGCAAGAAATGAAGAAAGACTGAAAAAAAGAATTAAAAATTAAATTATTTCTTGATTAATTTCTGAATTTCATCTATATTAGAAGAGACTTCAGTGGGTTTTTCAACAAATTTAGTAATTATATCAGGATCTTTTAATCCATGACCTGTAGCTATACAAACTACTTCTTCATCACTGGAAATAGTGCCATTACGAAGTAACTTTTTCAATGCTGCAATAGGGGCGGCGCTAGCAGGTTCTATGAATAAACCTTCAAGTTTAGCAAGATTCATCTGGCCTTCAAGAATTTCTTTATCAGAAACAGTGGTAGCCAAACCGTTTGAATCGTAAATTGCTCGTAAAGCTTTTTTCCAACTAGCAGGAGCGCCAATTCGTATTGCAGTAGCCAAGGTTTCAGGTTTTTGAACATTATTGACTTCCATTTTCCCTTCGGAAAACGCGGCAGAAATAGGAGAAGAACCTTCTGCTTGAACTCCTACAAGTTTAGGAAGTTTATCAATTATACCTAGTTGAAGGAATTCATTCAGTCCTTTCCAAATGGCACTAACATTTCCAGCATTGCCAACAGGAACAATTATCCAATCAGGAATATGACCTAATTGTTCAAAGATTTCAAAGACAATAGTTTTTTGTCCTTCAAGTCGGAAAGGGTTAATTGAATTAACAAGATAGATATCGTCGTATTTTCTAGATAGTTCTACAACTACTTCAAGACATTTATCAAAATTTCCATCAATTTGTAAAACATGAGCACCACAAATCATAGCTTGAGATAATTTTCCATAAGCAACTTTTCCAGATGGAATTAATACAATTCGTTTTAAACCACCACGAGCTCCATATGCTGCAAGAGATGCAGAAGTATTACCAGTAGATGCACAAGAAATAATTTTTGCGCCTAATTGTTTAGCTTTAGTAACTGCAACAGTCATACCACGATCTTTAAAAGATGCAGTCGGATTGTCTCCTTCATTTTTAATATGCAAATTATCTATACCAAAAAAGCTGGAAAGTTTTTTAGAATTATGTAAACGAGTACCGCCTTCTCTAAGTGTAACACGTTCAACACCAGAAGGAATAGGTAAGAAATCTTCATATTTCCATACAGATAAAGGAGAATCACGCCAATTAGAACCTAAATTATTAGATATTTTATCTAAATCATATTCAACTTCAAGTAAATCATTACATTTTGAACAATTGTATAATATAGAATCTGTATCAAACAATGAAGAACAATTAATACATTTTAAATCCATTATCTAATAACACGAGCTCCTTTTCCAATCTTAGTAAATATTACTGAAGAATCAAAACCTGCAGATTTAAATTGTTTTTTGAAACATTGTTTAATTTTTGGAAATAGTTTTTTATTGTCAGTAAATGATATAATTGAAGGTCCAGCACCGCTGATTGTAACTCCAAGAGTGCCAATATCTAATAATTCTGATTTGATTTTATTATAATTTGGAATAGTACTAGAACGAGCAGATTCTACAATATTGTCGTTCATTGATTTTCCAATGAGTTGTTTATTTCCATTGGAGAATCCAGCTACCATCATAGAAGCATATGACGCATTCGCTACAGAATCAGTAAATTTTACTTTAGATGGAATTAATTTTCTTGCTTTACCAGTCTTTTTTGCGACAGATTTCGTTTTAGGGATACCAATACAAACATGAAGGTTTTTAGGAGGAGAAAATGAGACAATATCTTCACAGGTAGATGAATTAATTACAACAAAACCACCGAATAGTGATCCCGCAACGTTATCAGCATGACTAATTCCTGCAGAAGCAACTTCGCCACTAGCTGCAAATTTTAATTTTTCTGTATCAGACAATTTAAGAGAAAACAATCTATCTAGTCCAACAGTGACAGCAGCTGCAGTTGCAGCACTACTACCAAGGCCTTTTCCAGGAGGAACTCCTTTTTTCACAGTTAGATCAATACCGGGTAAATTAAATTCTTTAAGAATATTGATTGCAACTATTCCGCCAGTATGTTCTTCAGGTTTAGTAGATATGCCAGATTTTAATCCAAGATTCTTTATAGATATTACAGAATTATCATTCCTTGATATTTTGACTGTGTCAAATAAGTTGTCCAAGGATATGGCAAAACAATCAAAACCAGAACCAAGATTTGCACTAGAAGCAGGTCCTAAAGCAGTAATATTCTTTGTATTTTTCAATATATGCTAGTAATGTTTGAATAATATAATAATATATTCATATTTTACTCATAAAATATAAGGAATATTCGATATATTGAGAAATTGTTAATATGTTCGAGTAGGTAGATTAAGGAGAATAATAAATTGAGAACTATATTAATTGGACTTGGAACAATTGGTCAAAGTTATTGTCAATTATTAGAAAATAGAAAAGAAGATTTACTTAGAAATTATGGAATTGATTCGAAGATTGTTGCAGTTGCAGATTCAAAAGGAGTTGCAATAAATGAAAAAGGTATCAATATAAATGAGATATTAGAAATTAAAAACAAGAATAAATCAGTATCAGATCTTAGTATTGGTGATAAGAATAAAACATCTATTGATTTGATTAATGAGATTGATGCAGAATTATTAGTAGATGCAACACCAACAAATATACAAGATGGAGAGCCATCGGCAAGTCTATTAGAAAGTGCAATGAAAACAAAAAAGAATATAATAACAGCAAATAAAGGTCCATTAGCACTTGCATTTTCTTCAGTAATTGAAAAAGCAGAATATAATAACGTAGTTTTGAAGTATAGTGCAACAGTGGGCGGAGGAACACCGGTATTAGAATTTGGACGAAAATGTTTAGAAGCAGATAGGATATTGGAAATGCATGCAATATTAAATGGTACAACTAATTATATGCTAACGGAAATGGATAATAGAGGATTAAGTTATCAAGAAGCCTTACAAGAGGCGCAAGAATTAGGATATGCAGAAACAGATCCAACATTGGATGTTGATGGTTTTGATGCAGCTGCAAAGTTAGTCATAATGGGTAATTTATTACTCGATAAGGAATTAGCATTAAAAGATTTAAAAATAGAAGGAATAAGAGACATAACACAAAAAGATATTACTAAGGCAAAAGATAATGGAGATACAATAAAATTGATTGCAAGTGTGAATGATATGGCAAAAGTTGAACCAGTAAGAATATCGAAGAACGATCCAATGTCAGTAACGGGTGCATTATGTTCAGTGAAATTTGTTTCAGAATTTGCAGGTGAAGAAGTAATAATAGGAAAGGGAGCAGGCGGTATGGAAACTGCAAGTGCTATGATTCGAGATTTAGTTGAAATCAAACAAAATATGAGGGTTTAGAAATGAAATTAGTATTAAAATTTGGAGGTACTTCAGTAGGAAATGGAACAAAAATTAGCAATGTATGTGAAATTGTCAAGAAGGTTAAAGAAGATAATCAAGTTATAGTAGTTTCATCTGCATTACAATCAACAACTGATGAATTATTAGAATTAGCTGAATATGCAAAGAAGGGAAATGTTAACGAGAAGATCATTGATGAGATATCTCAAAGACATCATGGAGCAATTAAAGAGATAATCAAGAATAATGAAATACAAAATGAGGTTTCTGGAATAATAAGTCAATTAATTAATGAATTAAAAAAGACAGTTGATGGAGTAATAATTGTTAAAGAACTTAGTGATAAAACTGAAGATAAGATTGTTTCTTTTGGAGAACGTTTAGCAGTACCAATTATATCTGCAAAACTTAGAGACATGGGAATAGAATCTAAATTTTTTACAGGAGGAGACGTAGGAATAATGACCGATGATAATTTTGGAAATGCATCACCAATGATGAAAGTTACTCAACATAATGTTAAAAATAATTTATCAGAATTAATTGAACATACAGTACCTGTAATTACAGGATTTATTGGGGAAACACAACAAGGAGACATATCAACAATAGGTAGAGGCGGATCAGATTTTTCTGCATCACTAATAGGGATGTGTTTAGGCGTTGATGAAATATGGTTTATGACGGATGTAGATGGTTTACTAACAGCAAATCCAAAAATTTATCCAACTGCAAAAACTATTCCACAATTATCTTATAATGAAGCTGTAGAAATGGCAACCATGGGAGCAAAAGGAATGCATGCACGAGCACTTGAACCTGCAAAAGATGCAAATATTCCTGTAAGGATAAAAAATACATTCAAACCGGAAGTAGATGGTACTTTAATCAATGATGAAGTGATTGTAAAACCTGATGAAATAACAAAAGCTGTTGCATCACTAAATGGATTAGCAATGATTACTATTGCTGGAATGAATATGGTTGGAAACCCGGGAACAGCAGGAGAGATATTCAGTATGTTAGGCAGAAACAAGATAAACATAATAATGATTTCACAAAGTATTTCAGAGGCAAACATAACGTTTTTAATTAAACGTGAAAATTTAAGAAAAGCTGTAAGCGTTCTTCAAGTTAGTTTGTTAGGAAAGAGTTCTGTAACAGATGTTACATCAGATGATGAAGTATGTGTAGTATCAATCGTGGGAGCTGGAATGAAAGGAACAAGCGGAGTAGCAGCAAAGTTATTTAGTGCTATATCTGAAGTGAACATAAATGTAAAGATGATAGCTCAGGGATCTTCAGAGCAAAATATATCATTCGTAGTACAAGAAACTGATTTAAAACAAACAATCGAAGCAATTCATAAAGAATTCAAGATGGATTAATAAGATTTAAAACAATACTCTTAAATTTTCTAAAATGTTCTTGAAGATAAGATGTACAAAATTGCAATTTTAGGTTCTACTGGAATGGTTGGGCAGCAATTTATTTCAGGTTTACAGAATCATCCATGGTTTGAAGTAACATGTTTAGCAGCGTCTGAGAGATCTGCAGGTAAGAAATACATAGATGCCATAAAGAACAGTGCAGGTTCTATTCAATGGTTTGGAGAAGGTGAAATAAATGAAAACATTAAGAATATGACAGTTAAGAATGTTAACGAAATTGATCCATCAGAATTTGATATTGCTTATTCAGCATTAGAAGCAGGAGCTGCTCAAATTGAATCTAAATTTGCAGAGCATATTCCTGTTTTAAGTACAGCGTCAGCTTATAGGTATGAGGAAGACGTACCAATATTAATTCCAACAGTAAATGACGAACATGTACCGCTATTAGAAAAACAAAAGAAAAGAGGATGGAAAGGATTTGTTGCGCCGCAAGCTAACTGTACAACTACAGGCCTTGTAATAACATTGAAACCCATCTTAGATGAATTTGGTATTGATTCAGTGGTAATCACGTCATTACAAGCAGTATCAGGTGCAGGAAGAAATCCAGGAATACCACTTTTTGATTTAGTTGATAATATAATTCCATACATACCTAAAGAGGAAGAAAAAGTATCAATAGAATTAAAAAAGATTCTTGGTAATTATGATGGAAATAGTATAGTTAATGCAAAATATAATGTGTCAGCAACTTGTACACGAGTAGGTGTATTAGATGGACATACAGAATCAGTATTAGTAAATACAAAGAAGAAAGCAGAAGTTGAAGATGTAATAAGAGTGATGGATAAATTTGCAAATTCACTTTCAGATATGGATCTCCCATCAGCTCCGAAGAAATTAATTACAATACATAATGATCCTTTTAGACCACAACCCAGATTGGATAGAGAGTTAGAAGGCGGAATGACAACATCAGTAGGAAGGATAAGAAAGGATGAAGTATTTCCTAATGGAATAAAATATGTATTGTTATCTCATAATACAAGAATGGGAGCCGCAAAAGGCGTAATTCTTACAAGCGAGATGCTAATTAAATCGAATATAATTAATAATTAGATTTTCACATACTTTTTAATTATAACAAATATATTTCATAGTATTGAGGAGAAAGTAATCAAAATTGGAAAAATTTGATGAAATAGATGTAAGAATTTTAGCAGAATTAATTCAAGAATCAAACATATCGATTCCGAAATTAAGTGATAGAATTGAGATTAATTCATCAGTAGTATATAGTAGAATTAACCGATTAATTAGAAAGGGTTTCATAAAAAAATACACATTAGAAGTAGATGAAAATTTATTAGGTTATCCAATAAAAGCAGTAATCGGTTGTAATATTAGTTCGAGGCAACGAGATACGATTTTAAAGGATATTGAACAAATAAAAGAAACAAGAGAAATTATTGAAATTACAGGTAGATTTGATTTACTGATTTCGGTGAGTGCAGAATCGTTAGATGATTTACACGAATTGGTATCGAAAAAAGTGTCTCAAATAGACGGAGTTACACATACAGAAACATTTATTGAGATGAAAAGGCATCAATTGAGTTTTATTTCAAGAATAGATACAAATTCAGATAGTAAAAAATAAGAGAATAATTAACAAATCCGTCTAATTATTTTACACCTATTCCATTAGATTGGATTAAGTAATAAATAAGGTATGCAAAAGGTGGATTATGAATCATTTGGAATTTCTAAAGAAAACAACAATCAACCTGAAAAAATCATAAAGGATCCTTTTGGAAAATTCGAGGATGTAAACATACAAAAAGCAATTCCAAAGAAGATAATCAAAGATATAAAAAGGAAGAAAGAATTTATTGAAAATGGAATAAACAGAATTGAAGAAGCATCAAAAATACGATATCCTGAATATTATATTGAACCGATTTTACCCATTGCATTTACATCGTTAGAAAGAGGAAGTCCAACTCCATATTTTGCGAGAAATATCTTTCATATTTGGAAAGGAGAAGTAAGGATAATTATTCAATTATCAGCGCCATTGATAGCATTTGGATTAAAGGGTACAATACAAGCAATATTGGCGCATGAATTTCTTCACTATATAGAATATGTTAGAAAATTTGAAAGATTAGATATAATCTCAGATGAAATATCAAGTACTTTATTTGAAGCAAAATATGCAGATGCTTGTAGGTCGTTTAAACCAGAATTAATTTTTACACACAGTAATAAGGCACCTCAAATTCTGAAACATTTAAGAGAAAAATTTCAGAATCATTCAGTTGGCGAGAGATTAATTAAGAAAACAACCGATGATTGGATAAATAAGAGTCTACCTGTACGTCGAGTTAATTTAGAAAATAATGTATCAAGCATTCCAATAGAAACAATTATGAGAACAAGATTTGATTTAGATATAGGTAAAAGAATTAAAGAGTTAGAACAAAATGCAAAAAAATCAAAATCGAGATAAGGAAAAAGAAGAAATAATTCGTATAATTAATAAAGTTGTCAAAGGATTAGACATAGAAGCAGTTTGTATGTATGGATCAAGAATTGCAGGATATGCAAATGAAGAAAGTGATTATGATTTAATCGTTGTAATCAACAATTATGCAAAGAAAGTAAGATACAAATATATTTATGATAAGATAGAGATTTCTGCGATTTTTGTTGATAAAAATTCCATAATTACAGATGCAGAAGAAGGAAGTTTAGGAGAATTTGTCATTGGAAGATTATTAAATCCATATGATGTATTAATAAATCCAGAATTTTTTGATAAGATAGAGATCAAGTATAAGAAGAGAATAATTTTAGAAATAATAGATAATTTACAAATTAGATATAGAAGTTTAACTGAGTATTTAAGAATACCATCAGAATTTTTCTTATTTAATAGATTAAGATTCAGAATGAGAATATATCCTCCAGTAAAATACAGCTATATAATGACTTATTCAGGAAAAATTAATTCAAGAAATGTAAAACAAAGTGTAAAAGGTTTTAACGAGGCTGCCAAGTTATTACAAAAAGACAGTCAGTTACAATACGATAAAGGAGTTGTACGTCTGATTACTAACGGAAAAAATAACCCAATAATACGAGGATATAGGAAAAACAAGAATCGATTAAAAATCTCTAAGAGAATTATTATTCATTATTACGTACACCTGTTAGCTGGAAGAGTAAATTATAATATCGCATTAAAAGAGTTATTTTCAAAAATAAATCGTAAGAAGAATATGAAAGAGGTTCCAGAACACTTGACAGAACCAGAAAAATTATTAAAAATTGTTTAGAAAGATTTAGTTTTTAGTTTTTTTGAAATCTGCATAACCACATTTACCGCAAGATAATCGATCAGAATGTTCAGCTAGGAAATTTCCTTTACCGCAACGAGGACATTCTTTTCGTAACCTTGTAACTTTATCATCATCAACTTTATAGAATTTATAAATTTGAGGACTAAAACGAGCTTTTCGTTTTTGTCTCTTACCCTTAGGTTTAGATACAGGTTTTTCTTCTACCTGTTCTTCTACCTGTTCACCTTCAGGAACTTCTTCGACTTCAGTAGTAGTAGCTTCTTCTTCTATCATAATAAACCGACCAATTATTCCTTAGTTTCCTCATCTGGAGCTTCTTTAGATTCTTCTG
>DAHJ01000005.1:0-168 GCA_002495905.1 Thaumarchaeota archaeon UBA223
AACCTGTAGTTGAACCAGAACCTGATATGGCAAACCCTCCTTCATCTGAATCTACTGCAACTATTGCTGTTTCTTCAATTGATATAGAAGGAAATACTGTTTTAGTTAGTGTTAATATTGATGGAGAATTTGATCATTGGCACATAGATCTTGATAATCAATTAAGTG
>DAHJ01000005.1:458-793 GCA_002495905.1 Thaumarchaeota archaeon UBA223
TAGATCTTGATAATCAATTAAGTGAATCAGGTATGGCAGGCGGTGTTATGGTTACTAATTCATTTAATTATAGATTTGAAGATGTTCAACCTGGAGAACACACTGTTTATGTTGGCGCAGTTGATTCATCTCATTCTTTAATTGGTGAACAAGCAAGTCAAACATTTACTGTAGCAGAATTAATAGTGGAAGAACCTGCTTTAGAATGTGAATTTGGATTTGAAAAGGTCGAGGTTGACATGGTTGAATCATGTGAAATCATTGTAATTCGAGAAGATGTCTTTATGGAAATCAATGGTTTATTTGAATTCAAATTATTAAAAATCCAAAAAGGA
>DAHJ01000005.1:1087-1313 GCA_002495905.1 Thaumarchaeota archaeon UBA223
AAATTATTAAAAATCCAAAAAGGAGTAACAGTAACTTGGAAGACTACCGAAGAAAACTTGGGCGCAGGCGGTGACGTAAACTTCCATCAAGTAAAAGAAGTAAATCCTGACAAACCTGAAGAAGAATTATTTGATTCTGGTTCACTTACTCTTAATAAAAAATGGAGTTATACATTCAACGAAGTAGGAGAATTTGAATATATTTGTCCTCCTCATCCTTGGATGG
>DAHJ01000005.1:1605-1740 GCA_002495905.1 Thaumarchaeota archaeon UBA223
TTTGTCCTCCTCATCCTTGGATGGTCGGAAAAATTATTGTTGTAGATGAATAATCTATAATGATAGCCCCGCCCAGATTCGAACTGGAGTTTCGAGGAATTTCCTAATTCCAGAACCTCGTGTCCTTAGTCATAA
>DAHJ01000005.1:2116-2271 GCA_002495905.1 Thaumarchaeota archaeon UBA223
CATGGTTGGTTAAGCTTACTAATTAGGATTGTTCAATATATTATTAAAACGGGCCGGTAGTCTAGCGATCGTTTTCAGACAATCTGGTTAGGATTCCACTCTCACAAATTATATTGAGCAAACAGTGGCGGTCGAGAGTTCAAATCTCTCCCGGC
>DAHJ01000005.1:2569-8377 GCA_002495905.1 Thaumarchaeota archaeon UBA223
AGTTCAAATCTCTCCCGGCCCATTAAAATTTACTTATCCTTTTTTAACGCCTACTGAACGATTCTTTAATCTTAAATCTGTCTTTTTACATTTTCTACATCGGGTAGCTGTTATAGGGTTTTTTCCACCACATTTTAAACAAATTTTAAAGAAAAGTCTTCGTTTCTGAGCTAATTGTTTCTTTTGTAAATCCGTTATAGGCATGATATTTTGTTATTATGTCTGCGTTATATGAACTTTTTGGAATCTAATCTATTACAATCATACTGAGAGTTGAAGTTACACCTGACATTTTTCTTAACGTAAATATGTCACTTTTTAGTTCATCCTGAGATTGAGATTCCATTGATATCATGAAATCATATTTACCATATATTGCATGTGATTCAGATACTCCTTTGGTATTTTCTAGTTCTTCTTTTACACTATCTTCAAAACCTGATTTCACATTCAATAAAACGAAGGCTTTATTCACGTTTTTTCATAGTTTACATCATACTTGAATTGTTTGATTGTAAATCATGCGCAATATTTAATATACTTCGAGCTAAAATAAGTATTAAGTGAATATAATGTCTGAAGAATTCAATTCAAACAACAATGACGAAACACAATCCCCTATTGAACAGGATATTCAAAATACAGAAACTACTGTTTCTGAATCAATTGAAACACCTACAACAAATGAAGTAGTTAATACTCCATCACAAGATCTTGAACGTGATCCTAATACCATTTATGTTGGTAAAAAACGTGTAATGAATTATGTGTTAGCATGTATGACCATACTTCAAAATGGTTCTGACACTGTTACAATTAAAGCTCGTGGCCGTAGTATTAGTGCTGCAGTTGATGTTGCACAAATCCTTACAAGAAGATTCACACAAGGTGTTAGTGTTAAAAGTATTAGCATTGCTACTGAACAAGTTCCTAATCGTGAAAGTAATGAAATGAGTAATGTTAGTTCTATAGAAATAGAAATGGGCAAGTAATTATTTTTTGCCCTTTGTATTTTTTTTAAATATATAAAACAATTGAAGCTTTTTCTGCTTTATTGAGAAAAGTAGACAAGCCCATAATTCCATCTACTACGAATAATTCATTTTCATTTATATTCATAATACTTAATGATGCACTACAAACATAAAATTTTACTAAACCTGTTTCTTTTAATGTTTTTATCATTTGTTCAATATTCTGAATTTTATTTGACTTGATAGAACCATTGAATTTATCCTTTAATTCATTGTTATCAAATGACATTTTATTTATATTTTCTTTTTTTAATTTTTCTAACGCACTATATGAAAAAAATATATCTACTTCCATATCATTTGCAACAGAAGCCATTGTTATTGATAACATGTTGTGAAACTTTACATATTCTCCTGATTCTGAAAATATACATACTGAATTATTTTCCATAATTTCTTTATTTATCTATTCGTTATAATGTTTTTATCTAAAGAATTTATTTCATATTTTATATTGCATCATCATAAAACTATTCAGACTAAAAATATACTGATAATTTATAATAATCCTACATTACTAACTACTGATTCTATTGATCCAAATGGTCTTACATTATTACTTGGTATTGAAGGAGGAATGAATCTTTCATTTTTACTTAGAAATAGCGCAGTTGAATATCTTATTTCATCAAATTGGGAAAATGATTTTCCTAAATCTGAATATAATGCTTCATGGGATTGGGTCTCTAATGAAATCAATGGAGCTGTATATGCTATTCATGAGGACATTGAAAATTCTAATATTTCCCCGGAGTCAATATCTGAAGGAATTAAAATTATTTCAAATGATGAAGTTTCGTCTATTATAGAAAAAAATGATGTAATATTCGTCTATTAAGATTAATTCTTATACTTTTATGTTGTTAAAAAATACATGAATCGATTTAATCTTGTTAGTGCAAGTTTGAATCCAGTTATATTTTCTCTTTATAGAAAGTATATGTATCTTAGATATAATGATACAAAAAATTACTCTCAAGGTGAGATTATTCACGAAAAATCTAAAAAACATCTCTTATATTTATCCAAAAGTCTAAAATCCCATTCAAATTATTTTCAATCCGACGATTCAAATAAAATAATTATTAAAACCCATGAATTTCCAAATCCTGTTGGTTTAGCTTCTGGTTTTGATAAAAACTGTGAATTATTTGCACCTATGTCTTATGTATTTGGTCTAGTTACTATTGGCACTGTATTGAAAAATGAAAATCCAGGCAATATTCAGAAACCTAAAGATGGAATCAAAAGATTAATCGTCAATCCGAATAACAAATCCATCATTAATTCTCAAGGATATCCTAGCCTTGGTTTAGACTATGCAGTTGACCAATTAAAGAAAAATCATAAAAATAGAAATAGAAAATCAAAATTAATTCTCAGTTTTTCAGGTGTTTCTAATAGTCGCTCTATTGATGATTTATTAACAAATTCTGAAGAAATTATCAAAGCAACTCATGAATATGTTGATGGTTATGAAGATAGTAGAAGTTCTCCTAATACTGAATTTAATAAATTGATTCAAACTGAAGATATCACTTCTTCTATAATGTCGATTTTGAATTCTCATGCTCCATCTAAATTAAAATTATTAAAAATCTCTCCTTATTCTTCAATAGACCCACCTAAAGATGAAATCAAGAATAAATTACAACTAATAGAACAATTTCATGAATCAGGTGGAGATATGGTTATTTTAAACAATAGTTTATCGATAAATGTTAAAGAAACTTACAATATTTCTAATTTTAATAAGAAAAATGGAGGATTGAGCGGAGATCCATTATATCCATATACTGAAAAACTCGTTGAATCTGTTCATCAAAAATTTAAAAATTTACCAATAATTGCTTGCGGAGGTATAACTAATGGTCAAAAGGCTTGGAATTTATTGAATAAAGGTGCTTCATTATTTGAAATATATAGTGGAATGACTTTTTACGGTCTTAATCTTATAATTCAAATTAATAATACCTTAAAATCACAATTATCCGACTCTTCAATTAACGCATTTCTTAATAAAAGAAATAAAAATAATTTGATTTAATATGAAATACAATAAAATTATAATTCGAAATATTCCTGGAATTCCAGAAATACAACCTGGTAATGATATTTCAAAAATAATTATTGAATCTTTGAAAAAAAATCGAATCAAGTTACGCAATAAAGATGTTTTAGTAATTACTCAAAAGATAATATCAAAAGCTGAAGATAGATTAATTCATATAAATTCTATTAAACTTACATCAAAAGCAATTAAGTTATCTAAATCAATAAATAAAAATCCATTATTGACTCAATTAATTTTAAATGAAAGTAAACGAATAATTCAAAAAAAACCTGGAGTTATAATTACTGAGACCCATCATGGTTTTATTTGTGCAAATTCAGGTATTGATAAATCAAATATCCCTGAAAATTATTATTGTTTATTACCAATTAATCCTGATAAATCTGCAAAAAAAATTCGTTTAATTTTAGAAAAAGAACATAGTGTAAAACTTGGTATAATTATTTCTGATACATTTGGAAGACCATTTCGTTCAGGACAAACTGATGTTGCAATTGGCGTATCTGGAATTAATCCATTGTTAAATTATAAAGGCATCAAAGATTCGTATAATAAAAATATTAATGTTACATCTATTGCAATTGCAGATGAATTAGCATCTTCTGCAGAATTAGTATTGGGAAAAATTTCTAATAGTCCTATTGCATTAATTCGTGGTTATGATTTTATATCTAGTACAAAAAATTCAAAATTACTTATTATGCCTAAAAATAAAAGTTTGTTTAGTTAATAATTAACTAGTAAAAGATAAATTCTAATTGTTTATAGATTATTCATGGTATTACCAGGACTTGGAGGATCTGAAATTCTCATATTTGCTTTAATTGTAATCATGTTATTTGGAGCACAACGTTTACCTGAATTGGCAAGATCTTTAGGTAGATCAAAAGGCGAATTCGAAAAAGGAAAAACTGATTTTCAACCTGATTCAGGTTCAAAATCACGTACTGAGTTAGAAAAAGCTGCTAAGGAATTGGGTATAGATCCTACTGATAAAACAGACGAAGAATTAAAGAATTTGATTAAAGATTCATTATAGTGAATTAATTATAACATCTAAAATCATTGCAATAAATAATACTGCCAAATATGGACTTGATATTTTAAATAATGTCCATGCTTTTTCTTGACTTGGTTCTATTAATAATCTAATACTTGCAATTAATACAATTCCTCCACTAATTATTGCAGCAATTAAATAAATTATTCCTATTTGATAAATCATGAGTGAAAATATAATTAATAGAATAGAACTTAGTGCAATTAATCTTATTGAAGTCTTTAAACTAACAACTATTGGTAACATTGGTATATCTGCTTCAGAATAATCTTCTTTAAATCTTAATGATAAACTCCAAATATGTGCTGGTATCCATATGAAAACTAATGCAGAAATTAATAATCCCTCGATAGTAATGACTTTTGATACTGCTGTATATCCAATTAATGCAGGCATTGCACCAGAAAATCCTCCTAGTATTATATTTGTAAAATTCTTTCTTTTTAGATATGCACTATATACGATTACATAATCAAATAATCCAAACAACATCAGAAATGTAACAATAGGTAGTGCGCTATTGTTTATGCTATCTATCATGTATGTTGAACTTATTGCAATTACTGATAATATTATTCCAAAAATTAATGAATTTGAAGCTTTAATTCTTCCTGAGGGTATTGGTCTATTCTTGGTTCTTTTCATTATTGCATCGATATCTCTATCTATATAATTTGATATTGCCTCTGCACCTGCTGTACCACAAGTAACTGATAATATTACTAACACAATTATTTCTCTTTGAATTGAAAATTCTCCACTTATTCCTCCTGCTCTTATCATTGCACCAATTGCTGTGAATACTAATAACCACCAAACGTTTGGTTTTGTCAATTCATAATAATCTGTAATTTTATTTTTAATAGAGGGACTTTCCACAATGAATCTCTATGAATCCGATTATTTATTCTATTTGTTGGCGTTATAATTTTTGACCTGATTAGGTAAAATAATTTACATCATTCAATAAGTGCCAGATTATTCTATAGAAAATTAGGTAAAATATTATGATGCACGCTCAAGCTCTCGAAAAATTGGTAAAAAAACCCGTAAAAGATACATATGGTCGAAATCTAGGTCAAGTTTTAGGCTTTTCATTAGATAGTTCTGGAAATATGAAAGGATTAGGTGTTGATCATGGAAATGGTCAATTTATTGAATATGCACGTGAGCGAATTATTATTGATGGTAGTTCAGAAACCATTATTTTATTGCCAGAATGGCAAGAAGATGTTGATAAATTAAAGAAAAATACCCAAATTGCTAAAAAAAGAACTAAAGTCCTTGAAAAATTAAGAGCAGAAGGAGAGATTCCAGATCATGCATTTGAAGACCTTAAATCATCTTATGAAGATGAAATTAACAATCTTAAAGCATCTTGTAATACAATTGTTGAAAAATTAGAAACAAGAATTAATAATATTGAAACTAGTCGTATAAAAACTGAAAAATTCCTTAGTACTCTTAAAGTACAATTTCATTCTGACGAAATAGATGGAGAAACATTCAAGCGTGCAAGTCAGAGCACAATGGATATGATGGATAAAGATTCAATCGAACGAAATGAAATTTCTAATATTCTTAACTGGTTATCAGTCAGTGAACAAAAAGAAACTGAACAAGTAGCAGTTCCAGAACAA
>DAHJ01000011.1 GCA_002495905.1 Thaumarchaeota archaeon UBA223
ATTTTCTTTGAATAATCCTTCTTCTATCTCTATTTTGTCCTCACTTGATATTTTGATCTTTTGTAATTCTCTGGTTGATAGTTTATTGCGATTAATCTGTGGCGATATTGCATTTCTATCAGTAAGAGATTTTCTTATTCCAATTGTATCAATATCTGATGTATTTCCAGAGAGCAACTCTCCAAAAATTCTTACTACTACTAATTTGTTATCTACTTCTTCTTCTTCTAATCTATTCTTGATTTCTTCATTAACGTGTTTTGCTCTCTTTCCAGTAACATCAAATTCAATGAATTTTCCATCAATTTTTTTTACTTCTATAAATTTAATTCCATCTTTAATTATTTTATTATTTTCACACGTTACTATGTAGAATCCTCTTTTTTCACCCTTTGCTACATCTGTGTAATCTTTTGTTCCCCAACCTATGAATGATGGACCCGGAAAAATTATATTTTGATAATTCTGAATATCATTAAATTCATCTCTTTTGTGTATGTGACCACCTGCATAATAATTGAAATTTTTTGGAAACCAGTTGATTGGAATACATTCCATATCCATTGCACCTTTCAAAAAACTTGGTTTAAACTCCTCAATTCCACTATGAAATACAAAAATCTTAAAACCATCTTGGTTTTCTAGATATTCTTTATCTAATTTTTCAAAATATGCTTTTTCTAATCCTACTTTTCTAGCAGAAATTCCTGCTAATTTTACGCCCGTTTCTTTGTCTTGATACATCTCTAATCTTATCTTTCCATCAACTGATTTTGGATTATAGATCTTGACAATCAATTTTGCTGCCTCTAATAGATCAATCATTGAATCTTGTCCAGGACTATAGTCATGACTTCCATAAATAACATAGACTGGAATATTCAATTGAGATAATTCTATCAAATTCTTAATTATTTTTTTAACTTGTTCTAGTTCGGGTACAGGTTTGTCGAAGAAATCTCCTGCAATAATTATGAATTTAACACCCTCTTTTATGCAAATATCTATTGATTCATTAAACGCCTGAATCTCTAATTCCATTAATCTTTTATCTTTATGAGCTCCGATATGTATATCTGCCATATGTGCAAACTTGAACATTTTCTTATTTCCTCAATCAAGTTTTAATTCATAGTCATTTGTCTTCTTCTTAGATTCACGTTTTGCTATATCTTCAAAAAGTGGAGTATATATTGGAATTGCAAATTTCGTGAACACACTGCTTACAATTGCCTCTCCTTTATCTAGACTTCCTATAGTTTTATCTTCTTCTGATAAATCCTGTGCCGCACAATCTATTATTGACCTTCTTTCTGCTGACATCTCATTTCCAAGAATTATCTTTGTATTAAGGTTACTCAGAATAATTTTTGGAATCAAACTTGTAAGCTGTGTAATTGCAATTAATCCTACTTTGAACTTTCTACCTTCACGTGCAATTGTACTGTAGATATTCTCACCTGCCTCTTGTAATTGCTCATTTGATAATACTCTTGGTGCTTCTTCTATGATTATACTTATTGGACAATTATCTACTAGCTGACCTTTTCCTTTTGAAGCTCTATACCTGTAAAATACTTTACTTGCAATCATACTTCCAATCAGCAACTCCGTTTGATCTGCTAGTTTTGACGTATCAATAATTACAATTTTCCCATCTTGTAAATGTCCTGTAATTGAATCCAATGTGGACTCTCCACCTTGAAGTGAAAATACAGGATTATCACAAATTATTTCTCCATCTTTCTGATATATGCCTAGTGACGTTCTCAATTTTCTTTGCAGTACAGCTAAAGTTGTATCTTGTACAAGACCTTCAAATTCTCCAACATCACTTAGAACAATTCTTTCAATCCAGTTTTCTCTATAGGTGTTTGAAAATAACCAAATTGCTTGTTTTTGCGCTTCAGTGAAATTTACTATTCCCTCAAAGTGTTCTGGTGCAATTGTCCTTATGTTGATTAATAATGTATTACCTCCTACAGGCGCATCTGATGAATAATATCTTAACTTCTCTTTTGCATTTTGATTATCCTTTAATCCTAATTCATGTCTTCCATAATATTCATCATGAGCATCTAAAACTAATACTCCAAATTTTCCTAATTTTAGAACGCTCCACAACATAGTTTTCACTAAATTACTTTTACCTCTACCTGTAGTTGCTGGAATTAAAACATGGTGTGTAAAAAAATCATTTCCATTTAATTGTACAGGAACGTCATCTAATACTTTTGAACCACTTCTAATATTTCCTAGATAGACTGGATCTTCTGGAGGTTCTGATATAAATTGTAAATCATCTTTTGTCGCATATCTAATTTTTGAAAAAAACTTCGGTAGTACTTTGGGAATCTTTATTCCTTCTTTAGTTACTTTAATTATTGCTTTAGCATTTGCAAGTGTATAGTTTCTTAAATTTGATTGATAAAATCCTATATCGTCTCCCATTCCTTCTAAACTAAGCCCTGCAGCTAATTCCATATTTGATGGAGATATCTGACTTCCAAAACTAAGATCAAAAACCTTCAGTATTACTGAATTGTTCTCATCTTCGTCGATAATTAATAAATCGCCTAGTTCTATATTTTTTCCTACATTCTTCTCTCGTATTAGTATCCCTGCAACATCACCTGAAACTACTTGACCCACAAAATCAATTTCTTTATCTTCCAAATCTTTCCCCTACAAGTTAATAGTTTTCTTAAGATAAATTTATTCTTAACAATAACTATTCACACATTGTCAATCCGGTATTATTTTAGTATCATGTTCAATATATCGTGAGCGTCCTTTGCTTGAATATGTCTCAAAAATTCTTTAGCTTCACCTGATTGGGACAATATTGATGTTATTATACCTCTGTACTCGTCACTCTCATCATATGAAACCCTTGCCATGTTGTCTGCATCAATTAACCCATAAGGATATCCGATAAATGACAAGTCGTTTGAATTCCTCATAATCGTCGAGAAAATCTCATTAATCTGCAAGTCATTTAATTCTTCAAATGTTCTTCTATCAACCTCAAAACGGAAAATCCTGTCTGAATTTCTTGATAATTTTATTATAAATATCATTACATCATGATCTGTTGCAGTAGATACTGCAAATGGGTAGTACCACTCTCTTTCGATATTATTCTCTTCTGCCAATCTGTTTATACTTCCTAATAATGACAAACCAGTTGTTGTCTGTAAAGAACTTGTTTTTGATAATCCACATAAAATTACATCATTCTCGCGTGCTTTTCTCCTTAAATTTGACAAATATTTTGATTCATTAGTAAAATTCGTTTGCAAAGTTCCATCAATCATTAAAATATCATTTTGATTTAGCTGATCAATTAAGTTGGTTGCACTTGTCCATTCTGAGAATCTTCTTCCTATGGAAGACACTCTTGATATATCTGCTACTTGGTTTCCGCTCATAATACTGCGATCATTAGCCGCAAACGACAAATCATCTTCTTTTGGCAAATCTTTTTTTACGTTAATATTGTTTGTCCCCGATTCAAAAATTGTCTTATATTGAATCTGATCTCCAACTAGAGAAGTTGAATAAGTCGCTGAAAAGAATTCTATTTTATTACTCATTATACGACGATCATTATGCCACTTTGCACCATATACTCTGTTTAATTGTATAGAAAAATTCGGTGCTCCTATTAATTCTAAATTCCCTCCATCTACAAAAGCTATGTCTCTAGGTGATTCGATTTTATTTATTAATCTAAAATTTTCTTTTTTTGATGGAAAAACTTCTATGTCCTCTCCTTGTATATGAGGATCACCTATCTCTCTGTCCGATACTTCGGGAATCAGTCTGTCTATTAGTTTTCGTGCACCAGGAATAATCAAAATAATCTATTACTTGTATATCTGATATATTTATTTTAAATCTTTGCAAAATGTTAAAACTAACCTATTGTCAACTTTTATTATGTCACATATTTCTATTGGTACTACTTCTCCTGACTTTAATCTAAAGGCTACTGATAATAACTTCTATAATCTTTCTTCTTTTTCAGATAAAAAAATCCTAGTTATCATGTTTACTTGTAATCATTGTCCTTATGTAAAAGCATACGAAGACAGATTGATAAAAATCCAAGAAGATTACTCTGATCGTTCAGTATCTCTTATTGCAATTAATTCCAATGAAACGATTAATTATCCAGAGGATACTTTTGAAAAAATGCAAATTCGAGTTACTGAAAAAGCCTATAACTTTACTTACCTTCGAGACGAAGACCAGAGTGTAGCTTCATCTTATGGTGCTTCATTTACTCCTGAAATATTCGTATTTGATTCTAATAGAAAATTACGTTACCACGGACGTATTGACGATAATAAAGATCCTGATTCTGTCACCTCTTCCGATTTACGAATAGCTTTAGATGCACTTTTGTCTGATTCTACTCTTGATAATCCTGAAACTCATGGTATTGGATGTTCAATTAAGTGGGCTAAATAGCTCTTATTCTTCCGTCGAGTCAACCCATTGAAACTTTCTTTGTAATGTCTTTGGGTATAGTTTATTCCAATCTAATTCTACTTCATTTGACCAATTTTTGTATATTCTTGGGTCTATGTAGTTTCTCAAAGACGTATTTAGATTATATTCCTTTGTTTTTTTATCTACTTCTACCTTCAATTTCATTTTATTCAATCTCTCTTCCATTCTATTATGTTTCTTATTTACGCGTTCTTTTTCTTTAATTATGCGAACCTTTTGTCTTTCTAGTTTCTTGATCAGTTTAGGTTCATCTTTATGCAATTTCTCATCTTCACAGCTTATTTTCTCACCATTAACAAGTAATTTCTTATCACAAATTACACATTCATATTTTTGTGTTTTCATTGTTTGTTTAATATTTTTTAATTCTTTATTGACATCTTTTAATTTGTTTTCTTTCTTTTTCATACTTTCTTCCCAATTTTTTGTCGGTGTTTTTTTATGGTTGCATTGTATTGCAGCTTCTAAATTTGCCATCTTTGCATGATATATCTTCAAGTAATCATCATCATTTGATTTTAATCCACATTTATCCAGATAAGCATCTACCTGATTTGATGCATGAAACGTTCTAAATACTTTTGCTGTAATTCCTTTCTTACAGTCTGCTAGAAACTTATTTACATCTGTTGATGATATTTTATCAAAAATTGCTTCACTTTGTTTTTTTCCTTTAATGAAATCCTGAATATTTTTAATAAATTGTTTGTCACCTTCTAATGATTTTTTCCATCTTACACTGTCCTTTCCAAGAAAATCGAATTCTACTTTATTACCGTTGATTTTTATATGCTCTACCCTTAATGTCGTTGCACCCACTGTATCTGCCTCATCTTCGTCCTTTTCGTCACCTACTCTCATTGCTAAATTATCAATTAGATATGCAACTGTTGCCGTTTTCTTTACTTTCTCGTTCGTCGACGATAAGTTATTTCTGATGTATTTTCTAATCTTCGGTATTGATTTTTGTAAATTAATTGCTTTTTCATATTTTGCTTTATCTTGTTCTTGACGTATTGTTGATGTATCCGATAACCAAACGTATTTGTCTTTATCAGTTAATTGATCATGCCATTTCGCTAACCATGTTGATTCATTATCATGTTTTATTTCTCCCCATGTTTTATTTTTTATTGGGCAATCTGGAATCTTTGATTTTCTTCCTAAATTTAGTACAATGTCTTCTGGTTCTGCCATTCTTTTCCATTTTCCTCGAAAAGGATGTTCGCCTCTTCCCATAAAAATGGAAGCTGGCTCTACCATGTAATTACCTACTTCTGTTTTTGCTCCATTTACAATTGCATATCCATATATTTCCTTTAATTTTTCTCTCTTTTCTTTACGTTCTGCAGCAAGTTTCTTTTTAATTTCAGGTTTTGAATTGTATTCTTTTTCCTTTTCCTGTATTTTTATCATTTCTGTAAAATCAAAATCTGCGATTGATAGATTCTTGTATTCTTCTTCAAATTGTTCAAGAAAATCTTTTGTGAAATTTTTGATAAAAACTTTATCTTGGACATATGGTGTGTCCTTTTTCTTCGTCCATGCCCATGCCATTTCTTCTTGTTTTTCACTTAATGTAATTTTTTTCCCTTTAATCTTAATTGATATTTTTTGATAATTGTACTTTGGTGGGAATAATACTCCATTATGTTCTAATGTTTTCCATTTCATATCTATCACTATTAAACTAGATTATCCATTAATGTAGGATAAATATTTTTCATATATTTTTTACTACTTAATTTCTTTTTATAACTTTACTATGTTAATTGTTTAATTAAATCGCTATAATCATTAGTCACTGTTTTTAATTGCTTTACGCCATCTTCAAGCGACATTGATTTTATCTCTGTTCCTCTCAATGTAAGCATTTGACCCCATTTTTTTTCTAATACGAGTTTAACTGCGGCATATCCTAATCTTGCACCATATACTCTGTCGAATGCAGATGGTGTTCCTCCTCTTGCTAAATGACCTAATACTATATGTCTTGTTTCAATTCCTGTCTTATCTTCAATTAATTTTGCAAGTTTTTCTCCTGCTCCTCCCAATTTTACATGACCAAATGCATCTAATTCTTCATCTTGTGTAGTATAACTTCCATCCTTTTCCTCTGCTCCTTCTGCAATTACTATAATTCCTGTGTTTTGTCCTTGTTCCTTTAATTTCTTAACTTTATTGCATATTTCTTGACTGTTGTATTTTTCTTCTGGATAAAGTATTATGTCTGCTCCAGAAGCTAGTCCTGAGTGTACTGCTAACCAACCTGCATGTCGTCCCATTACTTCAACTACCATGAATCTTTCATGTGATTTACCTGTACTTCTTATTCGATCTATTGCTTCTACTGTGATATTAATTGCAGTATCGAAACCTATTGTATAATCTGTTGAAAATAAATCATTATCGATAGTTTTTGGTACACCTACAACATTTACTCCATTTTTATATAATTCATTTGCAACACCAAGAGTATCTTCTCCACCCATGGCAATTAATCCGTCTGCTACTTGTTTTAAATTTTCAGAAACTAATTTTATACCATTTTCCATTTTAATTGGATTTGTTCTACTTGATAGTAAAAATGTTCCTCCTTCTGAATGAAGATTCTTTACATCTTCCCATTTCAGAGGAAAATGATTCAACTCTACTAAACCTGCCCATCCTCTTTTTATTCCAATCATTTCTACATTGTTTTCATGAGCAACTTTGGCAACAGCACGAATCACAGGATTTAATCCTGGTGCGTCGCCGCCTCCAGTCAGTATTGCAATTTTCATTTGTATTCACTTATTTTATGAATTTAGTATCTTTTTCCTTCAAAAATTACTTCTTTTATTTTTTTAGTAATTTCTAGAGGTTCTGGATGTTGCCATACATTTCTTCCAACAGCTAAACCTGTTGCACCTGCTTCCATTACTCCAGAAAGCTGTTTTAAAAATTCTTCATCTGTTTTTGTTTTTGCTCCTCCAGACATGAATACATGTGCTTTTCCAGCAGATCTTACTGCCCAATTAAATGTTTTTGGATCTCCACTGTATTTTATTTTAACTGCATCAGCACCTAATTCCATTCCAATTCTTGCTGCATAAGCTACTATTGCAGGATCCATATCTCCTCCAAGTTCTTCAACTTTACCACCTCGTGGGTAAACCCATGCAATTGCTGGTAAATCGTTTTTATGTGCTTCTTCTTGTATTCTTCCAAATTCTTGAAACATTTCAGGTTCATGTTGACTTCCTGCATAAATTGTATAGCCGATGCCTTTTGCTCCAAGACTTACTGCTTCTTCCACTGAACATACTTGTCTTGATAATGGATCTCCTTTAGTTAGGTTATCTTTTCCATTTACCTTGATAATCAAAGGAATTCCTGAAGACTTGTCATAATATTTCTCAGCACATCCTTTGCCAAATATTACACCTGAAAATCCTCCATTAACAGCAGCGTCCATAATAAATTGTGGATCAACATTTCTGTCATCGAAATCTGCACTAGGACCATGTTCTAGACCTTGGTCGTATGCTAAAAGGGCACTTTTTCCATCTTTGATAAACGGTTTCATTAAATCATCCATATGCTATCTAGATAAATCGTACAAAACCTCCTAATAATTCTTATCTTCTAAACTAGATTATTTCAGATAAAGAATTTATATCACCTATTATATCTCCACCCAAAGTCAAAAATAACGCTTCATTGATGTCTTTTCTTGTTTTTCTTATAATTGGACAAATATTCTTCTTTTTATGAACTGAAAAACCACTAGCTGTTAATTCTTTATTAAATGAAGGTACTGTGATAATCTCTAAATCTTCTTTTTGATTTCCAAATAACGCATTTGTTTTTGCTTTTAATATAGACCATATTTGATATCCCGAAAGTGGACTGTCTTTTTGATTGTATATTGGATGTAAATGTCCAATAATTATTCTATTTACTCCTTCAAATGTTTCATTTATGTTAGTGTGACCATGCAATAACACTGTAGAATCTATTTTAATTCCTCTCGAATCAACTAATTTCACATTTTCAGGTAGTAGATATCTTATATTTCCATCATGATTTCCTGGCACTACTGTAATATCAACTAATTTCGAAATCTCCCTAAAAAATCTTGGAACTTGTATTCTTTCTGACTTTGTTATTGAAGATATGCTATCTTTAACATCTCCTAAAACAATCACTTTATCTGGTTTCTCTTGTTCTATTAATTTCACTAGGACTTCTTGCATCTTCTCAGTAGAACTCTGAATTGATACTCCTTGTTTATTGAATCTTTCTTCAAATCCAATATGTAGATCACTGATAACGATGTAATTTCCGTTTTCATTGTTTAGTATTAATGCTGGTTCTGGATATAGAATTTTTATCAATTCAATCTTGATATATTGGTAATTGTATTAAATCATTCATGAAGAAACGTTCTTCTGATGACCTTATCAACGTATTAATCAACGAAGGTCGTGTAAAGCTACATAAATTTCAACCTAGTGGAAGAGAAATATGGACTGTTATAGGAAATTATGGTGACCAACTTGTTTTTACTAACTCTGATTATTGTAGTTGTCGTGGATTCTATTTCTCCTTAATGAAACAAAAATCATCTTCTTGTTATCATCTGAAAGCCTATAGAACTGCTAGACAAAGAAGAAAATATTCACTTATTGAGATTTCTGATTCTGATTATCAAATATTTCTAAAATTACTTACTAAAAGTATTAAAAAACAAATAGAATTAAATTAATTTTTTTTATTTATGATGACTTTTCCCCATCTGCATTCTAATTTGTTATTTACAAATAAAGTTACAGCTCTGATTAATGCCTTATTCTCACATTCCCTTCCTGCTTTTTTGATTTCTTCAAGAGATTTTGTTGTGTCTAAAGTAAATGCTTCTTGCGTAATAATTGGACCTTGATCAAGATCTACAGTTACAAAATGTGATGTCGCACCTGAAATCTTAACTCCTTTTTCAAACGCTTGCATATACGCCATTGCTCCTGGAAATGCAGGTAATAGAGATGGATGTATGTTTATTATTCTATTTGGATAATTCCATACAAATTTTGGAGATAATATCTTCATATATCTAGCCAATACAACAAAATCTATGTCATTCTCATCCAATATCTTAAGAATCTTGTCTTCTCTTTGTGTTTGTTGTTTATCTTTTACAAAAATAAATGGAATTTTATGTTTTTTACATATTTTTTCTAATATTTCAGTTGTACCTACCACTATTGGAATATTTACATTTAATTTTCCCTTCTTAGCTGCTTCTAATAATTCAATTAATACATGATCTTCTTTAGTTACTAAAATTGCCATATTCTTCTTTTGTTTCTGTTCATCATAGAAAATCCTTGCCTTCATTCCTAATTTTTTCCCTTCTTTTTCTAAACCTTTCTTAAATAATTCTTTATCAAATGTTTTTTTATTAATTGATATTTTAATATTCATAAAGAATGTACCATTTACTACATTCTGACTTACTTCTTCTATGTTACATTGATTATCAAAGATAAAATTAGTTATAGTCGCTACAATTCCTTTCCTATCTGGCCCAATAATTGAAATGTCCGCACTCTTCATTTAATCTCTTAATAATATTGACAATTTAATTGTTAATATAATTATCATAGTTCTCTTATAATTTTCTAATATCTATGAAATTTTGTAAAAGCTTCGAGAGGGATTTGAACCCTCGACATCTTGCTTACAAGGCAAGCGCTCTGACCGGTCTGAGCTACCGAAGCACCATTTTTAATAGACTATCTATTAAGATTGGTTAATCTGTCTTTTTTTATATTACTTACTCTATTATAATTTATACTATGAAGATTGATGTTTTAGATGCTGGATTTATAGAGGCTATAGACCATTTAGGTGATGATCTTACAGTTGTAAATTCTGCACGTGTTTCCTTTGGTAAACGTAAAACTGTATATGAAGATGGGGATAGGAAACTTGTAACATATCTTGCTAAAAACAAACACTATTCTCCCTTTCGCCATATGGTTGTCCAATTCCATATTAAGGCACCTGAATTTGTTATGAGACAGTGGTACAAACATGTAGTTGGCATTGAAACTACTAATTCTTCTGCTACAAAAGATCATGCTTGGAATGAAATTAGCGGTCGTTATGTACCTGTTAAAGACTTTTACAAACCTTTGGTTTGGCGACAACAATCTACTGATAACAAACAAGGCTCAGGCGAAGATATGCCCGAAAACATAAACCAGGAATGTCAAGAAATATTTGACAATTTTATGACAAATGTTGAAGAGTCTTATGAAAATCTTCTAAAACTTGGTGTTGCTAAAGAACAAGCTCGTACAATTCTTCCTCTTAATCAGTATACTGAAGTTTATTGGACTGCTTCATTTCAGGCTATAATGAATTTTATTGAATTGCGAACCGAAAAAACTGCTCAGTGGGAAATCCAACAATATGCAAAAGCAATTAAACAAATTGTTTCAGAAATCTATCCTGAAACTACTAATATTTGGTTTGAAACCCACGGTTTACAGGAATAATTGTTTATTCTAGTCTTTATTTTGTAAAATATTTGCAAGTATCTTGAAATTTACATTCTTGACAACTTGGATTAATTGGTTTACAAATTAATTGACCGAATCTCACAAAGTATTCATTAACATGTATCCAATACTTTTTGCTGGTAATCTTCTCTAATTCAATTTCCGTTTCCTCAGGAATTCCTGTTTCCACTAATCCTAACCTGTTTGAAATTCTATGCACATGTACATCTACTGGTATTGCTGGTTCCCTAAACCCATATACTAGAACACAATTAGCTGTTTTTCTACCTACCAAAGGCAATTCTAATAATTGTTCCATTTCCTTAGGCACTTTACTGTCATATTCTTTGTAAATAATCTCTGCTACTTGTTTTATTTTCTTTGCCTTGATTTTATAGAATGCAACAGGTTTAATTAATTTTTTTATATCAGGAACTTTTGCCTGAGCTAATTCCTTAGGATTTTTGTATTCATTAAATAATCGATTGGATGCTTTGTAAGTTGTATCATCCTTAGTTCTCGATGATAAAATCGTCGATATTAATATTTTGAACGGACTTCCCTCTTTCTCTACTTCTCCAAGCATTGTTAATTTATTAGTTTGTTTTGCATCGATCATCTTTTTCATTTCTAAAAGAATCTTCTTCATAAATTATTTCCACTCTTTATTTTTTTCAAATCATCGATAAAAGTTTCAATCTTCGTTTGATTTCTTAATATTGCTGCAGGATGATATGTTAAAAGATATTTGCTTTCTTCTTTATCTATGATTTTCCCATGTTTTTCTTTTAATTTGACATCTTCATATTGTTTCTTTATGGCAGTTTTACCTAGTAATACTGTAATATTTGGGTTGATAATTCGGATTTCTTCTTTTAAATATTTATTACATGAATTTATTTCATTTTTTGTTGGTTTACGATTATTGGGAGGTCTACATTTTACCAAATTGGTTATGTATACTTCATCTTCTTTAACTCCAATTTCCTTTATTGTATTTCTTAATAATCTACCTCCTCTACCACAAAATGGAATTCCTTTTTCATCTTCTTCTGCACCAGGAGCTTCTCCAACAAATATTATCTTATTCTTGTCTTTTCCTATACCCGGTACTGAATTATTCCTTGTTTTATATAAATCACATTTCTTACATTTTTTCACATCTTTTGATATGTCTTCTAGTGATTTGTAATTCATATTATGAAATAATTTACTTTAACTCGAATAAAAGATAATTGTACGTTTATTATTGTTATATTATGGACAATCTATTAAGCAAACGTGTATTTCTCTTAGATATTGAAGGTGTTCTTTGTGAAAGTATTGATAATGAAATTCCTCTTTCTTTTGTAAAAGAATTTATCTCTTCTCTTCGTTCTCTTAATATTAAAATTGCTATAGTCACTAATATTTCTCGAAATCCTAAATCAATAGTCTTTGATAAACTTCAATCCATGGGAATCTCGATTAAATCTCATGAACTATACACATCAAGTTCTACTACTGTTTCAATAATTAAAGATAACTATACTGACCCTCGTTGTTTTGTAATTAGTGAATGGGGTCTTAAGAAAGATCTCGAAGATTCAGGCGTATATGTTTCTAATAATGACGCAAATATTGTTGTAGTTGGCGCTAACCGTAATCTAACTTATAGAGAATTAAATCATGCAATGCGACTTGTACTAAATGGCGCAGAACTTATTTGTTCTGGAACTACTCAATTCTTTAAAGGCACACACAACTCTGAAACCGGGTATTTTATTGGTGAATCTGCAATTGCACAAGCAATCAGTCATGCTACTGGTAAACCAATTCGTTATATTGGCAAACCATTTCCTGAAATCTTTAATCAAGTCTTGTCTGATTTTAATGTAAACGCTAATGAAACTGTTATGATTGGAGATACTCTTAATTCGGATATACGAGGTGCTAATTTACTTGGAATTACCAGTATTCTTACCACTAATAATCGTAATATTGATATGACTTCTATTACTGAAAATGACCGACCTAATTATTCCGTAAAAAATATTGAAGAACTTTATAATCTCTTATTCTAATCTCTCATAAATAATATTGAGCCAAATATTATTAGTAATAACGATGCACCCAGATTAATAATAAATGGGAGGCCTATCATGTTTGTTAAATAATAGGCAACAGGACTAATTAAAATTAATAATGATGAAATTATGCTAGTTGTAAACTTATTGTCTTCTGATTTCATGGAAAAAGGTATTTGTATGAATGCAGATTGCAAGAACATTACTGCTGTAAATAAGATTGGAAATCTTCCTGTTATGAATAACCCTATTGGATTTGTCTCAATATCAGACACTAATATTGCTTCTCCTAAAGATACTAATACAACAATTAATCCGATAATTCTCATTCGTTTTGCATGAATTCCTATTAAGACTGCTCTTTCACCTTCATCTGTCTCCCTAATTTGAAAAATTAATCCAATACTAATTGCTAATAATGAAATGACAAGCCAAAGTGGATTTCTTGTTACTGAAAGAAAACTTTCTTGTGCAGTTAATCCTGTAACACCGATATCAAATGCACTAATGCCTAGATACAATGCTAAAGGCACTAAATAAAGCCCGAATGAAATATCTTCTACAGTATCTGTTTTCATCTTCTTCTCTCCTTAAAATTCAGCCTTTAACTGTATCTAAACTTTTCCTTGCAAATGTTAGATATGTTGTATGTCCAATCATTCTCATTGCAGGCCTCGTTTTTCCTTCTCTTACTTCCATATCTCTCATTAGAATTTCTAATGTTTCGATCTCTAAGAAACCTTCATTCTGTAATTCAATCACAACTTTTTCTACTTGATTGATTGTAGGTGATACTGAAGCTAATATGCCTCCTGGCCGAAGACAGTCTTTCATAGTTTTAATCAATGTCCAAGGATCACCCAAGTCTAATATTGCTACATCCATATCTCTCTCTTCTAAACCTAATTTCGCATCTTTAATTTTTAATGTAATAAATTCTGATAATCCTGCCTTTTCAATATTCTTCTTAGCAGTCTCGTGTGATTCTTCTCTTATATCATAAGTATACAAATGTCCATCTGGCCGAATTAGGTTTGCTATAAAACAACTTAATGATCCACTTCCAGTACCAGTTTCTATTACTTTCTTTCCATGACTTAAATCAGTCCAACTCGCAATTATTGCCATATCTTTTGGATATAAAATTTGGGTTGCACGTTTTGATTTAAAGATATAATCATTCAATTTCGGATATAGTAAATATATTTCTTGATTTGTATTTGTCATTACAGATGTTCCATATTCTTTTCCAATCACATTTTCTACTTCAATATATCCGGCATGAGTATGAACTTGTTTTCCTGGAGAAACTTGAATTAACCATTTCTTTCTTGGTGATAAATAGAATAAAACAAAATCATTCTCTTTAACTAGATTGTCTTTCATGTACTCTGCGATATCTATTATAATATAAAAATGAGACTAAGCTCTCCACCATTCAAATGATAGAAATTCTACTTCGTCAGAATCTTTTACAATAGCAATAAGAAATTTCTTTTTAACAGTTGTTGCAAGACGTCCAGCAAGTACAATTGCTGTTGCAGTAAGATTTGATTCAGGTTGCATTACTTGTATAATATATGGAGCATGATCAATTCCTGGCCCGTGTTCATATACTGCAAAATCACTTCCGAATTTAATTCCAGGTGTGACGATATATCCTCTAGATCTTAACTCTTTATAGACAAGAAATTTCTCTTTAAATAAAACATATTCTCTCTCACATTTCTCTACTAATTTCTTTTTTGAAACAGCTTTTCCTGAATTCGAGTCCTTAATAGTTAATTTCTTCTCAGAAACAAGATGGTAACCTTCAATTAAATCTAGAATTAATGGAGCATCAAAATCTGTTCCTTTGGGTTTGGGCACACCTAATGGCTTTCCATAATAACCATCGCCGAATATTTTCTTTGATTGTTCTATGTCCCAAATTACAATTCTATTCTCTACAAGTTCTCCTTTAAACAACTTATTCAACATATTATAATCCAATTGCTATAATTGTTATTGAATCAGCTGCCGACGAACATCTATCTGCCATTTCTTCTATATGTTCTGCAGCGTCTTTTAATAGCATTGCCTCTTTTGCTGCTGTAATTTCTTTCATTGCTGTTTTTACAAGATTTCTATATTTCAAATCTGTTTCTCTTTCAATTTTTTGTAATTCATTTGCAATTTGAATTACATTATCTGGATTAACTGCAAGTGATCTTACCATTTCATTCAATTTATTAACTAATTCAATAATCATGTTTAATAATTCTTGAAATTCATTTTTTATTGAAGCTTTCTTGAGTGATTTTGTATCTACTATTGAAAGTCTAAATGCAACTCCACTAGTATACCCTGCTATTTCTTCAATTTCATAAGCTGTTTTCAATAAATCTTCCCTATTCATTAATAGACTTCCTACTTCAGCTAATTCTCTAGTTAATGCTCTTCTATACCCTTCAACTTCATCTTCAGCTTCGCCTATTTTCTTAATACCGTTATTTACTTTTTTCTCATCATTTTCAATAACTGCATTAAATACATTTACTAATTCTCTTGATGAATCTAATACCTTTCTTGTCTCATCTAGTAAAACTGCTTGAGTTTTTCCCCTTGCTTTATCTTCAGAACCTCCAGAAAACATACTTATTATCTAGATTATACAAACTAAAAAACATTAATTTATTTTGATATTTTCTTTAATTGTCTTCCATATTCGCTCATTATTTCCTCTGTGGAAGTTACATCTTGAGGTTTCTTGTCATCTCTTATCCTTCCGGTGAATATAGGAAATCTTAATGCTAGTCCAAAATTCTTTCTAACCTCGTCTTTGTTTGCTGTATGAATTGGACTAATAGTTATTTCTGATCCACTAATTTCTAATACAATATTTGGTTCAAACCATACATCCATATCCATCTTTGAATCTACTCTTACATGCTTATTTTTTATTATATCTTTTTGAAGTACTTGATGTATTTTATGTAATTGTTCATCGGAGAAACCTGTGCCTACCTTACAAAAACTTCTAAACATATCCTGTTTTTTATCATATACAGCTAACAATAATGCTCCATATTTGTTTACTCGTTTTCCTTTTCCATACATTGCTCCTATGATTACTAAATCTAATGTATCTGCCATTTCTGATTTATATTCTCTTTTTAATTTAATCCAAAGATATTCTCTTGCTCCAGCTCTATAATTTCCTTGTAGGTCTTTTATTACTAATCCTTCACATCCTTCTTCTATTGCTTGTTCGAGAAAATCATCGATCTCATTTGCATCTTGCGTAATATTATTTTTAATAATCTCTAATCTTCTATTCTTCTTAGATATTTTCATTAAGATTTTCCTTCGTTCTTCATAGCTTGAATCTGTTAAATCTTGATCATCAAGATATATTATATCAAATAAATTGACTGATATTGGGTAGTTTTTTACTGCTTCTTCAATATTGTATTTTCTTCTTCTATGCATTAATTCTTGAAATGGCAAATATGATTTTGTTTGTTTATCAATTGCAACTGCTTCTGCCTCTAATATCATATTTTTCACTTCTATTTCATTCATTATTGCACATACATCGGGATAGTGATTAGTTATGTTTTCCAATTTTCTTGAAAAAATTTCTGTTTGTTTATTATTTACATGAATTTGTAATCTCTCTCCATCTAATTTATATTCTAAACTCATTTTTCCATCTACTTTTTTTATGATTTCTTGAGATGAACTTAGTCTTTCAGCAAGCATTGGTCTAATTGGATTTCCTACAACTATGTTTATTTCTTCTAATCCTTTTAATCCCTTATTCGCAACTAGTCTTGCTACTCTTCCTAAATCACTTGAAATATTATATGCTCTTTCTAAATATTTTCTATTCGATTTATCATTTGTATATGTGACTGATAATGCATCTAATACTGTATAGTCTGCTATTCCTAATCTTAGTATCCCTGTTAATGTTCTAATAATGTATTTTCCTTCTATTGGCGTACAATCTGATAATAAACCTGCTAAGTGCGCAATTTTTATTTCTACTGATCCATGTCCAGAAGTACTTGCAATATCTTCAAACGTTTGATAAACTCTTTCTACAGTTAATTTATCTCTTACTAATGTTGTTTGTACTTTATTTGATAGAGAAATTCTTGTTACTTCCCCTAAATCTCCTGTTCTTTTATACTCTTCCATAATCTTATCTTTAGACATTGCAGTAGATTTCTCTAATACTTTCATTACTAATTTATCAGACATTCCTAATTCTATTCCAAAGAAATCTGGTTTTATCTTACCTTGTGTTAAATAGATAATCCTTTCAATGACATTTACTGGTGTATTTCTAAATAGTTCTGCTAAAATCTCTAAAAGTTCTAACCTCTTACGAGTTTTTTCCATATCTTCGTATGCTTGAGCCACTATACTATAATCCACATATAGTGAATAACTCTCAAATATTATTAATTTAGTCTTTTTTAATCGTGGTAAAGTTTATCTTACTATGTTTTTTGATATATTATACATGTCTGAGACAGAAAAAGATACAAAGTCCACTAAAAATCCAAAGGAAAAGTCTATTGATGATATTAATCACGGACTCTCTACGCCTAAAGTTGACGAGTCAAAGCTAAAAGAGCTCTTTGGAGGAACTAAAGCTATTACTTTATACGAAACATCCAGAATTCTTAACGTTAACGCATCTGTTGCTAACAAATTTCTCCATGATCTTGAATCTAAGAACCTTATAACTCGAGTTGGAGGTTATTCGGGTCATTATATCTGGAAATTAATTGAATAAATCTAAATTATAGTTTTGAAAATCACAATGCTTAAAAATCAATTCACGGTTATTTTATTTTAATCAAAGTGATTTAGTATGGGTAGAAAACATTCAGCTCCAAGGCGCGGTTCTCTGGCATTTAGACCAAGAGGTAGACATGGTACTCTCAATGCAAGAATTAGAAACTGGCCTGATATTAAATCTGACGACCCTACTTTACTTGGTTTTATGGGATTCAAAGTTGGTTCTATCAACGTTTTAACTATTGATAATGTAGATAAGTCTCCTACTTTTGGAAAACCTATTTTTAATCATGCTACTGTTTTATCATGTGCGCCAATGACTATTATTGGTCTGCGAGCATACACAGATAGTTTAGACGGACTTTCTGTTTTCAGTGAAGTCTATACTACTAAACTTCCTAAAGAACAATCCAGGAAACAAAAGTTAAATTCCGATTATGAAACAAATATTAATAAAATTAAAGAAAATCTCGAGTCTTTAGAAAAACTTTGTGCAATTGTTTCTGTTCCTCCTAAACAAGCAGGCCTATCACAGATTAAACCGTATTCATTTGAAATTGGAATAGGGGGTGATACATTAGAAAGTCAATTTGATTATCTTAAAGATAACTTAGGAAAGAATGTTTCTGTTTCAGAAATTATTAAACCTGGAATGTTAGTTGACACTCTTGGTGTTACTAAAGGTAAAGGATGGCAAGGTCCTGTAAAACGATTTGGAATAAAAAAGAAACAACATAAATCTCGAAAAACTGTTAGAGAAGTTGGTACTGTTGGTGCTTGGAGTCCTCAAAATATTATGTATACTGTTCCTCGTGCAGGTCAAATGGGTTTTCATCAAAGGACTGAATATAATAAAAAAGTTCTTTTCATTGCAAACGAAAAAGAACAAAGTATTAATCCTGATGGTGGATTTTTACATTTTGGTTTAGTTCCAGAAGATTATGTTATAATTAAGGGTTCATTACCGGGTCCTATTAAACGCCCTGTAGTACTTCGATATCCAATTAGATCTAAAAAACAAAAATTAGATGTTCCTAAAGTCATAAAACTTAGCACTCAAAAAGGTGAATTAGAATGATGTTACCTGTATATGACTTAGATGGAAAAGAAATTGAACAAATTCAAGTTCCTTTGGTCTTTTCCACTCCGTATAATCCTAGATTAATTAAACGTGCAGTTCTTGCTATTCAATCTCATTCTCGAATTCCTAAAGGAACTGATCCGCTAGCTGGAGAACGTGGAAGTACTGAATCTTGGAATACTGGCAGAGGTATTTCTAGAATTGGTCGTATCAAATCTCATAGTGGCCCAAAGGCAGGTAGTGCTGCAGGAGTTGGTGGTGTTACTGGAGGACGTAGTCCACATCCACCTGTTAGTTCAAAGAATATTTATCAAAAATTAAATAAAAAAGAAAAGACATCTTCTCTCATGTCTGCTATTTCTGCATCAATGAACCGTGAACTTGTAATAAATCGCGGTCATAAAATTGATAATCTCTTAAATCTTCCACTAGTAATTGATGATAATCTAGAATCGATGACTAGAACTAAAGATCTTCGACTTACTCTGATTAATCTAGGCCTTTCTGATGAACTTGAGCGTGTATCTAATGTTCGTCTTCGTTCTGGTAAATCTCGATTACGCGGACGTTCACGAAAAATCAAAAAAGGTCCTCTAATTGTCTGTTCTAAAGATTTAGGAATTGGAGATGCTTGTAAAAATATCTTAGGCGTTGATTTAGTAGAAGCAAAAAATCTTAATGTTTCTGATTTGGCTCCTGGCACGGAAGCAGGTAGACTTGTTATTTGGACTAAGAGTTCTTTTTCTAATTTATCTAGTAATCTCTTAAAAGCGGTGGAAATTAATGCGTCCTGATCAAGCTTCATCTATAATTATTCGACCTTATGTCACGGAAAATACATTTGACCGTATTGAAAAAGAGAATAAACTGGTTTTTATTGTCAGCGAAGATGCCACCAAAAACACTATAAAACAAGCTCTTAGTATCTTATATGAGGTTAAAGTGAAAGCAGTTAATACAACACAAACCATTCAAGGAAAGAAGGCTTTTGTTACTTTTGATGATGATTATTCAGCCTTAGATCTTGCTACAAAATTAGGTGTTATGTAAGAAAATGGGTAAAAGAATTCTTGTTCAACGTCGTGGCGATGGCGGTATGCGGTATAGAAGCCATAATAAAGGTAAAATTGCTCCTGCATCGTATCCGTTTTTAGATCCATCAAACACTACTAGTGGTATAGTGAAAGACTTACTCCACGAACGTGGTCGTTCTGTTCCTCTTGCTAAAGTAGTATTTGGTAATAAAACATCTTACCTTCCTGCTGTTCATGGACTTAAAGTAAATCAAGAAATTTCAATCGGTTCTAATTCTGAAATTCAAAATGGAAATATTCTTCCACTAAGTGATATACCTGAAGGAACTTCTATTTGTAACATTGAACGAACATATGGAGATGGTGGAAAAATTGCTAAAAGTGCAGGTACTTCTGCATTACTTTATAGTAAAACATCTTCAGGTTCTATAGTTCGTTTACGTTCTGGTAAAAGTATTCTTATTCAACAAAATTGTCGTGCTACTATTGGTGCACTAGCTGGTGCAGGTTTCAAAGAAAAACCATTTCTGAAAGCTGGTAACAAAGCACATTACGCTAAAGCATATGGAATTTTACATCCTAAAGTTCGTGGTGTAGCTATGGGTTCACATTACCATCCCTTTGGCGGCGGTAGACATCAAAGCCCTCATCAAAGTACATCAACTTCTCGAAATGCACCTCCTGGTCGTAAAGTAGGTTCAATTGCTGCTAGTAAAACCGGTCCAGGTCGAGCAAGAAGAAAATCCAGGATTGCGGAGGTCTAATAAATGGCTAAAGAATTCAAATACCGAGGCCATTCAATGAAAGAACTACAAAGTATGTCTCTAGAAGAATTTTTGAAACTTGTTCCATCTCGTCAAAGACGTTCTTTAAGTCGTGGACTTTCTGATAATAAAAAGAAAATTCTATCACAAGTTGATGATTTGATCAATAATTCGTCTGATCAACCTATTCGTACTCATTCTCGTGATTTAATTTTATTACCCAAGATGTTAGGACTGACAATTCATGTGTATACAGGAAAAGAATTTGTTCCTGTAGAAGTTAAACCATCAATGATTGGTCATTATCTTGGAGAATATGCTATTACTAATAAAAAAGTACAACACGGAACACCTGGAATTGGTGCTTCCAAATCAAGTCTATATGTCCCACTGAAGTAGGTCTTAGAAATTGCAAAAACTTATATTTTTATTAAATAATTTTTAAATTCTATAGTTGAGGTTAAGATAGAAAAATGCCTAAGTTTGGATATAGTTTCAAGGATTATGACCCAGTTGTACATGCACGTGCCTCTGGTCGGGAAATCAATATGAGCCCAAAGGCCGCTCGTGAAGTTTGTAATACTATTAAAGGAAAAAAACTTTCTGATGCAATTAGTCTACTTGAAGATGTTGTATCTCTAAATAAATCTATTCCATTTCGCCGACATAAAAAAGAAGTAGCTCATAGACGTTCTACTGATAAATTTCATGCTGGCCGATATCCTGTTAAAGTCGCTAAACATATCTCTCTTATACTTAATGAAGTTGAATCTAATGCCGATTTCAAAGGTCTAGATGTTTCGAATATTCGTATTATACACGCTGCTACACACCGAGGACGTACTATTCCTGGTTATATTCCTCGTGCTATGGGACGTAGTTCACCTATGAATCATGAATTGGTTCATATAGAAATAATTGCAGGTTGATTAAACTATGGAAAAATCTCAAACATCTATGATTAAAAAAGTATTAGCAAAGAATTCAAGTCTTACTGCTCTGAATGATTTCCTTAAAGCTCAATTACAGGACGCTGGTTATTCTGCAGTTGATATTGTTAAAACCCCTGTTGGTACTACATTAAATTTATTTGTAAATAAACCCGGACTTGTAATTGGACGAAGAGGTTCTGGTATACGTTCACTTACTGAAGCACTAGAAACAAAATTTGATATTACTAATCCACAAATATCTGTTACAGAAGTTAAAATTCCCGAACTTAATGCACAGATTATGGCTAGTAGACTTGCATCATCTGTTCAACGCGGTCAACCAATCAGGAGAGCTGCTAATTGGACAATGAGAATGATTATGAATAATGGTGCACGCGGTGTGGAAATACAAGTTGCTGGAAAAATGCGAAGTGATCGAGCAAGTTTTGAAAAATTTAAATCTGGCGTAGTTCCAAAAGCAGGTTTTACTGCTTCACAATCTGTAGATGTTGCATCATGCGAATCATTATTGAAAGTTGGACTAATTGGAATCAAAGTATTCATTGCATTACCTGATAAACATATTTCAGAATTTAAGCATCTTACCCATAAAACTAAAGATGCTAATACCACTGTAACTACCGAAGCACCAGCCGAAGCACCAG
>DAHJ01000019.1:0-28897 GCA_002495905.1 Thaumarchaeota archaeon UBA223
TTGTATTGATGAATTTGATAAAATGAGAAATGAAGATCGTACTGCTTTACATGAGGCCATGGAACAACAAACTGTAAGTGTTGCGAAAGGAGGAATTAATGCTACATTAAACGCTCGAACTGCGGTTCTTGCAGCAGCAAATCCTGAATTGGGTCGATATGATAATTATAAAACTTTTAATGATCAAATCAATATAGATGCTCCATTACTAACAAGATTTGACCTTATATTTGCAATAAAAGACACTCCAAATGTTGTTAGAGACGAAAAACTCGCCCAACATATTCTCGACATTCATCAAACGGGTAAAATCAAAGTTGACGTGCCTCTTGAATTTGATTTATTGAAAAAATATATTAGTTATGCTAAAAATTTCACTCCTGAATTATCTCCTGAAGCAATGAAACTAATTCAAGATTATTACGTGAGAACTCGTCAGAGTCCTGCCAAAGACGAAGAAGGAAATCAAGGCATTCCTATAACTCCTCGTGCATTGGAAGGTATGGTTCGTTTAGCATCTGCACGAGCGCGTTCACTTTTTAGAGATATAGTTACTGAAGAAGACGCGGAATTTGCTCGCAATCTTGTTCGTAAAATGTATGAATCAGTAGGTACTGATCCTGAAACTGGCGAAGTTGACCCAGGAATATTTTATGGTAAACCGATTAGTAAAAGAAGTATGCTTGAAACATGTATGAGCATCTTTGAAGAACTACAAAAAGAATCCAGTAAACAACTTGTTGATAAAGACGAATTTATTCAAAAATTAATTGATACTGGAAAATTTACTTCTACAGAGGCTAGAAAATACTTCAAGAACATGAGTGATAGTGGTCAAATATACAACGTACAAGATAATTTATATCGCAAGGTAAACTAGATATCTTGTTTGAATATTTCATCACTTGATTTACCAGAAAAGTCCATTGAATTCTTACATGATCAAGGTTTTAAAACACTTTATCCTCCTCAAACTGAATGTATTAAAAACGGTTTACTTGAAAATAATAATTTAATCGTTTCTACTCCAACTGCTAGTGGAAAAACTTTAGTTGCTATTATTTCTACTCTTCAACATATTCAAAATGAAGGCAAAATAATTTATTTATCTCCTTTACGCGCACTTGCTAGTGAAAAATATTCTGATTTTAAAAAATTAGAAAGTCTTTCCAAACCTGATGGCACTTCAATAAAAGTTAGTATTTCTACTGGCGATTTTGAATCAAATAGTGAATATCTTAAAAACTCTGATATAATTATTCTTACTAACGAAAAATTTGATTCTTTACAACGACATGGAATTAAATGGATATCAAAAGTTAGTTTAATTGTTATTGATGAAATACACTTAATCGGTGATTCGTACCGAGGTCCAACTTTAGAAATGATAATTTCTAACATGCTCATTTCTGAACATTCTCCTCAAATTCTTGGGTTAAGTGCCACAATCAATAACGTTGATGAAATTTCTTCTTGGATTAATGCTAAATCAGTTATATCTACTTGGCGACCTGTTGATTTATCTGAGGGTGTATTCTGTTTTGGTCAAATTGATTTTAAAGATGGGAATTCACCAATTAATATTGATAATTCTGGAGTAGGTACTGCAATTGATATTGCTATTGATATGGTTAAACAGAATGGTCAAAGTATAATTTTTACTGAAACAAGGAAACGTGCATCTAGTATGGCTAAAAAGATTGAAAAAATGATGCCATTAATCCTAAATTCCGAACAATCAAAAGAATTGTCTGATCTTTCTCAATTATTAGATAAAAATGAAAATAGCACTGATATGAATAAGTTACTTGTTAGTCTGATAAAACATGGTGTGGCTTTTCATCATGCTGGTGTTAGTAATCAACAACGACAAATTATTGAATCAGGTTTCCGAGATAGAAAAATAAAAATTATTTGCGCAACTCCTACACTTGCAGCAGGAGTTAATCTTCCAGCACGACGTGTAATTCTAAGTAGTTATCTAAGATATGATATGCAGTATGGTGGTATGTCTCCTATTTCTGTTCTTGATTATAAACAAATGTGTGGTAGAGCTGGCCGACCTCAATATGATGATAAAGGTGAAACTATTTTAATTGCTAATAATGAATCTGAACAAGACTCTTTATTTGATCATTATATTAATGGCGATGTTGAAGATATTGAATCTGCTTTAAGCAATGAAGACTCATTACGCACTCATATTCTTGCAACTATTTGTTCTAGTAAATTTGGCATATCTAAACCTAATCTATTAAAATTATTCAATAATACTCTTTACACATTACAAAATGGAAATGATGAACTGGAATTCAAAGTAGAAGATTGCATTGATTTCCTAATGGAAGAAAATTTTATTGAAAAACGTAATAATAAGTTCATTTCTACTAGATTCGGTAAACAAACTTCGTTATTGTATATTAATCCAACAACTGCCCGTGACTTCCGTGATTCTATATTATCTTCCCATAAAGACCATGATTATACTATGGGCATACTTCAAGTCATTGCTTCTAGTTCTGACTTTGGTAGATTGTTTTCTATTAGAAAATCTGACGAAACTAATTATCTCTTATTTATTAGTAAACATAAATCTGAATTTTTTGATATTGGTCATTCTGATCATGAATTTAGGTCAACTTTCCGTATTCTTGCTGCTTTGAATGCTTGGATTAATGAAAAAAAAGAGAACGATATTCTAAATTTTGTAGATATTGATCCAGGTGACTTATATTTTGCTACTGAGAATACAAAATGGCTATTGAATGCATTTTATCGTTTAACTCTATTATTCCAAACTCGACATCTACTTGACCATGTTCTAGTTCTTCAGAATCGTATACAACAAGGCATTAAATCTGAACTTATTGAACTGACTAGTCTTAAAGGAATTGGACGAGTTTATGCTCGAAGATTATTTGATTCAGGATTCACTTCACTTAATTCACTAAATTCTGCATCTATTTCTGATATTTCCAAAGTTCCTCAGATTAATTCTTCATTAGCCGAAAAAATTAAAGAACAATTAAAGGATTTTGAACATAATGATTCCAACATTAGTTAGAGGCTTCGTCTGTAATAATAATGGAGGAATTGATTCTCTAAATCTTAATTCCATGAAACACCGTGCTTGGTCAGGTTATTTATGTTATGATAACAATCTTGATTATTCTACTAGTAAGGAAATACCTAATCTATCACCTCATATTATTGCATGTCTTGATAAATCTTCAATTAATGATGACAATGTATTAATTCATGGAGAAATCTACGGAGATTACATCCCTATTATTAATAATGTTATCAATTGTACTGATATTCATAAATTAACTTCTCATATTCAAGAATTATACAAATTAGACGGTTCTTATTGCATGATTATTATGGGAAAGTTGGGTCCAATATTCCTTCGTGATCCTTTAGGTTGTAAACCTCTTTATCTTGGAAAAAAAAATAATTCATTTTCTATCTCCACGCAAAAATCTATCTTAATAAATTCGAACTTTCAAGTTGAAGATTTTATTCCAGGTACAGCATTAATCTTAGATTCTGGAAAAATCATTAATGTTCGTAATCTTTCTACCACTAACTATTCTCAATATGATGCTGATACTTTATTAAATCTGTTAAAAAATTCTATTTCTTCTCGTATTGGTAATAAAAACACTATTGGAGTATCCTTCTCTGGAGGAATAGATAGTTCGATATTAATCTCTATAGCTAATGAATTTACTGAAATCAAAGCTTTTAATGTACGAATGAAGGATTCTTATGATTTTGATAATGCTAAAAAACTTGCCAATTTACTTGGAATTGATCTTATAGAAATCGAACCAAAAAAAGACCATATACCTGATGATATTCCTAATATTACTTCAATTGCCGAAATTATGCGCCCTATGGATGTAAGTATTGCTTTAGGTTTTTACTATGTAGCTAAAACTGCTCAAGAACATGGAGTTTCAACACTTTTTGTTGGTCAACTTGCTGATGAATTATTTGGAGGATATGCTAGATACATTCGTACTATGTCTGAAGAAAGCCCACAATTTGTAACTGACATGATGAATACTGATGTCCATCAAGCATATACAAAAAACTTTGAACGCGATGAAAAAATTACTTCACCTTTTGTTGATTTATTTGTTCCATATGCTTCTATTCCTTTAGTTGATTTTGCTCTTTCCTGTCCAATTGAATATAAAATTGATTCTAATAATGAAATTAGAAAGGTGATTCTTCGATCTGTTGCTAAGAAATTGAATCTTCCTGACGAAATTATTTATCAAACTAAAAAGGCTATTCATTTTAGTTCTGGAATTGATAAAGTAGTAAAACGCACATTGAAAAATAACTAGATTGTTAGATATCTAATATCATTTCTGCTTTCCAGTTTTCTTTTTCTTTTGTCAGATTAAATTTATGTAATGTTACTGCTTTGACGTCTGCACATAATTCATGTCTATTGTAGTCTATGTGTTCACCATGCGCAATTACTGAAATTATGGAATTATTTTTTGTTTGATTAATCTTTACTTCAAATTCACTAAATAGCATTTGATTTGCATCTTTTTCAATAACTAATTTTTCTAAAAATTCAAATAATAATAGATCTATTTCTTTTGATTCAACTTTGAAGCTATATTCTATGTCTGTTCTAATACTTTTCAAATCATCGACCATTGTATTTGTTAATGCTTTTCCTGAATCAATAAAAATACCTTCTAAAGTGTCTGAATTTACTTCTATTGCAGCATCAGCCACTGATATATCGTCTATATACCTATATGGCAATTCTATCCCTTTACATTACCTATAGGAATGAATCTAACTACTCGTTTTGAAATTTTAGCATTTATTGTTGCATCAACTACGTCATCAATATCTTTGTAAGCATTTCCTGCTTCTTCTGCTAATCCTGAATATGAAACTGATCTAACGTATATCCCTTTTTTCAACATATCCTTATACAAAGTTTCTCCTCTGAACATTTTTTTTGCTTTTGTTCTACTCATAATTCTTCCGCTTCCATGAGCTGTACTTGCAAATGTTTCTTTGTGTGCTTCTTTTGTACCCATTAATAGATATGACCCTGTTTCCATACTTCCTCCAATTATCACTGGCTGTCCCACATTTCTATATTTTATTGGAATCTCAGCTCTTCCAGGACCAAAAGCACGTGTGGCTCCTTTTCTATGAACAATCATCTTTCTATTCTTTCCATCTACTTCGTGTTCTTCTACTTTTGCAGTATTGTGTGCAACATCATAAACCATAGACATTCCTAATTTTTCTGCATCTGTCTTAAAAACATTTGAAAATACTTCTCTAATTCTATGTAAAATCGTTTGTCTATTTACAAATGACATATTAATTGCACATTGCATTGCTGAAAAATAATCTTGACCTTCTTGAGATTGAAAAGGAGCACATGCTAGTTCACGGTCTAAAATCTTAATATTATATTTACTTTCCATTACTCCTAAAAATTTTTTCAAATAATCTGATGCAACTTGGTGACCAAATCCTCTACTCCCACAATGAAACATAATTACTACTTGGTTTGGAAATATACCGACTGCTTTTGCTGCTTTTTCATCAAATATGTATTCTGGTTTAACTACTTGTATTTCTAAATAGTGGTTTCCTGAACCTAATGTTCCAATCTGTTTTAATCCTCTTTTTATCGCAACATCACTTATTTTGTCTGAGTTAGCTTCTTTCATAATCCCATTTTCTTCAGTATTCTCTAAATCATCATCCCAACCGTATCCGTTCTCAATACACCATGTAGAACCCATCTCTGTAATCTCTTTGAACTCAGATTTGTTAACTTTTACAAATCCTGCTCCTCCAACTCCTGCTGGTACTTTATCATAGAGTTGATCTACTAATTCTCTTAATTTTGGCTTGACATCAGTATACGTTAAATTAGTAAGAACAAGTCTCATTCCACAATTAATATCGAATCCAATTCCTCCAGGAGAAATTACTCCTTCATTTAAATCCATGGCTGCTACTCCACCTATTGGAAATCCATAACCACTGTGTGCATCTGGCATTGTATATGCATAATTAATTATTCCAGGTAGTGTAGCGACATTTGTAATTTGATCAATTACTTGATGATCCATATATTTCAATAATTGTTTAGTAGCATAAATTCGAACTGGAACATTCATGCCCTGTTTATAGCTTATAGGTATTTCCCATACTGTATCTGATTTCTTTTTAACTAGATTAATTATGTCGTTCACATTGTTTCTATTCTAATTTAATTAGAATGTTATTTAATAATATCATCATGTCAAGTAATTACCTAATTATTGACGTCAATGTAAAAACAGGTATTAAAGATAATTTTGTGAAATTTGATAATAGACAAATTATTCTTGGCGTTAAATCACTTCCACTTAATAATCGAGCCAATCTTGAAGTTATTAATATGATTTCTAAATTATTTCATGTTGATATATCTAATGTAAAAATAATTCAAGGTACTTCTAATAATTCTAAAATGATAAAAATTATTGATCCTGAATATATTCCAGAAGAATTTTTATGATTAATTGATATATTGCGAACTATTATCTCTGTTGGAATATTCAATTCCCTCTGTTTTTGTTTTCATCTCATCTACTTGATTGATTAATTCATTTGCCTCTTCGATTTTATTACTTAATTCCTTTAAATTAATTTTTAAATTTAATATTTTACTTAATGATTCTAATATTGCTTTAGATGATTTTGGATCAATCATGTAACCTGATGTCTCTCCTAATAATGAATATGCTTCAATTCCTTTAATTTTTGCAGTTCCAATTAGTATTCCATTCATTCCAGTAATCATTCCTTGATTCATAATTTTTACCCCTTTATTTTTTAATATTCTTACGTGTTTTTTTTCTGTTGCCGTACCATAAACTTTCGGTTCATTTACAAATTCTCCTGTTATATATGCTGCAAGTGTGAATATTTTTTTTATACCGAGATTTTTTGCATATTCTACAATTTTTTCAGAGACTAAATAGTTACCTCGTTCTGTAATTGGTTGAGAATCTCCTGTTAAAACTAATATATCATTTTTTGTTTTTCCAGTTTCTATATGATATACTTTATTTGACATTGTCTGAACTATACCTTTATTGGTTGCTATTTGAGGTGGGAAATAATCACTTTGAATTTCACATATTGCACTAGATTCAAATATATTTAGAAGGTGATCGGCCGCTAATTTTCCTACATATCCACTACCTGGCATTCCACAAATTAATACTGGATTTTTAAATTTTCTTTTTTTTAATATTTTTAGTTTTATATCCATTTGATGATAATTTCTTAGTCATGATTTATTAAGAACTTTTCTGACAATTATATTGTGTCAACAAAATCTGTACAGGAAGTAACAACCTTTGTTCGTATGCCTAAACCCAAACAAAAAGAATTTTGGGATATTCGTAGAATTGAACATCTTCGTGAATTAGCTCTTACGGGAAAGGCCGCATATTTGTGGGAAGATCATTCTGAAAGTTCTCGAGTACTTGATAGATTGGCCTTTTCTGATATAGATCCTGCTAAATCCAATGAAAATTTTAAACAATTACGTAATGACTCCTCTCTTATTGAAAATATTGATACTAGAATAAAACTTGCTTATGGAAGAATTGGAATATCTGCTCCATTGTATCTTGGTGATATGTCTTTTGGAGCTCTAAGCGGCATTCCAAATATTGCGTTAGCTCGCGCTTCTGATAAAACAGGTGTGATTAATGGTACAGGTGAAGGTGGATTACATCCAGATGTAGCAGCATGTAAACAAATAACTGTTCAATGGGCTTCTGGACGATTTGGTGTAGATATTGATGTTCTTAAAACTGGCCAAGGAATTGTAATCAAAGTTGGTCAAGGTGCAAAACCTGGTATTGGAGGTCACTTACCAGGTTCAAAGGTTACAGGCCCAATTTCTCTCGCACGTAGAATTCCTGTTGGAAAAGATGCAGTATCTCCTGCCCCTCATCATGATATTTATTCTATTGAGGATTTAGGTCAAAGAATCTGGGCTTTGAAAGAGGCTTCTGGAAAACCTGTTTTTGTTAAAATTGGTTGTACTAATTATGTTCCATATATTGCATCTGGCGTTGCAGCAATGGGCGCGGACGGTATTATTATTGATGGATCTGGCGCTGGAACTGGCGCTGCTCCTTCTGTAATTCGTGATCATGTTGGTCTTCCTATCGATTTAGTTGTTTCATGGGTTGATCGAATTCTAACTCAACAAAATCTTCGTAAGGGCTTTTCTGTTATTGCTGCAGGTGCTGTTAGTAATGCAGAGGATACTGCTAAATTGTTGGCATTAGGGGCTGATTGTGTTAGTACTGGAACTGCTACATTAGTTGGTTTGGGTTGTTTGATGGTTCATAAATGTCATATTGGTTTCTGTCCTGCACTTCTAACAAACAAACTTGTCGACGATCCTACAAAAGTTCTTTCACTTGACAAATCAGTTGAATGGACGTCTCAGATGATCTTTGGCTGGATTGAAGAATTCAAATGGATTCTACGAGAATTAAATTTAAATTCTGCATCTGAATTAGTTGGAAGAAGAGATTTACTTAGAGGATATAATATGCACGAAGAAACCGCAAATATTTTAGGCGTTCAACTTGATCGTTCCTCTAAATCTTTAGTTGGTCCTCAACCTGTTCAAAAACAAGTACCTGATGATGAATATTGGACTCCTATTCTTCAAGGAGAACTTCGTGAACTTTCTGGCAGTGCAGGTAGAACTCCAGGCGAGGCTGTAATTACAAGTATGGGAACTATTTCTGCTCCATTTGTTGATCAGGCACGCTCTGTTTGTGATTGGATTCGTTCTGATGGAGCACAAGTTACACGTCCTAGTATAGATCCTTATAGAGAAGAGATTGAAACTTCTACATATCTTGCACATGGCGACATTCGATTATCTAATCCTATATATCTCGGACGACTTACCGAAGAAGGTTCTATCGAAAATATCTTTTATGAAGTAGCATCATCTATGGGATTATTATTTAATTCTAATAAATTACTTAACAACGCCAATGAATCAATGAATTCATCTCTTATGGTTCCTCACTATGAATTTCTAAAAAAGGATAATTCTGGAATTAAATGCATTACAATCGATTATACGGAACTTGATCAAATTGAAGAATTATCTAAAAATAACATTCATATAATGGTGAGATTTCCATCGAATGAAGAAACTATTAATTTAATTCCATCAGTAATTAAGAAAAATATTACGGGTATTATTATTGATTGGGACTTCAATAATAATCAGGATACAATTGATCTTGCAATCTGTACTTCTGAAGTAGATAATATCTTACGAAATACACGAGTTAATACAACAATTGCTAGAAATGAAATTAATTTATTAGTTGAAGGAAGCCGAGTCCGTATGGCTGCTGATATATTCAAATTAGTTGGATTGGGAGCAGATGCAGTTGGAATTAGTAAAGCTGCATTATTGTCTATCAATTACGATCCAAAGAAATTTCGTAATGATAGTAATGAATCTAATTTTGATCAAGATAAAACAAGAGAAAAACTTGAATATACTATTTTAGCTATGCAAAAAGAAATCAAATTATTGGCTGGCGCCGCAGGAATTAGTTCTATTCAAAACTCATTATTAGGTAATCGAGAATTATTCCGCACTGTTGATTTAGATCCATTAATTCGAAAACGATTAGGAATTAAACCTGGTGGAGCTCCATGATTGATCCAAAAATAGTTAGTAAAGATGATTGTGGAGTATTTGCAGTATTAAAGAAAAAACATTCTTCTAAAATTCCTAATAAAATAGCTGTTGATGGTATTGAATGTGTTAGATTTCGTGGAAGTAAATTTGGCGCCGGTTTCGCATCATTTAATATTGAAAATTCAAATAAAGATTTCTTATTAAGTATCTTTGTTGACAATCAGGATACATTTGAAGAAATAAAAAATATTTTGATTGAGCATGATTTCTCTACAACTGATATTAAATCTCAAACCATTGCCGCACCTGAATTATCTCTTGATATCTCTTTAGTTGTTAATACATCTGATTCAGAAAAATTATCTCAAATAGTTAATGAAATTAATTATAAATTTTCTACTCCTAATTATCGCGCTCGAATTTATTCTTCAGGAAATTATGTAAATGTCTATAAAGATATTGGATATCCGTCTGATGTAGCTTCTTCTACAGGTCTTATCAAAACTAATATTGACGCTGATTTATGGATTGCCCATACTAGACAACCTACTAATTCACCTGGTTCTTCAGCAATTTGGTGTCATCCATTTTCTAATGTAAATACTGCTATTGTTCATAATGGAGATATTAGTTCTTTTGGATCTAATGTTAATTTTCTTAATTACCGAGGAGTAACAAATCTTGTAGGCACTGATAGTGAAGTTGTTGCATTTATTGTTGATTATCTTGCGCGTATTGAAAATTTATCAATGAATGACATTGGTTTAATTCTTTCTAATCCTTATGATCGATTTCTTTATCGATTAGGCGTTGATAAAACTAAATATATTCGTGATTTACTTTATCGTTATCGCGGCGCTGAATTAGATGGACCATTTACTATTTTTATTGGATATTCTGATGGTAAAGATGTTTATCTTCTTGCTGTGATTGATCGTTCAAAATTTCGTCCTGTTGTTGTTGGTGAGGACGACGACTATATCTACATGGCTAGTGAAGAATGTCAAATTAGAATGCTATCTCCTAAAGCAAATATTTGGACTCCACAACCCGGTAGATTTGTTCTTGCATCAATGAATAAAGGTATTATTGAATCTGGACGTGATTCTAATACTATTGATAAGATTAGTTCTGATTTAATAGAAATTGAAACTTCACATAATATTTCTGAAAATATTATTGATTCAAATGCTCTTTCTTCTTATGAATTAAATACTAATATTAAATCTGTTTTGAGCGATGGGCCTAAACAACTTAATTTAATGAATGTTCGTGGCCAACGCTATCTTGGCGTTAATCTTCCAAGAGATACTGAATTAAATATTTATGGCACACCTGGTAATTGTTTAGCCAATTTCAATAAAGGCACTAATATCAATGTCTACGGCAGTGCTGAAGATAATGTAGCTGATACTATGTATGAAGGAAAAATTACCATTCATGGTAATGCACGTGATGTAATTGGTTATGCACTTCAAGGAGGAAAAATTTTCATTCGTGGCAATGTTGGAAATCGAGCATTTATTTTAATGCGTGAATATGAAGAAAGTCGTCCAGTAGTTATTGTTGGAAATCGTGCCGATGATTATTTTGGAGAGTACATGGCTGGAGGTCTTGCTTTAGTTCTTGGAATTGATTCTCTTGACTCTACAGAACCTGAACAATTAGTAGGTAATTTTCTAGGTACTGGAATGTTACGCGGTTTAATCTATGTTCGTGGTAAAGTTAATGCTGATTCTATTGGTTTAAAACCTCCTAAAGAAGATATAATTAATTATTTGTCTTATCTTAATTTTAAAAATATTATCGATGATGATTTATTTAAAAAACTTTCATCTGCATCTGATATAAATTTGAATTTCTTGAAATCAGAGCTTTCTGAGAATGCATTTAGTTCTGTTAAGAAATTATTTTCTAGTAAATATAGTGTTAATCTAGATATAGAATATAGAAAACTTGATTCTTCTGATCTTGAATTATTGACTCCATATCTTAATGAATTTGTTTCTGATTTTAATATTTCAGAAGATATATTGAATAAACTTCTTAGTTCTGAATATACAATTGTACGATCTATCGATAAATCTAAAGACTCAAAAGCTCCTAAAGTTACAATTGTCGAAGAATAAATTCTATTCTTTTTTACCTTTCAATTTGTCTGATAAAGAAGTCATTTTCCCATCTTTAGACACTGATATTGAAGTCGGTACTGTTATTCTTAATCCTGCATTTTTAAATACTGACAATAATTCTCCTCCTGAGATTGAATTATTTATTTTACCATCTTTGATTAATTGTATTAACTGATTCACAATATGTTCTGTTTCTTTTGGATAATGCGTCTCAGCAATTTTTAATACTTCATCACCTCGATCAACTAATCTTGTTAATAGAATATCTTTAGGATTAATTTGCTTATTCTGATTTTCGATTCTTTTCATTAATTCCTTTATTTTCTTTTGTTTTAACATCTCTAATTCTTTGTCTTCGCTCATTCTCGGTATATAATAGAAAATATCAAATATATAAAAATTGATAAAATAAGGTTTAAATGCAGTAATTAGACAGTAACGTTTACTTAATTGAATTCAGATAAAAAAATTCTTATTTGTGATAAAATAGAGCCTGAGGGTATTGATTTACTATTGAAATCTGGTTTTAATATAGTTGAAAGACCTTCAATTACTCCTGATGAATTACTTGATGAAATTAAGGATGTTAATGTTGTCGTTGTTCGTAGTCGAACTAAAATTACTGAATCTGTGATTACTAATGGCAAGAATCTTCAATTAATATGCAGACCAGGAACTGGACTTGATAATATTGATACATCTTCTGCAAAAGAACATGATATTCCAGTTCTTAATTCTGTTGAAGCATCCACAAATGCTGTTGCCGAATTAACTATTTCTCTTGCAGTTAGTCTCTCTCGTTCTATTTCATTGGCTGATCAAGCAATGAAAAATGGCGAATGGTTAAAAAACTCTCTTCTTGGAAGTGAATTACGCGGTAAAGTATTTGGTGTTATTGGTCTTGGACGAATTGGACGAAGAACTGGTATTCTTGCATCTGCTCTTGAAATGAATGTTATTGGATTTGAAAAAGAAATTGTCGACCCTGAATATTTGAATAAATACAATATACAACAAGTCGAGTTTGATGAATTGTTGTCTAAATCTGATTTTATAAGTTTGCATTTACCTGCTACTCCTGAAACAATCCATATGATTGGGAAAAAACAATTTGAATTAATGAAAAATACTGCATTCATTATTAATACTGCTCGAGGTCAATTGATTATTGAATCTGATTTATATGATGCACTTACTAATAATAAAATTGCTGGTGCTGCTTTAGATGTCTTTGAAACTGAACCTCCTACTAATTCTAAATTAATTAAATTAAAAAATTTAATTGCAACTCCTCATATCGGCGCTCAGATTATTGAAGCACAAAAAGATGCTTCATTAGTTATTGCACAAAAAATTATTGACTTCTATTCTAATAATCAATCTAAGGACTAATGAATTTATAATGAGAGAATTAGCTATTGCTATTCCATCAAATATATTAGAGGATTGTCAATCTTTATCTGATAAAACTAATAAAATTGGTATTATTGCTAGGGCTGCTTCAATCTTCAAGGTTACTAAAATTCATGTTTATAAAAATAAAGGATCTTCAGACATTGATTTAATTTCATTATTATTGAAATATTTGGTCACTCCTCAATATCTTCGAAAAAATATTTTTCCCTTAAAACAAGAATTAAAACTTGCAGGTACTCTTCCACCATTACGTATTCCATCTCATACTGTAAATCGAAAACACAATCGTAATACTGTTGATATTCGTGATGGTCTTTGTATTAAATTTGATAAAAAACTAAATATGGCTATTCTTGATATTGGACTAAATAAATATGGAATCTTAAAATCTCGTATTTCTGTTGGGGATGTTGTAACTGTAAAAATTATTTCTGATTCATTTAAAGGTAAATATTTCTTGTTGGAAAAGACTATTCCAAATAATTATTGGGGTTATGATGTAATTAATAATAATTCTTTAAAAGAAATTTTAAATTCAAATTTTTATGATATTAATATTATTACATCTAAGTTTGGTAATTCATTTCATTCCACTTCAACATTAATATCTGATAAAATTGGTAATAATCCTGATTCAAATATAATTGTTGTTTTCGGTTCTCCTAAATCTGGTTTGATGACTATCTTATCTCATGAAAAAATTGATAAATCTAATTTAATATTAATTAATCTATTTCCTGATCAGGGTGTTGAAACCATAAGAAGTGAAGAAGCTATACTTGCTGGACTCTCAATTCTTAATTCTTATTTTTAAAATAATATTATAATGTTTCATCAAATAATTCTGTTCTTTTTCTACTTAAAAAAAGACCTATTATTGAAAATATTACTGCAAATATAATTAATCTTATGTTCATAAATATTTGAAATTCTGAATCTACTAAAATATACAATATTCCTGAAATCAATATTATTGAAATTGCCATTGAAATTAAATCTATATACCTGATTTTTTGTTTTATATCCAATTATTTCATACCTCATTTTAATACTTCTACTATCATTATCTCTCCAGGTTTTATGTCATCTAATTTTTCTATTTCACTGGTTAAATTACCTATTACTGTCATCTTATTTGTGACTAATTGATCTTCTCTAAATAAAACAATAGCTCCGTTTGATGCTAAAAATCCAATATCTTCTTTTTTGAATGATTTTTTAGGTTTATGAAGACCTGCAATAATTCCAACTGGACTATATATCAATAAATCTTTGATTTTAATTATTGGTCCACTTAACCTCTTTTTCTCAATTATTTGATTAACAATTGTCGGAGCTAAGTGTTTTGAAATCTCTCCATCTAATATTGTATCTCCGATAGTAATCTTAATTGAAATTTTCGATACTGAACTCATTATAGATAATAGAAAAGTTTATGTGGATATAAATTGTAACATCATATTGAATAACGGTTAGATGATATCTACTTTTAATATAATAAAAATAAGGAAAAAAAATGACAAAACAAGAATTTAAGGTTGAAATTGGCCCTGAAAGCCTAACTCGATTTGAACGAGCAAAAATTATCGGTTCTCGAGCATTACAATTGTCTTTAGGCGCTCCTACTTTTGTAAAAGCTTCAAAAGATATTCATGATCCTATCTTACTTGCTACATTTGAATTAGATAAAACTGTAATGCCTTTGACTATTAGAAGAACTTATCCTGATGGCACTTATCAGAATATTCCACTTTCTAGTTTAGTTTAGTTATATTTTTAAACTCCAATTAAGGTTATGGTAGATTTTACACTTCTTATTCTTCTAATTTTCCATGTGATTATGTCTTTTACTTTTTCCATTGTATCTGATTCAATAATTACTACGAAATCATACCTTCCGTATACGGATGCTACTTCTATTACTCCTTCCATATTCATCACTTCTTGAATAAATTCATCTTCCACATCGGGGTCTGTATTAATTAATACATATGCTTTTGTCATTTATCTCACATTGTCGTATAATCTGTATTGTATATAAATTCAATCGGAGTGGCTTCTAGGATTGTTTTATGCATTAAATCGATTTTCAACACCATGTTTATATAAGAATTTTATGTTAAAAAAAATACAAAAATGTCTGAATTCGAATCTAATTCAATTGATAGTTCTTCAAATGATACGGCTGTTTCTGATAACGCCTCCCATTCTGATAACTTTGTATCAGAAAACACTACTAATAGTGCTCCTACAAATAATATTTTTGTTGGTAAGAAACCCGTTATGAGTTATGCTATGTCTGGTCTTATACAACTTGGACAGACTGGAGAAATTGTAATAAAAGGTCGTGGCATGGTAATTTCTCGTGCTGTAGATGTTGCACAAATTATTACTGAAAGACTTGGTAAAGGAAAATATTCAACTAAAAGTATAAAAATTGATACAGATGTACTTGGAGAAGATGATAATAAACGAAACGTCTCTACCATTGAGATTATAATAGGTACTTCATAGTAAAAATTGTCAAAACCATCACTTCAAAATATAGATATTAGTACTCGATACTCCACTATTACTGAAGAAGAAATTTATACTGTTGTTACTGAATTTGGTACTCCGTTATATGTTGTAGATGAGCAAATTATACTCGATAATTTATCTACTTTAGAAACTTCCTTCAATAATTATAATGGAAAAACTTCTATCGCATATTCTCTTAAATCTAATTTTAATCCTTCAATAATTGAAATTCTGAATAAAGAAAGTATCTTGTTTGATCTAACTTCATTAGGAGAATTATATTTCTTTGAACAATGTAGAGCTAATATTGATAATGTTCTTTATACGAGTGTCACTGAAGAAGAAGATGAATATTATTCTGCTATGCAATCTGGAATTTCTAAGTTTGTTATTGGTTCATATAATGGATTAATTAATCTAATTTCTGCTTCCGAATCATTAAATATATCTCCTAAAGTTTTAGTACGAATTAATCCTGAAATCGATGTAAAAGCTGATATCAGTGCTTCATCTGGTATGGGTAAATTTGGTATTCCACTTTCTAATTCGTCAAATGATGATGCATTTTATATCATTAATAAAATATTTGATAACAATTTACTGCAATTTCATGGAATTCACTTTCACTTAGGTTCACAAATTAGTGATCCTTCATGTTTTATCCAAACTTTAGATCTTCTTTCCTCTTTAATCAAACAACTAAAATCTTCAATTAATGATTTTACAATTTCTATTCTTGATATTGGAGGTGGAACTCCGGTAGAATATACAAAACCTGTACCTTCTCCTGAATATATTGGAAAAACAATTACTGATAAATTAAATGAATTTACTAATTCTCTTGATATATCTCCAACTCTTATTGTTGAAAGTGGCAGATATTTGTCTGCTGAATCATCAATTCTTATTTCTCGAATCGTAAATTCAAAATCATACCCTGATTGTAAATTCCATATTATTGATGCAGGGTATAATTTACTTCTTGATTCTGCACTTATGAAACAAGAATATCCGATTGATATAATAACTCGTTCTCAATCAACTACTCTCGAGAATATTAAAATTGGAGGTCGTTTATGTGACACTCTTGATACTTTTAATATCTCTCCTGAAAAGAAATTTCCACGTGCATCAATTAATGATCTTGTAGTATTCAGAAATGTTGGAGCTTATTCTATTGTCTTCAATATGCCTTTTCACTGTCAAACAAAACCTGCTATTCTTTTACGCAGAACTGATCATAGTATTGATATAATAAGAGAGCCTGAGAAAATCGAAGATTTATTTAATTCTGAGGGAGGAAATCTCTCATCTAAACAATGAATATTTCACCAGTTTGTAATTCAAACTCATGAATATTTTCTTTAGTATTAATTTCTAAAATTACTGATATAGCTCTAATTGTATTTCCATGCGAAACAATTAATACATTTTCGTTATTATCATGTTTCTTTTTTAATTCATCAACCCAATTTTTTACTCTACTAGCTGTATCTTTTAATGATTCTCCATTTTTTGGAGGAGAATCCCATCCTCTTCTCACTTTAAGGAAATTATCATCCCCTATTTCTCCTTTGACTTGTTCTTTATTTTTACCAGACCAATCTCCATAATTTCTTTCATTTAATAATTCATCTGATATAATATTCTTTGGCGCATTTGGATGATTTTTAATAATGATTTCTGCAGTTTCTTTTGCTCTTGCTAGATTACTTGTATAAATGATATCTATATTATATTCGGATAATTTTTTTGCAGTTTCTGACGCTTGTTTTACTCCTAATTCAGATAATGATGGATTGTGCCAACCTGTAAATTTATTCTCGAGATTATATGTTGATTGTCCGTGTCTAACAAAAAACCATGTCATAATATTCTGGATTTAATTCCCAGTATAAATATCTTGTTAATTAAATACCTATAAATGCCAATATTATGATTATCTTTATATTTGAAACAACTTCGCAAAGATTATTTTTTAGAAGAATATGCATTCATTAATTCAAATACTGATTTTAATTTTTCTTCAGTAATTAACGATGTTTCCGATAACAAGTGTTTATTATGTAAACCTAATTCTAAAACTAATGAATTGATTACATTATCTTCTGAAATATCCGTTAAATCTGAAAACTTCATTGATTCTGATGTCAACGACGTCTCTATTGAAAATGATTTAGTTAAAAATTATTATATTGCTGATCCTTCACATAAAAAACTAAGTAAACTTTCTGTACCTCGTTTACATAAGTTATTGTCAGAAGTTCAAACTATTAACAAACAAATGCTTTCTGATAATCTTAAAAATATCCAAATTTATGCCAATTCAGGATTCTTATCTAGCGGTAATTCCATTCATAATGGATTTGAGTTAATTAACTTGCCAATTATTTCCCCTACTCTTAAAAAAGAAATAGAACTATCAAAAAAATCAATTTTTGATCTAGGTATATGTCCAATTTGTCGTATTATTAACTTTGAAACAGGAGGTCCTAGACAAATTCTTTCTACCGTTAGTTTTCTTGCATTTTGTCCATGGAATTCTTCACATCCATTTGAATTCTGGATATATCCTAAATCTCATCAGTATTCCTTTACATTAATTGATGATAGTGAACTTGAAGATCTTGCACAAATCTTACGTTCTACCCTTGGCGGTCTTGATAATGTTCTTAATAGCCCTTCGTATACTATTGTTTTTCACAATTCATTAAATGAAATTGATTCTGAAATCCATTGGCATATTGAAATTATACCTCAATTATCTTATAATACAGGTTTTGATGCTGGATATGGAATATTTGTTAATACACTTGCACCTGAAAAAAGTGCAGAAATATTGGGTAAGGCTTCAAGGAAAGAATTAGCAAGCCTTGTTGGTGTTGTTTAATTTATTTCTTTAAAACGATTTTTTAATAATTTCTTTATCTCATCAATGTTTGGTGTTGGCGTTGGATCAATGTCCTTTAATATTGCTAAATAAAGCGATACATAATCTAGTAAATATATCAAATCAATTATTCTTCCTAGTTTTGTTTTTCCTTCTGTGTATATTTCTAATGGTTTAATATCCATCTTAATTAATATCTGACTTAATGATTCGAATCTCTCTCTTTGTTCCAAGCTTTCATCATCATCTCTTAGAAAAATTGAAGTAATTTTATTGTCTCGATTTCTTCCCCATGACTGAATTTCATTATGACATAGTTCTGGTAAAAGTATGTGCTGTGCTCGAATTTTTGAATTTTCATTTAATGAAGCTTTAAATCTATATCCTGGTGCAGATAATGTTTGTCCAGAATATATTGTTGGAGGCGTTGCTAGTTCTAATATATCACTTGCTATTTGTTTTGCAACATTATTTTCAAATGCTACGTCTTTTTTTATCTGATTATTTCTCATATTTAGTAGTTCCATCATGTCAGTAAATTCTTCTTTTGTTGATTTTATAATTCCTATTTCTGATAATAGATTAATCGCAGGAAGTAATGCATATAATAAACTGGCTCTAGGCGTTAATGCTAATTGCACTTTTGTATGTGGTATGTTGTATTTCTTACTAATTTTCATTAATGCCCCTCCTGCAGAAATTGATACTACTAATGCATCTTTTTTAGTTTTAGCTTCAATACATGCAGATATTGTTTCACGAGTTTCTCCTGAAATCGACGCTCCGATTACAAGAGTTTTGTTATCTACATATCCTGGTAATTTATAGTCTTTTAATACTTCAAATGGAACTGGTAGTTCATCTCTTAACCAATTCTGAATAATATCTCCAGACGTAGCTGAACCTCCCATACCTATGAATATAATATTCTTAATCTCACGTTTTTCTGGAATATTTGGAGATATATTTATCGCTTCTTTTGCATAAATTGGCCATTTTTCATATTGACCAAATAGCCCCGATCTGTCAATTTTATTGATTCTATCTTCGTTCAATCTTTCATTATATGTCAAATTTTCATATTCCCTACTTTTACTCTCTTCTTCTTTCTCTGTTCAATGGTATTATTATGTATTTCTCGTAATAACTTTCTATCAAAACTATTTTGTTTAATTTTTCTTCTTTTCATCATCCTTGCTTGTGTTTTTATTGCTTTATTTATATCAAATTCCAATAAATTCTTCTTTTTATCATTCGAATAAAACGTAAATGCAGGTATGTCATCAATTGCATTTCCAAATAATTGACCACATACTCCAATTTTTACCCCAGTTAAAATCAATGAACCAATTGAAGTCTTTGAATTATCACCAATTATGCATCCAAATTTTATTTCATTACTATTTATCTTTCTATTTCCTATGTTGATTTTAATTTTTCCATATGTATTCTTTAAATCTGAATTAGTTGTTCGAGCACCGAGATTCACCCAAGAACCTATTATAGAGTGGCCGATATATCCCTCGTGTGATTTATTAGTATAATCAAAAATTATTGATTCTTGAACTTCTCCACCAATATTACAATTTCTTCCAATTATTGTATTTTGATATATTCTTGCACCATTTACTTTTGTTTCTTTTCCAATATACACAGGGCCTTTGATATAAGTGAATGGTTCTATTATTGCTCTATCATCTATAATTACTGGCCCTTCACTTGAATCAAAATATGTTTTATCTTTATCAATAATTTTAGCTTTTTTTGATACTGATATGCAATCATTATCTGAATAAGATTTAATATTTTTTGCTGTTATATTTTTTTTAATAATTTGTTTATATTGATTGTTTATAGCTTTTCCTGATTCTTTGATATAATCCCATGGATAATTAATTAATGTATTTTTTTCTAATTGTTTATTTGAATATTTTTTAATATCGGATATGTCTTTAATGAATTTGAAGGAGTTATCGTTCTCAATATCTTTCATTATTGATGATTGAATACGTGCACAAACTAGTTGTTTGCCTGTTTTTGCAATAAATCTCTCTTTATTTTTTAATAATTTCTGAATCTTTTCGTTATTTAGATTTAATTGAGAATTTATAACTAAAATATCTCCTTCAAAATCTACTTTTTTAATTATTAACTCTTTAATCTTATTTTTTGTTATTTCCATCAAATGATTTCTTCCAAATAGTGCGACATTATCAAATTTTATGTCATTTTTTAATTGTTCATAGTACTTGAATGCTCCAAATTGTAATTCTAAAGAAGTTCTGGTTGAAGAAATTGGCTCTAGGTTTTCAATTGATTTATCCTCAATTACTATTAAATTTCTATTCATTTCTTTCCACTTGTATTGTATTCTTTGAAATTCTTTTCATATTCTGTTTTATCTCCTAAGTCTAGTATGTCTCCTTTTACTGGAAATCCAAAAATTTTATGATTATCTTTTTGAATTTTTTTAAAAACCTGATCCATTTCAAATTTTCTATTTTTAGGTATGTATTTTAATAATTCATAATTTATAATAAAACATCCTGTGTTTATCATTCCTTTAATTAATGGCTTTTCTTTCCATTCAGATACAGATTTATCATCATTTAATTCAATCATTCCATATTTTATTCTTGTTTCATAGTTGCACACGGTCATAGTTACTAACGGTTTATTCTTTTTATGAAATTTTATTACATCATTGATTTTAAAATTAAATAAAGAATCACTATAAATGCATAAGAAATCATCTTTTAGATATTTCTGTGCTGATTTTAATTGTCCTGCTGTTCCAAGTGGTTTGTTTGCTTTAACATATTTAATATCAATTCCATATTCCTCACCATTTTCAAAATGATTCTCTATTATATCACTCATATATGACGTACAAATAATAATCTCATTTATTCCCTGTTTCTTTACCCAATTAATTAAATGTCCTAATATTGGTTCATTTCCTAGAGGAAGCATTGGCTTTGGTAAAAATAATGTATACGGCCTTACTCTTTTACCTAATCCTCCTGCAAGAATTACTGCCTTCATATTACTTTGTTATTTCAACTTTATTTAATAAATACGTCTTCAATCTGATATATTATCTATAATTTCTAATCTCAAATTATTTATTTTATCTAATTTTTCATTGATTTCTTGTTGATCTGTAGTGATCATTAACATTTTAATTGTTGATTTACCTATTCCAGGCGAGTAATTCTCTTCTATTATTTCATCGATAATCTTGTAATTGTGCGATGTTATATGTTTTTGTTTACAATATTGTTCGTAAATTTTTCTAATTACTGACAAATTTTCATATCCTAATAATGAAAAAGCATTAGTAATCATTTTATTCTCTAAAAACCATCTTATTTTATTATCAATTAATTTCATTTTTCTTAAAAATATTTCTTGATTCCCACTAATTATTATAGATAATAGTCGATATAGATCATTTAATGCCTGTAATCGACGTTCTACCGAAGATTTGGTAGCATTTTCTAAATCTAGCACATTGTAATATTCGTCTATATTGAATTCCGTTATTTTCTCTTTTAATTGATTCAATAAGTGTGTTGGACTCATTATAATTTTATCGTATGCTATTGATAATTTTATTAAATTATATGCTGCAGAATGTGCCCAATATGCAGCATCATTATTTGAGGATTTTTTAAGCGCATTATTTGCCCTTTCTATGTCTGTAGTTAGTTCAATGTCTGTTGATTTAATATATTGTTTTATTATTTGATCCTTATGTTCATTGATATCTTTAATTTTTGTTGAAATTGTGAAATTATCGTCTATGATAGTTTCATTATTTAATAAAAAACTTGCATTTTTATTACCTATTTCTAAAAATTCTTCTCGTTTTATGTTCTTTAATTCCACATAACCTAATATTTTATCTGTAATTATTTTTGATTCATTGGATTCTCCAATTGTTAAAATATTGTATTCACAACATTTATGAGAATATTTTGTTGTTTTACACCCTATTAGTAATAATGCATTATTGTTTAAATTAGCTATATCTATTAACCTATTTTTTATTTCTTTGTTCATGTTCTTCTATTATATCCAAGTTAATTCTCTTTATATATCAAAATATGACCAATTTTATGAGATATTTTACCTACTTCTTCAGTTTAATTATATCTATTCCATAAGATTTATGCGTAAGTAATAACTACCATTTTTATTATCATGACTAAGAAAAGAAAGAGTGGTGGTCGCGCTAAAGGAGGAAAAGGCTCGACTGGATCTATTTCATGCAGTAATTGCGGTACTCTTGTTCCTAAAGATAAAGCAAAGAAAAAGACAGGTAGAGTTACTCTTGTAGAACCTGCTTTGGCAAAAGAACTTCGTTCTGCAGGTACTTATATAGCTGCTCAGAAAACTATCAAATATTATTGTGTTTCATGTGCTGTTCATTACGGTCTTGTTAAAGTACGTGCCAAAGATGATCGACGTCGACGTACTAAATATTAATCTATTCTGATTTTTTCATTACTGCAATAAATCTTTCTATAAATGTTATACTTGATAGTATAGTTATTATAATTATTGCTAATCTGATTTCATTAATGAAACTAAATAGACATAGTATTAGTATTCTTTCTGAACGTTCTGCTATTCCAATTCCTCTTAAATCTATTTTTATTGCTTCTGCCTTTGTTCGCGCATAACTTACTAACATTGATAACGTAATTGCTAAGAAAATAAAAATTGGTTCTGCATGCTGGCCTATTAATAATCCTGCAAAAACAATTATTTCTGTTACTCTATCAAATGTTGAATCAATAAAGGCACCTCGTAAACTTGATTTTTTTGCAACTCTTGCAATTGCTCCATCTAACATATCACATAATCCTGCTATTAGTAAAAATATAGACCCTAGAATTTGATTCGAAATTATATTATTTATCTCGAATTCAACTAAATTTGAATAAAAAAATGCTGAAATTATTGAAAAGACAATCGCTAATATGCTGAGCATTATTGGAGTCATTCCTAATTTGGATAATCTTAGACCAATTTTATTCGTAATTGGTTCCACTTTACTTCTTATATTTTCTAACAATTAATAATGCTAGAACAAATCATTAATTATATCTTTCTAAATCAATACTTTAATATTAAAAAAATGCTAATGAATTATATTATGGGAAAAATTAGCAAGGGTGTTGAATGTTCACTTGATAGTTGTTCAAATTCTGCTATAAGATCGATTAGTAGTAAAAATGTTGATTCAAATGAGTTCTCCATCTCATCCGATTCCAATAAAGTGTATTTTTGCAACGAACATTATAAATCGTGGAAAAAATCCACTAAAGAATTAAGAAAATCTGAACGAGCTAGATATTAGGTGTAATTTATGAGAATTTTACTATTACATTCTGATTATATTGAATTCAAAGCTCTTAAAAAAGAAATTGACACTGCCGAAGAATCAAATACTGAATTAAATCGATACGATGATGTATCTGTTCTTTTTACTTGTTTAGAGTCTTCAGACGATGAAAATATTATTGAGAAATCTCTTTTAGAAATTAAATCTTCACTTGACAATCTTAATTGTAATCGTATTGTAGTTTATCCATATTCTCATTTAAGTGATAATCTTGCTAATCCATCTAAAGCTATTTCTTTATTGAATAAATTTAAAAATCGTCTTATTCAAGCAGGAAATGAAGTCCATAGTAGTCCTTTTGGTTGGAATAAATCATTCACTATTAGTGTCAAAGGTCATCCTCTTGCTGAACAATTGAAAATTATTACTTCTGATTCTGTTGAAATTAGTGAAAGTGACGCATTAAAATCTGAAGAACGTCTTGAATCTAAATATGTTATTATGTCTGCGGATGGTGTTACTGAATCTGCTGAAAAATTTAATTACAGTAGTTTCAAAAATCTTCATTCACTACAGAAATATGAATTAAGTAAATCTCGAATTGTTACTTCTCATCCTCCACATGTTGAACTTATGAAAAAACTATCTCTAGTTGATTACGAACCAGGTTCTGATTCAGGTAATCTAAGATTTTATCCTAAAGGTAGGTTTATTAAATCTCTTCTTGAACGCTATGTTACGTCTCAAGTGAAAAGATACGGAGCATTGGAAGTTGAAACTCCTATTATGTATGATTCAAATCATCCAAGTCTTGCAAGTTATCTAAATCGTTTTCCTGCTAGGCAATATATTGTAAATTCTGATAATAAAGAGTTATTTTTACGATTTAGTGCATGTTTTGGCCAATTTCTTATGTTACACGATTCAATTATTTCTCATAAACAATTACCTGTTAAATTATACGAATTAACACGATATAGTTTTCGACGTGAAAAATCTGGTGAATTGGTTGGACTTCGAAGATTACGTGCTTTTACAATGCCTGATTGTCATGCATTATGCAAAGATATTGAATCTTCTAAATCTGAACTATTAACACGTTTTACACTTTCTCGAAATGTTCTTGATGGAATTGGCTTTACTCAAGATGATTATGAATTAGCTATTAGAGTTACTCAAGATTTCTATGAAGATAATATTGATTTCATTAAACAAATTGCAAATGATTGGAACAAACCAATTTTTATTGAAATTTGGCCTGAAAAATTCTTTTATTTTATTTTTAAATGGGAATTTAATTTTATTGATAATTTAGGTAAGGCTTCTGCATTAGCGACTGATCAAATCGATGTTGAAAATGCCGAAAGGTATGGAATAACTTATGTAGATGAAAATGGAGATAAGAAAACTCCTATTATTCTTCATAATTCTCCTAGTGGTGCTATAGAAAGGTGTTTATATGCATTATTAGAAAAAGCAGCAAAAATCCAGAAAGAAGGTAAAACGCCTACTCTTCCATTTTGGCTTTGTCCTTCTCAGATTAGAGTGATTCCATTGTCTCAAGACTTTCACGATATTTCCTTAGATTATCTCGAAGAATTATCTAATTCTGGACTTAGAGTTGATCTTGACGATAGAGATCTCTCTGTTGGAAAAAAGGTTCGCGAGGCTGAGAAAGAATGGATTCCATTTATTCTTGTTGTTGGTAAAAATGAAGTAGATAGTAAAAAATTCCAAGTTCGAGATCGTTATTCTGGCGAAATGATTGTTATGTCCTTATCTGAATTAATTGATCATTGTAATAAATTGTCTAATAAAATGATAAATGATACTCTTCCACTTTCCAAATTTATTTCTGATAGGCCTCAGTTTAAATAAAATCAGTTGTCTGCTATACAAATTAATTCTGCAAGTAATCTTGCTGCTAATGTTGATGTAGAACCATTGTCGTATGCAGGAATTAGTTCTACTATATCGAATCCTGTTAATTTTGAATTCTGTAAACAATAAATAAATTCCAGTATTTCTCTACTTGACATGCCATTTGCTTCTGGATTTCCTACTCCTGGCGCAAATGCTGGATCAAGTACGTCTAAATCAATACTTACATAAATCTCCCCCGAGCTAGTTAATTCATCTCTAAATTCTCTTAGTCCAGATTCTAAATTGTATATTTTTTCCATATCGATAATTTTTATATCATTTTTATTAACAAAATCCCATTCCTCTTTTGTTGCAGCTCTTGAACCAATATGTATGATATTTGAAATACAATCATCTTCATATAATCTTCTAAGAAATGTTGCATGACTAAGTTTCAATCCCTCAAATTCATCTCTAAAATCTAAATGAGCATCAAAAACAACTAATGTTGGTTTATTTGTTCCTCTTATAGAACCATTAGTTAATGAATGATCACCTCCTAATATTGCAGGTATCTTGTTATTCTGAATAACCTCTTTAGTAACTTCTTCTACCATTTTATTCATTTCATTGATATCTCCTACTTTTGCTAAATTTCCTAAATCTCTGATACTTACATTTTCTAAATCTTTTTTCAATCTCTTCGAATAGATCTCTATATTTTGAAATGCTTCTCTTATGGAATTTGGGGCAAATCTTGAACCTATTCTATATGTTGATGTTGCATCAAATGGAACTCCAAAAACATCTACTTTGTTTTTTTCCCCATTGATTAAGTTTGTAATTAATGGCTCATTTGACATATATAGATCAGTTTTACTCATTTTTTATCTAATCTCTCAATTAGCGCTGATGCAATTAAAGGGAATGCTAAAGTTACCTCTGAAACTAGAACAATTTTATTTCCATCTGGTTTAATTTTTCCCCAGGATACTGCTTCTTCAGGTGGAGCACCCGATAATCCTCCTGTTTCTGGCCGATCTAATGTTATTTGTATTACGTTATCAAGCATTTTATTTGCAAAATAGAATGATTGAAATACAAAATTCTTAGGAACTCCTCCTCCAAGAATTATTGCTCCTGATTTTTCTTCTTTTACTCTTATATCCCATATATCTTGTAAATCTTTGAATACATCTACATTAAGTTTACCAGGATTTTTTCTATTGTATATTGCAGCCTGTAAACCGAAAACTGAGTCATGTATTGTTGGCACAAATAATTTTACATTATTTTTATAACATGCTTTTAGAATGGATTCTGGTTTTTCTGGAATTCTTTTTGCTATTTCATTTATTAATTCCGATATTGATAAAATCTTTCCATTATTGCTTCTTGCTATGTCATCATATAATTCTAATAATGGTTCATCAAATTTTGATTGAAAATCATCTTCTGAAACTAAAACATCATAAATTCTATCAATCTTCTTTTCAAGCAGTACATCGTCTTTCATATTTGAATCACCTTTATAGAAATGACCACCATATGCTAACATCATATCATGAACAAGGTTTGCTCCTGTTGTAACAATACAATTAACTAATCCTCTTTCAATCAATTCAATTATTACTTTGTTCATTCCTGCTGGCACTAATGCACCAGAAAGTGTCAAAAATATATAGGAATTTGATTTTACCATTTCTTCATATGTGTCTACGGTTTTTGCAAGCATTCCTGACATAAATGATCCTGATTTACTCATTTCATTTACTAGTTCATTTGTGGTCATACCTGGCCATATTCTCATTGGCTTTACTTTTCCCTTATGAAAAGTATGTTCTTCCATAACTAGCAATTTTATTTCTTCAATATATGGATATACCTAATTCTCAGTATTTGAACCCCAGAATAAATCTTCTAATTTTGTTACTCCTAATATGTCATCAAAGGAATATCCTAAAGGACCTAATAACTGATCAAAAGTACTTTTCATAATTTCCTCATATTTCTTTTTATCAATTTCTCTAATTTTTGCTAATTTTAGAGGCTTTACTCCTCCGTTAGTCTTTACAAAAGAGATTATGTCTCCTGCCTTCATTAATTCATTATCTCCATTCTCTCTGTTGTGCTCTTCCAATATTTTCGCAGCTCGAACATGTTGAGGAATTGTAGTTTTATACATATTTGTTGATTTACTTAACATCATTCTGAATGCTAGTTTTTCAATTGGTACTTTATCTTCTTTTAATAGTTTGTTGCTTTCTCTTGCGATATTTCTTACTTCGGTTTTAACTTTCTCAAAGTCTTTTTCAGTTTCTGCTTCTCCTAATTTTTCAATTGCTTCATAAAATGCTTCTTTTACAAATAACGGTATGTGGCTTTTTTTACCTGTTAATCCTTTGATTACTACTTTACCATCATTTTTTACAACAATATAATTCTTCTTTCTTTCAGAAAATACTGCATATCTGTATTTAGCTTCTAATTCTAAATCTACTCCTTGATTTTTTTGTGACCATGTAATGAGGCTGTCTATTTCATTCTGATCGATTGATTTGATAAATAATGAATCAGTATCTCCATATAATACTTCTATATCATTATTTTTTGCCGCTTCTACTGTTTCAGTAATTATGTTCCTTCCAATTGCTGCTGTAGAATCTGCAACTGGCAAGAAAAATAACGGAAATATTGGAGCGCCTAATACTCCATAACTTGCATTTAATATTACTTTCAACGCCTGTGATACTACTGAATATAAATTTCTTTCATCCGATGACAAACCTTCCATTTTGGGTAATGGTTTGTAATAATTTACGCGTATATCCCTTAACGAACCTACCAATAGGGATATTATTCCTCTTCTTTTATTACAAATCCAATGTTTACTTCCTTTAATCAAATTTCCCTGACATTCTTTATGTTTACATCTGACTGTTTCATAAGATAGATTATTGACCTTAATTATACTT
>DAHJ01000019.1:29211-39240 GCA_002495905.1 Thaumarchaeota archaeon UBA223
CTTGGATATAGACTTGCAAAATCCAGTGCTGATACCCCAAAATACACTCCTATTTTTGGCTCTAATACCATGCCTCCTTGATATTGCTTACCCTCTATTACTGCTTCAGAAGACATTTCCTTTAATTCATCATCATCTATTGCCAATTCGTCCCTTCTAGGTATTAATGCATTGATTTTTCTATGTTCAAAATATACCATGCTTCGTATCCAATTCGAAACTCCAATTCTAGATAAATCATTGATTGGCATTTTAGTAATTCTTGAAATTACTAGTAATAATTTCATCAACAAATCTCCGTCAAAACTTGTTAATTCTAATGTAATTTCTGCATCATTGAAATTGTATTTTGCTAAATGATAATATGTTTGTTCTCCAATTTCTCCTGTAAATTCAATTTTCGATTTCCCCAATATTGCCGCACTAACTGCGTTCAAACTGTGTTCTGAATATTTATTTCCAAATGCATAAATCTGTATTGATCTATTTAGAAATGTTCTATAAAGATCTAAATGTATTCCGTGTTTTAAATTTGCCTCAATTCTTCCAATTTGTATTGGTATTTCCTCTTTTTTTATTCCTGACTTTATTGCTCTATTGTAAATATATTTCAAATCAAAATCATCGCCATTATATGTAATAATACAAGGATAATTTCTAATTATTTCAAATACATTTTCCAGTAATGTTCTTTCATCATCAACAAATATTATTTTTACGTCTTTTTCTAATTGATTAACTCCTGACTCTATTCCATCTCTACGCAGAATGATTACTTGTTTCAAATCGTCACTTCCTGCAAATCCTACTGATATTATTTGATATCTTGCTTCATTTGCATCTGGAAATCGATCTAATTTATCAGACTGCACTTCTATATCTAAAGCAACTCGTTTTATGTTGGGTAAAGGCTGACTTAGAAGTTCTGCCCATTCATTTATTTTCTCTTTAATATCATCTTCAGTATTCTCAATGCCTTTTTGCAACATTTCATTAGTTTCTTTTGGAGTTGTGAATTTTGTAGGAATTATCTGATTATCTATAATTTTGTAATATATTCCAGGAATTAATGATTTATCATACATATATGTCTCATAATATTTTATGTCTGCTTCCCATGCATTTACTCTATCTCGTATACTTCTTCCAGGCATACTACCAATAATTAATGGATTATCTGCAATTATCTTTAGCATATTTTCCTCTTTATCGTTTAATAAATTGGTTTTCGTTGTCTCTTGAATTACTATTTTATCTTCTTTCTTGAATGTATCAAGCAGTTTCTCATCTGTATTTTCTTTAACTAAACAATATGGCTTATGTTCAGAACTATCATACCATAATTTTATTGTATCTGTTTTCTCATCGTAAAACTTCAAACATGCTTTCTTTTTGTTTCCATCATATGAAGCTGATAATAAAACCATGTTTTCATTATCGATTTGTTCAGTCATCTGTACTTTTATATATTAAATCAAACATAAAACATTATCAATAGTTAATGGATGTCTGTAATAATGAACAAATCTTTCACTATAATATTCGGTATAATTGGAATCTATTGGATTGCTTCCAGTTTACTTCAACAAGGTTCTTTTTTGTTACTTATTCCAGGAATTCTTTCATTACTACTTGCAATACCTATTAAATCAAATTTTAATCTTGAAAAATTAGTTTTACCTACTTTATTATATAATCTTGTTCTTACATCTTATCAAGTTTATTCTTCTTCATCTATACTCTTATCACGACTCATTGGAATTGAAATCTTTATATTTATTTTTAATCTTATTCTTACTTTATCTGTAATTTATTTAATTCTTCAAACATTACGAAGTACAAATATAGACATATCTTAAATACACTTTCCACAATTAAATTAATATATGGATATTGAAAATAAGATTTCCCTAGTTAAGAAACCTCCTACTGAAGAATTAATTCAAGAAGATGAACTTAAGAATCTTTTTGAAACAAACCAATCGCCTAAACATTACATTGGAATAGAAATGTCTGGAAAACTTCATTTAGGAAGTCTTTTGATCACTGGATTCAAAATTAATGATTTTATCAAAGCTGGTATTCAGTCATCTGTCTATCTTGCAGACTGGCATAGTTACATAAATGATAAATTTGAAGGTAATTGGGATAGAATAAAACAAGTCACAAATTATTATGAAGAAGCCTTCAAATTTTTCTGTCCTGGCGTTAATATTGTAAAAAGTAATTCTCTTTATCATAATAATGACGAATATTGGATGAATCTCATTAAATTTTCTAAACATATGACTTTATCGCGTGCAGTTCGTTGTTTGACAATTATGGGTAGAACTGATAAAGATCAATTAAGTTTATCTCAATATCTTTACCCCTCTATGCAAGCAGTCGATATAAAAGAACTTGATCTTGATATTGTTCATGCAGGAACTGATCAACGTAAAATTCATATGCTCGTTCGCGAAGTTTTTCCTAAAATGAATTGGAAAGTCCCTGTAGCCGTTCATCAACATCTTATTCCTGGATTGTCAAAAGCTGAAGAACAACAAGACACCGCTTTTACTAAAATGAGTAAATCTAATGCAAAAAATTCAATCTTTATTCATGATTCTGAAGACGAAATCAATTCTAAGATAAAAACTGGTTGGTGCCCTGAAAAAATTTCTGATAACAATCCTATTCTTGAATATTGTAAATATATTCTCTTTCATGAATCTGATACTTTTACAATTGAAAGACCTAGTAAATTTGGCGGCGATATGTCGTTTAGTAATTATCAAGAATTAGAATCTGATTATATTGATGGAAAAATTCATCCCCTCGATCTTAAATTATCTGTAGGTCGTAAAATTAATGATATTATCTCACCAATTCGCGCACATTTTTCAAATAAATCGGAATTGTTTTCTTCTATTTGAAAAGAATTATATGTGTAATTTGGGATGTCTGATTAATGATTTCAACAATAACTTCACTGATTTTTGAATATCCTATTCTTAATAATATTATTCCTTTATTGATTCTTATTCTTACTTCTTATACTGCATTTAAAATCACTCGTAAAATCTTAGTTCGATTAATCGTTCCTCAAATCAAAAAATCTAAAACTAAATTGGATGATATTCTTATTAAAAATCATCTATTTTTACGAATTTCATATTTAGTACCAATTATTATATTTGATAATTTTTCCTACATTCTATCCTCTAATCTCCCACTGGATATTACTACTGTTGATACTATGATTGCTATTTCAACAATTTTTGTTTTTAATTGGATAATTGATTCAATCTTATCTTCATTTACTGATGCATATTCTAGACGATATAAACAAATACCTTTGAAAAGCTATGTCCAAATTTTTAAAATTTTAATTATTATATTTTCTGGCCTTATCATTGTTTCAATATTGTCTGGAATTTCTCCTTGGGGATTAATTGGCAGTATCGGTGCTATAAGCGCTGTATTATTACTTATTTTTAGAGATACTATTCTTTCCTTAATTGCTAATCTTCAAATATCTTCTAATAAATTAGTTCAACTCCATGATTGGATTGAAGCTCCTGCATTTGGTGCTGATGGTGATGTAATAGAAATTGCTTTACATACTATAAAGGTACAAAATTGGGATAAAACAATTACAGTTATACCTACTCACAAATTAATTGACTCTTCATTTAAAAATTGGCGAGGGATGGAATTAAGCGGAGGTCGTAGAATTAAACGTTCTATCAATATCGATCTTACGTCAATTAAATTCTGTGATGAACAAATGCTATTGAATTATAATAAAATTGATTTATTATCTTCTTATCTTAAAGAAAAAGCTAATCTACTCTCAAAGTCTAATAAAAATATTAAACCTGATAATCATTCTTTAAATTCTAGAAATCTTACAAATATCGGTACTTTTCGTGCTTATATTATTTCATATCTTCGTAATCATGAAAATATAAATGAAAATATGACCTTTTTAGTTAGACAACTACCTCCATCTGAAAATGGCCTTCCAATTGAGATTTACGTCTTTAGTAATGATAATGAATGGATTAGCTATGAAAATATCCAATCTGATATATTTGATCATTTAATTGCCGCTACGAATTACTTTGATCTTAGAATATTCCAGAATCCATCTGGTCATGATCTTAATTCACTTGTTAAGGATTAATTGATCTATATGACTAAGAAAATTTCTGTTAATGAACCTGTATTTGACGATAATGAAGTAAATACTGCTCAAACTATTCTTGATAGTGGTTTACTTAGTAGTTCTAATATGTATGGTGGAAAATATGTTAAACTTTTTGAGAAACAATTAACCGAATTTCTTAATTGTAAATATGCTATTGCTGTAAATTCTGGTACTTCTGCATTATATGCATCATTATTATCTTTGGGCGTCACAACTGGAGATGAAGTAGTTGTTCCATCTTTCAGTTTTACTGCTACTGCTAGTGCAGTTATTGCAACTGGAGCTACACCTATTTTTGTTGATATCTCTTCATCTAATTATAATATTGATTTATCTCTAATCAAATCACATATTTCCTCAAAAACAAAAGCTATTATCCCAGTTCATTTATACGGACATCCTGTTGATGTTGTTCAGCTTTCTGAAATTACATCTGCTAATAATATTCCAATAATTGAAGATGGGGCTCAATCACTTGGTTCTTCAATTAATGGAAAAAAATGCGGAACTTTGGGTAATTTAGGATGTACTAGTCTTTATCCTACCAAAGTCATTACTTCAGGAGAAGGAGGTGTGATAACAACAAATGACGAAGAACTTTATAATCAATTATTGATGATTCGTAATCATGGCCTTGATAAATCTGGCCATACAATAAGATTTGGTTTAAACCTACGTATGCCTGAAATTGAAGCTGCACTTGCCTCTATTCAATTAAGTAAACTCGACGATTTTATTAAAATTAGACGAACTAATTCGAATATTATTTCTGAATACATTGATGAATTTGATATTAACATTCCCATTGAAAATGATAATTCATTTCTTAATCGTTATTTGTATACTGTTTCTTTTACTCATTCTCGTGATGAAATAATGTCTTTTATGGAAAAACAAGGAATTAATACTGCAGTTTATTATCGTACACCTATTCATAAAATGCCCTTTTATCAGACTTTAAATAATGAATATGAACTTCCTAATACTGATATTGCTTCTTCTCAAGTTCTTTCTATTCCTATACATTCTGGCTTATCTAATGACGATATTAATCATGTAGGACGCTCACTTAATGATGCTTTAAAATCTATTTATTGATGTGTTATGAATGTTTCAATTATTATCCCTACTTACAATGAGAAAGACAATATTATTATCTTAACAAGTAAATTAATTGATATATTCAGTCATTCTCCACATAATTTGAAAATTATAGTTGTTGATGATAATAGTCCTGATGGAACATCTTCTGTAGTTGAGCAATTAAATTCATACGGTAAATCAGTATTTCTAATTACTAGAGAATCTAAACTAGGATTAGGTTCTGCTTATCAAGCAGGTTATAATTGGTGTAAAGAAAATAATTCTGATTGTATTATTCAAATGGACTCTGATCTTTCACATCCTCCTGAAATTACTATTCAAATTGTAGACTCAATCAATTCTGGTTATGATGTTGCTATTGCCTCAAGATATATAGATAAAGGAGGTGTTAGTTCTTGGCCAATTCATCGAAAAATTATTAGTTTTGTTGCTAATATGCTCGTGCGGATATTTTTAGGATCTAAATTACATGATAATACTACTGGATTTAGAGGATTTAATTCTAATACCATTGATTTATTGATACGCTATGATGTCAAGTCAAATGGCTTCTCTTATTTAATCGAATCTGTATATTTATTCCATAAGATGAAACTCAAAATTCAAGAAATCCCATTTGTATTTCAAGAACGAAGTATTGGAAAAACTAAACTCTCTTCTTTTGAAATCTTTCGTTTTCTATTGTCTATTTTTCATCTTTTGATATATGGAATTAAAGAAAAATCTCAATAACAAAAAATACATATACTACTAAATTCTAAACTTAATTGATTATATTTGGAATCTTCTGATGATACTTTTGGCGGTGTAGTCTATGAATGTGTACGTTGTGCTACTCCAGTTACAAACGAAGATCTCGCTGCTTTACCTGAAATCAAGTGTATATGTGGTTATAGAATCTTGAAAAAAAGAAGATCTTCTGTAGTAAAACAAGTTAAATCAGTTTAATTTCGACATTTTACTAATATTTGAGTACTTTTCTGTAAGCTTTTAAACTCAATTGGACATAATTATTCCAATAATGAAGAGCTCTATCCCTGTCTATATATCTGGTTATAGTGGATATGTCCCACGATTAAGACTTTCTACTACTGATATTGCTAAACTTTGGAAAGGCGGAGGTTCTGGTCCTAATAAAGCAAAGAGTGTTGCTAATATTGACGAGGATACAACAACTATGGCTGTTGAAACAGCTAGAGATGCCTTATCTATGTCTGGCTCATGTGAAATTGGCGCAATTTTCGTAGGAACTGAATCAAAACCCTATGCTGTTAAACCAACTAGTACAATTGTAGCTCAAGCTTTAGGTATCCACAAAACTTTAGCATCTGATTTTGAATTTGCATGCAAAGCCGGAACTGAGGCAATGCAAGTTATCACGGGATTAATTGGCTCTGGAATGATTTCTCACGGAATAGCTTTAGGCGTTGATACTGCTCAAGGACGACCTGGAGATAATCTCGAATATACTGCAGGAAGTGCTGCAGCTGCATTTGTCTTATCTAGCGATACTAAAAATCCTATAGCTAAAATTGAATATAGTACATCTTACGTGACTGATACAGGAGATTTTTGGAGAAGACAGACTGAATCTTATCCTCGACATCTTTCTCGTTTTACAGGAGAACCTGCTTATTTTCATCATGTTCAATCTTCTGTTAAACAATTACTTTCCGAAACTAATCTTCAACCTTCTGATTTTAAATATGCAATCTTTCATCAACCTAATCCTAAATTTCCAATTCAAGTAGCTAAAAGACTTGGATTTTCCATGGAACAGATTGAACCTGGATTACTTAACCCTGTTATTGGCAATCCTTATTCTGCTAGTTCACCTCTTGGACTTGTTTCAACTTTTGATGTTGCCAAACCAGGGGACCGAATTCTTCTTGCATCATTTGGTTCTGGAGCAGGAAGCGACGCTTTTTCTATATTGGTCGAAGATGGTATTCTGAATAAAGGCGAAGATCATATTCCTTTATCTGAAAAAATTAATGACAGTAAAAACATTGATTATGCCACATATACAAAACTTCGAGGTATATTGAAGTAATTTTAGGTGATTGATCTGACAATAAAAATATCTGGAACTGGTTTTACAAAAATTACTGATCATTGGTCAAAATCATTGTTAGATATGTCTGTTGAATCTGCTAAACAAGCAATTTCTGAATCAAATATTTCTCCTGATATGTTAATCTTTGCTAATACTTTGTCCTCATATTCATCTAGCCAAGAAAATATGTCTACTATTATTTCAGAAAAATTAGGTTTATCGAATATTGATTCTTTCAAGATTGAATCTTCCTCGTGTTCAGGAGCTATGGCTGTTAATGTTGCTCATAAACTATTAAGTTCCAATGATATTGAATCTGTATTAGTAATTGGATCAGAAAAAATGACCGATTTATCTCCATCGGAAACTATCAAAGCTACTACATTAGGCGAAAGTTATGAATACACTCAATTTTTTGGCATAACAATGAATTCACTTTATGCATTATTTACAAGATTGTATATGGAAAATTACAATATTTCATCTGACGATTTATCTAATTTTTCAGTACTTTCTCATAAAAATTCTTCATCATGTAAACATGCACAATTTAATCGTGAATTTTCATTGGATGCAATAAATAAATCATCTATAATCTCATCTCCGCTTAACATGCTTAATTGTTCACCAATTGGAGATGGCTCTGCATCAGTTATGCTTTCTAAAACTAACAAATCTAATTTTCACGACGTTAATATTTTATCTTCAATTTCTTCTAATTCTTCTATCGATTTTTATTCTAGAGATAATTTATTAGAATTTAATTCTACTGCGAATTGTCTAAATAAATCCTTAGAAAAATCAAAAATAAATCTAAACGATATTGATTTATTAGAAGTTCATGATGTTGTTCCTGCAATTACTGCAAACATTATTGAAACTATGGGATTCTCTGATCCAGGATCTGCTACATCTGATATTATTTCGGGTAAATTTGATCTCAATTCAAAAACTTCTTTGTCTTGTTCCGGAGGTTTAAAAGCAAGGGGCAATCCACTTTCTGCAACAGGAATATATCAAATAGCTGAAGTTACTCGTCAACTACAAAATCGTTCTCATGTTGATCTTCAAAATAAGAAAATTGGTTTATGCCATAATATGTCTGGTATAGATTCCAATAGTGTAATTCATATTCTAGGAGTGGCAAATTAATGTCTGTTTCATATTGGCGAAATAGAGACAGATATTTCAGAATCATTGGTTCTGTTTGTAATTCTTGTAATTATGAATCTTTTCCTAATTTTTATAAATGTAAAAAATGTAATTCTGAGGATATATCTGATAAACAAATGCCTCATAAAGGCAAATTAATCTCTTATACACTTTCATCTGAATCAATGCCAGGTTTTGAAAAAGAATTACCTATGTCTATTGGCCTCATAAGACTTGATAATAATGTCAATATTGTCGCTCAAATTGTTGATTCTGATATAGATGATATAAAAATTAACGCTAATGTCAAAGCCGTATTTAGAAAAATATCTTCAGATGGTGATTCTGGACAAATATATTATGGCTACAAGTTTAAAATTATTAAAAATGTGAAGAAATAGGGTCAACAGAACCATAGGAATGAAGGGGAAAAGATATTCCTCCGTCGCCCTATTTCAACTCGACATTTTATTATCATCTTATTTGTCTTACATGTAATTACAGCAAATTTTATTGACTTTATTGTTGAATATTCTTCCTAATTTACCTCTACTAATAGATAATTTGTTAAAATTATCAGTAAAACTACGTTTAAAATTATTATTACTATCATTTTTCTATCCCTTTCATCAACGTATTTTCCAATTATATTGATTGACGCATAAATTAGCATTCCTATTGCAATGAGGATTATCTCGAATCTTCCACTTATTGATGAAATTATTAATAAAATTGCTGTAATTAATTCTGCGATTATATGGGTTCTCATATAATACTTATCGATTTTATTTTTCAATATAAAAAAAATCCAATATGATATTATTGATATTCCGACTATTGCCAAATAAATTATTACGTAATCAGAAATCATTTTTTTGATTTGATAATTTAATAATTGTATCCCAATATTTCTTTGTAACAGGCATTACTGATAATCTAGGAATTCTAACTAACTCAAATTCTTTAAAAATTTTATTTGCTTTAATTTCTTTAAGACTAACTGGCCTTTTTAATTTTTTTATAGGTTTTACATTAAATACTACAAATCGATTATCATCTTTATTTGGATCACTATATGGATCTTTAGTTACTTCTACTATTCCAATTACTGATTTTTCTTTTCCAGTATGATAAAAAAATGCCTCATCTCCTTTTGATATATTTCTAATATTTTTTAATGCTAAATTATTTCCTACTCCATCCCATACTGTTTTTTTATTTTTTATCAAATCATCATAAGAATATTTGTTTGGCTCTTCTTTTAGTAACCAATATTTTTTTACCATAATTTATTTTGTTATATACATAATAAAATTGTTTTTCTATTTGTTACGTTTCTTTTTAATTAATATTAATAATTAAATTGTTAATAAAAATCCTTATTATAACGGCATTATAATTATTTCAAATTATTATTAATAATTATTATTAAAAAAAATCGCTAATACCTATCATTTTGTATAATAACAAGTATATTTTTTTTAAAATTAATGAAAATAATAATAATATTAACAATCATAATAAT
>DAHJ01000019.1:39428-39728 GCA_002495905.1 Thaumarchaeota archaeon UBA223
TTATTTCAAATTATTATTAATAATCTAATTTATATCTTATTTCAATTCTCAAATATCTATGAACCATAAACATTGGGGAGTAATGTTAGCAGTGCTTCTTGCAAGCGTCCTGCTACTATCATCGATCTTTACAGCTGCACCTCCAGCAATTCAAAATGCTGAGGCGCAACAGCTAAGTCGATGGGAAAGAAATTGGGAGTACCATAATGGAGATCCTTGGGGTACTAACTATAATCCACAAACTCAACTTAATTCTGGTAATGTCGAGCATCTAGAAGTTAAGTGGATGTATCCAATTCC
>DAHJ01000003.1 GCA_002495905.1 Thaumarchaeota archaeon UBA223
CATCATAATTTTTTGGAGTATATTCTCTATTATTTATGTAATTAAATGCTTTTTCATCAGGAGCAATTAAACCTGCTCTAGAACCTGCTTCGATTGACATATTACATATAGTCATTCTCTGTTCCATTGATAAGTCACTAATCGCATCACCACGATATTCCAGCACATGACCTGCTCCTCCATCAGTTCCAATTTTTTTAATTATGCTGAGAATTATGTCTTTAGATGTTACAGCAAATGAATCTCTTCTTTTCCCTGTAGCAAGAATCTCAAAAGTCTTTGGTTTTTCAAGCCATAATGTTTGAGTTGCAAGTGTGTGCTCAACTTCACTTGTTCCAATACCAAAAGCAAAAGCTCCAAACGCACCTTGAGTCGAAGTATGACTATCTCCACATACAATCGTACTTCCAGGTAATGTAATTCCCAATTGAGGCCCTATTACATGTACAATTCCTTGATTAGGATCATTAATTCCAAACAGTTTTATTCCAAAATCTTTACAATTCTTTTCTAATGTATTGATTTGTGTTGAAGACGTCTCATCAATCATTGGCAAGCTTCTATCTGTTGTTGGTACATTATGATCTATTGTAGCTATTGTAAGATCTGGTCGTCTAACCTTTCTATTATTGAGTCTTAATCCGTCAAATGCTTGAGGTGATGTTACTTCATGAAGAAGATGACGATCAATATAAATCAAAGAAGGCTCATTTTCTCGTTCAACTACGACATGGGAATTCCATATTTTCTCAAATAATGTTTCGGTCATTATTTGTATATTGACTCCTTTCCCGCTATGGATTTGCTAATTGTTCTTTTGGAGAAGAAATTTTCTTTTTAGTAAGAATTTTATTTATTCCGTCAATCATTGCTTCTGTACTTGCTATTACAATATCTCCATCTGAAGATCTTGCAGTTGCAATGTTTCCTTCATTATCTTCTACCTTTATTACAACTTCACCTAGTGCGTCAGTTCCTCCGGATATTGCTTCTATCTTGAAATCCTTTAACCTAATATGTGCTATTTTATCACTTATTTTTTGTATTGCTTTTATTGCTGAATCAACTGGACCTACTCCTGTTTCTGCTGCTACATGAGTTTCTCCATTCATTGAAATTTTTACTGATGCAGTTGGTGTAGCTTTTACTCCTGTCATTACTGAAATGTCTATTAATTCTAATATCTTCTCATCAGTTTCTTGTCCAAGAATTGATCTAGCAATTGAATCAAGATCCATGTCTGTTAATCTCTTTCCTTTATCTCCAAGATCCTTCACTCTTGATAATATCTCCTTTACTTGCTTCTCATTTGCTTCGTATCCTAATTCTTCAAGTTGTGCCTTTACACCGTGTGTTCCAGCATGTTTTCCTGCTTGTATCCATCTCTTTCTTCCTACAATTTCTGGTTCTAATGGTTCATAGGTAATTGGCATGTTTATAACACCGTGTACATGTATTCCAGATTCATGACCAAATGCATTGTCACCTATTATAGCTTTATTTGGTTGAGGATTTATTCCAGTTAATCTAGAAACTAAATTGGAAGTCTCATAAATTAATCTTGTATTGATATTTGTTTCTTTCTGATACAAATTTTGTACTGACATTACTACTTCTTCTAATGCTGCATTTCCAGCTCTTTCACCTAATCCGTTAATTGCAACGTGTATTCTTTCTGCCCCTGCTAACATTCCTGCAAGAGAATTTGCAGTGGCCAATCCAAAATCATTATGACAGTGCATGCTTATTGGTTCTTTTATTGTTTTTCGTACTTTTGATACTAATTCATACATTGTGGACGGATTCATTATTCCTACTGTATCTGCTACATCAATTCTATCAGCTCCTGCTTTACTCACTTCTTGAAATACTTCAATCAAGAAATCTGGATCTGATCTACATGCATCCTCTGCAGAAAATTCTACTGGTACGCCTCTTTCTTTTACAAGTTTCACCATGTCGGTTGCTTTTTTGATAACCTCTTTCCTATCCATTTTCAATTTATGTTCCATGTGTATGTCTGATGTTGCTATAAATACATGAACTAAATCTACATTACATTTTAATGCAGTTTCTATATCCTTTGGTTCTGCTCTTGCTAATCCACATATTTCACTTTTCAATCCTGCTTCAGCAATTTCTTTTACTGCATCTGCTTCTCCTCTTGAAGTAATTGGAAATCCTGCTTCAATAGTATCAACTCCTAATTTATCTAATTGTATTGCAATTTTCAACTTGTCCTCTGGAGTTAGACTGACTCCTGGAGTCTGTTCTCCGTCTCTTAATGTAGTATCGAATATTTTTATTAATTTACTGTTGTCTGACATCCTATTCTCCTCTCTCAATAGCTGTTAATCCAGTTCTCGATATATCTATTTTTCCATAATCTGAAGCTAATTCAATAAAATCTGTAATTTTTTCTGACGTTCCAGTAATTTCTACTACTACTGAATTTACTGATTCATCAATTATTGTTCCTATGTTTGAAATATCTCTTATTTTTGGAATCATTTTCTGATCTTTTACATAAATTTTTATCAACGCTAATTCTTTCTTTATTAATTTTCCTGGATCGAGAATCTTTACCTCAACCACGTCAATTTGTTTCTCCATAACTTTTACTAATTGATTTATTGCGTTTTCTTCAGCATCAATCAAAAATGTCATTCTTGACATTGTACTATCTCTTAATTCACCTACTGAGATACTTCGTATATTATACCCTCTTTGCCTGAATACATTTGCAGTTCTATATAACACTCCTGGTTTATTTTCTACTACTGTTGAAATTAGATATTCGTTATTCAATTAGCATACTCTCCAGTTGATGTGTAAATTTTTAATAATTTATGAACTTGATATACCAACATATTCACCAAATATTTAGTTGTAATTGGTGAACTTTTAAAGTCTAAGAAGCAGACTAAGCATGTCTACACTTAAAGTTGGTAATCGTATGTTGTTGTTCACAAACTGACAAAATGCCAAACAATTTAATAAAGTTTTGCGTCATATAGTAAATGTATCATGACATCTTCAACAATGATCAATCTAAGCATTAATGATTATGCATTTTACTGGTCTTTGCCTGAATTAATTGGTATTGAGAATGGCTATTATGATGAAGAAAATTTATCGATTAAAGTTAATAATGTAACTCCTGACAGTACTGTAAAAAGCAAAAGTCAAATGTATATTGATTTACAGAAAAAAAAATTATCTGATTTTTACCATGCTGCTGAATATGTCTCTCTATCAAGAGCTGCCGAAAGCGAAAATTCTAGTATTGTTTGTTATTCTCCATGGAATGGTTCTGCAATTAACGGAAGTTTTGGCCTATATGTAAATAAAGATGTTTCTTCTCCTGAGCAACTTACAAATAAGAAGATTGCAGTTGAAGCATCAACTGGTTCATATTATACTACTATTGAAGATCTTGAATCATATTTTCAAATCAACGATTCTAATTTTCTAAAACTTGGCGATCCACATGAAAGATTAATGTCTACTTTAAATGAAGAAACTTCTGCTTCAAGCCTGATGGGTATTTACGGAGATTTTGCTATATCACTCGGCCTTAAAAAATTAACGGAATCGAAAAGACGAAAAGGCACTCTTATGATCTCTCGTAACGATCTTGATATTGATATTATTCGTTCATTTATTCGTGCTACAAATAAATCAATTAATTATATAAATAATAATTCTAATAACGTTCTTGATTATTATTTAAATAAACTCCAATTTATTATCAATAAATTTCCAACAAACAAACAAAAAATTATTAATAAAAATCTTTCATCTATTACTATTCCTTTTTGGGAACCTTGGCAATTATATCCTGAAACTAAATTTAATGAACTTTATTCTTGGATGCTTGAAAGAAAATTAATTTCTCCTTCAATTAATTATTCCGATATTGTCAATACTTCTATTTTCTGATTGATTTATAATACGGACATAAATCATTCAATATACAATTATCACAATCTGGTTTTCGAGCCTGACACACTTTTCTTCCATGTAGGATTAGCAATATTGAAAATCTATCCCAATTATCCTTCTTTAAATTATTCATTAAATCGATCTCAATTTTTTCTGGGTTTGAATTATTAGTTAATCCCAATCTATTACTTAGTCTTTTTACATGTGTGTCAACTGCTATTCCTTCTGTTTTTTTAAATGCTACTGAAAGTACAATATTTGCTGTTTTACGCCCTACACCGTCCAATGTCAACAAATCTTCCATGTTATCTGGAACTCTAGAATCAAATATTCTGACAATTCGTTTAGATGTATTCTTTATTCTGTTTGCTTTCAATGAATAATAGCCTGTAGGTTTTATTATTTTTTTTAGCTTGGCGATGTTCGCATTAGCAAATTGTTCCGGTTCTGAGTATTCTTTAAATAAAATTTTCGTTGTTCTATTTACTACTTCGTCAGTACATTGAGCAGATAAAATTGTAGCAATTAATAATTGAAAAGGAGTATTATAGTCTAAAGATGTATCAATAGGCGGATAAGAAGAATTAAGTCTGTTGTTTATAGTCTCTATTTTTTTCATAATATTGATATTATTAGATTAAGCAGATAATTAAATAGTGATTTTACTATAACTAATTATGGTCAAACGTACCAACTCACGTAGATCTGTTCGACGTAAAGCAGCTCCAAAGCGTAAGGCAACAAAGCGTAAAGCACCAGCCAA
>DAHJ01000004.1:0-37587 GCA_002495905.1 Thaumarchaeota archaeon UBA223
TGATGTTCTTAATCATAGATTGATGATTAAACAATCCGATATTTCTGATTCAGGCGCTGATGATGGATCTCGTATTACTGCAGAAACAATTATTACTGAAATAATCGAGTCAGGAGGTAACTGATTATGATTAATTCCTTGAAATCCACTGAAGACATAAAATCTCTACGAGATTCTCTTAAAGCCGAAATTGGCAACAATGTAGTTGGTTTAGATAATATTGTTGATTCCTTGATTATTTCTATCCTTGTAGGCGGTCATGTTCTCATTGAAGGTTTCCCTGGAACTGGAAAAACTCTACTTGCTAACTTATTTAGTAAATCTGTAGAGTCTACTTCTAACCGAATTCAATCAACTTCTGATTTAATGCCTTCTGATATTACAGGTACTAGAATCTACAATCCTAAAGAACGAGAATTTGAATTCCGTTCTGGTCCAATATTCTCTAATTTTGTAATTGTCGACGAAATTAATCGTGCTCCACCTAAATCACAATCTGCTTTACTTGAATGTATGCAAGAACGTCAAGTTAGTGTAGAAGGCATGACCAGAAAAATGGATGAACCATTCATGGTTTTAGCTACTAAAAATTCTATTGAACTTGAAGGAACATATCCTTTACCTGAAGCGCAATTGGATCGATTCTTATTCCGTTTAATTATTGATTATCCAGATCAAGCTAGCGAAGCAGAAATAATTAAAAGACGAATAGGTAGTTCTCCAGATATTTCCCCTGTTGTTTCTAAACAAGCAATTCTTGAAGGTAAAAATATGATACATTCAGGAATCAATGCGGAGAAAAATGTTTTGGAATATATATCTTCATTAGTTCAGAATACTGCAAATATTCCTAAAGTCACACTTGGAGCTAGTCCTCGTGCATCTGTTGCTTTATTATATGCTGCTAAAGGTTTTGCTGCTGTTACTGAAGGACGTTCATACGTGATACCTGACGACGTAAAAGCTGTTGCATTTGATGTTCTTAATCACAGGTTAATATTACAGCAAAATGCACTTTTAGACCTTGATGACAGTGAGAGTAATTCTGCTACAGAATATCTAAGAAAGATTATCAAAGATTGTATTGATGAAGTAATAGTACCAGTTTGATTTAATATGAAGAAACATATTCGACTTCTAATTGGTTTTTTTGGATTACTTACAATCTGTAGTTTGGCATTATTGCCAAATGCTACCCTTTCAATGCTTTCAGTTATGTTTGCATTATGTATTAATTTAGTTCTTTTCAAGTATCTTAAACCGTCTAATAATTTTGAAGTTACCCGGGTTTTTGATAAATACCAAGTAATGCCTCCTGCTGATATTAATACATCCTTGGAAATGAAATACAATGGTCGATTTCCTGCAAATGCATCTGTTGAATTTGATTGTCAGAGCCTAGGTCTTAATATTAATACAGGTACAGTTGTTTTCCAACCTGGAGAAAAATATGATTTATCTAAGACATTTGTTGCAGATCGACGTGGCGTTCATAAAATTTCTAATACGAAAATTATTGTTAAGGATTGGTTATTGTTATCTGGAATTACTATTACCACAAATGACGAAGCTGAAATTCTAGTCCTTCCACACATTTATCCATTTGAAACATCTCCTCAAACATCTGCAGCAGGTTTGTTAGGAGTTTCTTCTGCAGTTAAACAAGGAAGAAGTAGCGAAGTATGGGGAATTCGTGATTATCAACCTGGAGATGATTTTAAAATAATTTCTTGGAAAGCTATGGCCAAATCTCCTGACCATAAACCTAAATCTAAGATTACCGCAGGAGAAGAAGGTCAGGCTATAACAATTGTTGCCGATATTGGAAAAGATAGCGAATTACCTAACGGTGATCAAATCTCTCTTGACATATCTGCGGATCTTGCCGCTTCATTAGCTTATAATTTTATTAAACGTGGTACTAGAACTGGTCTGGTTTTGTTTGATACTCGTAGTCGTGCAATACTTAAACCTGCTCGTGGCGAGTCTCATGTTGATTCATTATTACGTAATTTGGCAAAAGTTCAACCATCTCAAGATAAATTCCTAATAACTAGCTTTACAAACAGCTATCTTGATTTTTCCGCATCTGAATTTGGAAATAGCTTCATTCTTATTTTAACACGTACAGACGACCGATTAATTGAATCATATCTATCAAAATTAAAATCTAATCGTGATCTTATTATCATATTAATTTACAATGAAGATAATTTTGAACGTGCACAACAAATTCAGAAGACTGTTCAAGATAATGGAATCGAAATTATATTAACAAATCACGAATCGATCTTAGACACTATGAAGAAAATGGAGGAGTGGTCTTATGCTACCGTTAAGAGAACTTAGAACATACGTATCTGCTCTTTCTGTACTCCCAATTGCTGTAATGATTGCTAATCCAGTTGTTTTAGCTTCATTTGTTTCTTATTTGTCATCTATTGCATTCTTTAGTGCTTTTGGATTAATTGCAGTTTATTTACTGCTTAAACAAATTGGATTTATAAAATCTCTAGGACCAAATCAACAAGTCCTTTTCGAAAGCCTACTTCTTGTACTTCCAATTATTATTCCTATGTTTACTGTTCTAACAACTGGAAATCCAGGTGATTTCATTGCAGCTTTTCTTGCATACTTAGTTATTGGTACTGTTGTATCTCTCTCGCGAGTTGTTATTGGTAGTGGGGTTGGTGCTTTTGGAAAAGTGCTATACTTTTTCTTTGCATATATGATGGCTTTAATGGTGTATGCTGGTTGTGTCGCTGGTCAAATTACAGGAGAGACATTCTCTTTATTATTGGCCTTTGATCAGATTGCAGGTATTGCAACATATCTTGGCTATGAAGGCCATCCTATAGAACTTCCACTTATTGAATATGTGCGTTTAGGTATGGCATTTGCTATTCCAGGTATTACATTTTCTGCACTAGCTGCCCAAGTTAGACTATCTGAAGTTCGTGATAATCCTGGCGGAGAATCTAAAATGGTAAGTTCTTTACGATCTTCTGTAGCATTGCTTACTCTTGGAAGCACTCTCTTACTAATTCCTGTATACCTTGTTTCAATTGCGATTTATAATTTCGCTCCATATCTTGTTACGATTATTCCACCTGTTCTTGTTTTAGGATTTCTTTTACTTTCATTGTATTTTGTGGAGAGAGATGATTAATTTGCGTAGTTTTGTTCTTGTATTCTTATTGTTTATTTCAACATTCCTATTGCTACCTTTGTCACTATCACAGGTCGATGATCGAGAATGTGCTGCATCTGCTGCATGTGAACTACCATTTGAAGTTTCTGATTTAACAAATACAATGCCTGATTTTGCTCAACTCGGATTTGATGAAGAAAGTATTTCAATACCTGCATCGGGAACTACAATCGTGGTTGGTTCAGATGAGGATCTTTTCATTCTTTCCGAAAAACAAATAATTGTTACAATGGGAGAGCCTGGAGAAGATTTGTTATTCCGAGGAATAGTTCCTGGACGTCGAATAAATCAATTGGAATTACCACGACCTGATGTTGGCGAAACACTATTTATTGAATTAACAATGCTGGAAGTTACTGCAGATCAATTAGAACGAGCTGGTTTTCCTGCTGACAATCCAATCTTTGCAGGTATTAATGCACGAGAGAACGTTGATAGTGTTGAAAATTGTATAAGTCTTCAAAATAGTATTGAAGAATTGCGTAAAGATATTCAAGATAGAAATAAACAAATAGAAGATTTACGAAACCAGCCTGGAGGATTTCAAAATCGAACTGTTCAGAGTATGATGGCTAGATTACAGAATGACAATGATCGCGACAATCAGGTTCTCCCTACTATGGAAGCTCAATTCGAGATTCTTCAATGTACGAGAGTTCCACGAGATGAACAACAACGTCCAGAGGCAAGACCTACTGGCGTTGAATCTAGTTTCCAAAAGGCTTTTCTAATTATTGTTGGAGAAGATTCTCCGTCTGACTTTATACCTAATTATATGTTGGAAAATAATAATTTACATATTGAAAAGAATACGAATCTTGAACTAGCACTACTTGAACCTACCGACGGTTATCGTCTTTTAAGTGGATCTTTTGGCACTATTGAATATCCAAGTGTGGTTTCTCCTGGTTCTGAATTTATAATTCGATACAATAATACTATTCAAGATTTTGATCCTTCCGGAGAAAGCATTGATTTTGTACTGGAGACTACTAGAAAACTAAGGATATATTCTCAAACTGAAGATCTCAACCTTAGTATTGAGAAGAATGGAACTATTTCATCCACTACTCTTACTCTTCCTGATACCCAAACAGGATATTTTGAAATTACCATTCCCGAAATTGGCGAGTCTGAAAATGGAGATTCTCCATTACAATATGGTTTACATTTCTTCCACGTACATTCAAACTTTGCAGGAATAGGAACTCTTGATACATATCTTCCAGTATATGTGGCACCTTCAAGTGATTACAATCTTGTAGCCTATTCTCTATCTTCGGAAGAAGATTTACGACTTAATCTCGCCGAATATGTTCCAGAATCTCCTGAATTATTTATTGCTGGTAAATCTAACGGTGTAACAACCTTCATTCACTCTCAGATAATAGACATTCCTGTTGCGATACTTTCTATTTCTGATAATATTGGACCTATTACTAATTATCAAATCGAGATAGAAGGTGATTTTACTACAAGTTATTTTGATGGTAAAACCTATGTTTTAGGCAATAGTAATCTCGATACTTTTTCCATTTCTAGTTTGAAAGTATTCAATTTCGAAGTTTCTAATTTTAATATTCTTGATAACTCTGAAAGAGATAAAACTTATTCTAACAAATTAGGATTTCCTCATGATTTGTTAATCATTATTGATGTTAATACAATCGACATTTCTGTTTTAGACGAGTTTGAACAACCTTACATCGACGGTCAAATTATAGTTGAGAAAGACAATGAAGAATACACTGCTGATTTATTGGAAATTCCAAGATTAAAACTTCCAAATGGCGATTATAAAATTACGCACGTTGTAAATGATGAAATCAAATCAGAACGTGATATGACTATTAGCAGTTCTGGTTTAATACAATTTACTATTCAAACTTTGTTACTAGAGGATCAAATTCTTACTATTGCAATTATTATTGAATCAGTATTGATTGCATTCTTTTCAATTCGAATTCTATCAAAATACTTTAGAGGATAATTATCCTATTTCTGATCCAGGTAGCATTTCTTTATCTGTTTGTAATAATGAAACCTTATCTTCATTAATTGATGCTAATAACATTCCTTGTGATTCAATACCAAATATCTTTCTAGGTTCTAGGTTGACTAGTACAATTACTGTTTTATTAGTTAATTCATCGAGTGAATAATATTTTGATATTCCTGCAACAATTTGCCTTTCTTCATCTCCTATGTCAACTTTCATTTTAATTAATTTGTTAGAACCTTCAACTTCTTCTGCACTAGTGATTTTTCCAACTCTAATCTTTAATTTTGAAAAATCATCAAAATTAATTTTTTCCATGACAAATGTATTCAAATAATCTTAATATAGATATTGTCCGGTCAATATCTTCATAATTATTCATAAATTTCTATGAATATAATGAAAATAATTGTTCAATAAATAACTCATTAAATACTATGTGTACACTACATTTTGCATGAACCATAGGTATTGGCTTATATCTATAGTAGCAGCAATGCTGTTACTAACTTCAACTTGGACTTTTGTTTCAAATAATACTGAAACAGTTGTTCCTAACGTTGAGGCGGTTGGTCCAGGAAATTGGGAATGGATCAACTATGACTCAGACGGTGGAAGTTTCAGCCCTCAAACACAGATTAACAAGGAAACTGTGCCTTATCTAGAAATGAAATGGCTCTATCCATTTCAATCAGATGTAGATCACACTTTTCCTAACTCTGTACAAGAAGGTGCTTCTGCTCCTCCAATAATTGTAGACGGCGTTGTTTATGTCGCTAAGAATAAACAAGATGTTGTCGCAGTTGATGCAAAGACAGGCGAACAAGTTTGGTATAGTGACATCGTTCCTACCCTACACGACTTTGACGCATGGCTTGCAGAATTTCCATATATGCAAGGACAATATGGACATACTCACGCAATTAATTATTATGCTGACCGTAACGAGCTTATCATGAGCTCTGCACCATGTTGGTTGAAATCATTAAATGCTGATGATGGAAGTTTGGCCTGGGAATTAACTCCTGAAATTCTTTGTGGTACACAAGCTGAAATGGGTAATCCATTAGGCGCAATGGGTACATTCAAGAGCAAAGGTTACATGAGTGGAATTCAAAACCATCCTCCACAAATCATTGATGACATAGTAGTATGGCCATCATTTGGTGCAAGTGGTCGTGGTGGACGTTCCAGTTTAATTGGTATTGATATTAGTGATTCTGCTAATCCAACACAAGTTTATCGTAACTGGTTAATGCCTCCTGGTGACGGAAGTCAACCAACATGGGCACAAGACCAATGTGATAGAACAGATGGAAAAGTATGGTACTTTGAATATCCTAAATATATTGAATCTGGCGGTACACACCTCGCAGTTAACTGTAGAGATGTTCCTGAAGAAGCAGTAAATAACGACTGGATTAACATGAAACCAGGATCTCCTCATTTCGGTGAAATTCACACTGCTAGTGCATTCTCAGTAGTATGGGGTAACATGCCTTACAGTGAGAAGACTGGTTTAGTATACATGGGAACAGGTGACGTAGGACCTTATCCTAACGGAACTCTCCGATTCGGACCAAACCTCTTTGGTAGTGCATTAATTGCTGTAGACGCACGAACAGGCGCACTCGCTTGGGGCTTCGCAGCATTACCACATGATTTGTGGGATATGGACTGTTCATGGGGTGGTGCATTGAGAGATATGCCTGACGGAACCGAAGTATACATCAAATCATGTAAGAACGGTATCGTTTACGCACTTGATTCAGCCACTGGCGAACCACTTTGGATTTATGATCCACCAAGCATAGCTCGTAACATGCAAGGTTGGAACTATGGTGGTGACTCTAGCCTAGGTGAAAGCGGTAATGGCGGAGCTCAGGTTGTCGGTCCAGATGCATGTTGTGATATGACATTTGAACACATGAACAAAGACTGGATGAACCAGAACTCACCAGACTGTGAAGCAGGTCTAGCTGATGGTAGCGATTGTACTGGTATTGCCATGGGTCCAAACGCATGGGCTCATATCGAAGCTGATATGGCAATTGATGACAAACACATCTACATGGGTGTACAGAACTCACCAAGACAATTCCAGATCAAACCAGTAGTAGACTTTGGTAACCAAGGTAGTACTATTCAACAAATCGAACCAAAGAATTCAACAATTCATGCAGTAGATTGGAGAACTGGTCAAGAAGTCTGGGCTACATACATCGAAGGTGTATCATATAGAGGCGGTGTCATGGTAAGTGGCGGCGTGGTATATGCATATGCTAGTGATGGTAACATGTACATGTTAGATGCAGATACAGGTGAAATTCTTAACAAGAAATTGTTCGGAATTCCAGTCAGTGTAATGCCAACAATTGGTGCAGACAGTGATGGAAACTACAAAGTATTCCTATACATTGGTGGTGGTGGAGGATTCCTATTCTCAAGTACAGCACTTCCAGGTTCATTAGCTGCATTCGGTAATCCTGACGTATTACCAGAGGTTGAAACTGTAATTCAAGAAGTCGAAGTAGTCGTCGAACGAGAAGTCGAAGTCGAAAAGATTGTCGAGAAAGAAGTTGAAGTCGAGGTAGTTGTAGAAAAGGAAGTACCTGTTGAAGTAGAAAGAGTAGTCGAAACAGAAGTTACTGTGACTGAAGAAGTCATCAGTCCAATTTCATATGTTGCAATTGGATTAGGTGTCGTCTTAGTAGTAGTAGCTGGTGTAATCTACTCTAGATCAACATCCAAATAGTTAATTTAGACGCTGCCTAGAAATAGGCAGCTCTAATCTTTTTTTTTATTTTCAATTTCTAGTCTGAACTCTACCACTGTTAATTTTTCTTCTTTTTTTATTAATTTATAACTGCATTATATTTATATATCATTGGTGATTTGTTTGAATTTCTTAAATATTAATTACTTATACATACCGGGTTAATGAACCATAGAAATTGGTTAGCATTAGCTGCCGTCTTATTGGGATATTTATTAGTAGCATCCACTATGATGTTTGCTGCACCAGTAGGAACAGCTGAAGGACAAAACAATTTAAGTCGAGAAGAGCGAAATTGGGAGTTCATTAATCATAACAGATTTGGAACAAACCATAATCCTCAAACTCAAATCAATAAGGAGAATGCACAATACATTGAACTAAAATGGGTTGCACCTATCCCTTCAACAAATCAGTTTGGAGCAGGTAGTTGGGGCGATGCAGAAGGTTCTCAAGCTCCTCAATTGGTTGTAGACGGTGTTGTTTTTAATGTCTTAAACAGAAAATCTATTCTTGCATATGATGCCGCAACTGGTGAAGTTGTTTGGCAATGGGAACATCCTGAATATGATCAGGACGCTGCAAGAAAAGACTTCCCTATTGCTGTAGATACAGCACATACTCATGGTATGTACTACAGTGATGGTTACTTAGTACAAACTGACTTTGGTTGTAAATACACATTTAATGATCCAAAGACCGGTGAAGTCGCAAAACAACTTACACACTTATGTGTTGAAAATACCAATGCCGCTGATGGTTGGTTCCCAGCAGATAAATTAAATCCTGCAGGATGGGGAATCCCAACAAACAGTGGTGAATACCGAAGTAGAGGTACACATCCTCCAACAACTTGGGTTGAAGAAGATCTTATCTTCCACGCTCTAGGAAGTCATGCTGAAGGTACTTATGGTGCAAGACACTTTGCATCTGCAAGAAAGTATTCTACAGGTGAACTCGTATGGAGAACATGGTTAGCACCTCCTTGTGGTGATCCAGTAACATGTGGTCCTGGTAAAGACGGTCCATTATTTACTGAAGAAAAAGCCGCTTGGGGTCAATGGTTAGTAGACAACTGTGATAAGATTTGGTTATACTCACCTAAAGTCAAAGTAGCACCTTATGCTGTTTCAGCCTGTGATATGAACCAGGACATCCTCAGAAATGACTGGGGAGACATGCGTTCTAACTCAGGTATAAGCAATATTTGGGGCCAGATGCCAGTTGATAAAGAAAATGGCATGATCTATTATGGTACTGCACAGCCAGGACCTGATAGAAACGGTACCCATGCTCCAGGTCCTCGATTATTTGGATCATCATTTGTAGCACTCGATGCACGAACTGGTGAATTCAAATGGGCTTATCAAACAGCTCCAAGAGACCTTTGGGACTATGACTGTGCATGGAACACTATGTTAGTAGATACAGTTGTCAATAATGAAGAAAAACGTGTCGTCATTGGCGGTTGTAAGAACGGTATAATCTACGTTCTTGACGCAGAAACTGGACATGCTTATCATGCAATGGAATCAACCTTTATTGCAAGATGTGAACCAACTTGTATACTCTATGATCCATTAAGTGATGAAGACATGACAAAACCATGGACTAACTATCCTGACACAAAACCATTCTGGATGAACTGTCAAACAACAGGTTGTCTTGAAGCTGACTTTGCATTTGATCCTGATAGAAACATGATCTATGCAGGTCTATACAATCTTCCTGAATGGGCATCAGTAGGTAATGCTGAAGTACGAGGCGTAAGTCTTGCTGGTTGTAATGCAGCATGTCAAGAAGAACGTGGTCACCCAGGTGCACCTCATGATCCAATAATCAATTCTAGTATCGTTGCCTTCGACGTCAACACTGGCGAAGAAAAGTGGAGATACTTTATTGACGGTTATGGATTCCGAGGTGGAGTAATTGTCAGTGGTGGAGTCGTATGGTTTGCAGCCGTTGATGGTTGGGCCAGAGGTCTAGACGCTGATACAGGAGAACTACTCTATGAACACAACACAGGTTCACAAGCTGTAATTCAACCTACAATCGGTGCAGATGACGATGGTAACATGAAAATATTCAGAGTTATCGGAGGTCGTGCAATCCGAGGAATGGGTTCATCACAACCAGGTGCTGTTATGGCATATGGTCTTCGTGACGGATGGCAAGATATTGCCGTTGAAATTAGAGAAGTTGAACGTGTAGTCGAGGTCGAAGTTGTCGAGGAAGTCGAAGTCGTACGTGAAGTCGAAGTCGAAAAAGTCGTTGAAGTCGAAGTCGAAAAAGTCGTTGAAGTAGAAGTAGAAAAAGAAGTCGAAGTCGTCACAACTGAAGAAGTTATCAGTCCAATTTCATATGTTGTAATTGGTCTTGGTGTCGTTCTGGCAGTAGTCGGCGGAGTACTCTTCTCTAGATCCAACAAAAAATAGATAGATATATCTTAGCTGCTCCTTCGGGAGTGGCTAAATATTTTTTTTAAAATCTATTTCAGTTTTTGTTTTTGTTCATTTATTGCTTTATTTTCAATTTTTTCGAATAAAATTTTAGCATCATTAATTTTGTGATTAGCTTCTATTTTTAATTCTCCACAATTTTCCCAATTTATTTTTTTCTTTTCTATATTCATTGTATTGAATAGTTTATCTATGCTATGAGGCATGAATGGATTGAGTAGTATTCCTAAACTTTGTACTGCATTCATGCTTATGTATATAGTGTTTTCACTATTTCCTTTCCATGGTTCTTTCTTTTGAAAATATCTATTACAACCATCTGACAAATCTAAAATATTTTTCATTGCTCTGTCTATGTGATTGTTCTCTATATTTTCCATTACTTTATTCTTTGATTCTTGAATTAATTCAATTAATTCATTATCATCATTATCTAATTCTTTAGGTTCTGGAATTATACCGTTGTATTTTGAATTAGTAAAACTCAAGACTCTGTGTATGAAATTTCCAATACTTGCTACTAATTCGTTATTAATTTTTACTTGGAAATCGTCCCAATCAAAATTTACATCTGATTGATCATATGGTGTTATTCTTGTCAGATAATATCTTAGATAATCTGCTGGAAAATCACTAAGAAAATCCCTTAAACCTATGTACATTCCTCTACTCTTTGAAAATTTCTCTCCCTGAAGCATTAAATGACCTCTTGTTGGAATGAAATCTGGAAGTTTATACTCTTCATTTATGGCTAATCTCATAGCTGTCAGGAATAAATAGTGATGATATACTATGTCTTTTCCAATGTAATGATAAATAGTTGAGTCATTCCAAAATTCTTTTCCATTTATTCCCTTGGAATTTAGATGTTCTATCGTAGTTGAAATATAACAAATGTGGTTGTCGAACCATCCGTATAGAACTTTACCTTCAGCTTCTTCCAAAGGAATATTTACACCCCATGAAATATCTCTTGTTATATCCCAGTCATTTAATCCATCTTCAATCCATCTTATTACGTAGTTTTTAACATCTTTCTGAAGATTGTCGTTATTGTTTAACCATGTTTTTAATTTATCTGATAGTGCAGAAAGTTTAAAGAAATAATGTGCACTTGTCTTCATTACTGGTTCATTTTTACATATCGCACATATTGGTTTTAAAATCTCAGAATGATTGAACGCTCTTCCACATTTTTCACATCCATCTGAATATTGATTATCTTCTTTACAATATGGACATGTTCCTAATACATATCTGTCTGGCAAATATTTATCGTCCGTATTACAATATAATTGGTTGATTTCTTTTCTATAGATTAAATCATTGTTGTAAATCTGATTAAAGAAATACTGTGTTAATTTAATATTTTCTTTTGAACTTGTATTTCGAAAATCATCAAATAAAATTCCTAAATCAGTGAAATCCTTCAAATCACGTTCTTTCCAATATTTTACATATTCTTCTGGAGTTTTATTTTGTTTCTCTGATTGGAGAAGTATTGGTGTTCCAAAATCATCAGATGCACAAGTAAAAACTACATTTTTTCCAATCGATCTATAGAATCTTGCTAATATATCCGCAGGTAAATAAGTTGATACAATGTGTCCTAAATGAATTTCTCCATTTGCATAAGGCAATGCACTTGTAATAATAATATTATCTTTTACCAAATTATCACGAACTGATATCTTATCATTCTAGTAATATAAAAAAATAACATTATATACCCGTTATTTACTATTCATACTTAATTGAAAATATCGATAATCATACCTGCATATAATGAGGAACTACAACTCTATGAGAATCTACAAAAGATTAAAAATTCATTTGATTTTAATGATTTTTCTGATTACGAAATAATTGTTTGCGACAATAACTCTTCTGATAAAACATCAATTATTGCTCATGAGTTTGGAGCTCGAGTAGTTTTTGAACCATTTAATCAAATTTCAAAAGCTCGTAATAAAGGCGCAAGTATAGCTAATGGCGAATGGCTAGTCTTTATTGATGCTGATTCATGGCCATCTAAATATTTGATTCATTTATTATTGGAACAAATTAATTCCGAAAAATCTATTGCTGGAAGTTCTCTTGTACAATTTGTATCTTCTCCTTTGTGGTGGAAAGCTACTTGGAAATTTTCTAATATATCTATGCCCTTGCTAAATCTTACTCCTACAGGTGCTTTTATGTTCTGCAAACGTTCTGCTTTCAATGAAGTCGGTGGTTTTAACGAAGAAATTTTTGTTCTAGAAGATCTTGATTTCTCTTATAAAATGCGTAAATATTCTAAATCTTTTAATAAAAAATTCACAATTATCAAAGAGCCCATTTATACTTCATCTCGTCGTTCAAATAATCTTAAACCTAAAGATTTTGTAAAAATCGCAGTTAATTTGTCGACTAGAGGCAAATCTTCATTAAAAGATAAATCACGTTTTCAGCAATGGTATACTCGATAAGTAACTATTATATTTACTAGGATGGTTTTTTAATTAGAATGAAAGCCTCAGTATTCTATAAACATGGGCCTCCTGAAGTACTTGAATATACTGATGTCGATGATCCTGTAGTCTCAAATAATGAAGTTCTCGTAAAAGTCAAAGCCTGTTCAATTAATCATCTTGATTTATGGATTAGACATGGAAGAACTGGTTATTCCGAAATTCCATTTCCACATATACTTGGATGTGATATATCTGGAATAATTGAAGATTCTAACGGTTTTACTGACTTTAATGAAGGAGATGAAGTAATTGTATCTCCTGGAATTGGTTGTGGAAAATGTAAATATTGTTCTCAAGGTAATGATAATTTTTGTAAACAATATAGTATAATTGGCGGCTGGGATAGAAAAGGCGGATATGCTGAATTTGCATCTGTACCTTCACAAAATATCATTCCTAAACCAAAAAATCTATCGTTTGAAGAATCTGCATCTTTACCTCTTACATTTTTGACTGCATGGAATATGCTTGTAAAACGTGCACAAATCAAAACTGGCGAAAATGTTTTGATTGTAGGAGGTTCAAGTGGAGTTGGAAGTGCTGCAATTCAAATTGCTAAGTTATTCAATTGTTACGTTTTTGCTACTGCAGGCACGGAAGATAAATTAAACAAAATGAAAAATCTTGGTGCTGATTTTGTTATTAATCATACTTCTAATGATTTTGGCGAAATTGTTCGAGAAAATACTAATCGTAATGGTGCGGATATAGTTTTTGAACACGTTGGATCTGCTACTTGGTCTAAAAGTATCGATTCCTTGACTCATGGCGGTAGGTTGATTACATGTGGAACTACTACTGGGTCTGAAACTGACTTTGATATACGCTTACTTTATCGAAGGCAATTATCATTAATGGGTTCATTTATGGGTTCTAAAGGAGATCTTCTACACCTTCTTAAATTCATAGATTCAGGTAAATTGAAACCTGTTTTAGGCAATACATTTCCACTAAGCGAAGCAAGTAAAGCCCATGAATTAATTGAAAATCGTCAACATTTTGGCAAGGTAGTACTCAAAGTTTAATATCATTCAATCATATTCCACATATCGAAATGAACGCTGACAATAAAGACCAAAAAAAATTAATTCGAACTTCTTATTCTAAAGATATTACTCCTGATTTTGATGAAAAAAATATAACCGTTATTGGTTGGATTGTTAGTATTAGAAAACAAGGTAAAATTTATTTTATAATGCTTTATGATTCTACTGGTCCTTTACAAATAATTATTAAAAAAGGCGTTTCGCACGATGATATATTTGCCCAAGCCGAAACCTTGAAAGAACATTCGTCAATAGCTGTACAAGGAATTATTAAGAAAAGTGATAAAGCTCCAAAAGGCGTAGAACTTCATCCTGAAGAAATTTCTGTACTATCAACAACTAATAAAATTCCTCCTTTTTCATTATACGGCGGCCAATTGCCAAATATCGATAAACGACTCGATATACGAGCTGTTGATTTGAGAAGACCTTCTGCACAATCTATTATGAAATTACGTGCAAAAACATTACAATCTATTAGAAATTTCTATATTGATTGCGATTATCTTGAAGTAAATACTCCTAAGATTATTGCTACAGCTACAGAGGGTGGCTCTGCTTTGTTTCCTATGCTCTACTATGATAAAGAGGCATTTCTTACCCAGAGTCCGCAACTTTTTAAAGAACAATTAGTTCTGCCATTTGAAAAAGTATTTGAAATTGCTTATGCATATAGAGCTGAAAAAAGTAGAACATTATACCATATCAGTGAATTTATTTCTGTAGATATGGAACAAGCCTTTATCGATTATAAAGACGTGTTAAAAATTATCGAAGATTTGTTACTTCATATAAAAAATGATTTACTTGAAACAAGTTCTGAACATCTTGAATTGTTGGATTCTAAAGACTGGACAACTTTTGACAGTATCCCGTCTGTTACTTATAATGATGCTATTGATTTAATTAAAGAGGTAGACTCCAAAATAGAATGGGGTGATGATCTTTCAACCAAATCAATGGACATATTATCAAAAAAATTCCCTCATTTTTACTATGTAACTGATTGGCCTTCAGCAGGAAAACCCTTCTATATCAAATGTGAAGGAGATTATTCTGAATCGTTTGACTTAATGTACGGTAATAAGGAATTAGCTTCAGGTGGAACTCGTGTAAATGACAAAGACGAATTAATTGATCGACTTAAACAAAAAAATCTAAACCCTAATGGATTTGATTTTCATCTTCGTGTATTTGATTATGGAATGCCTCCTCATGCAGGATTTGGATTAGGGTTTGAACGATTAATGATGACTATTGCAAATCAGACAAATATTCGAGAAGTTGGTCTGTTTCCACGAGACCAACATCGACTTTCACCTTAGTGATTATTATGTCTGATAAAAAAATAATTGACGCAAAAAAATATTCCGAATTATCAAAGATTGAATTATCTGATCAAGAAATGAATATCTTGAATGAACAATTTCCTGATATTCTTGAATATTTTGATTTATTATCTCAAGTAGATACATCTGAAAATATTGATGACGAACGAATATCAAATATTTTTCGTGAAGATACAATTGATGATTCTATAGCAGATAGTATTCTGGACGTTGTTCCTGAAAAGAAAGATAGGTTTGTAAAAGGACCTCGGATGATGTAAGAATTGAGTCAATTATCAAGTCAATTCGAGGAAATCAAAGAAAAAAATCAAACAATTAATGCCTATATTACATTCTCCGATTTATCAGATAATACTTCTAATGGAAAATTATCTGGAAAAACTATTGCAATAAAAGATACTATTTCTACTGCAGGGTTGAGAACTACTTGCGCATCAAAAATGCTTGAGAATTACATTCCACCTTTTGACGCACACGTAGTTTCACTACTTAAAAATCAAGGTGCAACTATTTTGGGTAAAGCTAATTGTGATGAATTCGCTATGGGATCTAGTACTGAACACAGTGCTTTCGGAGTTACGCGTAATCCACATGATTTAGAAAGAGTTCCTGGAGGTTCTTCAGGAGGTAGTGCTGCTGCAGTTGCAGGAAATTTGGCCGATCTTGCACTTGGAAGTGATACTGGAGGTTCAATACGATGTCCTGCATCATTTTGTGGAATTGTTGGATTAAAACCAACTTATGGACTTGTCAGTCGATATGGATTAATTGCTTATGGAAATAGCTTGGAACAAATTGGCCCTATGGCAAAGAATGTTCATGATTGTGCATTATTGTTGGAATGTATTTCCGATTATGATAATAGAGATGCTACATGCGTCAATACTAAAAAAATAAAATATACTGAACATCTTGACGACGATATATCTAATATGAAAATTGCAGTTCCAAAAGAGTTCTTTGGAACAGGAACAGATCCTAAAGTCGAGGAAACTGTTCGTAATACCATTGATAAACTCGCATCTGAAGGTGCAATTGTTGAGGAAATAAATATCGAATCAATAAAATATTCTCTTGCAGCGTATTACATAATTGCCATGTCTGAAGCAAGCTCTAATTTAGCTAGATTTGACGGTCTTCGTTATGGTCTACATACAGGTAAATCTAAAGATTGGAATGAATTATTTTCGAATAATCGAAAATCTGGATTTGGTTTTGAAGTAAAACGTAGAATCATGTTGGGAACATTTGCACTCTCTTCAGGCTACTTTGACGAATATTATATTAAAGCTCAGAAAGTACGTTCTATCATTACTAATGATTTCAAAAAGATTTTTGATAAATTCGATGCAATAGTTGGACCTACAATGCCTACTCTTCCTTTCAAATTGGGTGAGAAATTAACTAATCCACTTTCAATGTATATGAGCGATATAGATACAGTTTCTGCAAATCTTGCAGGTATACCTTCAATCTCTGTCCCTTGCGGATATTCTGACAATCTTCCAATTGGAATACAAATTATGTCATCGCATTTTGAGGAAAAAACCTTGTTAAATCTTGGTAGTAAAATCGAACAAATTAGAGGTTTTGATGTTGAGTAACGACTTTGACGGAGTAAAAATTGGCCTTGAAATTCACTGTCAATTGACCGCCCTTAATACAAAGATGTTTTGTAATTGTTCTTCAGACTATCGTGGTAAACCTCCTAACACTCTTTTATGTACTGTTTGTACTGGATTGCCTGGAGCTCTTCCTGTATTGAATAAACGAGCTTTAGAAGCAGCTATAAAAATTGGTTTGGCGTTAAACTGTAAAATTTCAAACAATAGTAACTTCTTTCGTAAAAATTATTTTTATCCTGATTCTCCAAAAAATTATCAAATCACTCAGTATGATAAGGCAGGAGGAGAAGCTATTGCAAATAATGGAACTGTTGAAACAAATCTTGGCAGTGTACGTATTACTAGAATTCAAATGGAAGAAGATCCAGGTAAACTACAATATGAAGGGAGTATAACTACTTCATCAAATACTCTTATTGATTATAATCGAGCTGGTATTTCTCTTGTTGAAATTGTTACAGAACCTGATATAGTTTCTCCAAAACATGCTCGTGAGTTTCTAAATACTATTCAATCAATTGTTGAAACTATTGGAGAATGCGATAGTAAACTTGACGGTTCTATGCGCGCTGATGCAAACGTATCTATTTCTGATGGACGACGAGTCGAAATTAAGAATATTTCTTCGTTCAAAGAAGTTGAACGAGCATTAAATTTTGAGATAACTAGACAGAAAACAATTCAGGCAGCTAGTAAAATGGAAACACGACATTGGGATGACGTCAGAAGAGTTACAGTAACTCTGAGAGTAAAAGAAGACGAAGAAGGTTATCGATATTTCCCTGATCCAGATCTTCCACCTATGAATATTTCTGAAAATTACATTGATGAATTTCGCCAATCTCTTCCAGAACTTCCTGATAAGAGGCTGAAACGTTTTACAAAAGAAATTAAATTGTCTGAAGAAATTGCTCGTATTCTTATTCGAAATAAAATTGTTGCGGATTATTTTGAAGAAACATTAACTCATGAATATAATCCAAAATTACTTAGTGGTTGGATTGCTACTGATATTATGGGATATCTGAATCGTAATAATGTTGAATTTTCCGATCTTCCTATTGAATCTAAGGCACTTGCATCTTTAGCTAAATCTGTATCTGATTCTAAAATTAATGACTCTACTGCTAAGGCAATATTACTGAAATCACTCTCATCAGGAACTACTATAGGGGATTTATTGAAATCTGAACTTGATAATCTGGTATCTTTTGACGATCTTCCTAAAATCATTGATACTGTAATTAGTGACAATCCTAAGGCGCTTGAAGATGCAAAGAATGATTCTCAAGCAATACATTTCTTGATTGGCCAAGTTATGAAAGTAACAAAAGGTCGAGCTAATCATAGTAAGGTCAAAGAATTGATTGAAACTAAATTAAAATAATGTTAATAAAGTTATAATTACTAAAAATTACTATGAGAACTAAATCATATTTGTATTTTTTTGCATCTTTAATCTTAGTAATTATTGCTCCGAATTTTCTTGTATTGGGAATTCCCGATGCTAATGTTTTAGATTTCTTTCTTGCATTCTTTGTTATGTTCTTTTGTTATTTGTTATTATCACTTGGAATATCAAACTTTATAGATTAATTATTTTACACCTAGAGTATTTCCAATACCTGCGATTATTATATTTTGATTATCTTTAGAATGTTGTTTAATTGTTTCTTTTACTTTAGTTAATAATATCTCAGCAGATTTTTCTATTTCTGTTTTCATTTCAGTAATTGCTTCTTTTTCAGACATTTTGGTTACAATTGCCAGATATTTGATTTTATTATTTGTTGCAATTTCTTCAATTTTGTATCTTTCTATTCCTGGCCCTCCAATTGCAGCTCCTATTCCTTCTGCAACTTCTCCTGTATCTTCGCCTTCTAATTTTAATGCAGCATCAATTGTAATTATTAATGAAATATCCTTTTTGTCTTCAACAACTTTTTTAATTGCTTCTCCAGGTTTTCCTACATTGCCTCCAGGGCCTTTTGCTTTTATAATAAATGCATTTCTATTCTCAATTGTTATTTCATTCAATATTGTATCTCTTACTACTTCTTTACTCTCTGATTCGCCACTAAGTTTTGAAGCTACTAATGGACCTATTCCATCTCCAATCGGTTTTTTAGATTTTAATGAAGGTATTGCTGCATTATATGCTTCTGCTTGTTCCATAATCTGTGGTAAAATCATTTGAATTTGAGCAATTATCATCATATTTCCTGTTTTTTTACCACTTATGTAAAAATGACGTATGTATTTGTACATTAAATTAATTCCTAATGAAACTTCTACTAGATTCATTAGTACACTGATTTCTACATCGTCCAAATCTTTTGTCATTAGTTGAATCTCGTCTTTCATGTTATCTTCTTGTGTATTTAGTATATGTTCTAATTTTACTATGATTCCTTTAGGATCTATTGATACAGGAGGTATTACAAATGAATCTAATAATCTATTGAATCTATTCTTTACTAATTCTTTATCATCACTTTTTTCAATTAAACTTTCTAATACAGTATTCTTTGAGTTAACATTCATTTGTTCTAATCTAGAAAGTTTTTTTCCTACATTTCTTAAAATCATAAACATTTGTATTCTTTGACCATAAAGTATCAAAAACATGAATATTGGTAACCATAACACACTTGCAATGGAATCGACAGAATCAAATGCTATGATGAATGGATATGACACAATTATAATATTCAAATTAGAAAAATATAAGCCTTGTATTATATTTTCACATATTGCACCAATTTAACGCTTTTATAGTTGAACTCTCGATAATGATATAGTTTTGCCAAAGACTAAATCGGTGATAAGTGTAGAAAATGTTGTTGCAACAGGTAATCTTAGCCAAAGTGTTGACTTGGTTGAAATTAATACTACATTTGAACAAACTGAATACAATCCTGACCGTTTTCCTGGTCTTGTATTTCGACTTCCAACACCAAAAACATCTACTTTGATTTTTAGAACAGGTAAGATGGTATGTACTGGTTCTAGATCTGAAGAACAAGCTGTTGTCGCTATAAACAAAGTTGTTCAAAATCTCAAGAAAGGCGGAATAAAAATCAAGAATAAACCTATTTGTGAAGTTCAAAATATTGTCGCTTCTGTTGATTTAGGTGGCCAAATTGACTTGGAAGAAGTAGCTAGGCAATTACCTCGTTCTATGTATGAGCCTGAACAATTTCCTGGCGTAATTTTGAGAGCAGATGAACCTAAGGCTGTATTTTTAATATTTTCTAGTGGTAAATTAGTTTGTACTGGAACTAAACAAGAAAAAGACATCTATTCTGCTGTTAAAAAACTTCATACTCGTCTTGAAAAACTTGATTTGATGATTTACTAGTTTATTAAGAATTTCCTTATAATTATTAATGTTTATAACAAACCTTTTTGAATTATCATATAGTTTGAACTTTCTAAATAAATATACGTCCGTTATTATTTTATTTTTGCTGATTATTGCAAGTCTTTCAACCTCTTATGTTGTTGCACAATCTGATGATGATAGAGGTTTTGCTTGGGTTAGTTCTAATTATGATATAAAACAAACTAATTTTAGTCCACAAAATCAAATTACTTCTGATACAATTAACGGTCTTGCCGATGAATGGACTAATGCATTTATTATTCCACCTGACGTTCCTGGAATTGAACTTTATCCTGGTATGAGAGCTCGTCCACTTGTTTATAATGGACTTATTTACATGGTAACTAGTTTCAATGCAGTTTTTGTACATAATGTTCAAACTGGACAACCATTATGGTATTATACTTATCCAATGAATATGACTGACATAATTATTGACTACCCAGCTATCAAACCTCATCGACCTGGTGTTCTTGAAGAACTGACTATTTTTGACGAATATCTAATATTTCCTACTGCAGATTGCGGTATGGTATTTCTAGAATATCTTACAGGAGCTCCTGATTTTCGAGGAGAACTTACTCGAGGGCAAATGTGTGACAATATTGAAGGTAATGAAGGATATTATGGCGGACAATTATTTAGCAGTCCGGTTGTAGATCCTAATACTAGAATTTTAGTTACTGGTACCACCGTTAGTGGAAAAGCAGATTCTGGCCGTGGTTTTGTTGCAGGTTATAACGTCGATACAGGTGAATTACTCTGGAGATTCTTCTTAATGCCTCCAGCTGGCGGTGAAAAAGACTGGGCAATGAAATACAAAGGTCTAGGAAATGTTGATCCAACTCCTGATGACTGGGGAGCTGCAAAAAATGTAGGCGTTGGAATTGCAACTGGCCAATGGGCTATTGATGAAGAATCTGGAATTGTTTATGTAGGTACTTCTTCTCCTGCACCAAATTTCAATGCTGCTAATCGTCCAGGACCAAATCTTTTCTCATCTTCGATTCTCGCACTTGACATTAATACTGGAGATCTTATCTGGTATTATCAGTCTTCACCTCATGATCTTTATGGACATGGATGTAATTGGAATACTGTTCTTGGAAATATTGACGAACGAAAAGTCTTATTCAAAGTTTGTGACGATGGACGATTACTTGCACTTGACGCTGCAGATGGAGAAATTATTTGGTCATTTCTTCCTCCAAATTTGAAATTCCTAAATGTTGATGATTCAATTAATCCTCAAGTAGACTTTAATCAACAGTTCGTTTCTGAGGATCCATATTGGCAATGTCCAGGAATTACAGGCGGAACTGGTGGCGCAATTGCGTTTGCTTACGACCGAATTTATTATATCTCTACTAATTATTGTGATTACATGATTCCAGATCTTGATTCTGAGAATGATTTGGATTCCTTTGGAGCTGAAGATATGACTAAACTTCCATATAAAATTCAAGTACGACGAAATGCATCAGGTATTATTCCTGATCCACGAATGGATAGAACTGCAGAAATGCCAATTAATTCAACCGTTTATGCTATTGATGCTTCTAATGGTTCTATTGATTGGGAATATAATTTAGAGGGACCTCATAGAGGTGGATTGATGGCAACAGGTAATATGGTAATTTTTGGATCTAACGACGGCCGATTTTATTCTCTTAATGCAGAAACTGGCGAATTTATTTACTCAAAATATGTAGGCGCTTCATTAGGAACCACTCCTACAATTGGAGCTGCAGCATCTGGAGAACAGTATGTATTTCAACCTGTTGGAGGTCTAGACGATAGATACGGACAACCTGTTTCTGGAGTTTTCATCTCATTGAAAATGCGTGGAGGTCCGGTCGTTCCTATTCTTGATCCAGTTGAAGAAGAATCTACAACATCTACTGACGAAGAATTACCTCTTAATGTTGTAATCCCTGTTTTGGCTCTAATTGTGGTTGTCTTTTTATTTGCATCTTTTGGCCCAAAAAAACTTCTTTCTTTAATCGGTAGAAATTAATCTTTCCTGTGATAGGATTTATTAATAGCTCCGTGGAAAAAATATCATTAGGTGTGGCAATATGGGTGTATCAAAAATTACCAAAGTTTCTGTTATTCTTCCACGTTCTCATGTACCGAATGCCATGGAACAATTATCGAAATTTGATTATTTCCATGCAGCTCAACCTGATTCAAGTACTTATGATGAGTTATTAGCTGATTATTCTAAACGTTCTTTCAAATTCTATGTTCGGATTTCTGATATTATTAAAGAACTTGAGTTAAATCTTAATCCTGGGGTTATGGACGTTCTTAAATCTGGTTACAAAGATTCATCTCAAACAATTGATTTAGAACGTTGGCCTGATTTAATGAATAAACTAGAAGAAAATGCATCTTCTATTGTTGACACTTTTGAAAATAAACTTAAAGAATTACATTCTCTTGAAGATGAAATATCCACCAATGAAGCTAATCTTGAAGCAATCAAATTACTTTCTAATTATTCTATTGATCTTGATAAAATTACAAAGTATAATTTATTCAGTGTAAATTTGAGTATTTGTAATACAAAAGATGTTCCAGAAATAGAACGTAGTTTTAATAATGCTATATTTACTAGTTCTTCACTCTCTTCTGAAAAAAGTCTTATTCTAGTAGCAGTACAAAAATCTGATTCTGATAACATAGATAAAGTTCTAAGATTATATGAATCAGAAACCTTTTCAATTCCTGAAGATTTACCCCAGAATCCTACAGAAGCAAATAATCTTATTCAAAAATCTCTTAAAGAACAGTTAAACAATATTCAATCCTTAAAATCTGAAATTAATTCATTATGTAAACAAAATGAATCAGATATATTTTCTTATTTTGAATTATCTAAAACACTTTATGATTCCTGTGAATTGATTAAAAGAACAGGTGAATTGAAATATTTTGCAGTTATTAATGGTTTTATTCCAACTAACCTTAAATCATCTTTTGATAATTTGTTTACTAGTTGGATTGTGATTTATGAAGATGTCGATAAATATGACCATCATGATTCTAACCATAAAGATGCTCCAATATTAATGAACAATCTTCCAATCACTAAATCTTTTAAGTCTGTTACATTAAATCAAGGATCTCCTAGATATGGAGAATTTGATCCAACCTCCCTTATCGCATTGTCGTTTCCAATATTCTATGGAATGATGTTTGGTGACGTTGGTCATGGATTGGTTCTCTTACTATTTGGATTATTCTTATTGTATAGAAAAGCTCCTTTTCTTAAATCTTGGGGACAAATGTTTTCAATTTCTGGAATTGTAGCTATATTCTTTGGAGTTCTTATTGGAGAAGCCTTTGGTATCGAATTACATAAAGTAATACCCATTGCTTCCATAGCTCATCTTGATTTTATAGAGCATCCGATTATTCACTTTATACATCGTAGTGAAGGTCATTTAGCTTCTATAGAAATCTCCGCGTTACGTACATTTCTGAAAATTTCTGTATTAATGGGAATTGTACATCTTACAGCTGGTAATTTATTATCAATTTATAATACTATTAAAAATCGTGAATATGACGAACTTGCTATCGAAACAATACCTGTATTCGTTATGTTTGTTGGCTTTGTATTCTTAATGTTCTCATTTATTGGAACTGAATTCAAAATCGATCAGTTATTTACTTCTCAACGAGAAGCTCCATTATTCTTTATTACTGAGAGATTTTTACCTGGATTGACAACTTATTTGACCATTCCTATCGCAACACTATCTCTATATTCTACTGCCGCATTGTTAGCTGGTTTATTTGTAATGGTTATCGGTAAACCTATTCTCATAATTACTGGTCGCGCTCCTAAAGAAAGTATTGCAATGTCTATGCTAGTTCATCTGATTGATGGCGGTATTGAAAAAATTGCAGGCTCATTATCGAACATTCTAAGTTATACACGATTGGCTGTTTTACTTACGGTTCACTCATCATTACTTATTGTTGTTAACTTAGCTCTTGATCTTCCATTATTTGCAGCAATTCCTATGTTTATCCTTCTTAATCTTATAGTAATCTTACTTGAAGGCATGATTGTATATATTCAAAATCTAAGGCTTCATTTATACGAATGGTTTAGTAAATTCTATTCTGGCTCCGGTTCAGAATTTAAAGTATTTCCAGGTTCACCAAATAATTCAACAAATTCACATGTTAAATTAAGATGGAAACACGCAAATTAAATATAGGTATATGGGTTGTTTAAGTAATGTCAGATAAAAAATCAGGGGTTGAAAAAGTAATTAATTCATTATCAGATTTTGAGAATGAACTTGACCAAATCAAAAATAAATCTGAATTGAAAAAAACTGAACTTATTAATATGGCTGAATCCGAAGTCGAAAAAATTCAAAATAATATTATTAAAAATGCCGTAGAAACTAAAGATAAGAATGTTTCTGAAAGTATTAAAAAAGATAAGGCTAATGCTGATGAAATAATTAGTAAAGGTAAATCTAGTACTGAAAAATTGCAGAAAAAAATTGATTCAAAATTTGATTCTGCAGTAAAAGATGTTGTTAAGAAAATCTTAGGTGTATAATCTCTAAAATGAGAAGTATCTTAGACGACGTAACATATTCAGCCACTAAAGCCTATTCATATAGAGGCGGAATACTTGATTCCCAAACAATAACTTCTTTAACTGAATCTTCCGATCTTGATGAACTTGTAACTAAGTTAAAAGCTACCGCTTATGCCGATTCAGTTTCGCGTATTGATGATCAATATACTGCTCGAAAAATCGAAAAAGCTTGTTATGAACATGTTTCTGACATTCATTCTAATCTCATGAAGACATCACCTGGAGGCGAATTAATTTCTAAATATTATCTCAAACATATTGCACGTAATCTTAAAGTTATTTTGAAAAGTAAAGCTCTTGGTAAATCTGATACTGAATTAGAGGACTATGTTGATTTATACACTGAAGAACTTGTAGGTAGACGAGATTTATTGGTGAAGGTGATGACTGCCGATACATTGGAAGAAGCAGTAGATTCCCTTTCTGGTACTGAATTCTCAAAAGATATCAATACTGCATTAAAAATCTATAAAGAAAATCCTCAAATGAATATATTTGATGTTTATATCGATCGAGCTTATCATACACAATTGGTAGAAACCTATTCTAAATTAAATTCTAATCTTCCATTTTCTGAATCCATAGCTGTTAAATTACGACCTATTATTTCACATTATATAGATTCTTATAATGTAGTTTCTGTTTTACGTGCAAAACAATGGAATTTCGATTTAGAACAAATTAAAGAAATATTAATTCAACCTACATTTGATATTAAATATAAAAAATTACTCGATATGTCATTAACTGACGATGTCGAAACTGCTATGAAAATGTTAGAAAATACTCCTTACAAAAAATTCCTTCCTACTTCATTTGATAATCTTGCAGATAGTATTTCTTTATTGGATTCTAATATTAAAAAATATGAATATGATAAATTCAATAAAGTATTTGTTTGGAATGCATTTACTGAATTAGTCACTCTTGCATTAATTCGTGTTAAAGAATTTGAAGCATCTAATATAGCTACTATTGCATTTGGAATTGCTAATAATATTGAGAAAAAAACTATTCAAGAAAACTTGACTAGTTAAAATTTTTATTTTAATTTCAAAATTGCTTGAGCTAAATCTCCGTTGGATTCTTCTAAAGCATTTCTTGCAACGTCTTCACTAACATTTGCTTGTTGAGATACTAATAATACATCTTCTTCACTAATTTTACTCTCTTCTTTGATAATTTCTTCTGTATCGTTGCCCATAATTTGATACATGTCTATTCCTTTACTCTTTAACTTGGAAACTTGAGGGGATTTGATAATTAGATCTCTTTCTTTCATTTTTATTATTACTTCTTCGACATTTGGCATTTCTTCTAGATTTAAACCCATTTTTTCAAGCATTCTCTTGCTTTGTCTGTTATCTCTAAAACCCATGCAATAATTACCTCAATATCCGTTATTAAATATGTCTAACTTTAATTGCTGCTCCTTTGTTGGATTTTTTCATTATATCGTTTGATGTTAGTGCCTTTCCTACTCCTATTACTTTTTTATTTTCATTAACAATTATTGCTTCAGAATCAGGTAAAACATTTTTCCCTGCATCAATTATATGTTTGTTAAATACAGAACCTCCTACTCTGATAAATTGTTCTATGTCATTTTTTATCATTACACAATTTCTCATGTAATCTGGATAATCAATTAATATATTTGCTCCATGAATTGTTAATGCATATGTTCCATTTGCTCTAATAGTTGCAAATAATTTATCATCAACATATATGAATCTTAATCTGTTTGTATTATTTGATAACTCATATCGTATTTCTCTTTTATCAAATAATTTGTCAATGTCTTCTCCATACAGATAATTCATTGTAAATAATATCTTATTTATAAAATAATTACTATTCAATTTATAATCATTTATAATATGTGAATATAAATAATTTACTTGTGAAAATTAAACTTCTTCGTTTAGGCCATAGGATCCATCGAGATCATAGAACCACTACACATTGTGCATTAGTTGCTCGTGCTTTTGGCACTTCTGAAATGTATTATTGTGGAAATGAAGATGATTCACTTATATCTTCCATTGAGAAAGTAAACGAATCTTGGGGTGGCGATTTTAATGTCACTTACGTTAAAAGTTGGAAATCATTTGTTAATAAATGTAAAAAAGATGGTAATTTTATAATTCTTTGCACAATGTACGGAAAAAATATTCCTGATATAGAAATCGATCTTCGTAGTATATTCAAAGATCGAGATATTGTTATAATTATTGGTTCAGAAAAAATTCCTCCTGAATTAATTAATCTTTCAGATATTAATGTCGCAATTTCAAATCAACCTCATTCTGAGGTTGCTGCATTAGCTATACTATTGGATAGATTGTTTCAAGGCAAACAATTGAATTTGAAATTTACTAATTCTAAACTCAATATTGTACCACAAGAAAAAGGCAAATCTATCTATAAATTATAATTTTTTATAAAATTGGTTATATGGCTTCCAATTTTACTCGTAGAAGATTCCCCGCCTAGTTCAGTTGATTTGATATTCATTTCTAAGCTATTTTCAACTGCTTTTTGAATAATTTCTGACGCAATTAAACAGTTTTTGTCTTCTTTTGTACTATACAACCATTCCATCATCATCTTTATTGATAAAATTATTGCTATTGGATTTGCAATATTCTTTCCTGCTATATCTGGTGCAGCTCCATGTACTGGTTCAAATAATGCAAAATCATCGCCAATATTTGCCGAAGGTGTTAATCCCAATCCTCCTATTATTTGTGCAGCTTCATCTGATAAAATATCTCCAAACATGTTTGTTGTTACAATTACATCAAATTCTTTTGGATTTCTAATTAAATTCATTGCACATGCATCTACATATAATTCTGAAAATTTAATATCTTTGTTATTCTTTGCTACTCTATTAACACATTCTGAAAATAATCCATCTGTCATTTTTAATACATTTGATTTATGTACTGCTGTTACTTTCTTATTTCGAGATTTTGCTATATCAAATGCATATTTTGCAATTCTTGTTGATGCTTTTTCACTAATAGTTCTTAACGCAATCGCTTTATCTCCAATTCTAAATTCTTGTCCTTTGTATAGATCTTCAGTATTCTCTCTTACAATCATTATGTCTATATTATCTTCTAAACTTTTTACTGTAGGAAATGATTTTGCAGGTCTCAAGTTTACATATAGGTCGAATAACTGTCTTAATTTAACTATAACTTCCATAGCTGATTCACCAACAGGAGCTTTTATGCAAGCATCAGTTTCCTTGATGTTATTTATTGCTGATTCAGACAATGCTATTCCGTTATTTTTTAATGCCGTATCTCCCGCTTCTATATTAATTAAATCAAATTTTATATCTAATTTCTGTTCTATTGCTTTAATTACATCTATACTACATTTGGTAATTTCTGGTCCTATTCCATCTCCTGATATTACGGAAATTTTGTATTTCATTTCTATTTATTTGCTTTTGCTATAATTAAATCATTAACCAGTCCAATTATTCTGCTTATGTTATATGGCTCTAATATGACATTATATTTCTTATTATATTCGTATTCAAGACTCCTTCCAATATCGTGAACATTTTCTATGATAAAATCTGAATTTTTTATTGATTTGGATATTCTATTCTCGTTTATATTGACTAATTCTAATTTTATCGCATCATTTTCTCTAGATATCTCTATTGTCCATTCTTGACCATTATTGTTACTTTCCATCTTATTCATCGTACTAAGAATATGTTATTATGTAAAAAGTTTTATCTTTTTAATTGACTGTTATTTATTGTTTGAACAAATTTACAGATGTATTAATTATTGGTTCAGGAATTGCAGGTCTTCGAGCTTCTTTAGAAGCCTCTAAATATTCTGATAATATTGTAATTTTATCTAAATTACCTGTTATGCTTTCACATTCAGTATCTGCAGCAGGAGGAATAAATTCTGTTTCTATTCCTGACGATTCAATAAAATCTTATTTCGAGGATACAATCAAAGGTTCTGATTATCTTGCTGATCAAGACGCAGTTTCAACATTAGTTAACCATGCAAATTCGGAAATTGATTATTTAGAAAAAATCGGTGTTGATTTTGATAAATCCGACAAAGAATACTCTCCTAATAAACTGGGTGGCGCAAAATTTTCTCGTGCATTAAATTCTTCTAGTCAAATTGGTTTATCTATTATGCAAGGATTATATGATGAAGTTAAAAAGAATAATATTCAAATCTTAGAAAATTGGCACGTTCTTGATTTACTTGTTGATAATAATCGATGTTATGGATTAATTGCATTAAATAAAGACAATTATAAAATTGAAAAATTCCTTTCTCACCTAGTTATCATAGCAACTGGACCTGCAGGCCATATATATTCTGATACTACAAATTCAACAAATTGTACTGGAGATGGCGTAGCTATTGCATATCGTGCAGGCGCTCTTCTTAAAGACATGGAATTCGTTCAATTTCATCCAACTTCTTTGTTAGGTTCTAATATTCTTATCACTGAACGTTCTCGTTCTGTTGGTGCTTATTTACTAAATAAAAATGGAGAACGATTTATGTCTAAATATGCTCCGTCTTCTCTTGAACTTGCACCTCGTGATATTGTTTCTAGATCTATAATTAATGAGATAAATGAAAATCTAGGTCTAAATGATCCTGATTATGGAGATTATGTTGAATTATCATTTACTCATTTAGAGAATTCACTTATTGATGAAAAGTTATCTGATGTTAAAGAACTCGCATCTTCATTATTGAATATAGATATTAAAAAAACTCCTCTGAAAGTAATTCCTGCTCAACATTATATGATGGGAGGAATTAAAATTAATGTTGATTGTGAAACCTCAATTTCACATTTATATGCAGCAGGTGAATGTTCTTGTCCTAGCGTTCATGGCGCCAATCGTCTCGGAGGCAATTCTTTAATTGAATGTTTAGTTTTTGGTAAAATTGCAGGTTCACAAATCAAAAATCATTCAAAAATTCATGATATTGATTCTTTAAATATTGAATTTAATATCTCAGATTATTCAAATATTATGGATAATGTTGATTCTGACTACATTAATATTATTAGTTCTAAACTCCAATCTTTGATGACCTCTAATGTTGGAATAATAAGAACAAAGAAATTATTAGAACAATCACTTCAGGATCTATATATATTAAAAAAACAAGCTTTGTCCCATCCTATAGATAATTCTGATAATTCTAAATCATCTGGTCATTCTTATTTTGAATTACTTAATATGTTAGACGTTGCTGAAACTATAATTTCGTCATCTATTATAAGAGAAGAAAGTCGAGGCTCCCACTTTCGTCTTGATTTTCCTTCTCGCAATGATAAAGATTGGTTAAATCATGTTATTATACAATTGTCAAATTCTAATGTTATATCTTCTTTTGAATCTGTTATAATAAATAATATTGTTCCTGATTCAAGATCATATTAATCAGTGTAACACTTTTATCTTATAGCGATTAGCCGGTATTATAATGACAAAAAAAGTTATTATAATTAGAGGTGACGGAACTGGACCTGAATTAATATCCTGCACTATGCAAATTCTTAATTCCGTTAATCCTAGTAATATTGAATTTATTGAATGTGATGCAGGTGCTGAATATTGGGAACGAGAACAAGGACAAAGTTTGATTCCTCCAGATACAATGTCTCTTCTTGAAGAAAGTGATGCCTGTCTTAAGGGACCTACAGTTACTCCTACAATTCCTGGAGCGCCTAGAAGTGTTGCAGTTACATTGAGACAGAAATTTGATTTGTATGCTAACGTTCGTCCTATTAAGAGTCTTTCTAATAATAACTCAGATTCAATAGAAATGCTGTGTATTAGAGAAGGCACTGAAGGTATGTATAGTGGACTTGGATTTCAAATTGATAAAGATACTGCCATTACTATTAGAAAAATTACTCGTTCTTCCTGTACTCGTATAGCTAAATTTGCATTTGAATCTGCTTCTGAACGTGGTTGGAAAACTGTTGTTCCAATACATAAAGCTAATATTCTTCGTGAAACTGATGACATATTTCTTGACGAAGTAAATAAAATATCTGATGAATATTCTGATATTTCCGTTGAAGATTATTTCATAGACAACATGGCTCAACAATTATATAAAAATCCTGAAAGATTTCATAAAAAAGTACTTCTTAGTACTAATCTCTTTATGGATATTATATCTGAAGAAGCTTCTGCATTGATTGGCAGTATAGGAAATGTTTATTCTGCAAATATTGGAGATAATTATGCAATGTTTGAACCAGCTCATGGAAGTTCTCCAAAGTATAAAGGTCAAGATAAAATAAATCCCACAGCTACTGTATTGTCTGCTGCATGGATGCTTCAATATTTAGGAGATGAAAAATCAGGTAATGCTATTTTTGAAGCTACTGAACGAGTAATTTCCGAAGGAAAATCCGTTACTTATGATCTCGGTGGCTCTGCAAAAACATCTGAGATGACAGCTGAAATTATTAAATATCTCTAATACAATATTTTTGTTATAAAATGCTTATACGTTTCTTTTCATCATAATATATTGTATGAGTTATTCTGATGATAGTTTAAAAAAAGCAGCAGAAACAAAAGAATGGCTGGAACGAAAAATTAATGAACTTGAAATTGAATTAAATAGTCTTCAAGATACACTTGCAGTAGTTAATTCAGTATTAAAATCCAGTAGTTTTCAACCTGCTCATACAATTACAAAATCAAATTCCATGGTTAATCAAGGATCATTATCTTCTAATTCCTATCGAAAATCATGTAATGTTTGTCAAGTTGAAATAGAAATGCGTAAAATTGATGATAGATGGGGTGCTTATATTCTTGATAGCGACGAACGACACAAATGTGATAATGATGAATAAAGAAAATATCGTTGTTCTTGACTTTGGCGGACAATATTCTCATCTTATTACTCGCCGTATACGAGAGTTATCCGTTTATGCTGAATTACTTCCTTTTGACACTCCTGCTAGTGAGATTGAATCTATGAATCCTTCTGGAATAATTCTTACAGGCGGTCCAAATAGTGTATATGATAAAAATTCACCTAAACCTGATCCAAAAATATTTGATTTAAAAATTCCTATTCTTGGTATTTGTTATGGCCTACAAATTATTGTTAATGAAATGGGCGGATCGATTACAAGAACCAATAAACGTGAATATGGAAAAGCAACATTATCTATTTCTTCCAATCAAAAGTTATTTCATGGAATTAATTCTAAAACAGAAGTTTGGATGAGTCATGGAGATGCCACTGAAACTCTTCCCGATAATTTTGTTTCTATTGCCACTACTGATAATTCTCCATATGCTGCGATTAATCTAAAAGATCTATTTGGTGTTCAATTTCATCCTGAGGTTACTCATACTGCTGACGGCACAAAAATTTTACGTAATTTTCTTTATGAAATATGTAAATGTAAAGGTCTATGGACTATGGATTCTTTTGTTGATAAAACTGTTGCTAACATTAAATCACAAGTAGGCGATGATTCTGTATTATGCGCTCTAAGTGGCGGAGTTGATTCATCTACTGTTGCATTGTTATTGCATAAAGCTATAGGAGATAAATTAACTTGCGTGTTTGTTGATCATGGTTTGTTACGTAAAAATGAGGCTAAAAACGTACTTGACATATTTAAAAAATTAAATATAAAAATTATTTTTTACAATGAATCTGATAGATTTCTTAATTTGCTTGATGATGTCACTGATCCTGAAATACGTCGTAAGCTTATTGGTCAAGAATTTATCAAAGTCTTTGAAGAAATTAGTAAACAAAATGGTTCCTTTAAATGGCTTGCTCAAGGAACTCTGTATCCTGACGTAATTGAGAGTGCATCTACTAAAGGCCCCGCAGTTACTATAAAAACCCATCATAATGTAGGAGGTCTTCCTGAAAATCTTAAATTTAGTTTGATAGAACCTTTTAGAGAATTATATAAAGACGAAGTACGAAATGTTGCTAGAATTATTGATCTGCCTAAAGAGATTCTTGCAAGACATCCATTTCCAGGTCCTGGACTTGCAGTTCGAATTATTGGCAATTTCAATAATGAAAAGCTCTCTATTTGTAGAGAATCTAGTAATATTGTTGAGGAAGAATTAAAAAAATCTAATCTATATGATGATGTTTGGCAAGCATTTGCTATGGTTGGAGATGATAAGGCTGTAGGAGTTTTAGGTGATGGTCGTAAAATGGGATATATTGTGACTGTGAGAATTGTTGAATCCACCGACGCAATGACTGCTGATTGGGTTAAGATTCCTTATGATGTTCTTGATAACATAAGCAGCAGAATTACAAATGAAGTTGATAATGTAAGTTGGGTAACTTATGCAATCTCAAGTAAACCTCCATCTACAATTGAACCTCAATAAAAACTAATTCTTTAGTAATTCACGTATTTTTTCACTTACTATCTTACCATCAACTTTTCCTCTTAATTCCTTCATTGCTTCTCCCATTAAAATACTAAATGACTCTTGACCTCTTTCTGCAACAATATCTTTCTTAAGAATAATGATTTCTTTTATAATTCTTTCAATATCATGTTCACTTAATTTATCTTCTTTCATTTGTATGATTATCTCATCTAATCTTAATTCATTATTACAAATATCTTGAATAATCTTTTCAAATGATTCTTTTGCAATTACTCCATTCTGTATCTCTACAAATATCATTTCTAAATCCTTATCATTAATTTTAGAAATATCAATATTATTTCTACTAAGATTAATTAATGTTTCAGTTAATTGCGCAGCTATAAAATTTGGCGGTAGTTCTATTTCTTTAACTAATTTTTCGAATAATGTTTTATATTTTGAATCAAATATCTGAATTGAAAGTTTGTCATTTAATCCAATTTGTTTATAATTATCTAATTGCTTTTCATAAGATTCTGGAAGTGAATTCTTTATCTCACTTCTCTTTTTATCAGTTATTCTTACTGGAATTATGTCTGTTTCGGGATACATTCTTGCAGATCCTGGTCTAGGTCTCATAAAATTTGTCATTCCTTCTTCGGTTGGCATACGAGTTTCTGCAGGTATTCCAATTAAACACTGAATTAGTCTGTTTTCTATACTTTTTACAGCAATATCCATGTTGTCCTTGTTTCCTGTTAAAAGTATGAATGCATCATTTTGTTGATTTTCTAATATTGTATTGATCTCATTACATTCATCTTTTATAATTCCATAATTTGGTAATTCATCAGAATGAAATATTCCTCCATAACCGAAAAATTTCACTAATGATGAAATATCCCTACCTAATCTAGTTCCTTCTTGTTTTTCTTGTCCAATTAATCGATTAAATTTAGACGCCTTTATAGCCATTATTTTTCCATTATTTTTTAATATTTTTTTTATTAATTTTGACTCAGTATTTTTAAAAATATTAGATACATCAACAGATTTTTTTTTGAAATTATCTAAATTTAATCCTCTTTTAAATAATTCATTCTTAATTTCTATTAGATTTTGCTGTCTATTATTCTCAAATTCTATTATGTTTGAAAGCATATCTAATTGCTGAACTCCCTTTACTTCAATAATATTTCTTCCATCAATTGATATGTTTACATCTTGTCTTATAGTGCCAATTCCTCTTGCTACTTTTCCTGTCGTTCGCATCAATCTTCCTAATGTTAATGCAATTTTTTCTGTTTCTTCTTTTTTAAATTTCATTGGCGCTAATGTTATTTCTATTAAGGGAACTGACAATCTATCTAAGGAATACGTTGACTCATCTTGATTTTTTTCAATTATTCTTGATGCATCTTCTTCTAAACTAATTGAAAGTACTGGTATTGAAATATTCTCTACCTTTAGTTCTCCTCCTGTTGCAATAATAACCGTTCTTTGAAATCCTGTTGTGTTTGAACCATCTATTACTAGCTTTCTCATAACGTGTATTTCGTCCACTGGTTCAGAATTTAATAGATATGATATGGTTAATGCAATATCTAATGCTTCTTTGCTAATTTCATGTGGAGGCTCTTCATCTGCTTCTACTAGACAACTTGTATTGGTATTCGCTATATACTTCATTTTTTTAGCTTTTCTCGATTCAAATAACGCCGCATGATCTGTTTTTCCTAATTCACTTTGAGTTGGTCGAAGAATTCTATTAAAATATATTTCATCATCTCCTTCATTAAATCCATTACATCTACAGAATAATTTTGTCGAACTTGCTAATTGTTGATGTATTTCCAAACCTACTTTTAATTCATAATTATTATCACTCATTAATTATCTACCCAAAATAGACCTTTCAGTAAATTCACCTGCTATGTCATCGGTCATTATTTTTTGTATTTCTTCATTCTTGTAATTTCCATATGCCCACATTAGTTTTACTAATGCAGTTTCAGGCAACATATCTTCTAATGGTATTACTCCTAGATCTAGTAAATCTCTTCCTGCAGAATATACTGTCATCTTAATTCTTCCATTCAAACATTGAGATGTCATTCCTACAAAAATTCCTTTATCGATTGCTTTTTTAATTGAATTATTACATTTTGAATTAACATGTCCTAGTCCTGTACCTTCTAAGATTATTCCTTTTACATTCGATTCAATTAATCCCTCTATAATTTTCGGATTGAATCCTGGATGAAATTTTAATAAAGATACATTATCATCAAAATTTATTTTTGGTTCAAATTTATTTTTCTTAATAGATAATTGATTATTTATACTAACATTTCCTTGATTTACTATTGCAATTGGTTCAATTCCAATTGATTGAAATGCATCTCTTCTAGAAGTGTGATTCTTTCTTACTCTCGTTCCAGAATGAATAGATACTTCATTATCTTCAATACTGGAATGCATTGCTAAGTAAACTCCATTTAATTTTCTTTCTGATGCAACAATTACGGAAGAAATCATGTTTAATGAAGCATCTGACGATGGCCTATCTGTTGATCTTTGTGCTCCTGTTAATATTATTGGTATTGGAGAATTTACCAATGCAAAACTAAGAGCTGCTGATGTATATGCCATAGTATCTGTACCATGACCTATTACTATTCCTTGATTTCCGTCATTAATTTTCTTAACTACTTGTTCAGCTATATTTTTCCAATCTTCTGGATTCATTTGTTCGCTTGCAATATTCGATATTAATTCTGTATTTATATTTGCATATTCTGATAATTCGGGTATAATTGAATACAATTCTTCTGCAGAAAATGCTGGATTTACTGCACCCGTTTTATAATCTATCCTTGAAGCTATCGTTCCCCCTGTTCCTAATATTGATATTTTTGGTAATGATTCCTTCACATTAGGTTTTGATGGAGGAATAAATTTTGGTTCTTCTCCACTATTGATCTTGTTTATACTTAGTATTTTGTTTGAATCTATTCCGATATTATAGCCATTTGACATCTTGATTACGATAAAGTCTTCATTAGAATATTCATATCTTGGTAGTATATTCCCTGAGTATTCTGAGGTTTTTGTAATAATTTTTATAAAATCTCCAATCTGAATTCCTGCATTATTCAACATCTTTAATGGTTTATTCTTATAACCGCTTAATTCTGACAATTCTCTCAATAAACTAAATGCGTTATCAAAATAAAACTATTCTTATGATTTAAGGTCTTACACCTAATGTTAGGTCTATATTTATAATCTCTCCATTTCGAAATATTTCAATTTCAATTTGCTCATTTGGGCTGAAAAAATGATGTAAAATATACGATATGTCGTGTTGTGCTCTTAATGAATATCCTCCCATTGATAATATTATGTCGCCATTCATTAATCCATAATTTTCTGCAGATGTGCCTGGTCTTACATCTTGTATAATTACTCCTGAAGTTATTCCTTCGGGCAATCCTCGATCTTTAATTTGTATTGGATCTAAAAATGTTGCACTAATTCCAATGAATGGATGCTCATGAAATCCATTTTTAATTAAATTAGGTATGACTATTTTTGCAATACTTGATGGTATTGCAAATCCTAGTGCTTCGAATTCGCCTCCTCTATAACCCATTGAATTTATACCGACAACTTTTCCCTCAGAATTTATTAATGGACCTCCTGAATTTCCAGGATTTATTGGCGCATCAGTTTGAATCATTGGTAATATACTTAGTCCAGTTCTATTTGCTTGACTTATTACTCCTGCTGTAATTGATCCAACGAATCCTGCTGGACTTCCAATTGGAAATACTTGTTCGCCAATGTTGATTCTACTTTCTAATTCTAGTTTATTGACTGAATTTGGTAATTCAGTTCTAATTACTGCTAAATCTCCTTGACTATCCTTACCAATTACTTCTCCTTCACTCATACTTCCGTCAAAATATACAATAACAAAATCACTTCCACTCTCTATGACGTGATTATTTGTTACAATATGTCCTTTTAAATCATAAATAAATCCAGAACCTACTGCAACTTGTTTATCTTCTTGATAGACTTTAATGAATACGACTCCTGATTTACTGTCTTCGTATACTTTTTGTGCATAATAACTAGAAGGCATTCCTTTTTGACCTTCAGGTCCTTGCATTCCTATT
>DAHJ01000004.1:37958-41875 GCA_002495905.1 Thaumarchaeota archaeon UBA223
TCCTTGAATTCCTTGAGGACCTTCTGGACCCTGAAAAATTGAAGGATTTACTACTAATGCATATACTAGTAAAATTAGTGTTATACTACTGATAATTAATGACGAATAAGAAATTATTTTTAAATTATTACTCAATATGAATATCTTTACTCTGAAATATTATATAAATTCAAATTAAAAATAATATTAGTTAGCATTAGAGGAAATAATTAATTATTATGAATATAATTTTATAATATGGAAATCTCCATTGAAAATTCCCCAAATGAATCTAAATTAAAATCAATGAATGTATTCAATTGGCCTATCTGGACTAAAGAAATTTCCGAATTCCCTTGGGAATATGATGCTCAAGAAACTTGTTATATGATTGAAGGCGAGGTAATTGTTACTCCTGAAAATCAATCTCCTGTACAAATAAATAAAAATGACTTAGTTATTTTTCCTTCAGGTATGAAGTGCACATGGAAAATCTTGAAAGATGTTAAAAAATATTATAAATTCGGATGATTGATTATCTTGAAAAAAAGAAATCCTGTATTATTGTTATTGATATCTTTGTTAATATTTTATAATACATCTTACTATCTCGATATTCGAAATTCTTCTTATTTATATTTTGGACCTTCTTATGATCAGGTATTAGAACCTGGTCGTAATAAAATTTCTATTGAACATGATGGAATTAATCGTATATTCTGGGTTGAAACTCCATCATCTTATTCTCCTAATCATAAATATCCCGTTGTAGTTTATTATCATTATTTTGGAGGAAGTGGAACAGGCACTTCTATGCAAGCTATGGTTGACGAGGAGAATTTTATTGGCGTTTATCCAAATGGTATTGATAATAGTTGGAATTCAGGCGCAGTATCTGAGGATGAATTTAGTAATCAAATGGACGATTATGGATTTACAATAAAAATGATCGATTGGTTGAAAACTAATACTCGTATTGATGAGAATAGAATTTTTGCTTTTGGTCAATCTGCTGGAGCCATGTTTCTTTATGAACAAGTTATATCTCGACCACATGATTTTGCAGCAATTGGCCTTGTAATGGGTAATTATTATGATTGTGAAAAATCTTCTGTAATTATTGAACGTTGTTTAGAAGAACGTCCATTGAATTATCCTAATCAAGCGGTATCCATTTTACATATACATGGACAAATGGATAATTTAGTTCCTTTTAATGGCGGACCTATTGGACAGTCAGATGATTTGTATGTAAATTCAGTTTATGATACAATTACTACTCTTAGTGAAAATAGTATGTGTAATCTTGAACCAAGACAAGATAATTTTCCTAATGGTGTCACTCGTTACAAATATTCTAATTGTAATGATTATCGCGAAATAATTGTTTATACAATTTATTCTGCAGGCCATGGTAATTTTGAAGAATATCTTCCTCCTGGAATAGTAGGAGATGGAGTTATTACCTTAATGTGGGACTTCTTTGAAAATAATCAGAAGAATAAGTTATTTGATCTCGGTTTATAATTATATTGATAAATAAGATATTCCAATTGCTAGTATTGTGATGACTAATCCAATTATCAAAAATATATTCGCAGGTCGGGTATAACTTTCTTTAATTTCTTCATAATTATTTCTATATCTATACATTGCATGAAAGTTAGTTGCCGTTCCAACAATCATTACCAAATAAGCAAATGCCGAACTTGTATTCGTTTGTATTTTTACCGGTTCTGGTCTGTCTTCCCCACCCGGTGGTATTGGTTGCTGTATTTCAACATCTCCCAGTTCCATTCTAAACGTTTCTAAAGGAATAGCTAATAATATCAAAATTAAACCAAAAATCAATTGAGCAAAATACCTTCTTTCCATTCTGCTGTGTTGATTCGTTGGACCTCTATATTTTTCCATCAATTTGTACCTGATATTAATTTATTTACATAAAAAAATTTATTGTTTATTGAATAATATACTACATATTATGGCAAAATCTCTATCTGAAGAACAAATTATTATGTTATTTAACAAAATTATGCCTAAAAATAGAATTCTTGTCGACGATGATGTATCCGGTTTTAAAAATAATCGTTCCAATATATACATAAGTTCTGATATGTTAGTAGAATCTACTGATATTCCCCCTAATATGAATTTGATTCAAGCATCTAGAAAATCTATTATTATGTCAATAAGTGATTTTGCATCAAAAGGAATTAGACCTAAATATTGTAATTTATCTCTTGGCATTCCTAAAACATATTCACTTAACGATGTTAAAAAATTAGTTAAAGGATTTAATTCTGTACTTAAAGAATATGATATTATTCTTCTCGGTGGAGATACAAACTCTAGTGAAGAATTAGTTATTGATTCTACTCTTGTTGGTTTTTCTAATTTTACTATTCCTAAACGAACTAATGCTAAAAATAATGATATTGTCTATTGTTTGGGAACTTTTGGTCTCACAGGAGCTGGTATGCATCTTTCATTAAATAATCTTAAACCTTCTAATAATTTTGAAAAACAAGCCATTAACTCTATATTAAATCCTATTGTTGAATTAGATATTTTTATTAAACTTGTAAAAAATAATCTAATAAATTCTAGTATTGATTCAAGTGATGGATTGTGTTCATCATTGTATAAAATCGCAGAATTATCTAAAGTTTCTATTCAAATTGATTCTATACCATTTAATTCTAAACTTAAAAATTTTTCAGATAAATTTAATCTTTGTATCAATGATTTAATTCTTTATTCTGGCGAGGAATATAATATAATTTTTACAGTTAAACCAAATAATGTTAAAAAATGCGATACTTTACTATTAAATAATAATATAAATTTTAATAAAATCGGTTCTGTTAGTTCAGGAAAATCAATTGTATCTTATAAAAATAAGATTTTAAAAAATCGTGGCTGGGATGGATTTTCTCAATGACTAATTCTAAATTCAAACCTACTTATGATTGGTCTGAGAAAGAAGCTTATTCTATTTATGAAAAATCGAATTATAATTTTCCTGTAGATAAGATTCATTATCTAGATTTTATCAAATATTCTAATTTCATTCCTAATAATTCCATTAATTCTATTATTGCAGATCCTCCATTTGGAATATCTTTCTCTGGTAAAGAATCTCTGTATAATAGAAAATCTTCAAATGTTCAAAAGGGATATGTAGAAGTTGATCAGTATTATGATGAATTTTCTAAATTATGGATTAGTAAACTCTCAAGATTATTAAAAGATGATGGCTCTGCTTGGATTTTTAGTGGATGGTCAAATCTATCATCTATTCTTAATGCCATTCATGATACTGGTCTTCATTTAATTAATCACATAATATGGAAATATCAATTTGGCGTATTTACTAAAAGAAAATTTGTAAGTAGTCATTATCATATTCTATTTCTATCTAAATCTAAAAATTATTTCTTTAATAAAATTGAAAATTATCCTCTCGATGTATGGGAAATTAATAGAACTTATTCTCCAAATGAATTAAAAAATGGCACAAAGTTACCTCATTCTTTAGTTATGAAATGTATTGATTATTCTTCTCGACCTGGAGATTTAATACTAGATCCTTTTATGGGAAATGGCACTACTGCTACAGCTGCTAAATCTTCTTTTAGACATTATCTAGGATTTGAATTGAATAAAAATATGAAAAATATTATTGCTAATAATATAAATCAAACTGAAATTGGATCTTCTTATTCTAAATATTCTTCTAGAATATAATTATATGACTGATATTTTTTTTCTGTAAATAAATATTAATATGACGAATATATTTGAATATTTAATGTCTAGTATTGATTCTAAATATGCAGTAATTATATTAATTCCCTTGTTATTAGTTGGCGGTTATCTATTTCTTGGTTCTAATGAGGAAAATGAAATCACTGTAGTTGAACCAGAACCTGTGC
>DAHJ01000029.1:0-5542 GCA_002495905.1 Thaumarchaeota archaeon UBA223
TAATTATGCATTAGCTTTTGATTTTGCAGAAAGAGGTTCCAATAACTTTCTTTCTTGCAATCGTATGTTTCTCCAACGTTTTCTTCTTTGAAGAATTTTTTCATCGCTTGGTAAATGTTTACCCATACTCTGAACTTTTTGTCTAGCTCTTCGTATGCTTCCCATTTTACCTGCGAGTTGTTGGAATCTTTGCCAAGGCATATCAGGAAGTTCTAATCCTTCAATGTCTTTTAACCAAACCCATTGCAAATAAAAATCATTGTTTTTTGCTTCTGGATATTTTGATAATAAATATTCTACTTCTTCTGTTGTGCTTTTGAACTTCTTTCCCCCGACGTTTGCCATAAAGTAAAACAACTCATTAAACATATTAAATCTTATTATCAAATCGTCTGCTGACTAACACTATTTTTTTATATTAGAATAAACTAGTTTTCTAAATTATTTAGCGATATAATAATTTCCGTATTTTCTTCGATCCCTAACATATCGATTACTCCCGGATTAACTTCCAACACATATAATGCATCTACCTCTGGTGAATATGTTTTACATGGAGACTGAACACAAGGAGGTACGTCTTTTACAAAATAAACCACATTACCATCTGCATTTATCCAGATTATATCAAGACTAATCTTCATATTTTTCATCCAGAAAGAATACACATCTTCTTCAGAAAATACAAATAACATTCCGTTGTCTTCTTCTAATAATTCTCTTTCCATCAAACCTCTTTGTCTTTCCTCTGGTGTAATTGCTAATTCTACAAAAATTATTTTTTCATTTATTACAACAAAGTTTCTGTCTTGTAACGGATCATTCATTGCAGCATTTCTGAACTGATCAATCAAAAATACAGAAAAAATAATGAATAGAACACCGAAAAAAACTAACATCTTTTGCTTGTCGTTCATACTGTACAATTAATAAAATACCAATAATATCTAAGCAAATCGCTGTAATTTTTCTAGAAAATTACATTTAGGTTAAAAAAATAAACTATGATTGATAATTTTGTTTAACTTTGTTAATCATTCTTAGTTTATTCATCGATTTCTTACTATATTTTGATAGTAATGAGTATACTCAACAACTGGAATACTAAAGAACAAAAGGAACCTTTCCTAGCAAAGGTCAAAGATAAAGTAACTCCACAACCACCATTACGAAACCGTGTAGAAACTACACAACGAGCAATGCAAACACTCATCTCGCGACTAGAACAAAAACAATCTAGACTAACATCACATGATAAAGCATTGTTTGATAAAGTGGTTGAGGCAACCCAAAAACACGACAAAAGTCGTGCGGCAGCATATGCCAACGAATTAGCCGAATTACGAAAGATAACTTCAAACGTAACTCAAATGAAATTAGTTCTCGAACAAATTAATTTGAGAATGGGTACAGTACAAGACTTCGGCGATATCGTAACATCAATTACACCAATTGCATCTGTAATCAAAGGCATGAGAAGTTCTATGTCAGGAATTCTTCCTGAAGCTAGCTCAGAAATGACACAGATTGGTGACATGATGAATGGTCTAATTGCAGACGCAGGTCAATTCGGTGGAAACTCTCCATTAATTGAATCATCCAGCGCAGAGACCAACAGCATTCTAGCTGAAGCAGCAGCAGTAGCTGAAGTAAGTGATGAAGAAAAATTCCCATCCCCATCAACAACTTCTACACCAGCTGCAGCCGACGACTTCTTTAAACTCTAAAAACCCAAAAGACTGGTTACTGTGATGATTGATCATCACAGTAATCTTTACCATCCCCACTTTCTTGTAATCGAAAAAGCTTTCATTACAGTTGGCATATAAGGAACAACTGGAATCAAGCTCCAATATTTTGGATAAAACGCCTTCAACACAACTCTCAATTTACCTAAAGCTGTTATATTTGTCACATCGCTCTTTCCAACTAATTCTCCCATTTTTTCCCACATTTCTGGTGTAAATTCATGCATTATCTTAGCTGTTTCTAATAATGACTTATCTGCTAAAGGCAACTTTTTCCATTTTTTCTGATACCTGGAAAGAAACCCTTCTGAAAAATCTCCTGCTTTTAGCGATTCTGATGCAGTCTTACCTGCTAAACTGCCTGTTTGCATTGCTGTAGATATACCGCCCAAAAATACAGGATTCGTACTTCCAGCTGCATCTCCTGCAATAAGTATACCATCAGCATAAGTTTTTTCTAAAGGCCCCTTGTATGGAATTGCTCCAGCAGTTTTTCCAATAACTTTTCCTTCTATCTTTTTTTGTTCAATAAATTTATCTAATCTGTTTGCAGTGTCTTTTGCAGTAGTCGCTATTCCAACATTTGCAATGTTTTCACCTTTTTGAAATACCCAAACATAACCGCCTGGTGCAATATCAACATCAAAATACATATCAAATCCGTTTACATCAACACCTTCCATCTTTAATTCATATGCACGAATCAATTTATCTCTCCACTGTTCTTTTTGTAATAAACCAGACCATGCTGCAATGTTAGACTTTGTACCATCTGCACCAATCACAATTTTAGCTTTAATCGAAATAATTTTTTTATTATAAGTTACTTTCAAAATTTTCTCTTTAGAATCAAAATCAATTACTTTTGCCGAAGTAAGTAATTCACTTCCAGCATCTGTTGCACGTTTTACTAAGAACTGATCAAACTTATCACGATCTAATTCATATCCTCCATCATGAACAGACATCCAATTTCCATTGGTAAAAATCACTCTTAGTCTAGAAACATTTACTGCAATAAATCCCTCATCAGGTTTTATGTTTAAGTGCTGTAACGCAAAACAACTTAATCCTTCGCCACATTGAACGGGAACTCCAACAACAGGATCTTCTTCTAACATAACAACTTTGTAACCATTCTTCGCGCATTCATATGCCGCATTGCTGCCTGCAGGTCCTGCTCCTACGACTACTACATCATATTCTAATAATTCTTCACTCATTAAATTACCCTAACTTGATTAACATTGTCTATATCTTTTTGGCTTTTAAAATTAATTAAAGATGATAGTGTAAATTTATTTGAATGCAACGAATAATCCTACATCTTGATCTAGATTATTTCTATGCTCAAATTGAAGAATCACGCAAACCTGATATTAAAAACAAACCTGTTGTAGTCTGTCAATATTCCGGCCGTTCTGAAGACAGCGGTGCAGTTGCCACAACAAATTATATTGCACGTAAATTTAATGTTAAATCGGGACTCCCTATTAAAACTGCAAAAAAACTCCTACAAAACACCGATTCTGTATTTATCGCTGCAAACCATGAACTATATGAATCCGTTTCTGAGGCTATTATGAATATTATTAGAAGATATAGTGATAAATTTGAACAACTTAGTATAGACGAAGCGTGTATTGACATATCAAATAAAACAAATAATGATTATCAAAGTGCTTCAACATACGGCAATGAACTAAAAAAAGAAATTAAAACATTAGAGAACCTGACCTGTTCTATTGGCATAGGTCCCAACAAATTAATATCGAAAATGGCCGCCGACTCAAATAAACCAAATGGCACCACTGTAATTCTACCTGATAAAGTCAAAGACTTTCTATTTCCTCAGAAAGTGAATAAACTCTATGGAATAGGTCCAAAAACAAATACAAAATTAGCAGAATTTAATATTACAACAATTGAAGATTTGGCCAACAGTGAAAGAACCGTCTTAATAGATGAATTTGGACAAAAATTTGGCGTATATCTTCATGATTCAGCAAACGGCATTGATAACGAGGAAGTAAAGGATAAACCCGCCGATCAAATCGGCCGCATTGTCACTTTAAAAGAAGATACTAGGGACTTTGATCTAATTTCTCAATCTATTGACAATCTGTCTAAAGACATCTCAAACCAAACCATCGACAAGAAAATTACTTTTAAAACTGTAAGTATTACTGCGATAATGGAAGATCTTACAATATACCAACGCAGCAAATCATTTGAAATATTCCAAAATTCTAATGATATTATCGTTGCTACATCTAAAGAACTCCTGAGAAACTTCTTATCACAAGAGTCTAGAAAACTTCGCAGAATCGGCGTAAGAGTGTCAAACTTTTCTCAAACTAAGGGTCAAACCAATCTTTTTGACTTTAACAGTTAAATTATTGAATTTATAATTATATTTTACACTAATGATAAACTATTACCAATCTGAAAACACAATAGAACAAGGACCACCTAGAAGAGGCATACTATTTCTATTAGCTATTATCGCATTTTTTATATTGGCCTCAACAATTTCACAGATTATCTCAGTTTATCTCAATTTTCAAGAATTTGGAACTCTTTACATCCGTCCATTTTACTATGGTTTAATCGGCGGAATTGTTCTAAGCATTTTATCATTTGTTCGAGTCGATGTTAAAAATAGACGCTCGATATTCTGGTGGGCACTGACCAACGCAATCCCAATAATACGATCATCAAATACTACCAATCCGGGCGAAACACGAACAACTCAATTCAAAGACTTTCAACTTGAAACCCCTAAATTCATTCTTTGGCAAGTTACAAAACTTTTGATTGCTTCAACACTATTAACAAATACAAACGTAGGAATGACACTTGTGGCCATGGCTGGTGGCTGGTCTTCAGGTCTTTCTCATATACCATATCTATTTACTCTACCTTTCTTTACACCACCACCTGATACGCAATTCGCGCAACAAAATATCATACCAATGATTCCTGCACTAACATTACTGGTAACTCCCGTTCTTAGTGCCTTGGGTACACGTTTAATCATACTTGTTGGAATAACTCAAATTTTAAAATCCGCATCTTCTTCTCTTACAGAATTAGGTTCTGAATTCAGAAGAACCACATCTGAAGGTTTTGATGTTGGCCCCGATCTTACAAAAATCAAATTACCTGTTTCAACCATTGAAGCCCTGATCTCTATCTTCTTTTTCTGGACTGCATTAAACATGTTTTTCCCATCTTATATCGACTATAACTCAAAATTTATGATTGGAGGAATTTTCTTAGCTGGTGTTGCATTTGCAGCTTTTTCATATTTAGATTCACCAAACACAAAAAGAATCCTTAAACCTTCACGAATTAATTCTGTACGAATCGGTGCTATAATTCTTATTGCATTACTAGTTGGTTCTTCAACAGGAATCCAAAGCAGTATTGCTGATACACGAAAAGTTGAATGGAACGGACCTTATTCTACTCAGGAAATTGCAGTAAATAGATATCTTGCAAACCTTGAAGACGTAGAAGAAATTCCATATAATTTTAGTTTGGCTCCACTTCCTCAAAACGAGATAAAACCCTACGTTCAAAGTCATTCTGATTTATTAAATAAAATTCGATTGTGGGATCTTAAAGGCGCAGAAGCAAAACTAAAACCTGAAATCGGATTAATTCCGTACGTCGATTTTCAAGATACTGATATTCTTCGATTCAATGGTTCATTATATTGGAGTGCATCTCTAAAACCAATTCTTCCTGATACAGTAGAATCTTCTAACCAATGGTATAACGAACATCTT
>DAHJ01000029.1:5835-7751 GCA_002495905.1 Thaumarchaeota archaeon UBA223
CCAATGGTATAACGAACATCTTGTTTATACACACGTACCAAACGGATTTCTCCTCCTTGACGGACACGATGGTAAAATTGTAGAAACATCTGATTTCTTTGATCAACGAAAAATCTACTACGGAGAAGGAGGATTGTTTTCTGACGTCTGGTCTGCTTATCCATCTGATAGACAAACAAGCGATGAATTAAACGGACATATGTACGCAGGTTCGGGAGGAATTGATATTTCACCTCCATTAAGTTGGTTATTTGAACCTAATTGGTTACTTTCTAGACCATTTGAAACAATTCACACAATGCGTTACAAAGACGTACATGAAAAGATGGAATTGCTATTTCCTTACTTTTTCTATCAAATCAATGGTAAACCTATTGATATGTATCCTGTAACAGACGGCAAAGAAACCTATTGGTTAATGCCACTAATGACTGCTCTTGATGCAAATCGCGTTCCATGGAGCCAAGATAATTTCTTTGTAAGACACGTTGGATATTCTCTGATAAACACATACGATGGAGATATTTCTTTGTATATTATCGGCGACGATTATTACAGCGATTTATTCCGTTTATTGTATTCAGACTTTATTGAAGAGGATGTTCCTGACTGGCTCAAAGAACAAACACGATATCCAGAGGAACTGTTCAACTACCGTGTAGATATGTATAATTTCTATCATATTACCGATGCTGCTACATTCATCGAAGCCCGAGAGTTCTTTGAAACACCTCCGGGATTAGATACTTATTTCATCGAAGCCAAACCCCCTACCTTCGACGAAAACGAATTTGTCGGCCTTCTTTCACTACAACTAAGGGGATCTCCAGGAAAAAACCTGGCAGGATACATGATTATCGAGAACGACTTTGACAGCCTAGGCCACATGACATTCTTTGAGGTTCCACTAGACGCAGAAACCAAACTTCTTGGACCTACTGCCATTCTTGAAGCGCTAGAGCGCGATCCAGACTTTGCAACACTTCGAACACTTCTCAGAAGCCCTCGTGTAGGAGATAATATCCTTTATAGAATCGGAGATCACGATGTATACTTCCTGCCTGTTTATACTGCAGGCGCTGGCGGTGTGGTCACGAATCTAGCTGGCGTTGCAGCGGTCGGTGCAACGTTCACCGGCGAGTACTACATAGGGTTTGGCGATAGCCCCGAGGAAGCATTCGAAAACTTTTTGATTGAACTGAGCGGAGCTGAAACAACCATACGGCGTGAAAACATTGTTTCCGTATCCGTGGACAAAGACACTGAATCGCAACTTATTGATTCGCTCACGTCTAATGGTATCAACGTTGTTCGTCCTGATGAAATACCTTCATTGTTCAAATTCAACGAACACCGGCTTGATTCAATCGAAAACGCTGAGACAACACAAAGCATCATAGATGACTTTATCAATAAATGGATCACTCCATACGACGTCACTCGTGTTTACTATTGGGAAGATGACGAAACAATCAACTATGGATCAGTGATTACGATAAACGGCGTATCCGAACTTCATTATATCTCAATTACAAAATAAACGAACTTACTTTCCACGCCGTACGATTTTGACTATATCATCATATAAACTGTAAAACACCATTAGCACAGCAAAACCAAGAAAACCTCTCGCAAACATCAACGTAACTTCGGCATCATCGTTCATCAATTGAATTTCTTCCCTTGAATAACGTTGTTGTCCTGCTCCTGCTCGTGAATCTCGAATAATCTTCATAATCTCATCAATTTGTTCCATTGCAGATTGGTAAGCAAGAACACCCAACACTACAGAAATTATTCCAATTAACAATATACCTTTTTTCAATTCAGAAAAAAAATACACTTTGGATAATATATGTTTTAATATTCGATTTTTATATATAACACATGGATCCAAACTGCTCAAACCCTAATTG
>DAHJ01000035.1:0-3541 GCA_002495905.1 Thaumarchaeota archaeon UBA223
GGTTCTTCAACAACTGGTTCTTCAGCAATAGTAGGTTTGAAATCATCAGGTAATTTAGTCAACTTGGTTTTTCTAATAGCCACTTTACGAAGATATTTAATTTTTTTAGTAGAATTAAATATTTCAGATGCAAGTTTTTCTTCGACAATTGCTTGAGAGAGTTCTGAATAAGTCATAGATTTTGATTTTTCAAGGAAGAGATTATGAGCAACTAACCTGATATCGTGTTTTTTTGATGTGTTAAGTTTGCCTTGTGCAAAAGCTATAAAGTATATTCTAAGTGAATAATTATCCTTTGTAGTATAGTCATTAATAAAACTCAATGTAGAGGATCCACGGCGAACTAAACTTCGAAGATATTCGCGAGAATATTCATGGCCTTTGAGAATTGTAGAAGCATTACTAGCTGTGACGTTTGTTATTTGAAATTGAAGATTAATAGAATATTGTTGAGGATCTTTTTGATAGATATCAAACATAGTTGTTTCGACTTTTCTACTAAGGGCATTTTTTTCAGAAGTAATAGGTATATAGGCAATAGGTTTACTGTCAAATTCTGCAGGTGATATTACAGTAATCCAACGTTTTTCTTTCCATTTGTCTTTAACTTTACCTCGTCCTCTTCCGCGTGTTTTAACCATCTAATTCACCAAAATCCTACCTAGCAGACATTGCCATCCTTTCTTGTTCGAATTTCTTCTTAATTGAAAAGCTATTAGGATCATTACGTGCAGCCATAATAATTTCATTAGCAAGGACTTCTTCGGCACTTTTCTTTGTAGAAAATGATGTTTCGCGAACTGCCAATGAAATAAATCTTAATGCAAGATCTACACGTCGTTGTGGTGAGATATCAACAGAAACATGATATCTAACGCCACCGTATGCAATAGTAGTTGTATCTTCATTAGGAGATGTGTTTTCAATTGCTCGAACAAGTTGTTCAATTGGATTAGAACCAGTTTGTAAAGAAATTATTTCAAAAGCAGTTTTAACAATATTAATAGATTTATACTTTTTACCTGCCATCCTTCCAGCATTTTTTGCTTTTTTCTTACCAAAGTGCATAAGATTATTACACAATCTTTCAACAATATTAACACGTGACTTAGCAAATTTTTTGTGTTCATGGCGTCCAAATGAAGTAGGCATCAATGTAGGTTCAAGACAAATAACTTCTTTAAGTCCTGGATCAACGATTTCAACGTCAGAGAAATTCCATTTTCTAAATAATAAAAGACTACTCAAATAACTCTACCTTCTTGGTTTTTCTTTTCTGCCATAAACTAATTCGTTTAGAGAAACATCATTAACTTTATAGACCTGCCATCTTACACCAGGAAGATCTCCCATAGCTCCACCAGTGGAACCACCAATTCCTTCAACATTAACTTCGTCATGTTCATCAACAAAGTTTAGTGCACCATCGCCAGGAAGAAAAGCAGTAATTTGTTTACCATTTTTAATAAGCTGAATTCTAACACATTTTCGTATAGCAGAATTAGGTTGTTTAGATTCAATACCAACTTTTTCTAAAACAATGCCACGTGCTTGAGGAGCGCCAGATAATGGATCAGATTTTTTATCTAATTTAAGTACACGACGTTTATAATGACCGTCCGACCATTTCATGTACTTACGTTTGTTATGTTGTTTTCGTGCCGCAAATTCTCCAACAGGTGACTTATTTCCCATATTTAGTACATCCATTTATTTTTGTGAGTTGACATATTTCATAATTAAAGTATAACGTAATTATTAAACATAACCTTCATTCATTGGTTATTTTTATGTTATTGATTTCAAAATATCGTTTAGCAATCAATCTGGCCTTTTCTGCATTACGTCCAGCACGTCCTACAATAGCTCCAGTTTTAGTTGAATCAACTTTTATAGTTGCAGTTGTTTTTCCGTTAGATTTTTCATTAATTTTTACTTCATTAACATATTTTGAATCCAAGGCATTAAGAATTAGTTGTTGAGGATCGTCAGAATATTCAACTAGTTCGATAGTTTTACCAACTGATTTTTGAATACTTTTTATTGATTGGCCATTTTTACCTATAGCTAAACCCATTTCTCCATTATTAACTAAAAATATTACACGGCCAACTTTGTTATCAATTATACAATCACGCGCCATTGCTCCTGTAACTTTTTGAAATAATGCCATTAGGTTAAATGCTTCTGAAGTGATTTTGATAGTTTCGGGTTTATTTTTTTGCAAATTATTATTTCATTTTTAATAATAATGATATTTTAATGTTATCTATAAATAAAATATTTTATAATTTACTTAAAATTAAATTTAAATCAGATTCGTCAGCATCAATAATTGAGAAAACAGATATTCGATAATTTAAACCAAGTATTTTACTCAAACCAATTGAGTTTTGATCAGTAGTAATAAATGGAATTGAATTTTGTTTACATTTTTCTTCAAGAAGAGTTATATTTTCAGTAGTAACCGTGGATGAACAAATAATCAATTTTGACAGGTTTGAAGAAGAAAGACTTTCTTTAAATCCATAAGCAACTTTCCCAGTTTTACGAATATTTTTTAACGTTTTTTCAAATGGCTTTAGACTTGTCATATCAATTACCTTTTCATATATAATTCAATCATACCTGTACCAACTGGAACTGGTAATCCTACAATTACATTTTCAGTAACTCCCTTAAGTTCTTCAACTTCTCCAGTAACAGAAGCTTTTGCAATAGTTGGAACAGTAATTTCAAAAGCAGCACGTGCAAGAACACTTTCTTTTGTACCTGCAATTCCATGTCTTCCAATAGATTTCAATACACCAGTAGATGTCATTAAATCAGCAACGAGAATAATATGTCTAATATCAACCTCTAAACCTTGTTCGTCTAGTGTATGGGTAATTTCATTAATCAATGTAGAACGTGCAGCTTCAATACCAATAACACTGGCAATTTCCCAAATATTATTTGTAGTTGTACGTGAGGTATCAACTCCTGGAATTTTAAAGACCTTACCAAGATTAGAACCAGAAGTTTGTATAATCCATTCAGAATCCTTTTTAACAATAGTAAGATTCTTTATATCTTTGATTCCAGATACGCGAAGGCCAAGTAATTTATTTCTCAATGAGAATAATGATGATGCGTCAGTATCTTCAACAACAACCATAAGTGAGGAATTTTTATTATCAATCTTAACTTCTTTTTTAGAACCTTCTACAATTTCTGCAAGTTGTTCCAATGTCACTCCAAAATCAGTAAGAGTGTCGGGTTCAAACTTAAGTTTTATACCTTCAATATAATCAACTTCAGTCTGGGAAACCAAATCATCAACAGTAGTGTAAAGAATTTTTTTTCCAATTTCTAATGCTTTTTGTTGAGTAGAACGATATGACTTTTGGAGATATATATCCATAGAAGGTTTAGATGGAACTTTACGAGCGTCAACCAGTTCAATTAATCTAGGCAAGCCAAGAGTTACGTCTTTTTCTTGAACTCCAGCAAAGTGAAAAGTTCTAAGAGTCATCTGCGTACCAGGTTCACCAATTGATTG
>DAHJ01000035.1:3839-102998 GCA_002495905.1 Thaumarchaeota archaeon UBA223
CAGGTTCACCAATTGATTGTGCGGCAACTATTCCACTAGCTTCTCCAGGTTCAACAAGTGCTTTATTAGTTAATTCAAGTGTTTTCTTAGCTACATTTTTCATACCAGAATCGGTAATAGAATTAGAAGAAAATGAAGAAGAAAGATCGTCAATTACTTTTTCATTAAGCTTAGATTTATATGATTTAAGAATAGTTTCAATTTTTTTAGTGTCAGGGTTAGTTTTAGATTTATTATCAATCATTGAGATATCAACTTGTCTAACGATATTAACAGCATCACCATGATCACTTTTTGCAGGATCTATTCCGTCTTCTCCATATAGAAATTGAATTATATTTCCATGAGGATCTCTAACGGTTCTATCGTATTCAACACGAATATGTTCTAAAGCGTTAATCAATCTACGTTGCATGTAGCCACTTTGTTGAGTTCTTACAGCAGTATCAACAAGTCCTTCACGACCACCCATAGCATGGAAAAAGAATTCAGTAGGAGTAAGTCCTGTACGATAATTAGATTTTACAAATCCTTTTGCGTCAGGAGACATATCTCCTTTTTCAAAATGACTTAAAGCTCGTTGATTAAAACCATTTTGGATACGTTTTCCTCGTACTGACTGTTGGCCTAATGCAGCAGTCATTTGACCAAGATTTAAACTAGAACCTCTTGCCCCAGTTCTTGCCATTATTACTCCAGAATTATCATCAAATAATGCACTGTCTGAAACACGACCGGCTTTATCTCTGGCTTTTGATAATTCATGTACAATGTGTGCTTCTAATGATTCTTCATCAGACATACCTCGAGAACTAGTCAATTCTCCATTTTGAGATTTAATTATTAAATCGTCAACATTAGAATATGAATCAGAAATATTTTTGAATACTTTTTTCTCGGCATTTTTATCAAGAGTTAATTCTTGATAACTCAATGAAAAACCACGATTACTAATATAGCTTCTAAGAACAGTTAATACAGAATTGAGGAATTTTCTTGCTTCTTCAGGGCCATAGTCTTTACTAATTCTATGAAGTATAGAATCAGGTTCTTCAGAGCCAATTGCAGCTCGATCAATAAGTCCAGAAACTAGTTGGCCATCTTTAATTAAGACGTCATTAGGTTGATTTTTTGCTCTACCCCATTTAGAAGATAGTTGATAATTAAAATCTTCAGGAAGGAATAAAGAGAAAAGTTGTTTGCCGCTATAAAGTGCAGGCTTATTTTTCACAGGTTTAGGTAAAGGACCAATATAACCACCAGTTAATGCTAAATCAGAAAACTCATCAGCTTCAAGAAAAGTATCTTCGTGAGTTAATAGATAACCAGCAGATATGTAATCACGGGTTCCTCCAATGATTGGACCTCCATATCTAGGAGATACAATTTGATTATGAACCATCATAAGTGTCATAGCTTCTGCACGAGATTCAGCACTTTGAGGAACATGTAGATTCATTTCGTCGCCATCGAAATCAGCATTATAAGGAGGGCATACTGCAGGGTGTAATCTAAATGTACGATAAGGAAGAACACGAATTGAGTGGCCCATAACAGACATACGGTGTAGTGATGGCTGTCGATTAAAGATAACAATATCACCATCAATTAAATGACGTTCAATAACAAATCCATCTTCAAGACTTTCAACCAATGCGTCTTTATCTTCAACATAATCTAATCGGATTTTTACTCCATCAGGTCGTATAACATAATTTGCTCCAGGATGATTTTCAGAACCATTAAGAACTAATTTTTTGAGGAATTCGGCATTAAGTTTAGAATATTTTTCAGGAATAGATAACCGCTTTGCTACTTCAACAGGAACGCCAACTTCAGAAATATCTAAAGAAGGATCAGGAGCTATTACTGTACGAGCAGAGAAATCTACACGTTTACCAGATAAACTACCTCTAAATCTTCCTTCTTTGCCTTTTAATCTTTGACTGATTGTCTTAAGCGGTCGTCCAGAACGATGATGAGATTGAGGAATTCCAGAAACTTCATTATCAAAGAAAGTGGTAACATGATATTGTAATAAATCAACTAGATCTTGGACAATTAATGGAGGAGTTCCAGATTCTTTACTTTCTCTTACACGTTGATTAACACGAAGAATATCAACAATCTTGTGTGTTAAATCATCTTCGGAACGAATTCCTGTTTCAAGAGTAATAGAAGGTCTTACAACAACAGGAGGAACGCCTAAAACTTGTAAGACAAACCATTCAGGTCTAACTGATTTTGGATTATAATTAATAAGAGCCATATCATCATCAGTGATACGCTCAAGTCTTTCACGAATAGCATTAGGTAAAAGTCGAGTAGCTCCGCCAGATTCAGTAATTTCATGAAATATAGTAGGTTTCAAAAATTCAATTTTATATTGTTCAGTTCCACAATGAGGACATAGCATAATTTTTTTGGTTTTAGTAAATAATTGTTTAGCAATTTTATCACGAACTTTAGGATTAAATTTAGATTCCTCCTCAATCTTAGTTTTAAAGGCTTCGACTTCTTCAGTAAGCATTTTGAAACGTCCACAAACACGACAAAATGAATGCAATAATTTGTTTACTTCTTCTGCAAAAGCAATATGTAAAACAGGTTCAGCAAGTTCTATATGTCCAAAGTGACCAGGACAACGTAAAGCAGTATTTCCACAAGTAGCACATTTTTGTCCAGGTTCAAGAGTACCTAATCGATTATCCATTAAACCACCTTGTACAGGCATACCGTCTTCGTCATATGTTTCTGGAGCAGTAATTTCAGTTACAGAATATTTTCGTACTTCACTTGGAGATAATATAGAAAAACCAATTCCGCCAATTTCTTTAAGATTTTCTGGAGTCATTATATTTACACCTTATCCACCAATAATAATCTTGGAGCAATATTTAGACTCATCATCTCTTGAAGTAGTAATTTAAATGCGTAAGCAATTGTAACACTAGAAATCTGGGCATCATCTCCGTCAATTTTACATGTATATTTTCTTTGTTGTCCGTCATAATAAGCAAGTAAACCACAATGATCGCATACATTCACATTAGTTTTATCAGATTCATCTAACAATCTATCTTTAAGAACCATAGATGCGCCATAAGCAATGAGACAATCACGTTCCATTTCACCAAATCTTAAACCTCCTCCACGAGCTCTTCCTTCAGTAGGTTGTTTAGTAAGCATTTGAACTTGGCCACGTGCACGAGCGTGCATTTTATCAGCGACCATATGATGAAGCTTTTGATAGTAAACTACGCCAACAAATATTTCAACTTTAAGTTTCTTACCAGTCTTTCCATCATACATAATTTCAGATCCGCTTGATTTGAAACCATATTTTTCCAATTCAGAACCTAATTGTTCTGCATTTTCTCCTGCAAATGTAGAACCATCTACCGGAGTTCCACGAAATGAAGCAGCTTTACCTCCAATAGATTCAATAAATTGACCAACAGTCATTCTAGAAGGAAATGCATGCGGGTTAATTATAATATCTGGAACAATACCTGTTTCATTATATGGCATATCTTCTTGATTAACCAACAAACCAACAATTCCTTTTTGTCCGTGGCGTGATGCAAATTTATCTCCAATTTCTGGAACTCGCATATCACGAACACGAATTTTGTATAATTTTTCTCCGTCTTCATTTTGAGTCATAAATACAGAATCAACAACGCCAAATTCAGAAGTTCGAACTGCAATAGATGTATCACGGCGATAAGGACCTTGCATATCAAATGATTTGTATTCTTCCATGAATCTAGGTGGACTAGTTCTGCCAATAATAACATCACCGCCAGATACAACAGATTCGTGCATAATTATTCCATCACTTTCAAGTAAACGGTAGTATTTTTCACCTCTAAAACCACGAGTGTTATCGTCAGCATTAGGAATTTCAAAATTATCTTTCATACCGCCAAGGTATTGTTTAGCTTCAGCATCATATAATCGGTAAAAGAATGAACGAGCTAGACCACGTTGAACAGATGATTTATTCATAACAATAGCATCCTCAATATTGTATCCTTCATAAGACATGACAGCAACTACACAATTTTGTCCAGTAGGTCGTTTATCGATATTAAGGAGAGAAGTTGCTCGAGTTTTTACTAATTGATTTTGAGGGTATACTAGAAGATGTTCTCTAACGGTAGTATTATAAATATAATTAGGTGTAGGAAATCCCAATGATTGTTTAGACATGGCAGATTGATATGTATTACGAGGAGATTGATTATGTTCGGCATAAGGAATTAAAGATGCTGCAGCTCCTAAGATAGATGATGAAAACAATTCTACGTGTGTATGTTCGGGACTAAATTCAGTAGTGCCGTCAATTGCAACTAAAGCATTTTCTTCTTCATTAGCATCAATTAAATCAACTACACCCATTTGGATCAAATCTTGCCAACTTAGTTCTCCATTTTGTGTTCTAGAAACTACGTCATGATTTACTAACGGCTTTCCATTAGAAACGACAATAAGAGGTCGCAAAACTCTTCCTGAACTCAATGATATATGAATACGAGTGGATGAATTTTTGTTTGGATATTTTTGTAAATTAATACTTGCATGAGAATGAATTTGTCCTTGTCTTCGCATATTTCTAAAGGAATTAACAAGTTTAGTTTCTTCTTTAGTATAACCCACAAGTCTTCCATCAACAAAGATTTTACAAAAACGACTTCGATCTTCCATAGAAATATCTTGAGAAGCAACAATACCAATTTGTGATAACTTTTCAAGTATATCATCAAAAGAAGATGAAACAGAAATAACAGATGAAAGTGCTATGTTTTTTACTAGGCCACAATTAGCTCCTTCAGGTGTTTCACTAGGACATATTCTTCCATAATGAGTAGAATGTAAATCTCGAGCTTCAAAGTTAGGTTGTGTACGGCTTAAAGGAGATTGAATACGACGAAGGTGACTTACTAGAGATAAATAATTAGTACGATCTAAAAGCTGAGTAACACCAACTTTACCTCTACCCCAATTACCAGTAGCAACGGCATTTGCAAGTTTGTCAGTTATAATACCAGGACGAATAGATGCTCCAACTATATTCGAACCTTTTCTATGCGAAGTACGTTCTAATTGATATTTCATATCACGAATAAGATTACGAAATGCAGTTCTAAAGAGATCGGCAATCATTGGGCCGGCAAATTTAACAATTTTATTTCCATAATGATCTTTATCGTCTTGATTAATCCAATTCATACGAAGTTCGAGAAGTTTACAAACAGCTTCTCCGATAAATATTGCTTTATCGTAACGATTTTCAAGGTTCTTACCAAGATGAGGGAGCAAACCCCAATCAAGAATTGATTCAGCTTTTCTTATACGGAATTCATCTAACATTCCATGTGCTACACGATTTCCTATATACATTAGAGCTTTATGACTACAATCACCAATTTTTCCACAAACTTCGTTATGGCCACAATTTTCAAATTCAGGGTTTTCTTTATCAAATTCTTCTTGAGTCTGATCTTTTGCTTTTTCTAATATTCTGAGACCACAAACTTTGCATATATTACAGGCATTATCTCGATCAAGAACTGCTTTTTCAAAAGTAATCTCAAGAAGATTATGAATGTCAGCTTGATTAGAGATCAATGATGCAATATCTCTATCATTTTCAATTCCCAAAGCTCGAATCAATGTAACAACGGGGAGATCTACAGGGGAGCTTGGAAGTTTTACCATAATAGCTCCGTCAGATTTAAGAGTCAGTTCAAGTTTTGCACGATAACCTACAATAGAAGAATAAATTTTTGATCGATAAACAATGTTGCCGCCAACTTTATCTTGTTCGACAATAATTTTATTTGGAGATAAATCTTCCAAGCCAACAACAATACGTTCAGAACCATTAACAATAAAATAACCGCCTGGGTCATAAGGATCTTCGCCTTTTTGAACCATTTGTTTTTCAGCCATTTTACTAGTTTCGCATTTAGCTGATCTTATCATAATAGGAATATCGCCAATGTGATGTTTTTGAGTTTCGCGTGCAATTCCATTTTCTTCAACAGTCATTTCAAGATGAATTGGGGCAGAATACGCTAAGTCTCTTAATCTTGTTTCAAGTGGGAGTATCCTACTTGTTGAACCGTCTAACTCAACTGATCTTGGTTCACCAACATAGATTTTACCAAATGTAACACGATAAGGTGTACCTGTTGTTTCGACATCGATTCCTCCAACTTCGTCAATAATTTCTTGGATTCCATTGTCGAGAAATTCATTATATGAATTTAGATGATGACTAGCAATGCCTTCTTTTTTAACCATATTTTCAATGATTGCCCAATTTTCATTTGTAGTACTACTCATTATTGTTCTATCACCATTCTATAATACACAGTAGTACCACTTGTTGCACTAGGTCTTGTAATTTTAACCACATCACCTAATTTCACTTCAAGATTATCAATTGCAGGATCTGTAATTGATATTTTAGGAAGCTTTGCATATTCAACATTATAATTTTTCAACAATTTCTCAACTTCATCGTCAGTTAGCTTCTCGTGTGAAGGAGATAAAACATGAGCAGTAGCATCATATTCTTGAGACTCTTCAGGCAATGCCAAACACTCCAAATTTATAAAAAACAGAAATAATTAATGACAACAGATATAGACAAATTGGAAAATGCCTCCTTATAATCTTTCTCTTTTATTGCGGAATTAGATTATTTTTTGTGATTTGCGTAAAAAATAATAAATTTGATTGAAAATAAAGATAAAATATGAATATTGAACAAATATTCGCAAATACGTCAAATATAGCAGTAATTGGATTATCGAAAAACGAATTAAGAGACAGTTATCAAGTTTCTGCATATATGAGAAATGTAGGATATAACATAATTCCAATAAATCCAACAATTGATTCGGTAATGGGTGAAAAATCACACAGTAATTTAAAAAGTATTCCGGAAAATATATTAAAAAATATTGAATTAGTAAATGTATTCCGAAAATCAGAATTTATACAGGAGATATTAAATGAAGTAATCGAAATAAACAAGAAATATCAAAAAATACATACTGTATGGATGCAATTAGGTATTTTCTATGAAGAAGCAGAAAAGATTTCAGAAGAAAATAAACTAAATATTATTACGAATAAATGTATAAAAATAGAACATGCAAAATTAAACTAAGATTAATTTGCTTTATTTAGATTTAACTTATCGTAATAAGTCTTTATTTCTTCTTGGGTAAGAAATCTATGAGTTTGAGTTTCAGTATCAACAACAGAAATTTTTATGCTTGAGAGTTTATCTTCTTCTTCATTAATACTAACAATAGATTCAATAGCTAAAAGAATTGCGTCGTCAGAAGACATATCATCTTTATAGCGTTTCTCGAATAATTCAATAACTTGTTCGCTGCCAGCCCCAATAGCAGTAGCATTATAAGCAACGTAATTTCCACTAGGATCAGTTTTCCAAACATGAGCACCAGTTCGATCTACGCCACAAAAGATTAGTGAAACACCGAAGGGTCTAATGCCTCCATATTGTGTAAATTGTTGTAACATATCAGCAATTTTTCGAGCTAAGGTTTCGACATCGACAGCTTGATCATATACAAGTCGGTTAGTCTGAGATGCGACACGAGCCTGATCAACTAAAATTCGTGCATCGGGAATATAACCTGCTGCTGCAACACCAATATGATCGTCGACCTGAAACATCTTTTGAGTTATTCCAGGTGTTTGTAAATGAGATAGTTTCTCATCCACTGCTAAAACAGTTCCTTGAGATGTTTTTATTCCAAGAGCTAAACTCCCGCGTCGAACAGTTTCCATTGCATATTCTACCTGATATAATCTACCATCAGGTGAAAACATTGTCATAGATTTATCATAACCTTGTGCTCCTGGGAACATAATTATCAATTGATAATTTGATTAGTTAACATTTAAAGTTATTTGATTAAACTAATTAGTGAACACCATGATAATTGAAGAAATTGAATTTAATGGGCATCCGGAAGTAAGGGCTGAGCATAAAACTACAATGGAAATTACAATGGATAAACATCTTACTGAGAAAGGAGATTGTATAATAGGGGTAAATGCTAAGATTGCATGCAATACATTAGATGATAAAATTAAAGAAGAGATTCAGAAAGACAACAATAAGATTACGATAGAAATAATAGTAGAAGATATGAAATTTAAAACAAAAGCAATGGGTAGTTCAAAATTATCATTAAAACACAAAAAAGACATTGTATTAAGAAAAAGTGTATTTACTTGTACAAGAACAGTAGGAATAAATGCAGAAGATGCTGCAATAGATGTGCCTAGAAAGATGATTAATAGATTAAGAAATCCTAATGTAAAAGGAATGTTTAGAATAATAATAGGAGAAATTGAATAGAAATGACCAATAAAGCTACTGCCAAAGCACATGCAATGCAAGGATTATTGAAATATCATGGAATGAAAGATAGTGAATTAAGAATACCATTTCATGACAGTATTTCAGTTTGTCTAGATTCATTATTTACAAAAACAACAGTTGAATTTGGAAATTTTGAAAAGGATGAATTAATTATCAATAATGAAATGCAACAAGGAACAGTTTTAGATCGTGCTTTATCAATTATCAACAAAGTTAGGTTGTTGTCAGAAATTGACGATAAAGTAAAAATAACATCGGAAAATAGTATTAAATTTGGAGAAGTAAAAGGATTAGGATTTTCTTCTTCTGCAGGAGCAGCATTAGCAGGAGCTGCATTCAAAGCATCAGGTCTTGAAGCAAAACATGGATGGGATATAAAACTAATATCAAGAATTGCAAGATTATTAGCAGGGTCAGCATGTAGAAGTGTTGCAGGAGAATATGCAAGGTGGTATTCTGGAAATGATGATGAATCATCGTATGCAAAAAAGATATCTACTAGAAGTGATTTAGATCTCAAAATGATTGCAATACCATTTCCATCAGACTATACAACTGAATCAGCACATAAGGAAGTATTAACATCAAATTTCTTCGATGCTAGAATTAAAAGTGCAAACATCAGATTAGAGAAAATTCAAAAAGCTATAAAGAGTGGAGATTTAGATAATCTTGGAAAACTAGTTGAAGAAGATTCTCTAGAATTACATGCACTTACAATGACGGGAAAAGACAGAGTGATTCTATTTCGTTCTGAAACAATAGACATAATTAATTTTGTAAAGAAGAAACAAAAAGACAACATACCAGTATATTATTCAATGCAAACAGGTCCTTCGATTTTTATTAATACGAATAGTGATTATATTGATGAGGTTTATAGTGAAATTTCAGAAATGGGTTTTAATGGAATAAAATCTTCTGTAGGAGATTCAGTAAAAATAGAAAATTGAGTATTAATTTTTACGTTTTACTAAACTATTGGAAATATATATAGTAGATAAAAGAATAACAATAGAAATAATTAGAGGCGGAAGATATCTGTTAGTTAATTCCTCAGATACAGAAGTAGAGAATCTTTCAACATCGACGGAAATCAATTGGCCCATAAAACTATGAGAGATTTCAGGGTGGAAAATCAATTGTTTTCCAGGAGTAAGACTTTTGGCAGTAGTGACTAATTCAAGAGAATCGTCAGGATTTAATTGAGAAATTTCTGTAAAGATTGATTCGTCTAAGATTTCAAGATTTTCAATTACGCCAGGAACAATAGAAATAGATTTAATAGGTGTTTTAGAAGGATTCTCAATTGTAATAATTAATTCAATTTCTTGATTATCGAGAATTTCATTAGGAACAGTCTTAATTGTAACTAGAGGAGATTCAGTAATATTAACAGGAATCTGAGTAGTAAATATCCTCATAGTTTGACCGCCTAGACTGAATTCACTCCAAGCCTGTAATAAATTACGATTTACTTCATCGCGACTAGCTATTAGATATTCATAATTCATAATACCATCACTTTCAAGACTAGACCTTTCGTTCCATTGGTTGCCTTCTTCAACGACATATTCAGCATCATTTCCATTTATTTGTACGTCGAATAATTTTAATTTACCATTATTTGCAAAGTCGACAGAAATTGTAAAATTATATCCAACAAGTGCAGAATTTAGATTAATATTTTTATCAATATGAATAGCTGTAGGTAGTACTATAGAATCAGATAGAATTCTATATTCTTTTCCATTATAATTAAGGTCTATAGAAGCAGGAGTCAAAAGAATATTATTAGAAGGATCATGTTTTACATAATATATGAAAGTAGACGAATTAGAAGGCTCTAATAAAGGAATCGTGGCTTCAAATCGGTCATTCAATTTAGTAAGATTGTCACCGCCACTAGAATAAACAACTGAAGAAGGAATGAGATCTATAAGATGTAAATTAGTGACGTCTTCAGGTCCATTATTGGTAATACGAATAAGAACTTGGATTTCATCGTTCCAAACACCACTAATAGGAATTTCAGAGATTTTGTCAACAACAATTTCAGGGGAATTAAAGACAGGGATTGAATAAAGATTAAAGTCATTAATTAACGTAACAGGATTAGAAGAGATTGTATGTGAATCTACACCATCAGACCAAGTAATTTTCCAATCATAAACATTTGCATTAAACAAATAATCGTGTCGGGAGATATTTAGTTCTAATATTTCAAAAGAATTAGGAGCAATTGAATCAAAACTTTCAAATAATTCACCGTTCAATTCTACAGAAACATCATAAGCAGATCTTGAACCAAGGTTCTTTATTTCAAGGTTAGTAACAAAATCATCATGAATAGTGATATATGAGCTGTTATAGTGAGAAGTAGCAATAAGTGCAGGTTTGACATCATTTAGTTGAACATAAAGACTATTAGATAAAGTAGTTTTAGAAAATTCGTCATCTCCTAATTTAAAAGTATACTCAAATACTGTATCTCTAGAACTTGTTTCTACAACAGTAGATTCTGAAGTATCTACTTGAAGAAGTTTAGAAAGAGTAATAGAATCTCCAGGCATCAAGTTTTTAACTGTATTATTTTGTCCAGGTTCTAAAAGACTAAAATCATCAGTCCACCATTCATCACTAAATGTAACTTCAGTGATTTTATGACCACCTAAAACAGGTGAGAGATTAGAGAAGGTTATACGAGATTCAATAGTATCGCCATCAAAACCTGAAGTTTTATCAATTACACGAACAACAGAAAGAACTGGCGGATAATAATCTAATGGAATTGTAGTGTTAATAGAAGATCCACGAGATAAATCTAGAATCAACTCAGAGTGAAGGTTATCAATATCTTGGTTAAGAGTAGAAGATACACCAGATATGTTTAAAGAATTAATTGCAAGTGAATTTATCATTGAGCCATATGATTGAATATTTATTTTTGATTCGGTAGAAAGTGATGAAGAATTGATTGAATTAACACCAAAGAGAGTTAATAGTTGAATTTCTGTTCCCTGTATACTAAAATCACCAGGAGTTGCATCAACAACTGCAGAACCACTTATTCCTGCAAATTCAATAGAATAAACTAAATCATTTTGTTGTTTTTCTCCGGAGAATATAATAACACGATCACGATTAGAATTGAAAAACTGTTTAGTAATTAATTGATTAAATCCAGGATCGTTATTAGAAAATGAATTCCAGAAAACATCGACAACAATGTCAGATTCACCATGAGAATAATAAGTATAAACATTACTTTGTGATTCAGAATCTGGATTATATGTAATAAATCCAAGCTGAAGATCATTAGATAAAGAATGTGCAAAGCGATCAGCGGCAGACTCACTATTTGCATTTATTGTAAGCAATGCACCTTCTCTAGGTAAACTAGAATCGATTAATCCATAACCATTGTTAGTAAATATGTCAAAACTTGTTTCAAAGGAGCCACTATGAGAATAATGAAATATTTCAAATGAATCAATACCAGATGTCGATATAGATGAAGATACGACGTCAGTAGTGTTGACGTCAGATAAAACAATGGACCAATATGCTAAATCTCCAGAAACAGTAACAGATAGATTTTCAGTATAATTATCAGATGCTGTAATATTTGGAAATGAGACTATCGTAGTGAGCAATAGCAGCAACGTTAATGGTAATAATAACTTATTCATTTACTACATCTATCCCTATCTAATACTACATAATGTTTTGGATTTCTTATTTATTTCTTTTTACTTTTTGCATCAGCAGGATCGTCTACACCACGTTCATTCAGTGTAAATACAGCCTCATGTTCAGGATGATATGGACTATCTTTCATTTTTGCGATACGATTTTTACCAGATTTTCTTAGGTAAAGACGATAGGTACTTGTATGGGCAACTACATGACCTCCTACAGCACGAGTCGGATCGCCAAAGAAAGCGTCTGGAGCAGACATAACTTGATTAGTCATTACAACTGCGACATTACGGGTTTCGGCAGTTCGAGTCAATAAATGCATGAATCGGTTTAATCGATGTTGACGAGTAGCAAGAGTACCTCGACCTAGAAACTCTGAACGATAATGACCCATTAAAGAATCAACAATAACGAGGCGAGCATTTGAACTTTCTATTACTTTCCCTAATTCTCCAACAAGTAATTCCTGATGAGAACTAGTGAATGCTTTTGCAACTATTATTTTACTAAGTGCATCGTCAGGATCCATACCTCTTTCTACAGCAATATCACGAAGTCGTTCAGGTCTAAATGTATTTTCAGTATCAATGTAAATTGCACCTCCGCTAAGACCTCCTTGTTCAACAGGAAGTTGAACATTAAGGCATAAAGTATGACAGATTTGTGTCTTGCCAGAACCATATTCTCCATAAAATTCAGTTACAGCTTGGGTTTCCACCCCTCCAATCAATAATTCATCAAGATTAGAACTTCCAGTAGAAATTCTTTCAATTTGTTGTCGTCTATCATAAATTTCAGTAGCAGGAACAAAGTCCTTATCAAATTTACCGATTTCAACAAGTTTCAATCTTGCTTTATTACATAATTCTACAGCTTTATCTGTTTCAAAACTAGTAGCATCTGCAATATCAGTAGGTCCTCGTACAGCAACATCAAGTATCGTATATATGCCAACGTCATGGAGTTTCTTAGTTGTAACAGGTCCAACACCAGGTAAAGAACTGATTTCCATTAAAGCTGCATTTTCTTCTGCAGATAAACCTGAGTCTTCAGAATCAGATTCAGCAATATCTGAATCAGAAATTTCTCCGGATTCAATGTTTTCTTCAATTTCAGGTTCTTCATTTTCTAAGTCGACAGAATCATCTAACATATCTCATTTTCCCTCTTCATTATACTAATAGCAACAGAACGTAATAACGTTTTTACTTGAAAATTATTCACTTCAAAAATGGATAATAGATAAAAATCTAACCTAGTTTATAGTTAACGCCTTTACCACCTTGTGGGTGATTCCACTCAATAGCGCCTTTACCAAGTTGATCACATGCAATAGTACAAAGACCCATTTCAATACAGCCTTCGATATTATAGACTAACTCTTGATCGTTAAGGGTATAGACCTCGGATGGACAAACATAAAGACAAGGTTTCTTTTCACATGTTTTACAAATCTCCGTATCTACTTTGATAAATTCTGACGAGTCCCAATCGAAAGATAAAAGTCCTAATTTTGATTCTAAAGATAAGTTTTGTTCATTTTCATCAGACATATATTATCTACATCCAAAAACTAATAATAAACATTTGTGGTAATAAGGAATCAAATGGGCGTTAAATTAAAAGACCTTGCTAATCCAAGAAAAACATCTTTTGAGAACTTATCAGGAAACAATATTGCTATTGACGGGTATAATATAATTTATCAATTTTTGACTACAATAAGAGGTCCAACAGGAGAACCATTAATGAATAGTAAAGGAAGAGTTACTAGTCATATAACTGGATTATTCTATAGAAACATAAATCTTCTAAATAACAATATTCAACCAATATATGTATTAGATGGAAAACCTCCACAGTTAAAATCTACACTAATTAAAAAAAGAAAAGAGATTAGAGAGAAAAATCAAGAGAAATATCAAAAAGCAATGGAAGAAGGAGACCAAGAATTAGCAAGAAGATATTCACATTCAATGATAAGAATCAATGAAGATATAATTAACGATGTAAAAAGAATTCTTGAATTAATGGGAATACAATATATTCAGGCACCTGCGGAAGGCGAAGCCACAGTAGCATATATGAACAAATTAGATTTAGTGAATTTTGCAGTTAGTCAGGACTATGATTCCTTATTATTTGGAGCAAAGAAATTATGTAGAAATCTAACTGTATCAGGAAAAAGAAGGATACCTAGAACAAATAGATTCATTGACGTTGAACCAGAAATAATTGAATTAAATGAATTTCTTCGAATCAATGAAATAAATAGAGAACAATTAGTAGATATTGCAATATTAATAGGAACGGATTATAACCCCGATGGATTTACTAGAATTGGTCCAAAAACTGCAATTAAAAATATTAAAAAATATAAGAGAATAGAAGAAATTCCAAAAATTGAAAGAGAATTAGAATTAATTGACATAAATGAAATAAGAAATATGTTTTTGAATCCAGACGTTATTAAACCAGAAATTATAGAAAACAAAGAACTGCAAAAAGAAAAACTAATATCATATTTATGTGATGAAAATGACTTCTCAGTAGAAAGAATATCAAATACCTTAAAAAAAATAGAGAAAGTACAAGAAAATAAATCAGAGACCTTGGACAAGTGGTTTAATTGAATGTGAAAAATTTAAGAGTATTTTTTCAACATATAGAAAGTCTAAAAAATGTAAAAAGAAAAGGGTGGATAATTAAATCAGATGTTAAAGAAGTAGAATCAGTAGCAGATCACAGTTATGCTGCAACATCTATGGCGATGATAATATCAGATTTAGCAGGAACAAATACAGAAAAAGTCATGAAAATGATGTTAATTCATGATTTGCCGGAAGTAATTATAGGTGATTTAATACCAGGAGAAGATATTAACAAAGATATTGAGGAAGGAAAGGCAATAAAAAATATTTTAAAAAACCTTCCTGAAAAAATGCAAATAGAATATTCAGAGATTTGGAAAGAATTCAAAGTTAACAAAACTAAAGAAGCTCAATTAGTGCATGAAATTGACAAACTAGAATTAATTATCCAATTATTTTTGTATAAAGAATTCATGACGGAAGAATCATTCAGTGAATTTTTACAATCTTCTGAAAAAAATATTAAATTCGATCTTAATAAAAAATTATTAAGAGAAATTTTAAAAGAAAACAAATAGATATTCATATATGAATAATTTCTTCAGGAAAATATTTATTTATGAATGTATCAATGATGAGTAAATGGTAATAAAATATCTATTGTGTAGAAAATGTTCTACCGAATTTAATGCAGATTTAAAATATGTTTGTGATGAATGTTTCAATCCATTAGATGTAATATATGATTTCGATAAGATAAAATTAACAAAAGATGTTATAAAAAGTAGAGAGAAAAATCTTTGGAGATATTTTGAATTACTGCCATTAAAGAATAAAAATAATATTGTTGATATTGGTGCAGGATATACGCCATTGCATAAAGCAGATAAACTGGCAAAGAGATTAGGATTAAACAATCTATACATCAAGAACGATACAGTAAATCCTTCATTTTCATTTAAAGATAGACCTGCAGGAGTAGCAGTATCTAAATCAATTGAACTAGGATTAGAAGCAGTAGGTTCTCCATCAACAGGAAATTTAGCTTCAGCAACTGCTGCACATGCTGCAAGAGCAGGAATACCATGTTATATATTCATTCCACATGACATAGAACAAGCAAAGATATCACAAGTGCAAACTTATGGAGCAAATATAATACCTGTTAATGGAACATATGATGATGCAAATAGATTAGCATCTTATGCAGGGGACAAATATAACATTGGAATAGTGAATATTAATTTGAGAACATATTACGTAGAAGGTTCAAAGACATTAGCATTTGAAGTATGTGAACAATTAGATTGGAATGCGCCAGATCATGTAATTGTACCTACAGGAAGTGGAGCAATGTTGTGTGCAATAGACAGAGGTCTAAAAGAATTTGATAGAATTGACTTGATTTCAAAAAATAATACAAAAATAACTAGTGCGCAGCCAGAAGGATGTTCTCCAATAGTAGATGCAATAAAGACAAAATCAAATTCAATACAACCAGTAAAGAAACCAAATACTTTAGCAAAGAGTCTAGCAATTGGAGAGCCAGGAGATGGCATATTTGCAGTAGAAACTGTGAATAATTCAAGAGGATATGGAGAAAATGCAAGTGATGAAGAGATAAGAGAAGCAATAAGATTACTAGCCAGTACAGAAGGGATTTTTGCTGAACCTGGAGGAGCAGTATCAATAGCAGTATTACTAAAACTAGTAAATAATGGTAAAATTGATGCAAATGAGAGAATAGTTTGCTATGTAACAGGAAATGGATTAAAAGCTCCAGAAGCACCATTTATTCATCAACCAGAATTAAAAGTTGTTGAACCAAAAAGAGAAGTATTACAAGATATAATAGGTCGATAAATATGGCAGAAGTAAAAGTTTTGATTCCAGCAGTAATGTCGTCGTCAACAAATGGAGAAAGAGAAGTAGATGTAAATGGAAATACTGTAATTGAAGTAATAGATGAATTGTCAAAGAAATATGGAGAAGATTTTAAGAATAAAGTAATTGATAATTCAGGAAATCTAAAACCAATAATTAATGTATATGTTAATGATGAGAATATTAAATTTCTCGAAGACCTTCATACAAAACTAAAAGACAAGGATGAGATTTTATTTTTACCTGCAGTAAGTGGAGGATAGGTTAATGGAATTATCAGATGCAGAAATTGAGAGATATTCAAGACAAATTGTAATGGATGAAATTGGTTTTGAAGGACAGCAAAAATTAAAGAACGCAAGAGTAACAGTAATAGGAGTTGGAGGGTTAGGATCGCCAATAACTCAACAATTAGTTGCAATGGGTATTGGAACAGTAAGAATTGTAGACAGAGATGTTGTAGAAATATCAAATTTACACAGACAAGTATTATATGGAGATGAAGATGTAGGATTGTCAAAAGCCGAAGCAGCTCATGATAGATTAAAAAGAATAAATCCGAAAGTTATGATTGAACCATTAACATTATCAATAAATGATGATACAGTAGATGAAGCAATTAATAATTCAGACGTAGTTATAGATGGATTAGATTCTGTATCGGCAAGATATTCAATTAATAGAGCGTGTGTTAGATTAAAAATACCCTATATTTTTGGTTCGGCAATAGTGACAACAGGTTCGTCAACTTCAATAATTCCAGGCAAAACACCATGTTTAGAATGTTTTCAGCCAGCATTAAAAGATGATGAAATGCCAAAATGTGGAACTGAGGGAGTTCACCCAGCCATATTAACCACAGTATCAAGTGTTCAAGTATCAGAAGCAATAAGAATAATAATAGGAAAAGAACCAAATTTAGCAAATAAATTATTTTTAGCAGATGTGGCAAATCTTGATTACGATAAAGTTAAGATAATTAAACAGTTGAAATGTAATGTATGTGGTCCTGATGCAGATTTAACAATAAAGAAGTCTAAAAGAAAATTAATTGAAGATATTTGTGGTAGAGAAGGAAAATCAGTTCACATAATCAGTCCAAAAGAAAATTTAGAAATAAATTTAGATAAATTAAATAACATATTAGAGAATGATAATTTAGAAATAATTAGAAAAGGAGAATTAGGGACTACATTAAATTATAATGAAAAGATAACAGTAAGTATTGTAACAAGTGGAGTATCAATTATAGTTGGAGCACTTGAGGAGAAACGTGCATTAGAAATATTTAGTGAAATAATAATTAATAAATTAAAAATTAATCCAGAAAAAGTTCATAATGAATTTCAAAAGTTATTAAAAGTTAATTAGTTTACATATTCTTTATCATACGAACATGTTTAATTCCGCACTCAATAAATTCATCACCTGAAATAGACCATCCGTATTTAGAATACCAATTAACAAGATAAGATTGTGCGTCCATTTCAATAGGTTGAGAATCAATAATTGAATCCAAATAATCGAGTAATAATGTTCCAAAGCCATTTTTTTGATAATTAGGATCTACTGCAAATCGACCCCATTTTAATGGAGATTGTTTATCAAATAATCTAGCAGTTGCTACAATTTGTTGATTTGGAAGTTTTCCAATGATATGAATGCAATAAGGGTCTTTGTCATCTATTTCAATACATTCTCCATTGGAGATTTCGACCAATCGTTGTTGATGATTAAAAACAATACTTCGGAGTTTTAAGATTCCATAAAGGTCGTGTAAAGATAAATCGTCAAATCGATGATTAGAGAATTCAATAGTAGAATTAGTCACAAATAATGTAAAAACAAAGAACGATTAATCTTTATCGATGAAATCTGAAGCAGGAGGTGGAGATTCCGAAAGTCCGCGTCTTTTTCTTATATCAGTAATAACAGAAGACAACATAGAATTAGGAACTTGAGACCATTCTTTGAAGTGAGTAGACCAAATTGCTTTTCCTGCAGTTGCACCACGCATTTTTTCAGATAAATCAAAGGTTTCTGCAGCAGGAACTTCGCCATGTATAATAGATAAGTGAGCCTTCTGAGTAATTTCTCCGACTTTTCCACGTTTTGAAGAGATAACTCCAGCAATTTCGCCAATTAGATCAGAAGGAGCTTTTATTTCAATTGCTTGAATTGGTTCAAGTAAAGTAGGAGTTGCAGACAGAATAGAACCAAGTAAAGCACGACGAGTAGCAGGCATTAATTGTGCATAGCTACGATGTGCTACATCTTCATGAGGTACATAATGATGGAATGTAGCTTTTACGCCACGAACATTCTCATATGCAATAGGTCCATTACTCATTACATCATAAAAACCTGCACGAATAGAATCCATTGATTCTTGAACATATTGAACACCTTTAGTAGCATCTACAAACATATTGCCGCCTGAATCAATTGTAACAACACGTTTTGCATCGTCACGTTCCCAACCTTCTTTCATTAATATATCCTGTAGTTCTTTTTTGTCGGTATTATCATTAATTTTTCCTGAACGAATTAACTCGATTATTGACTCGGATAATGGTTCTACACGTAAGAATAATTTATTATGGCGGTTTGGTGATTTAGCCATAATAGGACCGGCATTACCAGAAATAGTTTCACGATAATTAATCAACGGAGGTGAAGTAATGATTTCAATTTCTTGTTCTTTCAATAGATTTGTAGCGACGTCAAGATGAAGTACACCCATACCTGCAATTAGCATTTCTCCACTTTCTTCATTAATTTTTACGATAAGACTTGGATCTTCAATATTGAGTTTTCTCAAAGCTTCAACCAATTTTGGTAGTTCTTTAGGATGTTTAGATTCAACAGCAATAGTAACAACAGGTTCAGATACATAAGCAATCGATTCAAATTGTGCAAATCCTTTTGTAGAACTAAGAGTTTCTCCCGCTCGAGCGTGTTCTAGACCCAGTAATGCAGGGATATTACCTGCAGTAAATTTACCAACTAATTCACGTTGATTTCCCATGAACATATTTACTGATTGAATTCTTCCATTTCTTTTAGCTCCCAAAAGTTCTACTGTATCTCCGTCCTTTAATGTTCCAGAAAATAATCTTCCAGTAGCGACACTGCCAGCATGAGGATCTATATTGATGTTAACAATCATCATGACTGCAGGTCCATTCTCATCACAATTAATTAGCGCTTTTCCAACTTCGCTATCTAAGTCACCTTTCCAGATTTTTGGAATTCGGTATTTTTGAGCGACGTGAGGAGCTGGATGATGTTGAACTACCATTCCAAGAATAGCTTCGTGTAATGGAGATTCTGCTACAAGTTCGTCAACCTTATCATTATTATAAGCGTCAAAAATAGATTTGAAATTTACTCCGGTTTTTTTAGATGTAGCAGCGCTAAAAGCCCAACGATCTTTTGCAGATCCAAATGCAATACTATTATCTTGAATGCTTACTTTCCATTTATCCTTAAGTTCAGGTTCTGCGTATAAATCAATTAAACGATTAAATTCACTTATTACACCCATAAGATGTTCTTGCATTTTATCAGGAGTTAATCTTAATTCTTTAACCAATCTATCAATTTTATTAATATAAAGAACAGGTCGAACACGTTCTTCCAATGCTTGTCTTGTAACTGTTTCAGTTTGAGTCATTACACCTTCTACAGCGTCAGAAACTACAACAGCTCCATCAATTGCTCGAAGACTTCTAGATACTCGTGTATTAAAATCAACATGTCCAGGAGTATCAATCATGTTAAAGACATAAGGAGTTCCTTCTTGTTCGTGATAGAGAGTAATATTAGTAGAATTAATAGTAATACCACGTTTTTGTTCCATATCCATAGTATCTAATGCAAGAGCTTCTCCAGCAACACTAGGACTAATAATACCACAGCCAGAAAGTAAACTGTCACTCATGGTAGTTTTACCATGATCAACATGTGCAATAACACCAAAATTCCTGATTTGGTCTTTATTGCCGATAACCTTCATTATATCATTAGTTGATTTGTATTTTGGCATACACTACACTGATATGTTAATGAAAAAGATACATTATTAAATCCTTTGAAGAAGGTCGAAAATATTTTCAATTGAATTTTGGTATATATCAATTGAAGTAAGAAATTCATCAATCATTATATTTTCATTAGAAGTGTGTGAAAGATGAGGATTTCCCGGTCCATATGTCAGTACAGGGATATTCATTTGATTTCCAAGAAGATTCATATCACCTGTTCCAGTTTTATGGACAAATTTAGGTTTTAAATTAAGTTTTTTAATAATAGCTCTACTCACAGAACGGCTAACAACAGACGATTTAGAACACTCAAAAGCAGGAGTAGAATCAATAATTTCATAATTAAAAATAGATTGTAAGTTTTCTTCAGAAGTAAATTTAGTGTTATAATTTGATACAATTTCTGATATTTTTTCAGTGATTTGTTCAGGATTATAATTGAAAGGATAACGAATATCACATATCAAATTGCAATTTCCAGGCATAACATTATCTGCAATACCTCCTTCAATTTGAGTTAAACAAGAAGTAATTTGTTTATAGTGATTGTCATTATTGGTTTGGATTTCTGATTGAATTTCACTCCATAATTGAAACAATAATTCTATAGAATTATGAGACATCCAAGGAGCACTTGCGTGAACAGGAGGAGTATCGCAAGTAAATTTAATAGAATATCTTCCTTTATACCCTACAGTAATTTTATCGATACCGCTAGGCTCGCCAAAGATTGCACAATCAGGTTGAATATTTCCTTTAAGTAATTCTCTAATCCCTTTACCAGTACCTTCTTCATCAGTTACTGCTGAAAAGATAATTTTTCCAGAATTCAATTTATCTTTAAAGGTAGATGCAGCAATAAGCATTGAGATTAAGGGAGATTTAGCGTCAGAAGCTCCTCTTCCATAGATTGCATTATCTTTAATCTGAACATTAATTTGTCCTGGAACTGTGTCCATATGTCCGCAAAGTAGTAAGGTAGGAGAGCCACTTCCAATTTCGCCAAAAACATTATTCGCGGAATCACGATAAATATTATTGAAACCAAAATTAGTCAGAGTCTCGAATAAGAAATCAGACATATTTTTTTCTTCACCAGAAGGAGAATACAATCTCAAAGCATTTTCTAATAACGTAAGATAATAATCATACAAAGGTTGGTCATCTCCCAATGTAACCGTAAAATTCTCAATTGCTCCCGATGAAACAAGTTTTTCTATACGTGCCCTAACACTAGCTTCGGATTTATTTACATGTTTGGCAATTACAGTATTAGGAGTCCTAGAATCCTTTGTAAGAATTTTTATTATAGTTTTATCAACATCGTCCATTATAATTTATTCCTTTTTTGAATTATTGTGTAAAGTATCTAGAATTTGTAATGCAGAATTAACTTGTGTTTCTGTCAATGTTAATGGAGGAAGAAATCTCAATGTTGTTCTTCCAGAATAGAGCATAATCAAACCATTGTTTAATCCATCAAATAATAAATTCTTTATTGGGAATTTTGATTCTAAGGCAAGCATTAATCCAAGTCCACGAACATCACGTATAGAATCATATTCAGATTTTAGTTTTTTAAGACCGTTAAGAAAAATTTGACCAGATTTTGCTGCATTCTCAACAACATTATTGGCTGATAAGAATTCAATAGATGCATTAATTGCAGAGGATGTTAATGGGTTGCCGCCAAACGTAGTAGTATGCTCTCCAAGAGAGAAATTTGTAGAATCTTTCCTAGAGATCATTGCGCCAACAGGCATTCCTCCAGCTAGACCTTTTCCTATACATAAAATATCAGGAATCAACCCATAATGTTCATGAGCCCACATTTTACCAGTTCTTCCTAAACCAGTTTGAATTTCATCAACAACCAGTAAAACATCGTGTTTCTTACATTGTTCTTGTAATTGTTTGAAATATTCCACTGATGCAAATTTGACGCCATTTTCACCTTGAATTACTTCAAGAAATACAGCTCCAGTGTCACTAGTAATTTTTGATAATGAGTCAGAATCTCCAAAAGGAATGAAATCAACATCATCAAGAAGAGGTTGGAATGATTTTTTGTATTTCGGAATCCATGTTAAAGACAATGAGCCAATTGTTTTACCATGATAAGAACCCGACATAGAGATAATTTTATCTTTAGAGTGTTTTTTACAGAGTTTCAATGCAGCTTCTACTGCTTCAGCTCCACTATTACACAAATATATATTATTCAGATGCTTAGGAGTAATTTTATTAATATTAATTGAAGCATTAGCTCTTTGTTCATTATAAAATGAACCATGGCAACTCGTTAGTTGTTTTGCCTGGTCACTAATCGCTTTAACAATTCTTTCATTAGAATGTCCTAATAAAGAAACTCCATATCCTGCCATTAAGTCTAAATATTTTTTACCTGAAGAATCCCAAATATAACAATCTTCTCCTTTGTCTAGAATAATTGGAAACTTTTGATATACAGGAGCAAGATATTGATCTTCAATATCAATTAATTCTTTATCATTCATTAGTAATCACCGTACAATTAGAATGATCAATGGCAGAAGAAATTGGATTGTCTACTAGTCCAGATGCAATTATTCCTTGATTAACACCATTTTCCAATGATTCAATACAAGAAATTAATTTTTGTTCCATACCAAAACCAAGTTCGGGAAGAATTTCTTTAGATTGTGAAAGATTAAGAGTAGACACAAGTTTATCATTTAATGAAATTCCATCAACGTCGGTAAGAAATATAACGCGATCTGCTTTGATATGAGCAGCAATATTTGAAGCAGCGCGATCTCCATTTACATTCAGAACTTCAGATTCGTCACTTATTGCAACAGGAGAGATTACAGGGAGATAATCAGATTTAATCAAATCATTAAGAAGTTTAGTATTGACATTTTGTATTTTACCTGTAAATCCTCCTTCAATAGCTCTTTTTCTATTTCTTTCGTCAATAATCAAGAGTTTTTTCTTACGAATTGCACTTAATATTTTGCCATCAATTCCTCCCAATCCTACTGCATTAACACCCAGAGATTGTAAAGATACTACGATTTCTTTATTGATTTTTCCGCACATAACCATCATAAAAATAGAGGCAGTTTCTTTGTCCGTATATCTGCTCTTTACACCAGAAGGCGAAACAATAAATTCTTGTTTCTTACCTAATTTCTCAGCAATATTAGTTACAGTATTTCCTCCACCATGAACAACAATAAGAGGTTCAATCTGAGAAAGATTCTTTATATCTTCAAATAGATTTGCAGTGAGACCTTTACTATGAAGGCTTCCGCCAATTTTTACAACAGTTACCATTTAGATCACATCGGATGAATTCCAGGAGTCCATAAACCTGAAGTTTCAGAAAATCCAGCCATAAGATTCATATTTTGTATAGCAGTACCTGCAGCTCCTTTAATCAAATTATCGGATGAAGACATTATGACAAGCCTTGATGCAGATTTATCATATGCAAATCCAATATCACAGAAATTAGAGCCAACAAGAAGTTTAGGATCAGGGTATTTATACAAACCTTTTTTATCTGCGATAAGTCTGACAAAAGGTGAATCAGAATAGAATTGTCTAAATGATTTCCATACATCCACTTCACTAATATCAGAATTAATAGATGCATATGAAGTACATAAAATTCCACGAACAAGATTTACTGAATGAACAGAAAGGGAGACATTAATTATATTGTCCGAAAGATTTGAAAGTTCCTGATCTATTTCAGCAGTATGTCTATGAGCATAAGGTTTGAATGGACGAATTACACCATACCTATTTGCATGGTGTGAACCTGCAGTTGGTTTGACTCCAGCTCCAGAAGAACCAACTTTTGAATCTATAATTATATTTGAAGGGTTAATAATTTTATCTTTAATTAATGGAGATAAAGCAAGAATTGAAGTCAATGCGGTACAACCTGGAGTAGATGTGAATTTACTGGACTTTATTGAATCTCTATGAAGTTCTGGCAATCCAAAAGTAAATGAATCTAATAAGTCAGGAAGAGGATGTGTATACCCATACCATTTGTCATACATATCAGCATTAGATAATCTATAATCAGCACTCATATCAACAATTTTCACACCTGAATTAATGAGTTCCTGCATAAACTCATATGAACTTCCGTGAGGAGCTGCAGTAAATAATAGATCACATTGGTCTGAAACTTTTGATGAGTCAAATAGAGAGAACTTCACATCAGTGAATCCTTTAAGATTAGGATGAATTTTGTGTAAGAATTGTCCGTCATATTGTCTTGATGTGGCAAAAGAAAGTTCAACTTCAGGATGATTAAGAATTAGTCTCAGTAATTCTCCGCCTACATAACCTGATGCTCCCATAATTCCAATTTTCATTACAAATTACCTCTTAGAAATGTTATCAACATAGTCTACAATTTTGTATGCTATATTTTCTTTGGTGAATTTAGAAACTCCCTTGAATTCAACATTATTATTAATTTCGTGAACCAAAAAGCCATCGTCACTTTCCATTAAATCAACGCCAAGTATACCACCGCCAACAGATTTAGAGGCTTTAAGAACAATTTCCTCTAGATCTTTAGTTATTGGACATTCCTCAACTTTTGCTCCAAGTGAAAAATTTGTTCTCCAATCGTCATTAGAAGAATAACGATATTCTGCGCCAACAACTTCGTCTCCAACGACAACAGTTCTAATATCCCTAGGCGGTCTATTTACATGTTGTTGGACATAAAAGATTTTAGAGAATAATCCATCGTCGTTATATCTCATTTCAATTAATGCTTTGGCAGAATCTTTATCATTCAATTTAACCACACCTCTGCCCCAGCTACCAACTATAGGTTTTAGAACTGAAGGATAACCTAATTCTTCAACTGAATCTTCGGCAGATTTATCTGAAAAACTAAATAACGTAAGAGGAGTTTTAATACCAGATTCTTCAAATTGCAGAGTTGATAAGAATTTATTTCCACAAACCCTACTAGTATTAGAACTATTAACTACCAAACAGCCTTTGGATTCGAGATAATGAGCAATAAGCATGCCACGGTAATGACTAATACATCTTTGAAGTACAGTAGTGCCAAATGAAGAATCAATTGATTCATCAGAGTCATCACTACGTAAGACAAGTGATTTGGCGTCATATTTATCAAATGGTATGTTTTTTGCTTCAAATGCACTGAAAAGTTCTTTTTCTTCCCAACGCACTCGATCATAAATAATACTAATACGATTACCCATACTATTCACCCCAGTCTTCACCAACTGATTCTGCAGGCGATAATGTAACATTATTTGAATCTATTTTACTAACTTCAAATTCATTACCACAATCAGGACAACTTATAATTTCTCCAACTACAACGTCGTCTAGAATCTGCATTGTTGCATCACAATCTTGACATTTTTGCTCCATTAATTTCCACCTCCTGATAGATTTTTTATTGATTTCTCAATTAGAAATTCAGATTTATTAATTAAATTTTGTTGTTTTTTAATAAATTTAGATGAATTAGCAAGAGATATTTTTCTAATCTTAATCATTCTATTACTTTCAGAAGTAGAAGGAGCGCCTTTTGTTGTTTTAGAATTGACGTTTTTATTGTAATTAAAGATTGAATCGATTTCATCAAGAGTTATTTTAATTGTTTTGCCAGTAATTTTTTTAGTAACTTTTAGAAGATCTTCCTTTACCAGATTAGATAATTTTTCATTAGAATCAACAGATGCTTTTGACAATGTACCAACAATATGGTGTGATTGTCTGAAGGATATATCATAATTTGATGCAAGGTAATTAGCTAAATCAGCAGCTATCATAGTATCATCTAGATTGTTAGACATTGACTCCTTGTTAAATTTACAGTTTGAAAGCATATTAGATAATAATTTTATGGAGGACAAAGATTTATCAAGAGAATTCCACAATCTTGGAGTTAAATCTTGAATGTCAATACTATAGCCCAAAGTGAGTGATTTAACTATAGCAATAGAGGCAACTAGATCTCCGATAATAATTGAAGATTTAGATCTAATCAATTCTGCAATAACTGGGTTCTTTTTTTGAGGCATTATACTGCTAGTTGAACTGAATTCGTCGGAGATTTCAACATATGAAAATTCAGATGTGCTCCAAAGAACTAATTCATTAACAATCTTTTCAACATTAAGCATCAATAAAGCGAGATTAGACATTAATTCAATGCAAAAATCACGCGTAGTTGTTGCATCAATAGAATTTTCAACTAGTCCATTGAATCCAAGTAATTTTGCGACAAAATCACGATCAACATTAACAATTACAGAAGCTATTGCACCTGAACCTTGAGGAGATTTATTTACCCTATGATAGGTTTCTTGAAACCTTTCAACATCTCTAGATAAAGAATCATAATGAGCAAGAAGATTATGTGAAAGAGTTACTATTTGTGCATGTTGAAGATGAGTAAAAGAAGGCATTAAATAATCAGTATGAGATTTAGCTAGTGAAAGAATAACTTTCTGTAAATCATGAATGTTAGTCAAAAGATCAAGAATAAATTGACGAGAAGTAATTCTGATTGCAGATGCGACCTGATCATTTCTACTTTTAGCAAGATTAAGTTGACCGCCCATCTCACTACCAATACGGTCAATAACGAATGATTCGACATTCATATGAACATCTTCAAGATTAGAATCAAGTTGGAATGAATCATCAATTGATTTTAGAGTCTTAATACATTTTGATGTAGTTTTTTTATCAATAATTTTTTTCTTATTTAACATAAGTAAATGAGCAATATTGATTTGTTTGACAGAATTGAGAATCAATTTATCATCGTCCACAGAACTAATGAAAGAAGAGGCTAGATCAGAAGTTTTGGAAAGTCTGTTACCTCTCAATAAATCAACTTTATTAGTCATTTTTTATCTCCTTCGTTAAATTTAGACTGAAGCCCCCAGATTTCAATAAATCCTTTAGAAAAGGTTTGATTAAAGTTAGAAGAAGAAGAATAAGAAGAAAGATTTTGATCGTAGATTGAATTTTCTGACTTTCTTCCAACAACAGTCAATGAGCCATTCTTAAGTTTGAGCTTAACAGTGCCATTTACACGCTCCTGAGTTTTATTTATAAAGGAATTTATAGCGTTTACTAATGGATCTACAAATAATCCTGAATAAATCATCCAACTCCATTTTTGCTCTAAGAGAGATTTCATTTCTAATTCATTTCTTGTCAATACTAGTTTTTCAAGATCTTTATGGGCTTCAATAAGTGTAAATGCAGCAGGAGCCTCATAGATTTCTCTAGATTTTATTCCCATTAGTCGATCTTCCATATGATCAACAACACCAATACCATATTGTCCTGCAACAGTATTAAGATGATTAATCATTTGAAGAGAATCAGTGACTCCGTCAATTGATACAGGAATGCCATCAGAGAAATCAATTTCTAGATATTTAGTTGGTAAATTACTTTCAATGTCAATCCATTTGTAAATATCTTTAGGAGGTTCTTCATAAGAATCTTCAAGAATGCCGCCTTCAATCGACCTTCCCCATAAATTTTCATCTATACTGTATTGAGATTTTTTTTCAATAGATACGTTGAGGTCTTTTGCATATTCTATTTCTTCATCACGACTCATGTTCTCTTCTCTAACAGGAGCAATAATTTTAGCGTCAGAAAGAACCGATCTTAAAGTTACGTCGAATCTGGCCTGATCATTACCTTTTCCTGTACAACCATGCGAAAATATTTTCGTACCTTCTTTGGTTGCAACTTCGACAAGTTTGTAAGCAATAAGAGGCCTGCCCAAAGCAGTAGCTAATGGATATTTATTTTGGTATAGGGCGTTTGATTTTATTGCAGGAAAAATATAATCAGTAATAAATTCATTTTTTGCGTCAATAGTATAATGTTTAGATGCACCTATAGCATAGGCCTTTTTTTCAATTGCTTCAAAATCTTCATCTTGTCCAACATCTACCGTAGCAGTAATTACATCAAGATTGTGTTTTTTCATCAACCAGCTGACTGAAATTGAAGTATCAAGTCCTCCAGAAAATGCTAGAACTACTTTTTCTGACATTATGTGAAATGTTTGTGAAGAAACCTTTTAATAGCTTTTGGTCATAATTGACCATTATTGGCTAGAGATGACCAAAAACAGATAAATCAATCTGTTGCAAAAATTACCAGAAACTTAATAGAATCTGATTTAGGAATACAAGATTCAATAGCTAGAGATTATGCAAACATCAGTGGAATTGCAAGATTACTTAAACCAAAAATCCATAAAATGGGAATTACAGAAGTTAATGAAGATGCAATAATAACAGCAGTGAAAAGAATTGTACCAAAATATTCGTCAATAAACAATGAAATTACAGAAATTATAGCAAAAAGTGATATCAATGTGAAAACCGGTGTTGCAAAATTATCAGTAAAGAAAAATAATCAAAATTTGAAAAGTATTCAAAATATAATATTAAAAAATAATGAAGAATTTATTCAGATTTCCGAAGCTACGTCAGCTTTAACAATTATATACTCAGAAAGATTGAGAGAAAAATTATTGTCAATATTTAATAAATCAGAAATTTTAGAAGATTCAAATGATCTTGCAGCAATAATTGTCCATAGTCCAACAGAAGTAATTTCAGTACCAGGATTTGTATTCACCATATATGGTCAAGTAGCAAAAAGACAGATAAACATAGAAGATACAGTAAGTTGTTTTACAGATACAATAATAGTAGTTAAAACAAGAGATGTGGCAAAGACATTTTCAGTATTAAATGAGTTATTTGATGGTAGTAGATAATAATAGAGTTATCGTTCTCGATTACCAGCGATAAATTCAAGAAATTCAATTTTAGCCTGTTCATATGGCATTTGAACAGGAGGATGTTTAAAACAATAAGCAGATATGCTGTTTAGAGGGCCGGATATTTTTCTATCTAAAGCTACTTTTGTAGCGCGAATAGCATCTACTATTACGCCACCGCTATTATAAGCATCCATGACGTGAAGTTTCAAATCAAGAGTGACAGGTATATTGCCAAAATAATGGCCTTTAATCCAGACATAGCATATTTTATCATTTTTAAGAAAGTCAACATAATCACTAGGTCCTATTCGAGTAGGAATAGGATAAGGAGACATTGCACGAACTGCAGAGGTCTTACTTTCACGTTTGTCGACTAGACGTGATTCTTCCAACATATTAAGAAAATCAGCGTCGCCACCAATATTGAGTTGATAAGTTTCTTCGATTTTTACACCACGTTCGACAAATAATTTTATAAGACTTTTATGAACAACAGTAGCACCTAATTGGCTCATGACATCGTCTCCAGCAATTGGAAGACCTTTGTCGATAAATTTAGTTTGCCATTCAGGATTAGAAGCAATAAAAACAGGCATTGAATTAATGAATCCAATATTGGAATCCAATGAACATTGAGCATAATATTTAGTAGCTTCAGTACTTCCAACAGGAAGATAATTAATGAGCATCTCTGCTCCTGAACTTTTAATTATATCAACAACATCCGAGCCATTTGGATCATTTACATCAACGATATCTTTCAGGTATTTACCAATTCCGTCTTTAACGGGAGCTCTACAGACTTCTACTCCAAGATCAGGTACGTCAATGATTTTTGCAGTATTATTAGGATGTGCAAAAATTGCATCAGAAAGATCAGAACCAACTTTCTTATCATTAACATCAAAAGCTGCTACAAATTCAATATCGTTAGGTTCAATACCCCCAATAGAATAATCCACAAGCCCAACAGTTTCTTCAGGGTTTTGTCTATAATATTCTAATCCTTGAATTAATGCAGAAGCGCAATTGCCAACACCAGCAAGAGCTACTTTAACCTTTGGCATAGATAATTAAAAATGGTATTCATCATTTAAGTTTATAGGATTCATATAACGATTGTGATATATTGGATTATTCAAATATTATATCAAAGACACTAATTAAAGCACAAAAAACGATTAAAGAGAGATATTTTGTAGGAAATCATAGTGAATTAGATAAAAACGCATTTGGAGATATTCAATATGACATAGACGTATTAGCAGAAGAAACAATTATTCAAGAAATTAAAAAGGATTTACCAAAAGCGACAATAATTTCAGAAGAAACTGGAATCAGTAAAGGAGACATGGATTTACTAGTACTTATTGATCCATTAGATGGAAGTTTAAATTCAGTAAGACAAATTCCAATATTTAGTTCTACTATTTCCATAGCAAAAGGAACTAAATTTTCAGACATAATTGCATCAGGAGTGATAGATATAATTAATGGAGATTTATATTTAGGAGATTCGAATAAAGCAACAATAAACAATACTACAATCAAACCCAATACTGTAGAAAAATTAAAGGATGCATTAATTGCTGTTGATTTAAACATAAGAATAGAAAATGCCACTAAAGCATATCAAAAGATGATGAAGATATTTGAGATTAGTAAAGCACAAAGAATACTAGGTTCAGCAATAATGGAAAATGTATATGTTGCATCAGGGGCAATTGATGCATTCATAGCTCCTTCAAAACAGTTAAGAACATTTGATTGTTTACCTGCAATACATATAGGGAAACAATCAGGATTGTTCATTAAATTTTTAAACGAAATGAATGATTTTAACTTATTATCAAAAGAAGGAGTTTCATACGTTTCAGCATGTACGGAGAAATTAGGAAATAATATATTGAATGAATTAGAATATTAAGAGTGATATATATTGATCGAAGAGAGATCAGCAGGAGTAATTTTATTCAATATAAAAAAAGAGGTTAAATTTTTGATATTGAAATATCCATCAGGACATTGGGATTTTGTTAAAGGAAATATTGAAGAAGGAGAGAAAGAAGAAGAAACTGTTAAAAGAGAATTATTTGAAGAAACAGGAATAGATAATTTAAAGATTCAAGAAGGATTTAATCAGAAAGTTGAGTATAATTATTATATAAAAAATAAAAAAGTACATAAAATTGTTTCTTATTATTTAGCAGAAACTAAACAGGAAGAAGTCAAACTGTCATTTGAACATTTAGACTACAAGTGGTCAAATTATGAAGATTTAATGAATTTAATTACATTTGATAATTCAAAGGATATGTTAAGAAAAGGAAACGAAGTAATTAAAAATCTATCCAAGAATTAATACGAATTCGAGAAGTCACAAGTTTCGGGTTTTTTGAATTAATTATAGATCTACCGACAATCAAATAATTTGCGCCTGATTTAATGGATTTAGATGCATCTCCACCTTGAGTTCCAATACCTGGAGTATATATATCAATAGAAGAGTTAGTATGATTAGAAATTTCTTTTATCAGACTTGGTCTAGTAGCGCCTACAATTATTCCGTCTGCATGCCAACGTCTTGCACGTGCTACAAATTCTAAATAGAGTTTCGTTTTTTTACCCCGTTTAATAATTTCTAAGCCATATCCATCTTTAGCGCCCTTATGGCTCATATATACTAAAAATAAAACTCCTTTGTTCTTTGATTTAGATTTAATCAATAGGGGTTCAAGACCTTCAGAATATCCAACAAATGGATTAACAATAATTGCATCAAAACCCGCATTCCAAAGATATTTTATAACAATAAGATTAGTTGCAGAGATATCATTTAATTTTAAATCCGCAATAACGAGTAAATTACGTGAATGAATAAAGGAAATGAGTTTTTTTATTTCATTCGAAGATAAAGGAAGTAACAAATGATGATTAATTTTAACAGCGCAAATGTCTGTAGAAATAGACTTAATTATAGAAAATGATTTCTTAATAATTTGATTTGGAGGACAGGTCAAATCCAGAGAGAGAATAATGCGACTCTGATTAGTTTCTGATATATTTTTTAGTTTATTAGAAAATGATAATTTATTTCACCCGTCTGTCGATGGTTTCATAAACTTCAGGTCCAGTGCCAATCAAACTAACATCAATATTGAGTTCGTTTTCTATTTTTTCAATAAATCCTTTAGCAGAAGAATCTAAGTCTTCATAATTTGTCACACCTCTGGCAGAAGGATATAAAACATCAAGTTTTGTGACTGCAACACTTGTAGCAGAATTTAACATAATGGCTTTTTTTGCTAATTCAAAATCAAAAGGCGCAGCTCTTCTAGTTCGACCTGTGACAGTACCTGTTTCAGCCCAACCACGACTAACTGTTTCTTCTGCAGAGAGTTCACCAGTGAATGGTCCTTCTCCAACGCGAGTAACAAATGCCTTGAAGATTACAATTACTTCATCTACTCGTTTTGGACCAATACCTACATCAGAACATATTGCAGATGCAGTAATGTCTTTTGAAGTGACATAAGGATAATTTCCAAAGTATAAAGATAAGAATGTACCCTGTGTTCCTTCTACTAAAACATCATTATCAGAATCAATTGTAGAATTAACCATTTCAGGAACGTTATCTACATAATTTTGAAATACATCAACGTCTTTAGCAAGTTTAGCAACTCTCATGATTCGATCTGAATTTGCAGGTCCAGTTCCTGTACCAGTACTGCCAACTTTTGAAGCTAAGAAACCAGTTTTATCGGAATCCATATGCTTTTGTTCAATAATTGCACATTGAGTATCAATAACAAGTCGATTGTTTGCGTCGTATTTTTTAGCTTCATCGAGAGTAACATCAGGATTAACAAGTACACCAGGGCCTATCAATAGCTTGGTAGATTTATTTACTACAGCACTAGGTAACATTCTTAGTTTCAAAACTTGTGAACCAAAATTTACAGTATGGCCTGCGTTAGGACCGACACCTCCACGTACTGCAAGAGAATGAGAATCTTTGAGTGACAAAAAGGCTACGATTTTACCTTTGCCTTCATCGCCATAAAATCCGCCAACGGCAACAGTTACAGTCATAATATCATCATATCCTATTCACCAAATCTCCTATTTCTATTTTGATATGTTCTTATTGCTCGCATTAAATCAATTTTTCGGAAATCAGGCCAATAAACATCAAGAAATACTAATTCACTATATGCACTTTGCCATAGAAGAAATCCACTAAGACGTTCTTCTCCGGACGTTCTAATGACTAAATCGGGTTCGGGGGAAGATAAATGTGAAGTAGATAGATATTCCTCGAGCATATCGTTTGTAATATCTTGAATTACAACAGAACCATCATTTACATCAGATGCAATATTTTTTACGGCTTCCAATATTTCAGACCTTCCGCCATAAGCAAGAGCTAAATTAAAGAACAGTCCATCATAATCCTTAGTTTTTAATTCAACTTGTTGAATTTTTTCTTGAATTTCTTTAGGAAGTAAAGACAAATTTCCCATTCCTTTAACATGAACTTTATATCGATCAATTTTTGGTTCCTCTATTAATTCAGATAATTTTTTTGAGATAATTTCAAAAAGTCTATCCAGTTCAGGTGGTGGTCTAGATAGATTTTCCGCAGATAGAGCATATAGAGTAATAATCTTCACATCTAGTTCAACACACCAATCTAACAAATCGTCGACAATATCTGCACCTGCAAAATGTCCCATCCATTCAGGAATAAATTTAGATTTAGCCCAACGTCTATTGCCATCGAGAATTAATGCAATGTGAACAGGAGATTTTGATTTACTAATTTGATTTTTTAGGTAGTTTTCGTAGAATTTGTAAACCCCTATACGACGTAATAAATTAATAAACAAGATTAATCTTGCCTATTTACGTCTTGATCGAGGTAGTCGAATATATCTTTGGTACAAGAATATTACGCTGAAGAAAGAACCAGCAAGGCCAAAAATAAGAGATGCAATAAAAGTAAATGTATCGCCTGCGCCAATAAGAAGTTTTGAGAATTGTTGAATAGGTAGAAAGAGGAAAATCAAAGTAAGTAATAGAATCACTCCACGAATTACACGTCGTTTTCTCTCAATAATCCAGTTAGATAACAAATCTCCAGAAATGAATAAACCAAAACCTATCCATAAAAGAAATATCGATTCGTTTAGAAAAACACCAATTAATTCAGGTGCAGATGAAATAAGATTAGACGCACTGGCGGCCGCTTGATTTGAAGAGATTGCGATAGACAATCTAGAAGCGCCTAAAAATATACCAATAATTAAAACCAAGGAACCCGCTACCGTGGAGAATAATCGTACATAAGAAGTCAATTCCAATTTAGGAAGAGATCGTGTTAGCCTATCAAGATCAAAACCACGTATAACGAAAGCCATTCCTAAAATTGCCAGAGTTACAGTGATTGCTTGTTCAAGTAGATTAAAAAGTGCTAGAAATGCCCAGGAAAGAAATAATAAACCAGGAATTCCTAGAGCAAACTTTGAATATCGTTGATCAAATATCAACATGTTAAGATATCGACCCAATACAGCATAAGTTTCTTCAAGAGCACCACTGTGTTTTATAACAATTCGTTGAATAGAATTAATTGAAACAAAATCTTGAACTAAAGGTATAATATTAGATTCATCAGAATCGTCTGAAACGATAATTGCATCAATCATTTTTGTTTTATTGACAATCGTCTGGATTTGTCGTCGTATCTTATCGTCGGATTTGAAACCGCCAGAATGAGTCCCAGTAACAATTGCAACTTCGCATTTACGACCAGAACGAGATAACTCATTATATGTTTTAATAGCGCCAAAAATAGCATTTGCGTCTGCTTCTTCTGGATCGCTAATAGCAAGTTTCATTCCTGCATTCTGACAATTTTTTGACCCAATAATCGGAGATTTAAGATTAGTTTTTTCTCCTAAATCATCATCACGATCGATACATAGAATAAGGATAGGAGTAGAACGGGATGATTGTTGTTTTCTTCTAGAAATAGAAGTTTTTTTCTTACGTGAGGTACTCATCGTCATCATCGTAAGCTAATCTTAGTTCGTCAAATGAAAGAGATTGTCCAGATTCAAGTTTTTCTTTAGCTTTAGATTTCTCTTTCTCAAGAATAACTTTCTTTTTCTTAAGAATTTCAGATTTACTAACAGATTTGATCGACTTGAATATTTCATTACGCTGACTTTTCAGCACTTGTAATTCTTTTGAGTTTGACTTTAATGTTGTTTCTAGTTCTTGTATATCGTCATTAAAACCATTCATCTCGCTGAATAATTTTTCACGTTGTTTAAACTTTGTATCAAAAACTATTTTTTTCTCGTCAAGGGATGCTTTTGCAGTTTTTCTAGATTCTTCAATTGTGTCAATATTAGAACCAATCTTTTTAATTTTTTTAAATAGTCCGGATACTTCTTTTCTTGCGCTAGTAGATTTTTTCCATTCGTTATATTTAATCTGTAAGGATTTAATATTATCAATAAGTTGTTTCTCCTCTTGTCTAGTTAATTGTTCTGTTTGTAACTTCCATTCGATTTCTTTAATTCTTTTTGAGACATTTTTGAAGTTCTCTTTTTTATTAAAACGTCGATCAGTTTTTGAAACTTGTTCTTTGTTATTTGAGTCAGTTGATTTTATACCTTCGTTGGCATCATTAATCTTTGTCCATATTTCTTTTTTTTCATTAATTAGCACCTGTCGTTCTTTACGTAAATCCCCAACTTGTTGATATAAGGGTTCCAAATCTGCTTGATGTTCGCCTAATTGTGATGTTATAGTATTAATTTCATCTCTCATATCTAGTCGTTTTTTGTTTAAGGATTTTAAATGCGTTACAAGATTTTTTCTAGAATCAAGTAAATCCTTAATCTTATTATTAATTTCGCTAGTGTTAGTAGGTTCTAATTCTGACAAGTATTCATTCTGTGATAATAGCCGAATAAATAATTTATGGATATTTCATATAAATTCCATAAGATACTGATATAACAAGGTGGAATTTGATGAATACAGTGATTTGGGGAGTAACAGGAAGACCAGGAACAGGTAAAACCAAGGTTATCAATACATTACATTATAGATTACTATCAAATAATATTTCAATGGGAGGAGTATTGACTAGAGATATAAAAGAACATGGAAAAAGAACAGGAATCGAAATACAGAATATTTCAACAGGAATAAGTTATGAAATAGCAAACGTTAATAGAAAAACAGGTCCAAGATTACAGAAATTTCGTATTAATTTAGAGAATATAGATAATTATTTGATAAAAGAATTAGAAAATTCATCCTCGAAAGCAGATTTAATCATTATAGATATGATTGGACCAATGGAATTATTTAGTACAAAATTTTGTGAATTAACTAGTAAATTATTAGAACAAGACAAGAAAATATTATGTGCGATACAAACAAAATATAATCATCCAATAATAAAGGAAATAAAAAAAATGAGAAATGTAAAACTATATGATCTAAATGAAAAACACAAAGTTGAAGTTATTGACGACATATACAATAATATAATTGAAAAAATTGAATAAATTATTTATATCTGGAATCGATGAAGCAGGAAGAGGTTCAATACTAGGGCCATTAGTAATAGCATCTGTTACTGCTGATAAAAAAACAATTAGAAAGTTTTCAAGAATTGGGATAAAAGATTCAAAACAATTATCGCCTCGAAACAGAGAAGCATTTGCAAAAATAATTATGGACGAATCTGAAAATGTAATAGTATCAAAACTTTCTGAAAAAAAGATAGATAAGTCGGTAAGATTAAGAAAAGAATATCTAAGAAATAAAAATTTTATTGTAAGTAATAAAATAATTGGATTGAATGAGTTAGAAGCTTATTCTATGTCAAAAATAATCAATAATTTAGATTCTCATTCAGTATATGTGGATTCGTGTGATGTAAAGCCAGAGAGGTTCAGAAAAAGGATTGAGAATTACTTAAACAAGAATATTAAAATCCATTCTAGGCATAAAGCAGATGAGAAATTCATAATAGTAGCAGCGGCTTCTGTAATTGCAAAATACACGCGCGATAGAGAGATTGTCAAATTAGAAAGAAGATTTGGGAATATAGGAAGTGGTTATCCATCAGATCCAATAACTAGAATATTCTTACAAAAATGGCTTAAAAATCACAGGGATAAACCAGAGTTTGCAAGAAAATCGTGGAAGACATGGGAAGATTTACAACCAAAAATTGATGATTATTTTTAGTTATTTTAGGGTAGACATAATCATAGCATGATCTTTATCAAAAGGATGAAGATTAACCATTTGATTTATTTCAAAGCCGTTAGATTCCAATCTAGTCATTTCCTGTTCATATATTGATTCAGGATCTTTTGTAGTATCAATACTACGAGATTTTATTACCAAGATTAATTTAGAACCGCTAGTTAAGAATTCGTTACAATTGTTAATTGCAATATCAGTTTGATCAGGTTGTGATATATCACAATATACACTATCAATATTTCGAAAAATGGAAGTATAGCTATCTATATTACGTGCATCTGCAATAATTGGAATAATATTATTTCGAAAAGATACAACGTTATCAATAAAATCACGTGCAACACGGGATGAGATTTCAACACAAAACAATAATCCAGTTTTACCAACGATATCAGATACATGAGAAGGAGTAGTGCCAGTAGAAGAGCCAAGGTATAGAATAGTAGAACCGTCAGTAAAAGGAATATCTTTCATGCCATTAATAATCGAGGCTGCAAGTTTACTTCGATAAGGATCCCAAATACGGAATTCAGAATTTGAAGATTTTTGAAGATGTTCGCCATATACACTATTACCTGGAACAAAATTTTTAGTTGCAAGTTTATCTTTCCCTGCAACTTCAATCCATTTTACATTATTTGGAAGTTCTTCTACGTTTTTCATTCATGCTTCTCCTTAATTTTTTGTGTTTTTTCTTGGAATAATTATTACGATCAGCTACAGGGGAAGCATATTTTTCTTGAATTTCACGATATCTTTCGTCAAGGCTATTTTCAATATCGAGTTCTTTACTGCCTCGAAATGCATCAATTCGTGCGGCAATAGCAATTTTACTAGCCAAAGAACGTGCAATTTTTCCACGTTGCCATTTAGGACTAGAATGTACTTTATCATGTTGGAAGATAATTCCATGTTTGGGAGGTCTACTACCGCTCTTTAGTGAACGAAATAGTGCTTTTTCTGCTCCAAGAACTTGTATTGTACTTGAAGGTAATTTTGCAAGTTTCAATAATCCACCAGATTTTGCAATTAAACGCGCACCAATAGTTGGACCTGCAATTGAACTAAGATTTGGAGCGATATTATTCATCAAGTCACTAATATAATTGAGCATTTTATCACGAACTTTAACTAAATTAATAACGTTTTCAGATAAAATGGAAATAATATTCAAATCTTTTGAATTAATTTCGCCGCCTTTAGAATCTTGTGCAGCACTAAACAAAGCATCAAGTTTCTTTTCAGAAAAATTAAAAGAAACCAAGTCTTTTTCAGTTATTGAATTACGATCTAGACCAAGAGAAACAAATTTAAAATAAACATTACTATCTTTAACTAAATTTTCTAATTCAGGAAAATGAAGTCCATACCATTCGTTAATTCTTGCCATAAGAATATTAACAGCTTTATCAAGTTCATCTAAAGAATTTATTCCTTCAATAATTTGAAGATCTTCTTTACCAGAAACATCGCGAATTTGTTGTTTTGAGTATTCAATAGAGAAATTTTGAAGAAATTTACTTATTTCCTCTTCAGAACTAAAGAAACCAGACTGAACAAATAATGGAAAAAGATTAGAAGAATCAATTGTTTGATGAATGAAGTTTTTGTCAGGAAATATTTTATTAAGTATGTCAATTAAAGACTGGTCATTTACTTCAAGAGAATCAGGTAGTTCATTCGATGAATTGTCAAAAAAGTTTTTAATATCTTCAGATACATTCGAGTTTTTAATTTGAGAATATAAGGATATTTCAGAATTAGGTTCAAATCGATGACTTTGAAGAACTTCATATTTATCATTAATTATAATAATTCCTGCTTCTGTTAGAATTACCTTGTTGGTCAAGATATGGAAAATACTAAATAACCATTCTTAAAGTTTTCAAGATGATTGAAACAGCATTACATTTTTAAATATCGAGAAGCTTACTATTTCTATGCCAACTCACGGTTCATTAACAAAAGCAGGTAAAGTAAGAGGTCAAACCCCCAAAGTAGAAGGAAAAGTACGAGTTAGTAAAAATCCAAGAGTAAAGTCAAAAAGATCATTTAAAACAAGAGTGATATTAAACAGAACAATAGGCCAGAAATGGGACAAAGTAGTTCGTACAAGATAATCGCATCAAGTATCAATTAGCTTGAAATTATAACGTATATTTTATTAATAGATTTTTATTACTGAAAGGATGTAATAATGAATAAACAAATTGCAGCAATAGGACTAATATTATCATTAGGTGGAGCGTATTTATTTTCACTATCATCAGTAATGGTATTATCAGAATTTGATATTGTTCCGACTAATTCCTTTATTACTTATTATGCCAATGTATCTACACTTCCATTACCTGTAGCGAATTATAATTTAGAATTAACAAATAGTAACAAAGATGATGAATTCGTAGACGGAGAAAATATACCGGGACATCCAATTGATTTGTACGTATTCGATGATGAGAATTATGATAAATTCAAAAGATGTGGAGGGTCGAGAGAAGGAGCAGACATATGTTCTGAATGGGAACCAATACTTTCAAGGATGGAACTTACAGGAGTTTTTAAAAGAGCACTTGATCCAGAAATAGATAGATTAACAGTAGTTGTATGGAATCATAGTCCTGAAAAAACAGTAGATAATTCAATTTCTATAAGATTAGAATCTAATTATAGCGGAATAGCAAACATAATAGTCATAATCGGATTACTAGTTTTTTATATTGGAATGAGCAGGAAAGAAGAAAAAAAATCTAATAAAGATTTGAAAAACAAAGCCAAAAAGGAATAATGAGTAATAATTGAGTAAAATTGGAAGAGGAACTTGGATCGATAAGTTAACTAATGAGATTATCGAAAGGGAAATTCAGTTAAAACGTTCAACTAAAAAAATTAATGTTGAAAGTGGTTTAGGCGCATCAGGAATTCCTCACATAGGAAGTTTAGGAGATGCAGTAAGAGCATATGGAGTAAAAATGGCGTTAGAAGATAGAGGATATAATTCCGAATTAATAGCATATTCAGACGATATGGATGGATTAAGAAAGATTCCAGAAGGATTTCCTGAAACATTAAAAGATGAATTAGGAAAACCTGTATCTTCTATAGACGATCCATTTGGATGTCATTCGTCATACGGAGAACATATGAGTTCGTTATTGTTAGATGGTTTAGACAAACTAAATATAAAATATACATTTAAGAGTGCAACAAAAATTTATCAAGAGGGAATATTAAATGAACAAATAAGTACAATATTGAAAAATTCAGAAATAATAGGTAAGAAAATTGCAGAAATAACTGGACAGACTAAGTTTGAGAAATTATTACCATATTATCCAGTTTGTGAAAATTGTAAGAAGATATACGTAACTGTACCAACTGAATTCGACCAAGAAAACAATATTCTCGAATATGTATGTAAAGATGTCGAAATAGGAGGAAATTTAATTAAAGGATGTAATCATTCAGGTACTACAAATTTATCAGAGGGAAAGGGAAAACTTGGCTGGAAAGTTGAATTTGCAGCTAGATGGGCTGCATTAGATATAAGATTCGAGGCATATGGAAAAGATATAGAAGATTCGGTTAAGATAAATGATTGGATATCAGGAAATGTTCTAGATCATGAACACCCATTTCATGTAAGATATGAAATGTTTTTAGATAAATCAGGTAAAAAGATTTCTAAATCAATTGGAAATGTTTTGACGCCACAAAAATGGTTAGAATACGGAACTCCCGACTCATTGTTATTGCTGATGTTCAAGAGAATATCAGGAGCAAGAGCTTTATCAGTGGAAGACATTCCAACGTATATGGACGAAGTAGATGTAGTAGAGGACATATATTTTAACAAGGTCATGTCGGAAAATAAAGATAAAACGATTAGAATGAAAGGATTGTATGAATATGTCAATCATTTAAACCCTCCAGAAAAAGAAGAAATTCACCTCCCATATAGATTGTTAGTAGAATTAGCTGAAATAGCTCCTGAAGATAATTCTGTAGAATATATATCAAAAAAACTAGTCGAATATCAATATGTAAAAGAAATAGATGATAACATATTGCAAAGGATCAGATTAGGGATAAATTGGGCTCGAGATTTTAAATCGGATGAAATAGGAGCAGTAGAAGTATCAGATAGTCATAAGAAACCATTAACAGAAATCATTACTTTATTAGAAAATAATTCAGATCCTGAAGTTATTCAAAGTGAGATATTCGAGATAGCAAAAGCAAATAACCTTAAACCAAGAATATTATTTCAGTTATTATATCAGATACTTCTGGGTAGCAATAAAGGTCCAAAATTAGGAAAATACATAGTAGATGCAAATAAAACTAAAATAACTAAGAAAATTAAAGCTGCAATAGAGTAATAGTTAATTTATGAGAAATTATAAGCAAAGTGATTGAAATTGGTACGCGCGCAAAACTCAAGTAATGCTTTAAACAACAGGTTATCTGCACATGCAAATTATGCAAAATTTGAGATAAATGATTGGATAATTCCAAAATTAGAAATTAAAGAAAACGATAATGTATTAGATATAGCATGTGGAAATGGAAAACAACTAATTCCAATAAGTGAAATCATTAACAAGGATGGATCAATTACAGGATTAGATATATCAAAAGATCTTCTAGATGAAATTGAATCAAATATTAAGAGAAAGAACGTGTTCTTAAAAAATGAAAGTATGGAGAACATAAACAAAGAATTCAAGAATGAACAATTCGATCTAATATTGTGTTGTTTTGGATTATATTATTCAAAAGATTACAAAAAAACAATTAAGGACATTTATGATAAATTAAAGAATGGAGGCAGATGTTTCGTTTGTGGTCCTGTCAAAAGAAATAACAAAGAATTAACAGACATACATGAAACATTTGAAAAGCTTCCTGAAGAATACAATATGCATAATACTTTCATGGAATCAAAAGCTTTACCATATTTTGAAACATTATTTGGAGAAGTGCAAACAGAAATTTTTGAAAATCCTATAACTTTTCCAAGTAAAGATGAATTGTTAAGATATTGGAAATCATATACATTATTTGAGAAGGAAGAGCAGAGTAAATTTGAGAAAGTATTAGAAGACATATTCATAAGAGAAAATAAGTTTATAACAAAAAAAGTAGTAATGGGAATATCAGCTAAGAAATGACATTAAATTATAAGAATAAAAAATTATTAGTTATTGCACCCCATCCCGATGATGAAGTCCTTGGTTGTGGAGGTTTAATTTCAAAAGTTAAATCGTCAGGTGGAGAAGTTCATGTTTTATGTTTTACTGTTGGAAATATCAAACAATATGGAGGAACTAGTAACTTTGAAAAAAGAGTAGTAGAAATGAAGAAAGTAATGAGATATTTGAAAGTAGATTCATTCGATTTAGCATGGGCAGGTGATGAATATCACCTAAAACTTGACAAAGTTCCACAAAAGGATTTGATTAACACAATTGAAAAAGGAGATGTTTCATTATCAACAGTAAAACCGGATATAATAGCAATACCTTTCATAGGGTCTACTAATCAAGATCATGTTGCAGTTGCCAAAGCTAGTTTTACAGCATGCAGACCTGTAAGAAATAATGAAAAAGACATTACAAAAATAGTATTATCATATGAGCAACCAGAAACAAATTGGACTAGAAAAAGATTTCATCCTAATTTTTATGTTGATATATCAAAGGAATTAAAAAAGAAAATAAAGGCATTATCTTTGTATTCATCTCAAGTAAGAAGCAAGAATCATCCCAGAACCCCAAGAGTAATTGAAAATATAGCAGAACTAAGAGGGACAGAAATAGGTGTTAAATATGCAGAAGCATATGAATGTCACAGATTGATAATTTAATTAGAAAAGAATTTATTATGTATGAAGAAGTAGAGTAATAAAATGAAAATATTAGTCACGGGTTCTTCAGGGTTTTATGGTTCACATTTAATTGATTTATTATTAAAAGAAACTGATGCAGAAATATATGGAGTAGATAATTTACACAGACTAGAAGATTTTCCAGTAGACCCATTTGAGATAATTGAGAATAAAGAACAATTTAATGAGAGATTTGTTAATTGGGAGATGGATTATAGAGATTTAAAGGCAGAAAAGATTGACGAGGCAGGGATTGACACACTAATTCATCTGGCTGCACTAGTATCGATTCCAGAATCAATGGAAAAACCGATGGAATATTTTGAATCAAATGAAAAAGGAACATTCAATCTATGTCAGGAATTATTAAAGACTAAAAGTAAACCATTTTTGATTTATGCGTCTTCGCCAGAAGTTTATGGAAATCCAATATATACACCAATGGATACAGATCATCCTTGTCGTCCTAGAAGTTTTTATGCAGCTACAAAGTTGGCGGCAGAAAAACAATGTATGGTATTACATGAATGGTATAAATATCCAGTTTCAGTAATTAGAAATTTCAACACATATGGTGAAAATCAAAGTAATTCGTATAGAGGATATGCTGCAGTAGTACCAGAATTTGTAACTAGAGCATTGAAAAATGAGAAAATCAAAATTCATGGAAATGGTAAACAAACTAGAGATTTAATGTATGTAAAAGACGCAGTTGAAGCATACGTAAGAGTAATGAAAGAAAGAGAAAAGACTCAAGGAGAAGTATTCAACATTGGAACAGGTATTCAAACAAGCATATTAGATCTTGCAAAGAAGATTATGGAAATATCAGGTTCTTCATCTGAGCTAGTTTATGAATCAGAAAGAGCGGCAGATCTAGAAAGATTAGAGGCAGATTGTAGTAAAACAGAAAAATTGTTGAAGTGGAAACCAGAATATACTATTGATAAAGGTTTAGACATAACAATTTCATGGTTTAAAAAATTATTAGAATAATCATATAACAACATTGGTAGATGTTATAAATAATATCTGCAAATAATCTATATTGAATAACAATAAAATAACAATTCTAAATGATGCAGCTTGGGTAGGTTATGAATTAGCAAATGGACTTAGAGAGGCGAACATGGAAGTTATTTATTTGCCCAGAAATTATGCAGGTCCAAATGTAAATACCAATGCATTATATTCAATATATGGAAAGGTCATAAATCCATTTGTAAATGCAATTAAAGCTAAAGGGATAATACATGTAAACTATGCATTGCAAGATGCATTTTTTGTACGATTAATTAAAAAAGAGATCAATGTATTGCATTGTCATGGAACCGATTTATTTGGATTATATGATGAAGAATTTAAAAAGAATAGTAAAGACCTGACTAGATGGAGAAGAATTATTGAAGGAAATTTGAAATATGCAAATTCAGTAATTGTATCAACGCCAGAAATGTTGAAATTAGCAAAAACAATCAGGCAAGATGCAGAATATTTACCCAATCCAATAGATACAACTAGATTTTGTCCAAAGGCAAAACAAAATACGCAATTAAAAGCAATAGGATTTAATTCATGGTATGAAAGAGTGCCAAAATATTTAATTGAACTTATGGAAAAGAATGGTATAAAAGTAGACATACATGACAGAAGACCATTTTCATATCTAGAATTACATGAGAATTTGAAGGAATATGACATATATATTGACAGAATATTTACCAAAGGAGTATCTTCATACAGTAAAACATGTTTAGAAGCCATGGCATGTGGTCTTGTGACCATAGATTATAGGCATAAAGATAATGTAAATGAACGAGTAATTGAATTATTAGATGAAGTTGAAAGAAGAAAAGAATCAGAAAAGAATAGACAATTCATAATTAACAATCATGATAGAGAAAAAGTAATTAAGAAACTATTAAACATATATAGAAAACAAGTAGAATGATTATGAAAATAGCAATAGTACATTATGACATATCTATGCAAACTGGTGCACAAAGGTTAGTATTAGGAATGGGAAATTCATTAAAGAAACTTGGTCATGAAGTTGCTTATTTTACTGCTATCTATGATCAAGAAAAGGCTTTTGAAGAGTTTAGAAACGAAAATGTAATAGTAAGTAATGGAAAGCTAGATTATTTTGGAAGATTTAGAGCAATAACGGCATACAGAGAAAGTAAAGAAATGATGAAAACAGGAATAAATAAATTTAAGCCAGATTTGTATGTGTTTAGTTCAAATTATTATCTAGCAGACAATTATAAACCATCAATGATATATTGTCATCATCCAGAACAGTTATTGATTAGAAAGGGTGACTTTATCAGAAAACTACTACATTTTCCAATAGATAGAGCAGAGAATAAAGGATTCAAAGAAACAGACATAATATTATGTAATTCTGATTTTACAAAAAGTGCAATAAATGAGAAATTTAACAGAAATAGTACAATAATTTTTCCAGGAGTTGATGTAGATAAATTTACACGAAACGAGGTGGATGAAGAATACATTCTGACAGTAAACAGAATTGTTCCGAATAAGAACCTAATATTCGCAATAGAATTAATTGATAAGATGAAGAAAAGAGACAATAAAATAAAATTAATCATCGTAGGAGTAAAACAAGTTGGATTTGAATGGCATTTAGATGAATTAAATAATAAAATTAAAGAATTAGAATTAAGTGACAATATAGAAATTCATACAAATGTAACTGATTCAGAATTAGTGAATTCATATAAGAATTGTAGTGTGTTTTTATATACGCCTAAAGAAGAACATTTTGGAATTGCTCCAATTGAAGCAATGGCATGTGGAAAACCTGTAATTGCATTCAATACAGGCGGGCCAAAAGAAACCATAATAAACGACATAACTGGATATTTGTTGGAAGAGGATTTAGATCAATGGGAAAATAAGATATTTTATCTGTTAAAGAATAATCAAAAAAGAATGGATATGAGTATAGCAGCGAGAAACAGAATAGTAGATGAATTTAGTTGGGATGCATTTATGAGAAAAATCAAAGACAGTTTAGATAAGATAAAAGTTAATTAAACCAAATTTGAATCAATTTGTAAAGAACTATTAGGAAATACTACTGCATTAGTATCTTTGTCATGTTGTTTTTGTAATTCATTAATGAGCGTATCCCAATTATTAAAAATTTTAACGTCTTCAGAGTAATGATCGTAAATGTAGTTCTGATTAATTGTAGGACAATAGAATATAAGATTTCGATCTTGAAGTGGGCCACCGAATGTTCCATGTTTGTCTCTGCGAACATGATGAATCATTCCTTTACCAACCAATCCATGTTCTCCGATTCCTTCAGACGCAGAGGTAATAACAACAATTGTACCACCTTTTCTTACAATTTCTTTATCAGAATCTCTAGAACCCCATACATTGAGTGAGTTTAATGCAAGTAGAAACCATGTATCTCGAGGAAAGGCATTAAAAATTCCAACATCCATGTTATATGGAACATTGGTAGAATAAACATCGACAGCTTTCTTTGACGCAGTATTGAATACATCAACAGGGTTTCCAGAATATATAGAAGCAGTATCGCCAAGAGAATTAGAAATAGTATTAACGATAAAATCCAATCCAGCCATACTTGCAGCTTCTTCTATATCTGCACGCCTACTATTATTCTCAACTTGTCCAATTTTACCTTGAAGAGACTTATTGACAGGTTTATGATTTGCGTCAATAGATTCGATTCCTGCAAGCCCAGGTAATACGATTTTTCCTCCGCCACTAAAACCCGCATATGGATGTGGCATTAGAGTTCCAATTCCAATTTTAAGATCTGCTTGAAGATATAATTTATCGATATATACAGGAGTGCCAGCAGATGTTTCTCCCAAATATTTATTGTTTTGATAAGCGCTATGACAATATATTTTATATTTAGAAACTATTTTTGTTCCTAATTTTTTACATAATTCAGCATGTGTTAAAGAACGATGAGTTCCTGTGCTTATAATGAAATAAATGTTTTCGTTAGACAAGCCAGAATTGTGAAGTTCTTCCAATATAAAAGGAATAATTCGAAATGCTTGAGTAGGTTTAGTTAAATCGTCGACTGCAATACAAACGGATTTCTTTTGTTTAGCAAGAACAGATAATTTTTCCGAATTAAGTGGATTAGAGATTGAATGAGAAATTTCTTGATCAGAAATTGATGCAGCATTATTCATTTGAGAAATATTAACATTCCAGGATTCAGGGAAAGTCAGATTCAATGATTCATTACCATACCAAGATTTCCAAGGTACCGAAATAGAATTAATTTTTTTTATATGAGACCAATCAAAATCTTGCATAAGTAATTCAGTAAACCTAAGGTCAAGATTTTCATCAATGTTTAATGAACGTTCAGGAGGCATAATATATGCATGACTCTTAGAACCTTTGAGAGATTTTGAATTAATGAGAATGTCGCGTTTAGTAGCATAAATTGCTCCATTTCGAATATATACAGGAGGAAGAGCCTGTCGTGGCATATTTTCTACAGTTTCATCAGCATAATCCACTAATTCGTCATTAACAATTTTTTTCATTCGATAAGGATGTATAGCTCCAACATCGACAACACTAATAACTGAATCATAATCAGATTCAAACAATTTGTTTACAGAATAATCTATGTCTTCAAACGTACGTAAAGGAGTTGTTGGTTGAAGCATCACTACAGCGTCATAAGTAGTATTTTCTTGTTTTTCAAGTTCCAATACTGCATGAGTAAGAACATCAATAGCAAGTGAATCGTCTTTTGCCAATGAGTCAGGACGAATAAATGGAACAGATGCACCATACGATTTAGAAATACGAATAATTTCATCATCTTCTGAAGATACAATAAGATTAGACAAGGTTTTTGATTTTAACGCTTCAACAATTGTATAAGAAATAAGAGGTCGATCCAGAATAGATTTAATATTCTTTCGAGGGATGGTTTTCGAACCTCCTCTAGCAGGAATAATGCCAAGAATATGTTTATCTGTCATGAATTAACTTCCTTCCCAATTGTATATAGTTTTTCCATTAATTTTAGAAGCAAATCTCCCACGATAATAATCACGATTAAGTAATTCTTCTTCACTTAATGAATGAGTTTTTGAACCTAACATATCATTATAATTTGGAATATTTTCTACGAGTTTAAACAATTCGTCATGATTAAATTTTGAATAGTCAACAAGATGTTTCAATTGTTCTGGATTAATAGATACAGGACCATCTTTTGTCTGTGAAGAATCAAGTATAGTAAAATGACGTTCAATTACATCTGCGCCTTTCCATAATGCTACTATATCAGGATCAATTCCGTGTTTAATAGGAGACGTATGATCACTAAACCCAACATAATCTGTAAACTTACGAAGATAATCTAGTCGATTAAGATTTAGTTTGTCTACAGGAGTTGGGTAAATTGTAACGCAATGTAAGAATGAGAAGTTTTGATTGCGAAGAATGTCAGCAGTATTTTCTATTTCTGAATCATGAGTAGCACCGGTTGAAACATAGATATGATTAAATTTATTTTTAAGGTCGGTAATTAAAGGAAAACTTGCACAATCATAACTTGCAATTTTGATTTCTTTAAAACCGAGTTCAATAATAGAATCAAGTCGACTACGATTAAATACAGTAGTAAGAGGAATAACGCCTGCAGCTGAACATTCATCTATAAACATAGAATGTACGTCAAATCCAAGTTCTAATTTACTTAATCTTTCAAATTCAAATGAATAAGGTCTTTTAATTGATTTTACAATACCATTAGAAGTAATTCCGTTTTCAAATCGCTCTCGAAAAGTCAGATCTTCTGAAAAGATTGTTTGTATTTTAACATGTGATGCGCCAGAATTAGCTGCGCTCCAAATCATATCCTTTAGAATATTTACATCGCCGTTATGATTTTGACAAAGTTCAGCAATTATTTTTGTCAATATAATTTAAAATTGAATTGCTAAAATATAAGCCTGTTATTAATAATAATGTATGATAGGTGCATCTACGTCATATTATGGATATCATGGAGAATCGATTGAGAACAAAGTAAAGAAATTAATCGATATATTTGTAAAATGTGAGATGAAGCCTTATATTCAAATCGGAGCAGGAAAAAATAATATCGAATATAATGAATTAGTAAATATATTAAACGATTATAGAGATAAAAATGAAGTAATTTATACTATACATCAGAGTATTTGGTTACCTTCGGATGATTTTTACATAAATATTGCGAGTTCAGACGAACAAATTAGAGAAAAGAGTATTAATTGTATAGAAAAGAATATTGAATTTGCAAGAGATATTGGAGTGAAGAATATATCATTTCATGGAGGTTATGCAACAAACACCTTATCACAAAAACAGGAATTTGCTCCATTAGATTCACAAGATAGCATCAGTTATGAAGAAGCATATAATAATTCGATCGACTCACTGAATAGATTAATTGAAATAGCAAATGGAGATGTTAAATTAAGTATAGAAAATTTTAATTTTCGGCCTGAAAGAAGATATTTATTTTCAAGAGTTGAAGATTTTGACAGAATACCTGATAAAATAGGCGTAATTATGAATATTGGACATCTATACTATACTAAGATGAGATTAAAACAAGAAGATTATATTACAAAAATGATTGATGCATTGACAGATAAAGTAAATGAGATACACATTAACGACAATGATGGTTCTGAAGATTTACATAAACTTGTAGGTAAAGGAGATATTCCAATAAGAGAGATATTAAAACTAATTAAAGAAAAGAGAGATTTACCACATTTAATTATTGAAGCACATAAACAAAGACATAGTTATTCAGATGATGACCTTATAAATAACATATTAGAATTGAGAGAAATAGCTAGAAACTAAATTGTTTGATATTCTATGTGATCGATTTTTTCAATCATTTCACGTCCAAATAGACTCCATCCATCAAAGAACATACAGGGTTGATTGGTTGTTGAGAGTAAAGAATAAACATCTAATTTAGAATAAGAATCATGATTATTCATAATTAATACACAATCAGCATTTTTGAATCCATCTTCAATACTTACAGATTGAACATTAAAGGAATTAATTTGTGTTGTAGAAACTACAGGATCATAGCCAAATATATTATTTGAAACATTAGATAATTTATTAGTGACATCAAGCGTAGCAGATTGACGCGTATCCGAGGTTTCTGGATTTCCTTTGAATGCAAATCCCATAACAAAGATTTTCAATTTAGAAACATCCTTATTTTGTGATTTACTGAAACGTTCAATTTTTGTAACGATGTGGTCCGACATACTTTCGTTAACAAGTCGAGCAAGTTCTGTAAGTTTTGGAACATAGCCGGTATTTTTTGAACTAGAAATCAATATATGAGGATCTTTTTTAAGACATATTCCACCGACGCCAGGACTTGGTTTTGGTATGTTATTCCTAGGATATCCTTCATTAGCAGCTTGAATTAATTTGGATGTATCTATACCGTAATTATCAGCAAGAAGTGCAATTTGATTAGAATAAGCAAATATCATATCGCGAAATGTATTATCCATGAGTTTAATCAACTCTGCTTCTTCAAGAGAGTCGACGTTAATGATAGTGGGAGTTAATTTATTAAATAAACCATTAGTAAGTTGAGAACTAGTAAGGTTAAACCCTGCAATAATCTGAGGTAATTCACGAATTTCTTTTAATGCTTTACCAGCAAGAGTTCGTTCAGGTGCAGAAGCGACATAAAAATCACTATTAGAATCAAGTCCAGAAGATTTCTCAAGAATTGGGATAATATTATTTCGAGTAGTTCCAATCGGGACAGTAGATCTTACAATAACTAGATTATTTTTAGATAAATTATTTGCTACATATTCAGTGGCAGAATTAAGATAGTCAAGAATTGGCTCATTATTATCATCAATTGGAGTTTGAACACATAAAATGTATACATCAGAAGGAGATTTAGAAGAAGTAGTTTGGATTTTTAGATTCTTTCCAACATGGAATTTTAGAAGAGAATCTAAACCAATTTCATGTATATGAGGAGTTCCTTGATTTAATTTTTTGACGATTTCTTCATTAGAATCTACGCCGGTTACATTGAAGCCAACTTCTGCAAGAGATACGGCAAGAGTTAAGCCAACATATCCAAGACCAATAACCGCAATTGAAGGTGTATTTTTTTGAACCAATTGTGATTTGTTTATAATATTAACAACTTGGTTATTCTCGTTCACAATCAATATATTATGTTCTATTGTTTTCAGTTTGTCATGATGGAGCGATAATATATTTGTTTTATTGTTAGAATCTGATTCACTAATAGTAAAAGGAGATTTATTCATAATTACAGCAACTGTTTCGTTTAGATTATGATTTTCAAGTAATGCACGTCTGATATCGCCATCAGTAACTATACCAAGTAAAGAAGTAGAATCATCCACAATCAAAGCAATACCAGAAGGTAGATTATTATGAGGTGCTTGATTAATTATTTCAAGTACGTCCTTAATTTCAGTCTGAGGAGAAACGAGAATCTCCTTAAATGTCTTTGTCATATCATTTCACAACCAGTTTAAACTGAATATTCTTTAGTAAAATCTATTATATATCTTAACAGGCGATCGGAAGATTTTCCATCTCTAAAAGAGCATTGATTATCAACAATTAGGTTACGTCCGTCAGAGTCAAGAGTAGGGTCATTAAGGTAACGATTAATTAATTTATTTAGTTCGGTTTCTGAATTAGCAATTTTTACGCCATTAGATTTTACAATATCTATGTAATGGGAATATTGAAAATGTCGTTTAACTGAACGATTAAAATCAGGCTTAAGATTAGCGTCAAATCCAATATTTACTACAGGCGTATCAAATAAACAAGATTCTATAGTAATAGTAGAGGCAACATTAATCATAACGTCGGCATGATGAAGTGTGTTAGATAAAATAGAATAATCAGTAAAATCAGATTTCCAGACATATCCCGAATCTTTGAATTCTTTTGATTCTTTTCCAGGTGTCTGAATAATAACGTCAGGTTTATCAAATAAATCCTTGAAATCAGATAAACTACGACGTGGATGAACACGCAAAAGTAATTGGCAAGGGTAATCAAATTCATTATTCTGAATCATATCGTATATCATTTTAACGATAAATGGTTCAGAATCAGAGAGTTGAGCAGTACCAGTAGCATATAGTAAAATCTTCTTATTTTCTTGGCCATTCAAATTTTGAAGAAATTTTTTACGATCAACAAGTAAAGAACTATTAGAATGAATATCGAATTGTGGAACACCTGTAATTAAAACACAGTCATCTGAATAATCAAGAAAATTAGTTGCTTCATTTTTCATAATATTATTCCAAACAAGTAATTTATTCAATTTAATTGGAACTTCCCATTTAGAAGTAAGATTATCCCAACTTGGAACATAACCAAGAATTGGAAGTTTAGATTTATGAGCATATCTCAGAATAGGATATGTATAAAATGAAAATGGATAAGTAACGAAAACGAAATCAGGTCGATGTTCATTAAACAAATCTTCATATTCAGAATTATTAAAAAGTGTAGAATCAAACCATTCAAGAATATTTTTTACAGCATTACTTTTTGCAAAAAGTCGACCTGCTGATTTACGAATTAAAGAAAGAAACGGATGAGAATCATCTAGTTCAGAAATCTTGATCTTAAGGGTTTCAGAATGAGGCTTAGAAGTATCAGCAAAAACATAATTTCTTAATAAACCAATGGCAATTTCAGATTTTGATCGAGGAATTTTTTTAAGAGTTTTAATTTCTACGTTTGGGTTATTGGATTCAATCATATTAGGTTCACAAAGAAGAATGATTTTTAATCCTGAATTAGTAAGAATTTCAAGATTCTTTTCATTAATAATTGATTTCCATCCAATTCCATATGGAAGAACAATTAACAAAGTTTTATCATTATTGGCTGTCATTTCTCTTTTAAACTGGTGTATGATGGTAAGAAACTTAATTAAAATGTTTCCACAATATTAATCGTGAATCAGAAGCAGATACACGAATTACCCAGTAATATCAAATTAGGAAATAAGAAATTATCAATATATGGAATTGGATTTGTAGGAACTGCTATTGCCTCAACATGGTTAAGAGCAGGAGCTTCTATAATCGCAGTTGATAAGAAAAGCAAATTGGTAAATGAAATAAACAATAAAAAGACAACTAACTCAGAACCAAAAGCAAAAGAAGCATTTTTAGAAGGCATAAACAATAAGAAATTAATAGCGACGTCAAATGGTAAATGGGCGTCAAAGAATTCAGATATTAAAATTATTTCAGTTCCTGTAGGATTAGATAAAAGAACAGCAGACTTAAGATTCCTATATGAAGTTGTAGATGACATAATTACTGGATTGAAAAAAGATGACATAATAATTGTTACGCCAACAGTGCCGATAGGAACTTCAACAAAAATTATTAAATTAATTGAAAATAAAACAAGATTATCAGTTGAAAAAGATTTCTTTTTCATTTATAATCCAGAGAGAATATCAGCAGGTCAGGCAATAAGTGATATAGAGAATAATTATCCACCAATATTATCAGGATCTGGAAAAACAAGTATAAAGATAGCAAATAAGATGTTTGGAATAATTTCGTCGAAAAAACCAATTATTATGTCGTGTACTGAAGCAGCTGAGGCTGAGAAATTAATTGAAGGATTATACAGAGACGTAAACATTGCATTAGCAAATGAATTATCTGTATTTTGCGAGAAATTAGGAATAGATTTTTGGGAAATTAGAGATGCTGCGAATTCACAACCGTACAGTCAACTTCATAAACCTGGAATAGGAGTAGGAGGATATTGCATTCCAGTATATCCCTGGCTATTAACGCAAACTGCAATTGACAAAGGAATTAATGTGAATTTTCCATTATTGGGAAGATACACTAATGAAAAGATGCCAGAATATTCCGTAAACCGAATTATGTCAAAGATTGGAAAGAAAAAGAACATAACGGCATTGATTCTAGGGTTAAGTTTTAGAGGAAATGTAGCAGATAATCGAATTTCTCCAACATATGATGTTGTTAAAGAGTTAATGAAAAAGAAAGTAAAGATAAGAGTTCATGATCCATTTTTTGATTATGATCCACTATTGCCAAAACAAGTAAAGCTAAGTTGTGAATTGGACAAAGTAATTTCTGGAGTAGACGTAATAATAATCTCAACAGATCATAATGAATACAAGGAGATTGACGAAGAATATATAATAAAGAAATCTAAGAAAAAACCAATGATTTTTGATGGAAGAAATATATTAAACCAAGATGATTTTAAGAAATTAAAAATACTAACAATTGGAAAATAATCAACTATTGAATTCTTTTTGAGCTTCTTCAATATCTTTATGACTATCAATAGAACGCCATTTTACATTATTTTGTTTTATTGCAGATAATTTATTTTCAGTGGCAAGAATAGGAAAAACATCAGACTCAAGACTGCCAACGTCAGATAAATAATTGAAGATATTATTTGAAAAACAATAAATTCCTGCATTAATCCAATGGTCGTCAAGGATTGGTTTCTCAGTAAAACTAGATATTAGACCATCATCTTGAATTTCAATTTCACCAAATGGACTTCTTAATGCAACAACTGCGATAGTGCCAATCAAATCATCGTTAAGATTGTGAATCAAACTACTAGGATCAATATTTGTCATTATATCCCCATTCATAACTAGAAAACTAGATTCTGATTCAAGTAATGAACGTGATTGCATTAATGCGCCACCAGTGCCAAGAGGTTCGTCTTCTTTAGAATACTCAATATTAACTTCTAATTGTTCTCCATTTCCAAAATACTCAATAATATTATCTCCCAAATAGCCAGTACAAAGGACAAAATCACGAATGTTATGGGATTTAAGCCAAGTAATCTGCCATTCAAGAATAGGCTTGTCAGAAATAGGAATCATAGGTTTTGGTTTATCGTCAGTAAGAGGCCTAAGGCGTTTTCCCATTCCGCCTGCGAGAATAAGTGCTTTCATAATATATTTCAATAATTATTAACTATAGTTAATCTTTATCCAAAACACATATCTTTTCTTAGGTATTTGTTATAATTAATGTTTGAAATTGACGATATTGTAAGGTTAAGAAAGCAATTAGGACTAACACAGACAGAATTAGCTAAACTGTCAGGAGTAAGTCAATCATTGATTACAAAAATGGAGGCTAAAAAAGTAGAACCGGCTTATTCAAAAGTAAAGATATTGATAGAAACTTTACAGAAGCAGGAACGAAGAGATGGAGATAAGAGAACTGCCAAAAGTATATGTTCAAAAACTGTAAAAGGAATAGATAAAAAAGAAACATTAAAAGACGCCGCAAAAAAAATTCGTGAAAAGAATATATCACAATTACCAGTTTTTGACAAGACTAACATAATAGGAAGTTTATCGGAAAAAACTATTTTACGAGAATTATCTGAATCTGGCTCGCCAGATGAGGCATTTGCAAAAAAAGTGATAGATGTAATGGATCCTTCGTTTCCGACTGTTGATGCAAATACGCCGGTTGAATTACTATATCAAATGTTAGAGTTCTATGAAGCAGTAGTAGTCGCTGAAAAGGCGAAAGTAATAGGAATTGTAACAAGAAGTGATTTATTCAAATTAAAATAGATGAAGAAATACTTTTAATATAGACATTTACAGAACAATAAGAATAGAATTGATTAATTATTGGATTGCAGGAATTTATCCTCGAAATGCGAAACTTATTGAATCAACAAGATTATATGATAAAACATTAAAAGAACAATTCAAAAAAGAGAAATCAAGATTATTAAAAATCCAATCAGATAATAAATTAGATTTTATTTCAGATCCATTAATAGATTGGGATGATAATTTAAGGCCATTTACAAATAGTTTGAGAGGAATAGAAAGAGGTCCATTAACTAGATACTATGAGAATAATACTTTTTATCGTCAGCCAATAATTAAGAGTAAAATAGGAACATCAGGAAACATATTAAAAAATAGTATATGTTTTGATTTATTTAATAAAAAATCAAAAGTTAAAATCGACATATTAGATCCATTTACATTCTATGATTTATCTGCAAATGAATTTTACAAATCAGAAGAAGAAGCAGTAAATGCATTTGCAGGAATAATTAAGAAAGAACTCATTTCAATCAAAAATAACGTGAAATTAATCCAGTTCAATGCTCCGTCATTAGCACGAGTTGTAGAGAGAGATAGATTAAACATGGTCAAAAAAGCAATCGAGAATATAGTTAGAGGCATAGATACAAAAACATGTTTGAATCTTTGGGGTTCAGATATATCCAATACATTTGAAGAATTTCAGGAGTTTCCAACAGACATCATAGGTATAGATTTTACATCGACAAGAGTAGATAGATTTGATAAGATAAAAATGAAAAAAGGTTTAGCTTGTGGATTAATTGATGCAAAAAATACCAAAATGGAAAAGTCTGCAGATGTCATTAGAGAATTAAGGAATATAAAAAATGTATTTAATCCTGAATCAATATCAATTACATCAAGTTGGGATTTTGAATTCATACCAGAATCATTTGCTGATAGGAAATTACAAATAATGAAACAAATAAAAGAAAAAAGTAAGATGATGAAACTATGAAGAAATTTCCACTTGCAACTCAAGAAATAGGCAGTATAAGAAAACCAAGATGGTTAGTCAAGCTATTACAAGACAAAAATGTTTCAGATGAAGTTAAAGAAGAAGCAAGAAGCGATGTTGCATTATTGAATTTGAAATTATTCGAAGATATTGGGTTGGATGTAATCTATGATGGAGAAGCAAGGAGAGTAGAAATGTATGAATATAGCATAAGAAGAATAGAAGGATTACAATTAGCTGGAAAGATTAGATCATGGGATAATAAATATTATAATAAAGGGCGTTGTACAAAGAAGGTCAAATATACAGGACCGTATCATGTAGACGAGTTTTTGTTTGTGAAAGAAAATGCAAATAGAATGATAAAATTACCGATAACAGGTGCATATACTTTAGCAGATTGGTCATATAATGAAGCGTATAAATCAAAAGAAGATTTCACAATAGATTTAGCTAGAAAAGTAATTAGACCATTGATTAAAGATTTAGTTAAAACTGGTGCAGATTTTATTCAAATTGATGAACCTGCAGCAACAACCCATCCAGATGAAATGCAATTAGTAGTAGATTCATTTAATGAATCAATTAAAGGAATTAATGCAAAATTTGGAATACACATATGCTATAGTGAAGATTATTCAAATATGTATCCAGAAGTACTTGAAATGAAGAATCATCAATATGAATTGGAATTTGCTAATAGAGATTCTTGGAATAAAGGAATAAATCATTCTAACAGAAATGGCTATGAATCATTCCTAAAGACGTTTAGGGAGTATGGAGAGAAAAAGGAAATTGGGTTAGGAGTATTAGATGTACACGTAGATGAAATAGAATCACCAGAATTAGTTAGAGATAGAATATTATATGCAGTAAAAATGACAGATAACCCCAATTTAGTACATGTAAATCCTGATTGTGGACTTAGAACTAGATCTAGAGAAACATCATTTGCAAAATTAAAGAACATGGTAATTGGTACAGAAATGGCCAAAAAGAAGTTACAACTATAATCTAATCAGACTTAGAATTAGTAATTGTTGGTACGGCAGCATCTGCTTCTTTAGCTGCTTTAGCCGCTTCTTCCTTAGCAGCTTTCTCAGCTTCAATTACTTTTGGATTATAAGAACGATAAACATGAGCAATTATGCCAAATATGCAGAATATAGCGCCAGTTTCAAAGAGTGCAAGTGCCCATAAACCTCCCTGATATGCCATCAATGCCATTCCGTTTAGGATAATTTCAAAGATAACAAGTAAAATTAAGACGGCATAAGTCCAGAAAGTGTTCAGAATAATCGGGGTTTGTTTTGTAGGTACAGCTTTTTGTCCAGGAACTACTAGAGCAGCACGTGCTTTTAAGAAACCATATACAACAACAAAGCTAAGAACAACACTAACTAACAAAACACCGTAAAATGGAACAGGTTCAACAAAGAGTCTATCGTCAAGATTTTTAGTAGGATCTGGATTTACATAAAATCCCCAAATAGTTGTGATGAAGACTTGAGAAATACTTGCGATTCCTAAAGCAGAGAAGAATGGACGATCTTTCCATGAAATTTTTCTGCTATGATCAATGAACGGAACAAATAAGAACATGGCAATTAAGAGAGCAGGTAACAAACCTCCGGTAATAAACTTATCAAAGCCCGTCCGAATAAACGCATATAATCCTGTCAGATACCATTCAGGAACAGTAATTCCTGGAGGGTGGTTAGGATCGAATTTTACTCCCATTTCAACAGGGAATATACCTCCAGTGATAAGAATAACTCCAACCATAACAGACCACATAGGAAGGTCGAAAACAAGGAAACGAGGGAAATGTACAAACATGAGAATTCCCATAACAATAGGAATTATAAATACGTGAAGTGCATAAAGTCGAATTAAGAAATCAGAGAATCCTTGACCCCAAATCATTTGAGCAAGTTGTGGACCTACGATTGGACTAAATACAGTCAATGAAACTCCAATACTTACAGCTAGTTCGGCTCTGTCATTAAATAGCAAATTATAACCTGTGAAAGCTTCAAGAATAGTAATTACTCCAAGAACCATACCAGTAACCCAGATCATTTCATTCTTGATTTTATATCGACCGCTGAAATATTGATAGTAAAGGTGTAAAACAGCCATAAAGACCATAGCATTTGATGCATGATAATGAATATTACGGATAGCAAATCCATATGGAATTTCCTCGTCTATAAATTCAACACTGTCAAACGCTCCTTCAATTCCTGGAACATAAAATAACATTAAGAAAGCGCCAGTTATACCAAGAAGTAAGAACAAACAAAAAGTTAACATTCCACTGTAACCCATAGGGCTTAAGAATTTTTGTGGCATTGTAAATTTTAATCCCCAGAAAACAGTTCGATTTAATCTGTTTACAGTATAATCCCAAAACTTTGAGATGAGACCGGGTTTTTTAGACGTAGCGGCCAAGTCCTACAACTCCATCAGCTTCTAAAGCAGTATCAGGTGGAAGAACCCATATATCTCCATTTTCGTCAACCTCAAGAGGAAGAGTTGGAAGTGCGTCATTAGGTTTAGATTGTTTAATAGCAGGTCCTTTATGAGATAATCCATCTCGAACATCATAATTACTTCCATGACATGGGCATTCAATATTACCAGTAAATTTTTCACCGTTAACTTCTACTTCACGGCCTTCGATATAATCCCAAAGACACCACATGTGAACACAAACCATACTATAAATTCTAAATGAAGAAGCATCATTGGATTCACCGCCTAAATCTGGTGCAAGTCTAATTAATTGATAACGACGGAATGGTTCGGAATCTTTTTCTACGTCACCAGTTCTTGGAAATGGAAAGATAACAGAGCTATCAGGTTGCATATCAGAAACATTAACAAAGGATCCTGTTTCGGCATTCATAATCTTTTGTCGAACAGGTTCAGTACCTCCCAAAGTAGCAGTAAAGAATGAACCATAAGGAATGAAAGGAGTAAGTCCCAAAATTCCACCTGCCGTTGCAATTACTTTAAGAAAGTTTCTTCGTTCTTTTGAAGGCGGTCCGTCAACAGATTCTTCAGGTGACGAATCTTTGGCAATTGAAGTTTGTGGTTCTTCTTGACTAACAGGAGGCGTTGTATTACTATCTGAAGAAGTTACTTGAGTATCAGCACTAGCATTTTGATTGTCAGATTGTTGATTTTTTTCTTCTTCCGCCATTTACAAACCCACTAGTCTAGAATCAATAATCATCAAAGAGTATATATATTTATTTTCTTTGTTGCCAAAAATGACATAAAGATACGATATTTATAAGCAGCTTCTTTTTAAAAACAACTGTGTCACAGACGTCGAAAATAGCCGGGCCAATTTTTGTAATATGTATATTAGCGGCAGTAGCAGGTTTTGTATGGTTCCAATTTGTATATATGCCTGAAATAAATAAAGAAATAGAGATTCCAGAAGAGTTCTTGAATCCTTCAGAAACCACAATAATAGACATAGCATTAGGATCAATTGATCAAGATCAAGTTGATAATTTCGTACCAAATGCTATTTCAGTAACTTTGGGTGAAAATAACAGGGTAACATGGATAAATATTGACTCAGTAATTCACACGGTCACTGCAGAAGTTGGTAAAGAATTTGAAAAAGCAGCAGGAAATGCAAATTACATAGATCCAGACGGAGGAGAATTTACTTTTCTGTTTGTTGAAGCAGGAGAATATACGTATTTCTGCGCACCTCATCCTTGGATGAGAGGGGCAGTAACAGTAGTAGAACCTGCAGAATAGAAAATTATTTTATTAATTTTGCACGTGCAAATAATTTAGCAAGTCTTAGTGGTTCAGGTAAAGAACCTTGTAAAGTAAATTTATCTAAGATTTTTTTTGCGTCAGATAAAGAAATACCAGAAGATTGTATGTAAATTGAATATTCAGTTTTCATGATAATTTTTTGAGAGATGTCATTTTTAGTATAAGTTTTTAATTTATTTTTCCATGAATTTGGAAATTTTGTCATAAAATTATTTTCAAGGTTTTTTGGTGATTTAAGAGATACAGAGACAATTGGAAGATTAAGTGATTTATTTAAGAGATTTAGATCTACCACATTGTAACTACTCATGATAGAACCAAGAATTAATATACAATTAATATCGTCTCTATTAATTTTTTCATACATTAATAAAATATTTTCAGTAACATCATCGCCACCTACTGTAGATTCTCCATATATAGAACCGTCAACAACAAGATCGCTTCGCATAATTACAGAACATAAGGTTGACTTTTTTGAATTAGGAAAATAACATTCTGCAATGCCCATAGCACGAAGTGCTTGTTTTTCAAGATGAATTTTCATAAGGATTTAAGAAATCAATATGTAGATTTTGAAAAAGATTTTGGTTTGTTTTTATATTTTTTCATGACGGAATTTATATTTTTTTGAAGAATCATTGATCTTTCAGGAGCTGTGCCGACATATTTAGAATAGTTAAAGAGATTTTTCAGATCAAGATCCAATTCAGACAAATATTTATTCTTAGAAATCAAGGTAAACAAAGGATTGGGTTTACCTAGTTCGATATCATCCCAAGCTTCTAAAGAGATTTTTCGGAATTCTTCATGAAGGGTCTGGCGATTTTTACCTTTTTTAGACAAATCCATCATTATAGGTTCAAGTAATGCAAAAGGCCCGTAAATATCCAAGTTCTTTTTTATATTTATTTCGGATATCTCCATGCCTGACAATATCTCAGAATATATCATAAGACATTCATCTAGAGCAAGAAAACTTTCTGGAAGAAATAGTCTACGGTTTGCAGAATCGTCCAGAGTTCTTTCCAATATACTATTAGATGCATTAGAACTGGCAACATTCAAAAATGAAGAAACGTAACGTGTTAAAGACGAAATTCTTTCAGTCATAATAGGATTGCGTTTAAAAGGCATAGCACTAGAACCGACTTGAAGTTTTTTTCTTGGTTCTTTGAATTCACCAAAAGGAGGAGATTGTAAGATTCTAAAGTCGAGAGAGAATTTATGCATACTTTGAGCTAAGGACGACAAGGCAGAAAGAATTAAGAAATCAACTTTGCGAGGATATGTTTGAGAAGAAACTACAAATGCTTTAACGTCGAGATTTTTCATAACGTCATTTTCAAAATTCCTAGTATTTTTACCTAATAAACGCTTATAGCTAGCTGATGTACCCACAGCTCCTTTAATTCCCTTACCGAGAACGACATTATCCAGAATAAACTCAATATTTTTAATATCGAGTAACAAATCTTGAGCGTAAAGTGAAAATCGATAACCCAAAGTAGTAGGTTCGGCAGCCTGGATGTGAGTCCAACCCATACAAACGGTTTTATTATGAGTTTTTATTTTTTTAGAAAGTGAATCTAAACAAGCAACGATTTTTTCTAAAATAATGATTAGAGCTTCACGAATTACAAGAATATCAGCGTTATCGACAATATCCATAGAAGTAGCTCCAAGATGAATTTTGCCACCACCAACTTTAGCTTGATCAGCAAAAGTTTTGATTTCAGACATTAAATCATGTCTTATTTTTTTTTCAGTTTCAAGTGAACGTTTAATATCAACGTGCTTTTCAGAAGAATATTTCTTAATGTCGTTTAATTCAGCCTTAGTTATTAAACCATGTTTGTATTGAGAAGAAGCAATTTCATACCAGATTTTTCTCCATTTTGTACGTCTAGTTTTTTCAGAGAATATAGAACGCATTTCGTCACTGCCATAACGCCATGAGAAAGGTGATTTATAATTATCAAATTCAGAACCAGTCAAACCATACTCACATCATTTATTGTCCTTATTGATTATAAATCGTGGGTCGGTAGGTTGAGTTAAGGAATTAACATTAAGAATTTTTTTTAACTGATCTTCAGTAAGAATTTCTTCTTTTAATATTATATCCAATATATTCATATCAGAGATTGTAGATTTTTTAGCAATTTTTGAAGCATTAGAATATCCAATATATTTATTCAATATTGTAGCAAGACCAATACTTTCTTCAGCGTATTTACGACAAATGAGTTCATTAGCAGTAATTCCATCAATACATAATTTTCTCATTTGTTTGATTGAATTAGTAAGAATATTGATAGAAAACAATACGTTATAGGAAATCATAGGCATCATAACATTGAGTTCAAGTTGCCCTGCCTGAGTTGCATAGGCAACGCCAGAATCAGAACCAATAACATGAAAACAAACCATATTCACCATCTCAAGAATGGAAGGATTAACTTTTCCAGGCATAATAGATGAGCCTGGAGCAATAGCTGGAAGATTAATTTCAGACAGTCCAGTTCGTGGACCTGATGATAGCAATCTCAAGTCATTAGAAATGCGAGTAAGTTCAAGTGATAAATTTCTAAAACTAGAAGACAAAGAAGAAATGTCTTTTTGACTTTGCATAGATTCTCGCAAATCGTTAGATTGTTTCAGTGAAAGTTTTGTTTCTAGAGAAAGTTCACGAACCATTAATTTAGAATAATTTGGATGAGTATTAATGCCAGTTCCTGCAGCGCTGCCACCAATTCCTAAGTAGAAGAGTTGTTTTTTACAATGTTGTATATCTTGAAGACATTTATTAATTGTAATTGAATAGGCTTTGAATTCTTGTCCAAGAGTTATTGGAACTGCATCTTGTAAATGTGTACGAGCAGACTTTAGTATTTTATTAAATTGTTTTGATTTGGATTGAAATGAAGAAGACAATAATTTTAACTCCTGTTCAAGTTGTGGAATAGAAGTTAGAATAGACAAACGTATTGCAGTAGGAAAAGTATCATTAGTAGATTGAGACATATTTACATGATCATTAGGATGAATTGGATTATAACTGCCAAGTTTACGACGAAGTAATTGATTTGAACGATTAGCTATAACTTCATTGCAATTCATATTAAAAGACGTACCAGCTCCCATTTGGAAAACATCAACTACAAATTGATCCCTGAATTTACCAGAAAGAATCTCATCTGAAGTTTTAATTATAGCAGAAGATAGTTTTTTATCGAGTAATTTGAGTTTTGTATTAGTTTTTGCTGCGGATTTTTTAATTATAATAAAAGAATCTAAGAATTCAGGAGCGTGCATAACACCGCTAATTGGAAAGTTCTCAATTGCACGTTGTGTTTGAATGCCATAATAAGCAGAACTTGGTACTTTCTTTTTGCCTAGAGAATCAGATTCAGTCCTATATGCCGTAACCACATGTAATTATGAAAGATAAACATATTTTACTTTTAGGATGATTTCAATATCCTGTGGCTTCTCTTTGCCTATTAATTTGATTTTTCCTTTCATATTCAGCCAATATATCTTCAGGAGTTAATCCTAATTCAAGGGAAGCTTGAACTATGAAATGCCATATATCAATTAGTTCTTCTTTTGCAAGTTCTAGATCAAGAGGAGAAGGTTTTTTCCACCATTTCCATGATGTGAGTCGTTGTAATTCAATAGTTTCGTGAATTATAGCAGTACACAAGACAGAAATTCGTTCGTCTTGTTTATTAGGATAACGATCCAATTTTAGAAGAGAAGTATAATCAGTTTGTAACTGAAATATCTTCTTCAATATATCGTCAGATTTTGGATTAGTATTAGCAGACATATTATTATTAAACAAAACATAATTTAATATCAATTACGCTATTAATTTAATGAATATTGAGAATATTATCAATAATATATGGATAAAGGTAATATTATTTCTGTTTACAATGATTTTCTTTTTGGTTTGTGGATTAATATTACTGAATTTCTATTTCAATACAACAAGTCCTGTATTTTTCTTATTAGAAATTCCACTGTTATTGTTAATGCTAAATGTACTGAGAAAGATTGCCACATAATAAATTACAAACAATATTTAGAGGAATTAAATCAACTACATTAGCAGATGTTTTTATTGACAGAATAGTTAAAGTAGAAAATCTAGATGAATTAGTCAAACAAACAAAAAATAAAGCATCAGTAGGAGGAGGAAGTATTAGAGGAATTGAACAAAGAGAGATAATAGGTGGAAATGCAACGAATATTGCATATAGTCTTGTTAAATTTGGAAGTGAAACAGAATTATTTGTAATAGGAGATGAATTTGCAAAAAGAACTTTAGAATTAAGATTTAAAGAATTCAACAATATAAAAATTCATGTAATAGATGGTAAACCTGGATTTACAATAGCATTAGAAACGGATTTGGGAAATGAATCAAATATAATGATAAGCGACGTAGGAGACATAGAGAGATTTGACGGAAAATCAATATTAAATGAATATAGAGGAACAATAGAACAGTCAGATATCATAGTAATATCAAATTGGGCGTCAAATATTAACGGAAATCAATTAGTAGATAATATTTTTAGAAATTCTAAGAATAGTATCAAATTATTAGATTTTGCAGATTTAGCTTCTGCTACAAACAGATTAAACGAATTAATCGAGAACATAAAAGAGAACAACGTCATAGATGTTTTAAGTTTAAATGAGAATGAATGTCAAATTTTAGAGAAGTTTTTGTGTTTAAAAAATATGAAATCACAATATACAAAGAAAGATATTCAATCAAGTGCATTACAAATATCATCTATTTTAGAGACAAGAATAGATATTCATACACCGCTAGGGTCATGTTCTTCATTAGATGGTGATGTAGAATTCGTTGAATCGTTTTCTGTAAAACCAAAAATATTAACAGGTGCAGGAGATGTTTGGAATGCTGTAAATATATTGTCAATAAAAAAAGGACTATCAACATATAACAGATTAAATTTAGCTAATGCATCAGCAGGAAGTTACATATCAGAATTTCATAATGGAGATTTTTCTTTAGATAAAACTGAACAATTATTAGAATCAAGGAATATTTTTGTCAAAGATTTATAGAATAGATTGAAGTAATTCTAAATCAACACTTCCTGATCTAAGGACTATAATTTCTTCATTCTCTACTTTTACAATAGTAGATTCTTTGGAATCATCTTCGATATCATTGATTAAAATAGCGTCAATATCTGGAAGTTGTGATATTACAGATGAAGCAGAATGATTTGAACCAGAACCAGAAAGATTTGCACTAGTGCCAACGAGATAACCGCCACATTCAGAGATTAAGAATAAAGAATCACGATGATTAGGAACACGTAATCCTATGAGTTCAGAACCAAGTGTAAGAGATTTTAGAGAATTATCTTTAACAGGTAAAAGGATTGTCAGTGGGCCGGGCCAGAATTCTTCAGCAAGTTTTAGAGATAATTTATCAAATAATGCAATTTTGAGAGCAGATTCAAGTGAATCGCAAAGTAAAGGCAAGGGTTTATTCTCACGTATCTTTAATTTGAATATTTTCTCTACGGAATCAATCATATATGGATGACAACCCAATCCATAAACAGTATCAGTAGGATAAGCCACTATTCCACCTTTGTGTACGATTTTAGCAAGTCTATGAATATCAGGCGTAGAATTTGTAAATTGTTGCATATTATTTATAAGTCACATTCATTCCTAATAATCCTGCGGACTGAACATATGTGGTCAAAGCGTCGAAAAAAAATTCTAAGAATAAGTCATCTTCAGATATAAGAGAAAACACTAGACTTTTTCTCAACAAATCCCCAATAATAATGGGAATAAGAATATATGTATTCATAATAGGTATAATGCTAAGTGGAATGTTTTCAAGGACATTTTTCGCTCAAATAGTATTGTTTTTAGGAATTAATGAAGTAAAGGAAACATACAATCCACAAGCAGTAAAAATAAATACAAAACAGGCAATTCTAGCTGCTAGAATAATTGCACTGATTACATTATTAACGATTATGTATACTGTGATTTCTTTTTCGGGTACAAGTAATTTTAACATACTGATTCCGGGTTTATTAATTGGTTTTGGAATATGTCAACAAATGGAGGGAGCTGCATTAGATGTAATAACAGAACATATGAGAAATTCTATGGGTGCATGGACTACAATATTACATGTATTTGCAAAGAAAAAGAGAGGAGAATACTGGAAAGAGTTCATTGAAGAAACTGAACTTCTTTGGGCACATCCTCAAATAAGACCAATGTCAGGATCTGAAGAAGCATTAGAAAAAATTGAAGGAAAGATTTCAGAGGATCGATTAGTGAAGTATATGAACAAAGGTAGAGAAGAAATGAATTATTATACGGGGATTGAAGATAGTTCTGAAAGTAAAACAAAATTCTTCGACCATGCATTAGAATGGTTACATAATACACGAGACAAACATGATGATTTGAATGAAGTGCAACAAAGATTAGGAACATGGAGTTATGCTGTATATTTAGGAGTAGGAACGATAATTTGGCTCCTACAGCCATTTTAATCTCATATCAATTCTTTATACACAATAATCAAATCATATAGACTACATACATTATCGAGTAATTTTTTGAGTAATTTATAATGTTAAACAGTCTATCAAAGGACAAACCTAGAGAAATATTGAATATAGAATATAAAGGGAATTCAGAAATAGGTAAGAGAGAAGGAACTTATCACGATTATAATAGATTAAATAATTTAACTAGTAAAGAATGGATAAAATTCCAGAAAAGTTGGTTTATAATCAATCCAAAATCCAGAAAGAAGGATGTAATGATGCATCCAGCAAAGTTTCCCGAGGAATTAATTGAAAATTTCATTAGGTTCTTTACAAAAGAAGGTCAAACAGTATTTGATCCAATGGTAGGTACTGGAAGTACATTACTTGCAGCAATGAACACAAATAGAAATGCAATAGGAATTGAATTATCCAAAAAATATGCAAATGTAGCCGCTCAAAGAGTAAATGATGAAAGTGAAATGATGAACAATTCAGGAGATAAAAACAATATCAAGTTATACAATGGAGATGCACGAATGTTGGACAGAATAATAAGTTCTAATATTGATTATTGTATAACTTCGCCTCCATATTGGGACATGTTAAGAGAGAAAGGATTTGAAACACAAAAAACCCGAGAGAAAATGAATTACGATACACATTATTCAGAAGATGGACGTGATGTAGGAAATATAGAAGATTACATGAGATTTTTAGATGAATTAAAAGAAATATATTTGAAAGTTCACAGTGTAATGAAAATAGGAGGATATCTAACAGTGATTGTTAAAAACATAAAGAAAGGAGGGAAGATATATCCACTAGCTTGGGATCTAACTAAAAAACTTGATTTCTTTACATTGAAAGATGAAAAGATATGGTGTCAAGACAATGTGAAATTAGCCCCATATGGATATGGATATTCCTGGGTAAGCAATACAGTTCATCATTATTGTTTAATTTTTAAGAAAGAGTAATATCATTAAATATAGAATATTTTGCCCCAGTAGCTCAGGTCGGCCAGAGCGACTAATAAATGTCGAACCTCGTAAGTAGTAGGTCCTGGGTTCAAATCCCAGCTGGGGCTTGATTTATAAGATGATAAATTATAAATTTACATGTGGAAATATTTAGTTTTGCGGTTTTGGCTTTTTTAATGGGAATCAAACATGCTTTCGATACAGATCATGTTATAGTAGTTTCAAATTTTTTATCTAGATCAAAGAGATTAAATGAATCTCTAAATATTAGCCTGAGTTGGGGAGTTGGACACATGTTAACTGCAGGAATTATTACAGTTATTATATTTTACAATATGAATTCATTTCCAGTAATAATGTTACTAGAGAATTTTGAGATAATAATAGCAACCATCATGATAATAATGGGAATAGTTAGTATGACAATAGGAATTCCTATACAACATAAACATGAACATAATCACAATGGAATTAAACATGAACATACTCACACACATCGAATAGGAGGATTTATGAATAAAGATTTGAAATCTCATCATGCGTCATTTGGAGTTGGAATATTACACGGACTGGCGAGTAACGATGAGTTATTTATTGTATTGGTTTTAGGATTGGGAATTGGCTCAATCACCGTGTTATTAGGAGCTTTATTTTTATTTTCAACAGGAGTGGTTTTAGGAATGATCGTATTCAGTGTACTAGTGTTAAGAGTTTCAGATAGTATATCAAATAATTTTAAATGGATGCTGAATTATACATTTGCAATATCGGCAATCATATATGGATTATATTTACTTTATGCAAATACAAATTTGGAAATAATCAAGTATTTACTCTAAGAAAATAGCAGGTCTCATAGGTCTAGAGTAGATAGAACGATTTTTGGGATCATATAAATCAGAATCATCTTCGGAAAACAAATCAACTTGAATATTATTTTGGAGTTTATAGAATGATTGAAGTTCTTGAAGAATTTGATTTTCGTTTAACTGTCCGATTTTAAGAATACGTGATTTAGTATAAGAATCCATGTTAGATATTTCTTTAAATATACTTTGGCAGAATTTAGGAATGTGTTTTTTGAATTCAGAATAATCAGGATTATTTAAACTAGTTTCAATCAAATCTTTAAGATTAAACGAATCTTTTTGTAATGCAGATAAGAATATTTCCCATTTCCAATTAGCAGGAATGTATATGCATATACGTTGGATTTGAATTTTTGTGACTTTAAGAATATTATTAATGTCTTCGATTGTATTTTTAATCAATTCTTCAGAAAGTTCAGTATTTTCATCGATTAAATTGTCATCAGATGTAGGCCAGGTTTCAAGAGTAATTGATTTATCATGACCAAGAATTTCCCAAATTTCTTCAGAAAAATATGGTGCAAATGGAGCAAGTAGCTTGATTCGAGTTTCAAAGAAATATTTCAGGAATGAATTTTTTTCTTCAGTAGAAATAGTAGTTCTTCGATTATACCATAACAAATCAATATCGAGAAGATAGATTATATGATGAAGGGATTCTCTTACACGAAGTTTATTCATAGAATCAGTAGTGACATTAATTGTTCGTTGTAATCTACTCAGCATCCATTTTTCAATAGAATTAGCTTGATTTACATCATAATCAGGTGCATTTTTGATTTCTTGGACAACAGTGTAAATTCGATTAAGTCGTTCATTAAAGGATTTTACTAATTCTAAACTAAAATCAGCGTCTTGAAGAAGTTCGGCAGCAGACATAATTCCTAAGCGAATAGGATCAGCTCCATATGTTTTTACAGCTTGTCTGAGAGGAATTATATTTCCAAATGATTTAGACATTTTTTTACCATCCATCAAGACAGAGCCATTAACAACTATTTGTTGTGGCCAGTGGTTTTTAGGAAAGATAGCTGAATGATTGAAAACAAAGAATGTTAAGTGGTTAGGTACAAGATCACGGCCAGAATGTCTGCTATCAAGGGGATAGAAATATAAAAATTCACTTCGAAGTTCGTCAACAGTAGTTTTATCAATTCCCGTAGTATTAGCAACAGAATTACATTCGCCAATACCTAAAAGTACGTAATCAAAGAATTCTTCTGAAAGTTTAGATGAATCAAGATTTTTTTCTTTAATTAATCTTGAGATTGTATAATATGCCATATAGATAACAGAATCAGAGAGACTTTCTATTATCCAATCATTATCCCAAGGAAGAATAGTACCAAGACCTGAATTTCGTGCACAGGCTTTTTCATGAAGCCAATCAATAGTATTATGAAATTCCACAGTTATTTCGTTAGGTAAAAGTGACATAGAATCAATTGAAGAATGAGCTTTTTCTTTCCAATCAGACATTCCATAGTCGATAAACCATTGATCTTCAAACATTTTTATTACGCATTCAGTACCACATCGACATATGACAGGACTGTTCATTATTTCATATAATTTAGTAGCAATGCCCATTTGAATTAGATCATTCTTCACTTTGTCTTTGGCAGTTTTAGCAGGTAAATCTGCATAATCACCTGCAATAACTAACATTTTGCCAGATGTGAATTCAAGGTTATAGAGTTCTTTTGTGGCTTCTACTAATTTTGGATCGTCTTGATTTTTTATCGATAGTTCTGAGACAAGTTGTCTAGCAGGCGTATTGTTGTACTTTTCAGTTTTAATCACGTCAATTGGAACAAGATTATTTGTGTCTATTGTAGGGTATTTACTAAGTAAATCAAGATTAAGTGTAAAATCAACAATTGCCTGATAATCGTATGGAGCATGAGAAGGGACAGACATAACAAGACCTGTACCATTTTTTGAGTCCACAAAAGAAGCAGGTAATAATTGGATTTTCATATCTGTAAACGGATTTTCAGTCCATTTACCAATCAGCGAATCTCCTGAAATAATTTCCAAAGAAGACTTATCTGAAACAAGATGTTCAAATTTATTCATTGAATCACGGCTTACAATCCATTTTTCGTCATTTAATGAAATTTTTACATATTCGATTTCAGGATTAATCCAGAGATTGGTAACACCGAAAATAGTTTCTGGACGTAGTGTTGCAGTAACTAGTTTTGCATCTTCAAATGTAAATTTTATAATAGTATATTCTCCAATGTCAGGTTCTACATCTCCCAAAGTATCGTGCTGACCTACAGGATTGCCATCATTAGGACACCAGCCGACAGGATGGCTGCCACGTGTAATAAAACCGCCAGAATTTAGTTTTTTGAATTGCCATTCAATAAAACGGCTGTAAGCTTTATCAATAGTAGTAAATTCACGTCTCCAATCTATCGAATATCCCATTTCAATCATTCCTTGCTTGATTTCATTATGGAAGTATTGTGCAATTTTTATTGGTTCGTCAAGCTCTTTAATTGTAGACATGGGAATGTTGTAAACATCTTGAAATGCATTTATTAATTCAGGATCGTTTTCGGCAAGTCTTTTTGTCATTGCCAGTATAGGAGTTCCTGTATAGTGAAAAGCCATTGGAAATAATACATTAAATCCAAGCATTCTTTTATATCTCGCATAAACGTCGGTGAGAGTATAAGTTCGCCCGTGTCCAATATGTTGCGGTGAATTTGGATATGGATAAGCTACAGTGAGAAAGAACTTAGGTTTATCATTATCAATGTTTGTATTATGAAGAGATTCAACATCCCATTTGTTCCTCCATTTATGTTCAATATCTGACCAATTTATTGTCAAAAGATCACCTTTATTTTACATTAACAATTGATTGAACAGTATTAATGATTGTCTTATTGTCGGAGATTTTAGAACATCCGCCTTGTGCAAATCTTTCATTTCCTCCACCTGAACCTCCAAAAGATTTGGCAATTTGACGAGCTAAATCAACGGCTCGGTATTTTTTGTTGATTTGTTCGCCACAAAAGACAAATAATTTAGAATTATTAGATTCACTAATTATTCCAACATAAATTAGATTATCAAGTTTGTTAATACAATGCTCACCAACAAGAATATGAAAATCAGTATCAACGCCATCCCAATCAATAATAGATAATTTAGTGTCAGAAATTGAAATTGAAGATTTATCAAGATTATCAAATATGATATCGGCGAGATGATTTTTTATTAGAGATTTTGAATTTCTTTTTATTGTATCGTTATCTTGGATTAAATCATCAATTGTTTTAGTGAGTTTATCAATTGGAACAGAAAGATTACTACTAATTGATGATAATAATTCATTTTGTTTTTGGATGTAATTTATTGCAGTTTCTCCAGCGACGTATTCTAGGCGTTCAACTCCATCTTGAACTCTTTCATTCTTGATTATTTTAATCAAGCCTAATTCACCTGTACGTGAGACATGAGTGCCAGCGCAAGCTTCAACATCCCAAGTTTCAATATCCTGTACTCGAATATTTTTGCCAGGTGCAATACCTCCTTGGTAAATTGAGAAGCCGTATTTCTTTTCGGCTTCACCTCTATCTAATACCAGTTTATGAACAGGTAAATTTTGTCTAATAGCATCATTCGCTAGTTTTTCTATTTTTTCAATTTGTTTCAAAGATAAATGTTCAAAATGAGTAATGTCAAGACGTGCTTTATCTACATCTTTAAATGCAGAAGATTGCCAAATCCAGGAACCTAAAGCACGTTTAGCAGCACCCAACATTACATGTGTTGCAGTATGATGACGTGTAAGTATCTGTCGACGAGTTTCGTTTATTTTTCCTTTAAGTATTGTACCAGTTTTAATATCTGCTTTTTTAATTTTATGTAAGATTACTTGCCCATATTTTTCAACGTCAAGAACTTCGTGGTTACCTAAAGTACCAGAATCAGGTTCTTGTCCACCCGCTCGTGCATAAAATGCAGTTTGATCCAATATAATAAATGAATATTTAGAATTATGAAATACTTCAAGGACGCTACCGTCAAATTCAATGAGTTCTTGATTTTCATAAAACAAAGGCCGAGTTTCTGGTAATTTGTCAATGTCAAATGTTCGTTTTGGTTTTTCTGTTTTGTTAAGGATATGTCGTTCTGTGACTTTGGCGTAGAAATTAGCGGGTATTTTTATATCTAGGCCTTGATCTTTGATGAATTCAGGAGTAATACCATCTGAATCATATAATTTGATCAGAGTTTCTTCGTCGACAGATTGATTTGAATTCTGCATATTGGAAACAATTTTTTTTATTCTTTCCTGTGTATTATCATATCTTTTCTCTTCTACTTCAAGAATCTTCAATATTTCATTTCGGTGTTCTTTGAGTTCGGGATAGATTTGTGACAAATAATCAATATGCCAATCTGCAATCTCGCCTAATTCAACATTCCATTTTTGAGAGTGGATTTTAGAAAGGGATCTTCTAAGCAAAACCCTAAGATTATAGCCGCCACCCACATTACTTGGTAAAGCTCCATCACTAATTGCAAATACAAGGGTTTTTACATGGTCAAGAACTGCAAACATAGATTCGAATGGAGTGATTTTTTTTAGTAAGGTATCTTTATCGATGCCAAGTTTTTCTGCTACTTGTTTACGGGTAATTTCAATATCTGAGACTTCATCAAGATTTAACATACCAGAAAACTTAGAATAGTTCTTGAAAAAATCTTCGTCGTAAATAATATTACATTTATCAATCATATGATTAATTGTGCTGCCAAAAACTGCTTCGTAAGCAGTAGGTGTGCCTTGAGTAAGCCAACTAAAACGTTCTAATCCTGCACCCATATCAATTATTTTATCGTCCATAGTTTTGTAATTAGTAGGATCTCCTTCAAATTGAGTAAATACAGCATTACCTAATTCTAACCCACGAACATAATATTCTAGAGAGTATCCAAAAGCTCCGTAACCAACCCATACATCTTCTTTGAAAACAATTTCTTTCTTAGGAATGCCAAAAACATTATTCAATAATCCGTAATCAAGATCAATACATTCATTTTTCCAATATCCTGTTTCATTTGCCACACAATGTTGGCCAATCATTACAAAGGATGTAAAATGTTTACCACTAACTCCAACATTTTCAATATCATTAAATCGTAAACACATTTGAGGAATAATTAATTGATTCTCGGGAAATTCAAATGCAATTTTACCTCCTTCAATTCGTTGAAAATCAACAATAGATGCAATAGTAAAATATAGATCTGGACGCCATCGAGCAACAACAGGATAACGATTTACACTTGTGTGGTTATTTTTTACGAAATATTCTTCTATTGCTTTCCAACATTCGGCATAATCAAGTTTTTTTGAGGTTGGGGAATCATCAATGAAACCATATTGCTCACAAGGTTGTTCTGGGCAAGTGGAACGGGATTCGTCAGCTGTCCAGAAGAAATTATCGCAATTTGGACATTGTTTTCGTATAAAACCTTCTTTTTCGAATAAATTAACAAAATAATAATTCTTATAATCTGAAGAGAATTTCTTCCGAAGAAGGTCTTTATTCATACTAAATAAACATAGTAAGTTTTGCTTATTAATAGCTCTATATAGGCTCAGGCCAAGTCAAGAATAAGAAAATCAAATAATTTTCAGAAATATTTTAAACCTTATATAGATGAAAAAAAAATTGTATCGTTATACAAATGGAATACATTTATGCGGCTTTGCTTTTGCACAAGCTTGAACAAAAAATTGATGAAGACACTGTAAAAAAAGTGATTACATCAACAGGTGTAGAACCTGATGAAGTTAAAGTCAAAGCATTGGTCTCAGCATTAAGTGAAGTAGACATTGAAGATGCATTGAAAAACGCAGCTACAACAGCAGTAGCAGCAGCGCCTGCAGCAGCTCCAGCAGAATCATCTGGTGAAGCAAAAGCAGAAGAAAAGAAAGAAGAAGAGAAAGACGAAAAGAAAGAAGAAGAAGCCATGGAAGGCTTAGCTAGTTTATTCGGTTAAACTAAATAATCTTTTTCAAAAATTTTATTTTAATTCTTTATGAAGTAGTTAATCTAAATTATTAATTTACAAGCTTACTTAATGCTTCAGCTTCTAGATGTTTCTTAGCAAGAATAGATGAAACAGTTTCTTTAGTAATATAATTAGATTCAATAGAAAGATTCTTAGAATTATTAAAAGCTTCAGCAAGTAAAAGTGGAACAGTCTCTTTGGTAAGATATTCTTGTTTTAGTGCAAAATTGAGAGCATTATTAAACGATCCAATTAAATTAGTACGATATTCATCTAAATCTATAGCAACATCTTGAGCAGGATATATTAAACCATCATTATAGGCAACATCAATTGCAACTCCTGCTTTAATTGGTTTTATATTAAGTTTTGATAACAATGCCGCGAGAGAAGAATTGATTACATCGCCTTCTTGTGCAACAACAGTATCTTCACTTACAGCAATACTACCTGCATCAATACGAGTAGGAATATTAAATTCTTTAAAGGCACTAAGATCAGGACCAGGTTGCATTCCGGTATTTCCTGCTGGAACTACAATTTCTCCTGATGCAACATCACCATCACGTGCGGGAAGATCAACTTTACCTTTTTCCAATAAGAGAAATAATTTGAATGGGTCCATATCAGTAAATATGAATGCTTTTTGTTCGGAAACTGCTTCGATGAGTTTGTCAGAATTAGTAACTTTGGAATCATTTACGCCACGTTTAGCAAGAGTATTTTTTACAACTCTGATTTTAAGATCATCTTTGAAAGACTTTCTTAACTGCATTAATTGAGCAGCTCGAACTTTATAGAGATTGCAAAAGGCAGTGGTATTGTTAGATTTAATCAATTCAGAGATTTCATTAATAGTATCAGTCTTCCATTGTGGGAATTTAGTCTTAGTTTTAGTGGAAGACATCAAACTGCCTCCTGTGCGGAAAGATTAATAGGTGGAGACATAGAGAGTTTTATAACAAATCCTTTTAGATTTTTTTCATTATTTGGGAGTTTTGCAGTTACAGTATTAATAATTAATAATGCATTTTCGACAATTTGTTCGTCATTCATATCTTCATCGCCCAATTTTGTAGACAATGATAGAGTTCGACCACGGATACGAGTAGCAGTTTTATATTTATTGATCATGTTTTCAATAGGAGTATCAATAGTTATAGGCAAAGGCATTCGTCCTTTAGGACCAAGGAATTTACCCAATACTTTACCAACTTTAGGCATTGCAGTAGTTTCAGCTAAGAAGAAATCATAAGAATAAGCAATTTTACGAGCTGAACGTTTATCGTCAGACATTTCGTCAATTTTATTCGTTTCAAGAACTTGATCGGCGTCTGTTTTTGCTCTTAGATTAAGATCTCCAGATGCAATTACGCATACTTTAGATTTATTTTGTGGAGGGTTTGGAAGAAAAATAGTTTCATTAAGATTAATTTGATTCTTTTTGACATCTATATCTTTAAGGTTTATTACTAGTTCAAAAGATTGTTTAAACTGACGTTTAGTAGAGGCAGAACGTGCCTTTTTGACAGTTTCGAGTATAGGTTGTGATTTGACCATTTATTTCACCTTATTATAATATTCACAGGAGAGTTCCATTTTATAAATTTTTTATTGGAATCAATTAAACGATTCATCCCATTTTCCTTCATTAATTTCTATAAAAAGGTCTTTTGGTTCTTTGTTTTCCACAGTGATTCCCATACTAACGCAAGTACCAAGTAATTCTTTTACTGCGCTTTTAATAGTAGTAGCATAAGATTGATCAATCTTGGTATTAGCGACTTTGACTAATTGGTCCATAGAGAGATTTCCAACTTTTTCGCTGTTTGGAGTGCCAGAGCCTTTTTCGACACCTAATGCTTTAGCCAATAACGCAGAGGAAGTAGGTATACCAACTTCAACGTCAAAGGTTTTGCTTTCTACTTGAACAATAATTTTAACAGGTACTCTCATTCCAGAATATTCTTTAGTTTTTTCATTAATTTCATTAACAATAGCCATAACATTAAGACCCATTGGAGCAAGAGCAGGACCCAATGGAGGTCCAGCATTAGCTTGTCCTCCTGCAACTAACAAAGGAATTATCTTTTCATCGCCCATATTAATTCTCATCCTTAGATTTTTCAACAATGCGAATTCCGTTTACATCAACGGTAACAGGAAGTTGATATGGTGCATCAAGTAACATAATAGTAACTTCAGAACGTCCAGCTTCAACACGTGTAATTTTAGCGCGCATGTTTTTGAAAGGTCCACTAGTAATCTCTACAACATCATTAACTGAAACTTCAGAAACTATTGAACGAGTAACAAGAAACTTTTCAATATCTTCATATGGTACAATACCAGGAATCATATTCTTTACGTGTTTAAATCCGGATATTGCATCAGACACCACTTGTGCGTTTGGAGCTTCAAAAAATACATATCCCTTAAGAGATTCAATAACAACAATAGAACGAATAGGTGATTGAATACTAGATTCATCATCGCGTTCTAAACGATTGCCGACGAATTTTGCAACATTTTGTTCTTGTCCGCCAGTTGTTTTTACTGCAAAAAATCTACTTTGAATCGAAGTGCTCAATATATATCACGTTAACCAGTTAATCTGAATAATGAGCCAACAAGTTGAATAACATATCCAATAGTACCAACAATACTCATCCCAATAACTGTAAGTTTAAGATATAATAAAAACTCAGTTCTATCAGAACGCTTTGCTAATTTGAGCGTATGTATGCATGAATTTATGAAAGCAACTATACCAGCCAATTTATTCTTTGTTGAATGATAGATTATATTTGATAAACTTTTTGTTATAAGTAGAAAAAGATGAAGAACAGCATCAAGAAATCGACCATAATTCTATCGAAAATGGACAAAGCAAGCATGACTATGTTAGAGAAAATAAGGGAAATAGAGAATTTTGACAATATTTGTGAAACAGAGGAATATAGCAAGTTGCAGAGTAACAATAGAACACTGATAGTATTAAACAAGGAAATGATTTATTTCAATGATATTGAGGAGATAGAAAGATCAGATAGATTTGTATATTTATCCAGACATGTAAGTCAAACTAAGAAGCCAACTTTAACATCTCATTTTCTTGGCAATCCTTCAAATGAAGCTCCATATGGAGGAGAAGGTATGAAAATAGCTGCCACCTGTCCCGAATTAATGAAGAATTATATGAATAAATTGAATATGCAAAAAGATAATTTATCAGGATATGAAATTAGTTTAGAAGCAATTCATCATGGTCCAACAAATATTTCAAAACCATGTATATTCATAGAAATTGGTTCAGATCTTGAACAATGGAAAGACGAAAGAATTGCAGAGATTGTTGTAAGAACAATAATTAATTCTGTAGATAATCAAATTAGCGTAGAAAAAGTAGGAATAGGTTTGGGAGGTCCTCATTATTCAAAGAAGTTTACAGAATTATTATTTAATACAGAATATGCAATTACAGGATATATTTCACGACATTATATGAATTATTTTAATGAAGATATATTAAAACAGATGATTGAAAAGTGTGAACAAGAAGTAAAATATGCAATATTAGACAAAAAAGGAATTGGAAAAGATAAGAAAAGAGTTTTGGAATTATTAGAAGAAAATAATTTAGAAATAATATTTATTTAGATTCTTCAGAAGTGTCTTCTTTAGGAACAGGTGTGCCGATTGGTGGAGGTCTAGGTTTAGGATTTGTAGAGGATTCTGAATTAGTTGCTTCTTGGGAAGGAGTTGAAGTGATTGGTTTAGGTCTAGGTTTAGGAGCTGTAGGAGTTTCTTCTTTAGGAAAAATTGAATAATATAGTTTTTCTAAAGGAGAAATAAACGGATTAACAAAACGAGCAATTTTTAGATTTCGGACAACAGGTATCAGTGAAATTATTCCAGCTTGATCTTTTGTGCCAGTTGTAACTTCTTTCAATTGTTTAAATAAAGGAAATTTGGAAATAGTAGTTTTTTCAGTTTCATTTTCCCAAAGAAACAGACCAACAAGTAAACCATTTAGAAGAATGAACGGAAGTCCTAAAGGTAGTGCGACTTCCTTTGCAAGAAGCTCGCCATATTGAATGCCTTTGATTGGGTCAATCAAAGCAGTGAAGAATACATTAACTGCTTGGACGGAATCAACTTGTCCAAGTCTAATACTAGCTAAGTCAAAAAGAGGTGGTAAGACTATAAAGAATATCGGGAATACAACCAATGGAAGTAACATCATAGTCCAGAATACGAGCTCAAGTAAAGATCTAAGCCATTTCTCAAATTCAAAAGTATTTTGTTCTGATATTTTCCATCCCCTCTTAACTAGGAAATTTTAATCTTTAATTTTAACCTTTCGATTAATTAAACAATTACTCGTTAGTTTCATTAGGCCACATCATATCCCTGAGTGCTTTACCAGTAGATTCGATTTGGTGTGATGCAATTTTATCAAGATATTTGTCAAATGACTGTTTTCCTTCTTTATTGTATATATTTCTCCATTCTTCGGCAAATTGGCCGGATTGAATTTCGTCAAGAATCTTTTCCATTTCGTCACGAGATGATTTGTTTATAACTCGATCTCCTCTAGTTAATCCGCCGTATCGGGCAGTTTCGCTGACGCGTTGGTACATTCCTTTAAGACCATATTGTTGTACCAAATCTACAATAAGTTTTAGTTCATGAAGACATTCGAAATAAGCAATTTCAGGTTGATATCCACGATTAACTAATGTTTCAAAAGCATTCTGAATTAAAGAAGCGGCGCCGCCACAAAGATCTGCTTGTTCTCCAAATAAATCAGTTTCAACTTCTTCTTTGAAAGTAGTTTGTAAAAGACCTGCACGTGCACATCCCAGACCTTTAGCAATAGCTAAAGCGCGATTCAATGCATTGTTAGTAAAGTCTTGCTCAACAGCAACTAAAGCAGGAGTTCCAAAATTATCAAGGTATAATTCTCGGACACGTCTTCCAGGGGCTTTTGGTGCAACCATTAGTACATCAACCCATTCAGGAGGTTTAACCCATTGATAATTTATAACTAAACCATGAGAAAATCCTAATGCATTGCCTTCTTTAAGATGTGGAGCAATTTGTTCTTCGTAAACTTTAGGTTGTTGCATGTCAGGAACCAAAATATGAATTATATCAGATTCCTCAGCAGCCTTAGACACTTCCATTACTTTATGTCCATCGTCTACAGCTTGTTGCCAACTAGAACCTCCTTTTCGTAAACCAACAATAACATTAAGCCCAGAATCTTTTAGGTTAGATGCTTGTGCAGCACCTTGAATTCCATAACCAATAACGGAAATAGTCTCATTTTTTAATTGAGACATATCAACATCGTCATCATGCCAAACTTGAGCCATGTTAAAGAAAATTCTTAATCTAATTATTAAGTCTATTTGTTATAATAATTTAAGACACCTATGTATTAGTTTCATATAGTGATTAACGAACAAACTAAGCCAATTATTGAACATGTAGGAGAATTAAGAAATCGTTTCATAAGAATTATGATCTCAATATTAGTTTGTACTTTTGCATTGTTTGCACTTTCTACAACAGATATTACACTAGATGGAAGGAATTTTACAGTACCATATCCAAACATTTACAATAACATAGCGTCTCAAATAATTACAGTTCTTCAGGAGATTGTTCTTCCTGAGTATGTAAGAGTGATTTTGACCACTCCAGGACAAGCATTATCAGCGCAGATATATATCTCAATCATGTGTGGAATAGTTATTTCCATTCCATTGATACTTTGGGAAATAATAGGATTTGTAAAACCAGGATTATATAAGAATGAAATAAAATTACTTAGGAATCTATTAGCACCATCTTCATTTCTATTCTTCATAGGTGCAGTATTTGCATTATTCGTAATGATTCCAATGACAATGGATTTTTTGTATAAATATGGAGTAGCGTTAGAGGCGGAAACATATATCACAATAAATGAATTTGTGTCATTCATAATGTTTTTTATGATGGCTTTCGGATTAGCATTTCAATTACCAATAGTGATGTGGTTAACAACAAGATTGGGATTCATCAGTAGTACATTTTGGAGAGATAATTGGAGATATACACTTGTATTTCTTGTAGCAATTGGAGCAGTAATTACACCAGATGCAAGTGGAATTACAATGTGGTTAATCACAATTCCAATGATGCTATTATATTTTATTGGATATTTAGCTTCGAGAAATACTAAATCGACTAGAACAAAATAATAAGGGACGAACTCACTTACTCAAGATCCTCTTCATCAAATCAGAGGGCTTTGTCGTCATTGTTCATCCCAATGTATAATTACAAACATGTATATTTATTGATGAATTATTATCAGGAATTCAATTTTCGTTTAATAGCTTCTCTTAGTTGTTCTTCGTCCTTTGTAGTGGCATCTATACCTAATGCAGATGCAGATTTCTGTAATTCATATTTTGATACACTCTTGGACGGAGCAGTAGTTTCAAATTCAGAATAAGATTTAACCTCACGTTCGAAATCAGACTTACTTTTTTGAAATTCTCCCATAGCTTTTCCTAAGTTTCGTGCTAATTCGGGAAGTTTATCAGTTCCAACTAGAAATATTCCTATAGCAAGAACAATCCAAATCCATTCCATACCGCCAACAGCCATGAATTTGATTGTATTTGATAAAAGAAAAGGTTTTTTAATTTAGAACAATCAGTGAAATTAATGGCATTCATAAATACGATTCCAGAAATAACAATTTTTATTATTGCACTCTCTATAGCAATTTCTATGGGTTCCGTATTAACGAGAAAGCAGTTTACTGATGTAGAACAAACAAAAAAACAGCAAAAAGAGGTGTCAGAATATAATAAACAATTAAGAAGTGCAATGATGAAAAGGGACAAACCACTTGAAGCAAAATTGAGAAAGAAAGAGCCTCAAATGAAACAGATGCAAGCAAAATTGGCAAGGGATAGTTTAAAACCTACATTCATATTCATAGTGCCACTTCTATTAGTGTGGACTTTCGTTTTGCCAGAGATAATTGGTCCTGATTGGTTTAATGTACCTGCGGCGTCATCTCCAATTTCAATGAATTTGATAATGTTTGAAACGCAAAAAGTAACCTTAGAATCTGGAGAGGTTTATGAACACGGAGTTCCTACGTTTTTCTGGTATTTGATTAGTTCAATATCAGCACAAGGTATGATAATGAAATTAATGAAAATGACTTGAGATAATTTAAAGAAGTACATTACCGCCGTCAACAACAATTGTTTGGCCATTTACAAAGCTAAAGTCATCAGTAACAACACTAGAACATATGTTAGCAACATCAATAGGTTCGCCCCAGCGTTTAACTGATGCTTCATTAGCGAGTTTTTGTTGGGTTTTATTATCAAAATGATCAAAAGTGGCAGAACTTTTGATATTGCCAAGGGCTAAACAATTTGTGCGAATATTGTATTTGCCATATTCAAGAGCAAGATGTTTAGTAAGTCCCATAAGTCCTGATTTAGCAATAGTATAAGGAGAACCTTGACTATGACCTGCAATAGCAGGAGTAGATGAGATATTAACAATATTACCTGAATTAGATTCTTTCATAACAGGTATTACAGCTTTACAACATCGAATACTGCCAATTAAATCAGATTCTATAATTTTTTTAAAACCTTCAATATCTATATCATTAAAAGAAGAATCCCAATATTCAGAAACTAGAGGAAAGCCAGCATTATTAATTAGAATGTCAATTTTTCCATAATGATTTTTTGTAGTTTGGATAAGATTAGAAACGTCGTCGTTTTTTGTAATGTCAGTTTTTATGGCAATAGGATCAGTTCCATAGGAACCAAGATCCTCGACAATGGCCTTTGCAGAAGATAGATTTCTTGAAGTAACAACTACATGAGCTCCTTTTTGAGAGAAAACTTCAGCTATAGATTTTCCTATTCCTTTAGAAGAACCAGTAACAATAGCAACTTTATTGGATAATTTATCCATCAAAATTATAGGTAAAAAATTAGAATTTGAACTTTTCTATAACTTGTACAACGGAGATTTATATCATTACTAATTATGAGGAATAATGACACAAATCTATCCAGAGCCCACAGTAGGCGCCTTAATTATCAATAACAAGAAAGAAATTTTGTTAGTAAAATCACATAAATGGCTGAATAACAAATATTCAGTTCCTGGCGGACATGTTGAGATAGGAGAATCATTTGAAGAAGCAATAATCAGGGAAGTTAAAGAAGAAACAGGATTAAAAATAGTGCCAAAGAGATTATTCATGATTCAAGAATGTGTCCAGCCAAAAGAATTTTTCAAGAAAAAACATTTTATTTTCTTCGATTATATTTGTCATACAGAAGATACAAGAGTGAAATTAGATAAAAAAGAGTTACAAGAATATAATTGGTTCAAGATTGATGAAATAAATGAGGATCTTTTAGAGTCATATACAAGAAATATGATATCAAAGTTTAAAGAAGACCAAGATATTAATAACAAAATAATTTATACAATTAAGAAATAATTAAGATAGTTCTATGTTATTACCAATTCCTTTGTTAATAGCTTCATTATATATTAAATTAGCAGTAGAGATATCTTCCAAAGACAGGCCCATGGATTTGAAGAGAGTAATATCATCATTGTTAGTTCTAGTTGGAGTTTTTCCAAGTATAACGTCAGAAAGTTCAGCAAAAATATTGTCTTTAGTTATACCACCAGCTTCACGAAGAGCAGTATTAATTTCGTCGACAACAACTTTACTTCTTTGAATTGTAGTAGAATCGACTTCAGAGCTGTCCTTAGTGTGTGCGCCAATACAATTAATATGAGTACCAGAATTAATCATGTTTCCATCAAATAATGGTAAAGGAGAACTAGTTGCAGTGACTAATATATCATTATCAAGTACTTTGTTGATATCTTGTTCAACATTTATTGGAACGTCTAATTCGCGTTCGAGAGATTGAATGAATTCAGTTTTTTTATTTGCAGAAGGGCTATTAAGAATAATACGAGAAATATTACGAACAGAACAAATGGCCATTAATTGAAAACGAGATTGATAGCCTGAACCAAATATACCAACAGATTCGGAGTCTTTTCTAGACAAGTATTTGGTTGCAACTCCAGTAACTGCACCCGTACGCATACCAGTAATAAGTGAACCATCCATTATGCAAATAAGTTCGCCAGTATCAGCATCAGTAAGAGAAATTATGCCTTGAGTTGTAGGTTTATTCAACTTAGTATTTTCGGGAAAGACTGTTACAATTTTAGTACCTAAAGCTTTCATACCACTCATATGAGCAGTCATAACTCCATACCAGCCGTTTTTATCTTCGACGATAACAACGCCACGATCTGGCATCTTTACATTATTTTTAGATAATTCAATAAAGCTATTTTCCATGGTTTCTATATTAGACTCCATTGTCAACAAGGAAGAAACATCTTTATGCGTGAGTAAAAGAACCATGTAATCACCTAATTAGATACTTCATGAATAGCTTGAATCAATTTATTATTTTCTTCGGGTAAACCGATATTAATTCTTATGAAATATTCAAGTCCTTTAGTTCCACTTACATCACGAACAACAATGCCTTTATGAAGCAATTTTTCATAAATATTTGAACCATTGTCATTAAGGAACTTCAATAGCATAAAATTAGATGAGCTTGGAATGATTTCAACGTTATTAATTTTTGATACACGTTCAATAAAAGATTTTTTTTCTGATTGAATTTCTTTGACATTATCTTCAATCCAGTTAATATTCTGTAAAGCAATTCGTGATAAATTAACAGAAAGTTCTCCAACACTATTTGGAGGTCTTACTTTATTCAATAAAGAGGTAGTATCATTAGACGCAATAAGATAGCCAACTCTTAAACCTGCTAGTGCAAAAGCTTTAGAAAAAGTTCTAACCACAATAAGATTATCATAACGAGTAACTAGATCTGATACAGTACTTCCTGTAAATTCAAAATAAGCTTCGTCGACAGCAATTGGAATATTGGAATTTTTTAATAGTTGTTCAAGAGAATTTTTATTTACAAGATTACCGGTAGGGTTGTTCGGACTACATAACACAATTAAACTTGTATCATCGTTGATATTTTCAGAGATTTGAGAGAAATCATCGGAGAAATCAGGATTTCGAGGTATTTCTTTAACATTACCTCCAAGAATTTGTATCATTTTTTCGTAATAAGAATACGTAGGAGTAGAGAGAATGACATCACTAGAAGGTTCTATAAACAGAGAACCAATCATGAATAGACCTTCGTCTGCACCATTTGTTAAAATTAATTCATCAACATCACAAGAACAATATTCAGCAAGTAACTTACGGACTGAAATATAAGAAGAATCAGGATATCGATTAATTTCCATGTTATCAAATTCATTACCGAGTTGTTTGAGCCAATCTAGAGGAGTTTTATGGGAAACATTAGTATCAAATCGAACTATATCTTCTGGACGTTTTCCTATAGATTTAGCAATATCGTCAGTAGAGGGTTCCCAACTATATGGAACAAAATCTTTCAGAAATTTCCTAATTTTCATATCGTATTATAACAATTACTAATTCATCATATTGTATTAATTCATTTTGAAGAATTTTTATTTAGATTAATTTTAAGAAGATCGAGATTAAGTAATGATGAATATGCAGAATGAGAAACTAACTGATCTTCGTCGGATGTAGCACGAATAAGAGCATCTCTAGCTGATTCATTTCCAATAGAACCTAATGCAACGGCAGCTTCATGTCTTACTACATGATCAATATCTGTAAGCATAGCTTCAATCAAATAAGTAACGCATTGTGGAAATCCCAATTGGCCAAGTGTAAAGGCAGCTTCGTGTCGAACTAAAGGAGTTGCATCATTTCTTAGAAGTTCAGACAATATAGAAACGACGGAATTATCACCAATATCAGCCAAAACACAAACACAACGGGTTCGAACAGAAATGCTTTCGTCTTGTTGAAGCAGATTAATAAAGAAATCAAGGTCCCTTTGTTCAAAAGCTTTGTCACATTCAATTAATTTATCAATATCTCCGTCTTTATGGGTTACCAATTGATTCTTTTTTTGTATCATAATTATATGAGAATCAACAACAAAAGAATTTAAATAATTTATCAGATTGTTTGATATTAATTAATTTTTAGAATAAATCATTATGTATTCATGTGAATATGATTTATTATGAGTGGTATTAGAAGAAACGAACCTTCCAGTTTTGGGATCACGGGTTGTTGGAAGGCATTTAAATGGAATTTTTCTTTTGATGATTTTATCCTCAGTAAAACCAATAGTAGTAAGAATTTCATCAAAGACTTGAGTGTTCGATATATCAACACCTCGTAGTGCAGTATTCCCTATAACCACGGCCATCTTTCCATTAGTTTTTAATAAATCATAGGATTTATGAAAGAAATTTTGCATGTCTATAAAATAAGAATGTACAGTTTTGGACAAAGACTTGCTTGAGGAAAGCAAAGAATCTGCAATTAAACCACCAGTATGACTATAAAGATTCTTATCGTCAGATTTACGATGAGAGGAGCCAATAAAATGTTTTTTTGAAGGAATATCTTTAAAAAAATCTTCCAAGAAAGACAAACTGAGAGAATGAATATCACGGTATTCGTAACTTATGACATATGGAGGAGAAGTAACAATTAAAGAACTCTTGTCAATAGTAGGGAGATTTTGCAGGTCTCCAACAAAGGCTCGTCGATAAAAATCAAGATTTTTGATTATCTTAGGAGACAGAGTATCGATTAATTGTTTATTTCTGATTTCCATTTTATTGACTTGAGAAAAATATCTAGATAACGGATCATTAACTCGATTAAGAAATTTAGTTTTATCTTTATGAGGTTTAACAGATCCATTATTCCAATAACTAGAAGTTTTTAGAATGTGAGAAAATGCACATAAGAAGAATATTTGTAATTTTCGTGGTTTGATTAATTTAATTTGAGATAAAAGATTATTTAAAATATTATAGGTTTCTTGATCAAACCATTTTGATAATTCTTTAGGTATGTCATGATTTTCTTCGCTTGATGAGTTTTTAATATTATGATGTAGGGAAAGTTTAGTTTTAGAAATCTTAGAAGGGTCAAGAGGAGTTGTTTTTGCCATAGTAATCATGTGTGCAATAGGATTAACATCCGTACCTAAAGCTATTCTATTTTGAAGAATAGATTCAAGTATAGTTGAACCTGAGCCATAAAAAGGATCACAAACTATGTCTCCGTCAAGAGAATTTTCAATTATTAAACGTCGTGCCAACTGAGGTATAAATTTAGCAGGATATCTGTGGTAACAATGTGTAAGATAGTTAGTATCTTTTTGTGTAAGATTATCAAAAGACCATGAATTTTCTACTTTAAACTTTGTAACAGGTTCAGAAAGACGTGACCGGCTAATCGACATACAGTTATCTTGATTTAGTTGTTTTATTCATATCAAGTCAAAATATTTTTCCATTAAAGTAAGTTTCAATTGAGTACACTTCAGCTAACCTGAAATATGTTAAAAACAATCAAAAATTACTTGAATAAAGAAGAAATCTCAAAAGTATTAAAAAATTCTTTCAGATTAAGTTTGTATGAAGCAAAAACATATCAAAGCCTCTTAGAAGGAAATGATAATGTTAAAACAATTTCTAGAGATTCAGGAGTTCCGTTACCAAGAATTTACGATACATTAAGAAGTTTAGAAGATAAAGGATTTGTAAAGAAGAAAAATAAGAAATATACACCTGTTGAACCAGAAATTGCTTTAGAAGGTCGTATAATCAATACAAGTTATGAATTTGAGAATATTGTAAAAAATCAAAAAGAATCTAAGAAGAATATTTTATCTGTGTTAAAAAAGAAACCAGTATCAGTAAATACTGATGTTGAATTTGAAACGTTAATTGGTGTTAATAATATTGGAAATAAATTCTTAGAAATTATGAAGAATTCAAAAAAAGTAATAATAAGTGTGAAAAAAGCCTTTGAAGTAAAAGAATTATTTTTAAGTTTCTTGATTAATTCAAAAGTGAATAAGAAACAAATTACAATTCTAACTCCAAATTCATATAAAATATCAAAGACTGATGAAAAAATATTAGAAAATTCAAATGTAGAATTAAAGAAACGAGCTTATATTTTATTGGATTTGATGGCAACCGATCAGGGAGATGTAATAATAGGTGTTCCTGATGCATCTGGAGCTCCAGAACGTACAATTGCAATCTGGATTAAGAATAAAGAATTTTCAGAGTCATTAATGACTTCGCTAGTAGAAGAATAGAATTAAGCAGAGGTATTTTCTTTAACTTCAGATTCTTCAGATCTTCCATAAATATAACTGCCTATTGCAGCGGCGGCAACAGAGAAGATTATAATAGAAATTACTAATTCTTGCATATAGGGCAATTTAGGAATTTTATCGACGTATTTTGGCGTAGCAGGTAATTGTGAGACTGCAGCGGCGGCAAGTCCACGAGGAAGCATTGAAGAAAGTAGGCGTAAATCTTTCATCATGGATTTGTCTTTTTTAAGAGTGAGACGGAATGAGAGATTACGAGCCCCTATAAGCAGAACAGTAACTACAATCCCTAATAATAAAATCGATACAGAAGGTACGAAAATCATTCCAAGATAAACAAAGAAGAATGTAGCTAAGAGAAAAGAAATTTGTCCTTGGAATTTCCTCATAAGAGAACCTGCATCAACAGGGTTAGTACGAAATGAGGGGATAAAACCGAATTCCTTTCCATTACCTAATACTAAACCAAAGCAAAGAGCGGCTAGTGCGCCATTTCCACCACTCATTTCAGAAAATCCAAAAAGCATCAGACAAGTAGTCAGAGTAAGAATATCATCATGTACAACGTCTTGTTGAGAAGTAATTCGTCCAATTCGAGTTGGAAAGCTTTGTAATATTTTTAGCCAAATAAGACCACCAAGTATACCAAAAACAATTCCAATTGAAAATCTTCCTGCCATTTCTTGGAGAAGAATAGAAGAAGCAGCGTCAGAACCACTTGAACCAGAAGTTCCTGACCAAATACTTAAGATTGTAACACTAAGGACTACAACAAATACATCCGTAAATGCAGATTCAATTGTGAGAAATGTTTCTGCTTTTTTACTTATATTTAGTTTACTGACTAAGGGTATAATTACTGCAGAGCTGGTTCCACATAAAGCAGATGCAAAGAAGAGTGATGCAAACATAGCATTGCGTCCTGTGCCCCATGCATTATCAAATACTTGAGCATTAATCAGATAACCAACTACAGTAAGTGCAAAAATTGTAATTATCACACTAGTAGCCGTTACTAGAAAACCACGCGGTGTTTCTTCAATTACCTGACGTATTTTTAGATACATTCCGCCATTAAATAATATTACAGCAATAGCAAGTCCAGCAAGATAAGGTGCAATTAGATCTAAACCTGATCGTTCAATAGAAAGTGCAGTTGCGCCAAGGAAACCTAAAAGTATTAAGAAAGGTGTATCAGGAATTCCAGTTCTATCAAAAATATTAGAAGCAATATAGCCAATAATTGTAATTATTCCAATTGAAAAGAAAACTACTTCAATTTCCAAGAAATATATTCACCAGTGATGAAGCCAGCATCCATCATTAATGTGTTGATAAGTAGCATTACATTTAAACTCTTGAATGCATTATAATACTAATAATGAGAATATTTTTAGTGTTTTTACTTTTGATATTAACGATGCCACAAATTGAAGGTCATATATTAGGAGGTTCAGAAATTGAAGTAAATGGTGTAATTTTTCAGTTTATTACCGATCCTGCATTTGTAGTAGAAGACGAAGACTTCTATCTAAGTTTTAGTGTGCAAGATGCAGTTACAGATATAGGTTTAGAAAATATTGAAGCGACGATTATATTTTATGAAGACAGTGGAAGAATATTTGAGCAGATACAAGTACCAGCAAATGAGATTATAGAAGGAGATTTTGCAATCAAATATAATTTAAAGAATCAAGGAATATATGATGTAAAGATAGAAATAATACAAGAGACAGGTCCTCCACTGGATACTCAATTTAGAATATTAGTAGCAAATAAATCAATATTAGAAGATTCTTCATTCTTAATTGGAATAGCAGTGTCGTTAATTGTCATAGGACTAATTATAAAAAATCGAATTATAGACAGATAATCAGTTTTTAGAATCTTTTAGAGATTGGAAATCATTTTTTAGAGAGTCAGGGATTTCAGAATAAACATCTGTAATTAGTGTATCTAAGCTAGGCATAGGAGAAGATTCAGCCTGAGTAATTGCTTCGGTAATCTGTCGTTCAGTTTTTTGTTGAATTTCTTGTTCAAGATCACGATTCCATATACCAGAATTCTCTAAATATTTACGAAATCTAGCAATGGGGTCTTGAGATAGCCATTCTTTATATTCAATTTGATCTTGATATCTGGAACCATCGTCGGAAGTAGAATGAGAAGAAAGTCTATATGTTTTTGCTTCAATTAGAGTAGGTCCTTTTCCTTCACGTGCTTTTTCCATGGCAGATTTAGTTGCCATATAGACAGCAAGAATATCATTACCGTCGACAACTACACCGTCAAAACCATATGCTTTAGCTTTGATTGCAATTCCGTTAGAAGCAGTTTGATTTGATATATTTGTAGAAATAGCCCATTGATTATTTTTACAAAAGAAAACTGTAGGGGTTTTGTAAACACCGGCAAAATTAAGTCCAGAATGAAAATCATTAGAAGATGTAGCGCCATCGCCGAAATAAACAATAGTAGCAACTTTATCGTCGAGAAGTTTTGAGGCAAATGCAGTTCCAACTGCATGAGCAATTTGTGTTCCTACAGGAGCAGAAGGAGGAACAAATCGTTTTGAACTGCATCCAAATAAACCTGGAAGAGATCTTCCTTTATGTTCATCATCCGCACTTCCACGTAAATGTGAGATTATGAAATTTAACGTAACGCCTTTGAGAAGCATTGCACCTTGTTCTCTATATGCTGGAAAGAACCAATCATTATTTGAAACGCCAAGCCCACTTCCAACTGAACAAGCTTCTTCTCCATATGAAGGTAAATAGAAACCAATACGACCTTGTCGTTGAAGAGCAACCATTTTTGTATCAAGAGTTCGTGTTAGAACCATAGTTTGATAAGCTTTAATTAATTCAGCTTCAGAAAGATCAATGTTTACATCTTTGAGTATTTCTCCCTCTTTTGTAAGACATTGTATCATATGAGTCATATTAATCAGTGAAGCCGGTTTTCCAAGAAATGCTTTTTAACGTTTTTGATTTTTTCGACAATAAACGAATTATGATTAGAAAGTAAATATAAGATTCAGGTAATAAATACAAATAACACGAATAATTACACTAATGTAAATGTATGAAGGAGAATTAGTTAATCTTTTAGAAGCATCACTAATAGGTTATGAATTAATTTATGTTGATAAAAAAAAGAAATTAACCAAAATATATTCAGAGGAAGAATCTAATAGTTACAATGTATCGATATCACTAGACTCTACAAATAAAATAAATGAATTGCAAATAGTGCAAATAGTTTGGGGAAAAGAAAATGAAGCAGAGATAAGAGAATTAGAAATAATTCCTGAAAAATTACAAAAGAGTCTTGATTTGGATATAAAAAAGATTACAAAAATATAAAACGCCGAGAGTGGGATTTGAACCCACGAGACCCTTGCGAGTCACAAGCTGACTGAGATATTCCAGGCTTGCGCCTTACCAGATTGTCCTTAGATCTAGACTACCTCGGCTATGATTCGAACAAACATGTTAAAAGATAAAATCTTTTATGTGTAAGTTAATCTTGAGACTCAGTTTTTGTCCAAAGTTTAGGATAAGTACCAGGTTTCATGATTACTCGTTTAGTTTTACAAGCAATGCCTTTTTTAGTTTTTGTAATATCGTCAGTAGTCATTAGAGATTCTGCCAAAGCGATTAATTCGCCTTTTTGAGATAAAATAGCAATATTCTCACTGATGGAAATTTCCTTTGATAGCTTCAAGATTCCAGGAATGGCAAGTTGAGCGCCATGACATAAAGAATCAATTGCAGAACAACGTACAGTAATAGATTTTAATGGTTCAGTAATAAATTCAACAGGACGTACTAGTTCTCGAAATCGAGTTTCGTCGTTTTCTTCTTTCATTCTATATATTGCATCACTTAATTCGTGTAAACGTACAAAATTGCTACGTTCGTTGATGTGCATAACTTGAGTACGACGTAATTCGACCATAGTAGCGCCGCATTGCATAATTTCGCCAATGTCGTATACCAATTTACGAATATATGTACCTGCTTCACAGAGTATTCTAAGACATAAAAGACGACTATTATCATCTAAAACAGATATATCATAAATATTTCGAATTCGAGTTTGTCTCTTTACTGCAGAACGTTGTGGAGGTCTTTGATATATAGGTCCTTTGAATTGATTTATACAGTCATAAAGTTTAGTTTGATTTACACTATTATGTAAACGAATTACAGCGACATATTCTTTAGGTCCATATAATAAAATAGGTAAAGCCTTTGTTGCATTACCAAGACTAATTGGTAACAATCCAGTGACCATAGGATCTAGTGTGCCGCTATGTCCAGCTTTATTATAATTTAACATTGATTTTACCCAAGATACTACTTGATGACTAGTTGGTCCAGATTGTTTATCAATAAAAATTATACAATTATCAATCAAATCTTTGATAGAGCGTTTATCAGGATATGAACCAGAATCAAGAATATCGGGTTCTTCGTCCAGAATGATCTGTTCTTTATTGTTTGTTTTAGAGTGATTCATTGATCGAATCAATAACTGATTTACAAACTTGATTAATATCCATATCGTTTGTATCAATAATAATATCAAAAACTGATAAATCAGTTCCTAATTTCATACTATACAGTTTTTCATAGATTTGTTGGTTTTTTGTATCACGTTCATTAACTACTTTAGTAGATTCTTCAAGTGAAACTGTATCACGAGACCCAAGACGAAGTGAACGGTTTTCTTTAGATGCCTCAAGCCATACAGATATTCCATTAGAAGTGAGCCAAGGAAGCGTGTAACTAGTTATTACGACATCTCCATTATTTAATAAATCAATTAAACGTTGATCAACAAGTTTATCAAATGAAGAATCTTGCATACGATTAGAAAGAAATTTCATCCCATCTTTGTTATCCCACCAATCAAGACCAGAAATTGTAAAGCCTTTTTCTTTAGCAATTTCTTTAAGCATGTCTCCGCCAGAATAATATTTTATGCTATATTCTTTACAAAGTGAATGAGCTACAGTAGTTTTACCAACTGCAGGCATTCCAGATAAAATAATTCCTTTCATAAAGAAAACTCTAATCTAAATCTAAGGAATTTACAATTGATTCTGCGGCTTCTTTAGATTTTCCGTCGGAATTGAGAACTACTAATAGTGAAGCTCCTGTGAGAATACCAGCAGATGATAGCATACTTCGTGCAATTTGATTGTCAAGTTCAATAGATTCAATGGTAGTAGCATCTCTATTTCTAGTAGGGTCGTTAGAACGACGATCAAGTACATCCTGCGGTAAAGCTTCTACCAAAATGAGATTAGTTGGAAGAAGTGATTCCAAGATAGAAATTGGTAAACCAGGCATATAACCAGAATTAGTTTTTATAAATAAATGAGTGTCAATGACTACAACGTCTGATTTAATATTAGCTATAGATTTTGCTGCGTCGATTTGTAATTTTTGTTGTTTATCAGTAGAAAGAGTTCGCATTTCATCTCGATCAGAAATTCCAAGTTTCTTTGCTTCTTCAAACATTATTGTTCCAAAAGTAAGATTGTCGACTTTAACGTCTTTTGTTTCAAGAATAGATAATACTTCATTGACTACAGTAGTTTTTCCAACTCCTGCAATGCCGACAATTACAACGCGTTTAGTATTTGACATATAATCAATCCTTACCCAAGAAGCTAGCTAATCCAGGCATCATTGTTTCTAATCTTTCTTTCATCAAAAGTTGATAGTAATTAATGAAAATACTTACCATCAGTAAAATACCAGTGCCTCCTCCAAATACACCTAAGATATCAGATACAGAAGCTAATAGGCCCATTAATATTCCTCCAATAATAGTAATAACAGGAATATATCGATCAAGGAGTACTTCTAGAGAACCTTCGGAACGTCGAAATCCAGGTACTTGTACATTTGCACCTAATAATTTACCTGCAACGGCTTTTGAACCAAGTCCTCCAATTTCTACCCAAACACGAGCAAAGATAGTACACATTACTACGTAGAATAAAACATAAGTTAGTGCTCTCAATGGCTCGACAGATAATACTTCAAGACCACGAGGAGGCGAAACAAAATATGCAAATCCCCCTATTGGACCAGCTGCAGGATCTGCAGTGTTAAACTGTGCAAATAAATTGAGAATTGTATTACTATTTGAAGGATTAAATCGAGACCATACAATTTGTGCGAAGAAAGTAACATTTGCTAGGAGTGCGCCTGTAAGAATAACAGGTAAAACAGACACGTATAACAACTTAATTGGATAGGTTCCTTGAAATCCTCTATATCGAGTAGAAGTAATAGGAATTTCAATTCTTATTCCTTCAGCATATACAATTAATCCAATTACTGCAAGAGTTAAAATAAGAATAACCATACTAGGCAATCCACCAGGGCGTAAAAGAATACTTTCTGGAGATCCAGAAATAAGTGTAGATACAGCATGAGGAATAATACCAAAATAACTAGTTCCTGCAGGAATTAATGCAAATACGCTCCAAAATATTTGTTGGGAAACACCAGCTGCAATGAACAAACTAATACCACTTCCAAGTCCCCAGCCTTTTTGAATTAATTCGTCTAGAAGAATTACAATAAGTCCGCCAAACATAATTTGAGCAATAATTGTAGCTGCAGTAGGAAAAGGTAGATTTTGACCAAATGAACCACCTACCATAAAAGCAACTGCTTCTGCAAATGTTACAATAAGAGCAAGAATCTTAGTACCTGCAGAGAATAATGCTCGGTCATCAGGTTTCTTAAAATCTAATTTAATAATTTCTGCTCCTTTTAATAATTGTAAGATTAAACCAGCAGTTACAATAGGACCAATACCTAAAGTCATTAGAGTTCCTTGAGAAGATGCAAATATAATTGCAGTGTATGACATCTGATCTTGTGCACCTGATGCAACTCCATATAATGGTATTTGTGCCATTATAAGATAGGTAGCAACGGCTACTGCAGTCCATAGTAAACGATTTGTAAGAGATGGTTTAATTTTAGGTTTTTCTACTTCAGGTAGGACTGAAGCAACTTGTCTAACAAAATCTGTAGTAACTCCCAATATTATGACCTCGATGAGATTTTTCCGCCGGCTTTCTCAACTTTGGTTTGAGCTTGTTTAGTGAATGAATTAACAAGTAATTCATAAGAACCTTTGACAGAACCAGAGCCAAGTAATTTTTCATAACCAAGTTTTTCTAGATCAATAGGATCACTACTTTGAGAATGTAAGAATAGGCCATCTAAATCTCCTACATTAATCCATTTTTTTACAATGATACGATTAGGAGGATTCAAAGATGGTTTTGTAAAATGATCAGGATCATATTTGACAGTCCAACTCCATTTATACTTCATTAAACCGGCCTTTCCTCTTCCTCCAGGATGAGATCTGTGACCTTTAACTTGTCCCCATCCATGTGACCGTGAACCGCGTAATTTTCTAATTTTTCTATGTCTTGTTCCCATATTATCACCCTATATCATATTTGAGATTAATTTAGAAAGATCAGGATTATAACCCAATGTACCTCCTTGAGAATACATTCTGCGAGTTGATTTTCTAAAACCACCTTTAGGTGGCGATAAACGAAATGAAGGTTTTAGATTAGATAAGGAAGAAAGATTAATTTTATTTTCACTTAATGCTTTAGCCAAATCCGAAATTGTAGTATATCCGTCTTTTTGTGCAAGATCAGAATCATACTTGACAGAATTAGATTTTTCTCCGCGATTCGTTATAAGGGATTCAATTGTTGACGAATCCGCATCAATCCAAGCGACATGGTTTTTGACAGTTTGTAACATGCCTTTAGAAATTTCATTATTAGGAATTATTGTAGCACGAAAACGAGATTCAAGATGAAGATGTTCCATAGTAGTTTTAACAGTACTCCTTTGGTTTATTGTGCCACGAAGATTAACAACTATAAATGCCGACATCATAAATCACTGTAAACTCATACCATGAAGTTGCCTAATTGAATCATAAACTGCATTAGCGACAGAAGGCATAGTACTTGTTGAACCAAAGCTTTTTGACCATACATCTTTTACTCCAGCTAATGCAAGTAAATTACGTATAGTTTCTCCTGCAACTAATCCAAGACCTTTTGGACCAGGAATTAATTCAATTTTAACACTTCCACCTCGACCGACAGTACGATGAGGTATAGAATGATTTGTACCACATCTACATTCCCAACTTCCACAGCCTAATTTAACAGGAATTATATTAAGTAATGCATTTTGAGTTGCACTATCTATAGCATTTTTCATTTGAGGTTTCTTACCAGTACCAATTCCAAACCAACCAGTTTCGTCCCCGACAGCAACAACAGATTTAAATCGAGTTGATTCACCAGCGTCAGTTTGTTTTTGAACAACACCTACATGAACAACAAAGGATTTGATGTCAGGAAGTAATTTGTTAACTATTTCATATTCTTTAATTTTCCATCCATTTTGAAAGATTGTATCAAGAGATTGAACAGAACCAGATTGTACAAGTGTGCCTAGACGGGTACGAGGAGTCCAAACTACTTCAGGTTCAGGTCTACGTTCATTTCTACGGTCGCGATTTCCACGATCATTTCTACGGTCGCGATTTCCACGAGGATTATCATTAGATTTTGGTTTAGAATCACTTTCTTTAGTATTTTTATTGTTATTCTTTACTTCTTGTTCACTCATAATTATCAACCATATTTAGAATTTATTTCGTCAATTATTTTTTGTACAGTATCAGTTTTGAATTTTTCGTTGTCAGGAAATATATCTTCGCCAGTAGGAATATCAATCCCTGCATCAACAACTCCCTTTAATGCACAAACCATTTTTAATCCTGAATGAAATTCTCGTCTTCCAATGTATAAAATAGCTTTATCAATTCCAGCAGATTTTGCCTTTTTCCCAGCAAGATAACCAGTTAGATATAATCCATGAAGACTTTTACCCGAACCTTTCCAACCTAGTTTAATTATTTGACTAGAATGACCAGAACTTTTAATCACGTCTCCGATAATTTTTGGCTCAATAAACTGAAATGTCGAATGTTTGTTACTAATACGAATAGAAAGAATAGTAGAACGTGATATAATCATAGATTTACGTTTTGAATAATCAGTTTTACCTGTTCGACGTCGTTTGAATATAGGTACATGAGTATTACGTGCCAATTTAATTTTCACCCTTATGTTTTGCGATTAACTCATTAAGATGTTTAATCGAACGGATACCGCCTGAACTCGACATTTTATATAATTCCCAAAACGACTTGTTGGAAATTTCTTGTCGATCTTTTGAAATTTTTAATCGTTTACGTTGAGCGCGAACTTTTATCATCCATCGATTTTTTTTAGATAGACGAGAATATTTTGCGCCTTCTTTAGAACCCTGTGTTCGTCCTCGTTTTTGTTTTTTCTTTTGTTGTCTATGACGACCTCGAGAAATTCCTTGTTTTTTAGGAAGTGTAACAATATCGTCCTTTTTAAGACTGCGAATACTACCTCGTGTGATTGCGTCGTCTAGTTTTTCAATTTGTTCAGTGTTGAGTTTGAGTCGATTTTTACCAACGCCAAAAACGCGTGCTGCAAGTTTTTTCTTAGTTTTTAGATTAGTCATTTTTACTTACTCCTTAGATTACCTTTATTCAATATTTTGAATCCAAGTTTATCTGCTTCATTAATGATTAATAATCTATATCTTTTTCCGATTTTTGCAGATAATCGTATTGCATCAACTGAAGGATTTAGAGTTTTTAGAGCATCGATGTTGTATATTAAAACATCATTATATCCAGACGGGTGTAAACCACGAACTGCTTTTGGACCTCTATAACCAATTTTAACGATTGCAGGCCAACTTTTCTTCTGGATTCTCATAAAGCTATCAAATCCCTTAGGTTTTCGCCATCGAGAATCAATTCTCTTATATCGCCAAGATTCTTGCGCTCGAAAAGTAGGTCTTTTTTTGTTAATTTGTGTACGTAGTGAAAGATAATCAGATTTAGATTTGGTAGATTTTTCAGATTTAACTGATTCTGGTTTAGCTGTCTTCTTTGGAGCAGCTTTCGGTTTAGTAGCTTTCTTAGCAGTTGTCTT
>DAHJ01000009.1:0-2164 GCA_002495905.1 Thaumarchaeota archaeon UBA223
TTAAATCAAAGTTATTTCGAAGTACTTGGCCTGTCATAATTTTTTAGTATCAGAACGTAATTTAAATATTTCTTTGATAGATTCTATAACTTTTTCAGGAGTTTCTTCTTGCACAAAATGACCTGCTTTAGTTTTAATAACTTTTGCTTGCGGAAGCAGTCTAGATGTACGTCTTCTTAACTTCCACATTACAGGATCATTCATACCCCAAACAATTTGTGCTGGACCATCATATTTTTGCAAGAATTCTTCAATTTCTTTTTCAATTGGGACACTAGGATGATTCATATTGTTAGGTACCATGCGTGCAAGAGCCAAAGGGCCACAATTGTCTTTTAATTTTCTTAAGGGGTATTTATATGCTTTCATTATATCTTTTGAAAAAGATCCAGGAACATTAGCAAATCTATGTAACGTTGATAAAGGAAAATTTAATACTCTGAATAAAAAATCACTTACAATAGGAATTTGAGACAAACTGTGAAACCAGGTAGGTTTAAAGCCATCTTTTGGTGCAGTTATAGCAGTATTCATAACAATCAAACCATCAATCTTTTTCCCAGCCTTCATTGCGCCTGCAATACCAATCATCCCACCCCAATCATGAACAACCATTCCAATTTTTTCTTCTTCGATTGTTGAGAAGAAGTTTGCCATCCATTGACTATGAGATTCTAAAGAATGTTCATTTAATTTTGCTTTATCAGAAAAACCAAAACCAATTAAATCAGGAACAATAAATCTGAATTGATTGCTATCTAATCCATCTAAAACTTTTTTATACAAATATCCCCACATAGGGTTGCCATGAACAAAAACAATGGGTTTACCGCTACCTTTTTCCATGACATGCATACTTTTTCCTCCAACATCAATCCAAGAATGATGATATGGAAGCTGTTCTAATAGCCAATCTGGAATATTCTGTAAATTATTTTGAATCATTTGATTTTTACTAAATTTATAAAAAAAATTCAAAAAAATGATTTTTAGTGTTGACTAAAATAAAGATAATTAGATAACTTATAGCCAGCCAACCAGGTTATACTTTTCGAAAGTGTGCCGTATTTGTTTAACATTAGTCTATGTAAGACTTTTATTGCTTAATCAACATTAATCAATAAATATAATAACGTATAATTAGAGGGATAAGAGACTTTAAAATGGCAGAAGCAATTGAAATAAATTTTCCAAGAGAAAATGAAAAGAACCCATCAATTGATCCTGATATAAAAAATCAAATTCTTGATTATGATGTCACAGAATCTGATACCAAAAAACAAGAAGAATGTCCTGAAGAATTCAAAATAGATAATTACTATAAGGATGATGATCTAGGCAAGAATGTTCTTCAGCAGAAATATCTTGCTCCATGGGAAAAACATCCATGGGATTTATGGAAACGTCAAGCCAATGCATTAGCCAGCGTTGAAAAAACAAAAAAATTACAAAAAGAATGGGAAGCAAAGTTCTTTGATATATTACTTAATTTTAAATTTGTGCCTGGCGGAAGAATTATGCATGGTGCGGGCAGAAATGATATCACAACTACACTTAATAATTGTTACGTAGTTGGAATAAAAACTGATTCAATTAAATCTATATATGATTGTGTTATTCAAGAAGCAATGACATATAAGTTTGGCGGCGGATGTGGACATGACTTATCAATTTTAAGACCTTCTGGAGATCAAATAATTGGAACTGGGGGTAATTCATGCGGTCCAGTTGGTTTTATGAATTTATTTAGTGAAAATACAAATACCATTGCTCAACATGGTAGACGAGGTGCAAATATGCAAACCTTACGAGTAGATCATCCAGATATTGAAAAATTTATTGAAATCAAGACAGGAGATATAGATATGGTAAAATATTCTAATATCTCTGTTTTATTAACCGACGAATTTATGGAAGCGGTAGAAAATGATACTGAATTTGAATTGAAATTTGATGACCAAGTATATGAGACAGTTAAAGCTAAAGATCTATGGATGAAAATTATTAAACACGCTCATGCTAGCGCAGAACCTGGACTTCTGTTTTGGGATACTATGAAGAAATATCATAATGCAGAATACTGCAGTCCACTTGTTTCTACAAATCCTTGCGCAGAACAACCTTTGCCAGATGGAGGATGTTGTAATTTAGGAGCATTAAATCT
>DAHJ01000009.1:2406-3880 GCA_002495905.1 Thaumarchaeota archaeon UBA223
CCACTTGTTTCTACAAATCCTTGCGCAGAACAACCTTTGCCAGATGGAGGATGTTGTAATTTAGGAGCATTAAATCTCGAAAGATTTGTAGATAAAGATGGTAATTTTGATTTTGAAGACTTTAAAGAATGCACTGCAATTGCAACACGATTTTTAGATAATGTTATTGATTACAATATAGATAGACATGCATTAGAAGATCAAAAACAAAACGCTATGAACGATAGGCGTGTAGGTCTTGGCATTCTCGGTTTAGGAGATATGTTAGTTAAAATGGGTATTAAATATGATTCTGATGAAGCTCTTAATACAATTGAAGAAGTAATGAAAGTACACCGTGATACTGCTTATGAAACAAGCGCAGAGCTTTCCAATGAAAAAGGACATTTCCCTAATTTTAAATGGAGTGGATATTCAAAAAGTAAATTTGTAAAAGATCTATCAAAAGATTTACAACAAAAGATTAAAAATGATGGGGTCAGAAATTCTACACTTACTACAGTCGCTCCAACTGGAAGCGGTGCTATTGTCGCACGTGTAACTTCTGGAGTTGAACCAATTTTTGCAACATCTTATCAAAGAAAAGTAAAGAAAAATGATAGCTTAGGAAAAGAATTTGATGAATACAAAGTATATCACCCAATTATAAAAGAGATGTTTGATGGAGATGAAAATCTACCTGAATATGTTGTTACTGCACACAATGTTGATCCATACTTCAGAGTTAAAATGCAAGGTGCAGTTCAGAAATATATAGACAGCTCTATTTCTTCTACTGTAAATCTTGCTGAAGAAACAAGCGTTGAGACTGTTGCTGATATATATATGACTGCTTATAAAGCAGATTTAAAAGGAATAACCGTTTACAGAGAAGGTTCCAGAGAAGGTATATTAGTTACTGATGAAAAATCCGAAGAAAGCACAAAACCAATTGAATCAGAAGATTCTATTGTAAAGACTGCAAGAAATAGACCTTCAATCACTGATGGACAGACAAGAAGAATGAGAACAGGTGATGGAACTTTATATATTACAGTAAATAAAGATGAAGATGGTTTATGTGAAGTATTTACTACAATTGGAAAAGCTGGTGGCACTGTTGCTGCACAGACCGAAGCAATTAGCAGATTAATATCATTATCATTAAGATCAGGAATAGATCCTGATAGCATTATTAATCAATTAAAAGGAATTAGTGGACCTAATCCAACTTGGGAGGATGGTCAATTGATTTTATCTACTCCAGATGCTATTGGAAGAGCATTAGAAAATTTCATACATGGAGATAATCCTTCTCCAAAAGAAGAAAAAGCAACAAAGTTTGAAATTACTGACAATAAAGAAACTAATCACACAGAAGAAAACAAGAATGGAATGGAATGTATTGAATGCAATAGCCATGGTGTTATAAATGAAGGCGGTTGTCTTGTTTGCAAAGATTGTGGTTGGTCAAAATGTCAATAATAAAAAATTC
>DAHJ01000009.1:4258-4929 GCA_002495905.1 Thaumarchaeota archaeon UBA223
ACTAGGAAGCTTTGGAGGTTCTTACTGGAGATCAATTTATTCAAATATTACAAAAAAGAACTATTCTGAAAAACATTTAGATTTACCAAAGGACTGGTGGCAAGACATTCCAAACGATTATCTTATTAATCAAAAAGAAGATGTCAAGATTAATAAATACAAAGTTCATAGTGGGACAAGTTTAGAATATTGGGAATCTAAAGGATGGATTAATTCAATTGATCCATATGGATGGGTTCAATGGTATTGCCATTTTTATAATGGAAGAAGAACAGAAGACGATAAAAGACAAATTAAGCGATGGATTAATTTTGCTGGCCCAAAAGGAAGATGGAAAATAAGATTGATTAGTAATATCATTAGGAATAATAGCGATTTCGATGATATAAATATTAGCCCTGTTATTAGACAAGGACTTCAACATTGGGGGTACAAACTAACAAAAAGTGATATAGAAAATGTAAAATGGAATTCAGATTTCTAGTATTTCTTTTTCTTTAGCGCTTTGACTAAAATTTAATTTTGTAATAAAATCATCTGTAAGACTTTGAATATCATCTGAAAATCTTTTCATATCATCTTCAGGAATCTTTTCTTCTTTTTCAATTTTTTTTACAGATTGAATGGTATCTCTTCTAATATTTCTCACTGAAATTCTACCCTCTTCTACA
>DAHJ01000034.1 GCA_002495905.1 Thaumarchaeota archaeon UBA223
GAGACGTGATAATTATCAGAGGCGTGATTACAATTCATGGGATAGAGATGACACACCTGTTGAAAAGAATTTTTCAGAGGTTGAAGAAATGCCTGTTGAACTTGTTACTAAAGCAAAAGAAATATTAACAGAATTAGAAGGAAGTTTGGAAGCACATTTGTTTGATTCAAGTATGAATGAAGTACTAAAAGTACCTGTAAATGAATTAGTAAAGACTCTTGAAGATAGTAATGATTCAGAATATTTAATATTTGATGGGATTGTTACTGAGAGATTAATTGAACTAGCAGATACAAATGGTATAAAATCAATAATTACAAACAGAATAGGAAACATAAAGAATAATAAAACTTCTTTAAAGATAGTTACATTTAATCAGATAAGATAAACAATGTTAATTAATAGGCTTAGAAAAAAGCCTGGAATAGCTGTTGTAACACCTGAGAGTACTGAGGATTTATGGGTACTAAGGAGAATTCTAAAGAATGGAGATATAATTACTAGTCAAACAAAACGAGTAATAAAAAATCAGAAAGAATTTACAAGACCAGACAAAGGAGAAAGAATTAATGTCAAATTATCAATAGAATTAGAAAATATTTCCATAGATCAAGTATTAGAAAGAATTCGTGTTTCAGGTAAAATAACAGAAACAACAGATGATTCAATAAGCAAAGGATCATATCATTCATTGAATATAACATTAGGAAATTCTATTGCAATTTCAAAGAAAGAATTAGAAGACTTTCAGATTGGATTGTTAAAAAAGAGAGGTAAAAAATCAGATCGATATATAATTATTACAATAGATAGAAGGCAAGCAGGATTAGGACTAGTAACTGGGACTCATTTACGGGTTTTTCCTGACATTTTATCAGGTTTAGCCGGAAAGATGTATAAAACAAAAGCAACGTTAGATACATTTTTTGAGGAATTAATAAAGAGTATTGCAAATATTGATGGAGATAATACAAATATTGTAGTAACAGGTCCTACGGAAGTAAAAAGATCATTCACAAATTATGTGGGAGAAAAGAAACAGAAAATTCATAAAAAAATTACAATAATTGATGGCATAGATTTAGCAGGACAAGAAGGAGTGTATATGGCTTTAAAACATCCATCGATTAAGGAATTTATGAAGAATTCAGAATTGTCTTCTGCATCGTTGGCAATAGAAGATGCAATAAATAGAATTTCTAAGAATGACAATAAAGTATCTTATAGTTTTAAGGATGTGAAAAAAGTTGCAAATATGGGAGCAATTGAAAAAGTTATGATATCAAGTAAAATTTTTGAGTTAATTGAAGAGGAAGAAATAATAATATTACTAGATGAAGTTGAAAAATATGATGGTCAAATCTATCTTTTAGATAGTTCTACAGAAGTAGGAAAGCAAATAGATTCAGTTGGCGGAATAATATCATTATTAAGATATCCAGTCTATGATGTAGATTGAATCAACCAGTTTAAATAAGAATTATTAACATTATCAACTTCAAAATCAATAATTTCAGGAATATCATAACCATGTTTATCAGAAATAAAATTACGTAAATCAGAAACATTAGAACTTGTTGTTTTGAAAATTACAAGAAATTCGTCAGAAGATTCTATAGAATTTTTCCATGTATAAATAGAATTAACAGGAAAGATATTAGCGCATGCGGCAAGTTTTTCTTGAACAACAGTATGGGAAATTTCTTTTGCTTCTTCTAATGTAGAAAAGGTTGAGATAAGAATATTACATTTCATAAAAAATAATATGTAAAACTATTGAATAAAGTTAATCTTATACGTGTAATTAGATTAATGCGAATATTCCTTCACGAATGAGTTTAATTGCAACTGCCCCTATTAGGAGTCCCATAATTCGTGAAATTGCTTGTGAACCATCCTTGCCAAGGAATTTTAGTAAACCAGAACCAAGACGTATACTACACCAGCAGATAAAAATTGATATTATAATAACAAAGAATTTTAAGAATAAGCCAGACATAACAAGAACAAAACTAATACTACCAGGACCTGCAAGTATCGGAATAGCTAGAGGGAATACCGCAAGATTAGTTTCAGAATTTTTTTGAAGATAATTAGTATTACGGCCAAGGACATAATCAATGGAAAAAATAAGTAAAACTAGGCCGCCAATTAATTTTAGATCGTTCATTGTAATTCCAAGTAGAATTAGTAAATATTCTCCAAAAAAACCAAAACCAAGTAAGATAAAAGTTGCAATTATTGCTGATTTATTAACAGTAGAAATACGTTCTTTTTTAGATAATTTACTAGTTAATGAAGAAAACACAGGTATGTTACCTACAGGATCAAGAATAGCGAGAAGGGTAATTAATGATTGTAGAAAAATTATCAGGTTAATATCCATAATGTAGGTCACACCTAACTAAATACATACTAAAGAATAAATCTATTTAGAAGATATAGGTAACGTATACTATGGAAAATAAATGTACTAAATGTTCTGGAAATCCAGTTTATTTTAGAAAGTATTCAGGTGAGAGATTATGTTCAGAATGTTTTTCCAGTTCAATTATTGAAAAAGCGAGAAAAACCATAAAGAAACATAAAATGTTAAAATATGGTGAAAAGATTGCAATTGGAGTATCAGGAGGAAAAGATAGTCTGGCATTACTTGATATTTTAGTAAAGATGCAAAGAGATAACGAATACGAATTAGTTGCAATAACAATTGATGAAGGAATTAAAAATTACAGAGATGAAGCAGTAGAATTGGCAATAAAAGCATGTAAGAAATATGATGTCAAACATGTTAATATGTCATTTAATGAATTATTCGGATTTACATTAGATAATGTTTTAGAAAACAGAAATGATGTAAAAACTACATCGTGTTCTATTTGTGGACCATTAAGAAGGAGAGGGATTGAATTAGCAGCTAAGAAGATCGGTGTAAACACAATAGCAACAGGGCATAATTTAGATGACATGTTACAAACTTTTATGATAAACCTATTGAGCGGTGATGTTTACAGAATTAAACAGTCAAAACCTTATTCAATGCCCAAAGAAGGTTTTGAATTTAAGAAAATCAAGCCATTTATGGAAATTTACGAGAATGAGATTGCATTTTATAGTTTTCAGAATAAATTACCTTTTCAATCTATAGATTGTCCACATATGAATGAGAATATTAGGAACGAATTGAGAGAAGTAGTAAATAATCTCGAGAGCAACCATCCAGGTATAAAATTTAATTTAATGAAATCAATTGAAGATATAACAAAAAATATAGAACTAGACCCCAAGAAACTGGTTACATGTTTAGTTTGTGGAAATAGTGCTTCAAGTAACCCTTGTAGTGTATGTAAAACAATTAGTTTGTCAGAAAAACTAACGAAATCAAGTTTGTAGATACAATTTGTTATAACTAGGTAACAATTTGTTACTAACTTTTATAGTGAGAGTTTTATACCAGAAATTCCTACCTAAAGTAAATGAGTTATGAGAACCAAGAAATAGGGGAATTACTAGATTTATTAGGAAATGATACAAGGCGTAGAATATTAGAATCTTTAGCAAATGAACCTAAGTATTTTATACAATTATCAAAGGAAATAGGAGTTAGTCAACAAGCAGTCTTAAAACATTTATTTTTACTTGAGAAATTTGGTTTAATTGAATCATTTAAAGCTAAAAGTAACCTAGCAGCTCCAGATAGGAAATATTTTCAATTAAATAGATCAGTTTACTTGAGTATAGGAATAACAGGAAATTCTATGGAGATTAGAATGGAAAACATAAAAGGGCCAAATAAATCTAAAGTAAAAAACAAGTCTGTAACTGAAAATAAGAGAAAATACATTCAACGGGATAAAGAAATAACAGATATCTTGAAAAAGACAAAACATAATCTTGAGCTTATCGAACAAAGAATGGAAGAAATAGAAAATGAGAAAATAGGTTTGTTAAAAGACAAACAGAAAATATTACAAATTGCCCATCAAGTAATAAGAGAGTCATTAGAAGAGGATTTAGCGAGAAGAATTTTATACTCAAACCTAAATTCAAGAGATTCAACAGATATTGAAGAATTATCAGAGATATTAAACACTAGAGAAAAAGAGATTAAGATTATTGTAAAGAGATTAGAAGATAGATTTTCAGTAGATTTGATTTAGTTTATTGGTTAATTGGGGATACAACAATAGAAGTATACCCAGGAAGTTTTGAAGATGCAGTTTTTAGTGCACGTTTAGCTTCAGGAATATGTTTTTCATAGGTACGAATTTCATAAATTACAGAACCAATATTAACTCGTGCGGCATGGCCAACAGGTTTTCCATAAGCACGTCTCATACCTTCCTGTAGTCGATCTGCACCAGCTGCAGCAATCATTTTATTTTCGCTAATTATAGTATGAGGATATAGTTTAACAGATAATTGATAATTAGTTTCTGGGATAACTTTATTCATTTTTTTATTTGCGCCAACTCTGGCAGCTTCAAGTGCATTATCACGAATTTGGCATTTTTCTTTAGCAACTAATTGTATTTTGACTTCGTAATCAGAATTACGTGCTCCAGTGTTAAAACGTGCAATTCTAACAGTAGGTGTGCCTGGAGCATATTTCTTACTCAGTGGCATACCGTTTGGAACTCTATAATTACGACCATTCATTATAAGATATTCAAGATTAAGGATATAATTAAGTGTGTTTAAACAATTTGGAATACAACATGGATAGATTTCTAATAGTATTAGTAAATGAGGTTCTATCTCAAGCAGAATTAATAATAGCATTAACTAAATCAGGAATTAAGTTTCAGATATTAGAAAAAAATGAGACATTTGTAATTCTAGATGTGGAAAATAAGGAAGAATTAACGAATCTAGGCGGGATATACAAAATAGGTAAAATAATTTGTTCGAGTAGTTCAGTAGAAGGAATATTAGAGAAAATAAGAAAAGATAGAAAATTAATTATGTTGGATGATAAACAACAATGGAACCTAAGTTATTATTCAGATGAAATAATTAATATGGATATTTATGAGGAATTACAAAATGGTTTAGCGAGTTTAATAAAAGAAAATTCAACGAAAACGAAATTTATTAGAAATAACATGAAATCAGAGAATTTTATAGAATTATCAGTAGATAAAGAAAAAAAGGATGCAATAAAAATATTGGTAGGGAAAAATAAAGAGAAATATTATGTTGCCGAGAACATAATCAGTATAAAATCTTCAAATTTTATTGACCGAGATTTAAGTAGACCATATCAAGATTCTCGAATTAGTTTATCACCAAGAACGGCAAGAATGTTAGTAAATATGTTAGGATTAGAAAAGGGTAAAACAATTTTAGATCCGTTTTGTGGAACGGGGACTTTTTTAATCGAGTCAATAATACAAGGATATAAAGTAATTGGAGTAGATAATAGAAAAGAATGTGTGGCAGGAACAAAAAAGAATCTTCTATGGATAATGAAAGAACAGAAACTAAATAATAAAATTAGATATGTTAAACAAGATAATGCAGAGAAACTTTCTACCATCAATTCATTGTCAGTTGATGGAATAGTAACAGAACCAATTCTATTACCAAATTTTAAGAATAATCCAAATTTTGAAATGGCAGAAAATGAATTAAGAAAATCAAAGGCAGTATATGAACACTCATTACTGGCAATGTATAGGGTTTTGAATAATAATGGAAAAGTATGCATAGTCACGCCTAGGATAAAAACAAGAGATAATCGATATATTACATTCAGTTTTAAAAAAATGTTAAAGAAAGCAGGATTTATTTTAGATGATAGACTAAATGAACAGCCATTTGTAATGAAGCCATCTGGAGATCAGAAAGTCTTGAGAGAGATATGGTTATTAAAAAAGAGTTAAAATCGTTTCTCAAGATGTAATTTAATTTTTTGAGCTAAACCTAACAGAATACTATTTTCTCTTGGAGAAGGTTTTGAACGTTTAAGAATATTGAAGAAACTTTTCTCGACTAAATTAATTTTATGAGATGGCAGATCAAGTGTTCTTACAATATCAGAATATGCTTCTACAGTTCGATTAACTTCATGTTTATTTGCAATATCGCGTTCAATAAGTTCGTAATTTGTTAATTCATAAAGAACTATAGACAATGCATGGCTGATATTAAGAGTAGGATATTCAGAACTTGTAGGAATATTGATAATAAAATCAATTGATTGCATTTCTTCATTAGTTAGACCAGTAGTATCACGTCCAAATATAATACAGACTTTTTTACCAAAATCTTTGATAGATGAACGAATATCTGAAACGGCAATACTTTGACGAGGACTAAGACCACGATGACTAGTTATTGCAGTAGTGGCAATCAGAGTGTCAAAATTATTTAGATCGTCAAATTCAATATTTTGAATATTTTCAAGAAGGTCAACGGCATGAGATGCAAATGGACGTGCTTCCTCTATATTGACTTGAGAATTAACAACTAAGAGATTATGAAAGCCAAAATTTTTCATAATGCGAGCTACATAACCAAGATTAATAGGATATTGTGGTTCAATTAGGCATATAGAGATTTCATCTTCAGAATTTGACATTTATTAGATTTTCACAATTAATAATCATCAAACAGATAATTATTTTTTATGCATGATTTCAATGATGTATAATTCTTCAAAAAATAGTTTCTTTTTTAGTAATATATTTACAGAAAGTGATTCAGAAATAGTCTCGAGATATTTGTTTATGGGAGTGAGATTAGATTGCAGGAAGATTATTCTACCAGTTTTTTTTATTATATTAAGAGAGATTTCAAGCCATTCAATAGTTAATTCTAATCCAGTTTTTCCACCATCTGTAGCTCTATCAGTATAATTATCATGTGGAAGATAAGGAGGATTGAAAACGATTAGATCAAAAGTTTCTGAATTAAACATATTTGGGCCATCTCCTAAGATTAAATCAACATTATTATGTAAATTGAGTTTTTGTAGAAATGAGATAGCATAATCAATAGATTCTTGATTAATATCAATACCAACTACGTAATTATTATTAGAAGAGAGAGATTGAAGAATTATTCCAGAACCAATGCCAATTTCGAGGGTTTTGAGATTATTTAGATTTACAATAGCTTTGAGTAATAATTCGCTGTCATCAGATGGTTGATATACGCTCATGATAGTTATTCAACATTAAGAGATTTGACGAGTGATACAATGATAGCTGGAGGAAATTCATGAATTCGTTTAGAGAGATCAAAATTATCGCTGCAATAAGATACGATAGATTCGTGTTGATTAAGGAGATTCAGTATAGAACCAAGTTGTTTGCGTCGGAATGAAAATAGTTTTTTAATAATTAAGATTTCATTATTTGTCAATGTATTCCTTGATTTTATGACTGCAAGAGTAGAATTTATTTTGGGAGGAGGATGAAAAGCAGAAGGAGGGATTGTTTCAATAGGTTTGATATCAAGACAATATTGTGAAACAACACTAATTGATCTATAACTATCACGATTAATAGCAGATATCAATTTATCAGTGAATTCTTTCTGTAAAATAACTGTAGCATTTTTGAATTTTTGATTGATTAACCAGTAAATAAAACGTTCAGATTCAGAATAAGGTAAACTAGAGACAAATATATCAAACTTACCTTCATAATTAAAACCGTCAATATTTAATAAAGTAAGATTAGAATATTTTGAGAGTTTAGTTAAAGAAGAATTATAGAGATTTGAATCAATTTCAGAGGATACAACGGATTTTGCTTTTTCGCAAAGATGTTTAGTGAGAATGCCATTACCAGTACCGATTTCGTAAATGGAGTCATGAGAAGTTATTGACGAATTCTCAATGAATTTGTCAACAATACTTTCATTAACAAGAAAGTTTTGACCATAACGGTTTGTTAATTTCATAAATATGTATCAAACTAACTGCGAACAAATATATTTAATTTTGCGTCGCCAGATATTTCTTCCATTAAACGTTTTGCAATTAGTTGTTCTGGTTCTTTAAGATTAATACGAGTACTAATATCAGAAAATGATGAGAATGGTGTTTGTTCGCGTTCTTTTAGTATTTGACTAAGAAAGGTTTTACCAATACCAGGTATCATTTCTAACGAGTGAAGTCTAGGAGTTACGGCGTGGGCATTATTAAAATAATTAACATAATAGCTTTCATTATCATTAACGATTAATTCAAGAATATCAGTAAGAGAAGTGAGTGATTCAGTAGTTAGTTTATCATAAGATAATTTTCCAAGAACACTAAGGATTTTAGAGCGTCCATCTTTACCAATACTAAGTTTTTCAGAAATCGAGAATGTTTCATCTTCGTTGCCGAGTAATTCAAGTATAGTAAGTCGTTCCATACCAATAGCCTGAATAATCATTCCATCACGTCCTTTTATAAGAGATGAACGACTATTTGGTCGATAATCTAATACATAAGCAAATTCTTCATATTTTTTATTCTGTGTTTGTGGCATAAGTTAACCTCGCAAAAGTATTTGTGTTATAATTATAGGATGTCGGAAAATGAGAAAATAAGATTAGTTGAGAAGTGGTTCATTCCTATCAATAGTATATATACGGACTTTGGCTTTAAACTTTGTTGACAAATTAACTGCGACTATGAATAAGATTCTTGAGTTATAGAAAGGATCTTCTCAAGTTCTTCGGAAGGAATAAGCTTTTTCCAGGCGCTAGTAAAAACTCGTAATTCAGGAATAGTTTGTGGATTAACATTAAGAATTTCATATGCTTGCTCAAGAGTGACATATTCAGAAGAAGATAATTCTTTTGCAGCTTTATCAATTTTTTTATAATCAGAATCTGGGAAGTTCTTTACATAATCAAATGTTCGTTTTTGAATTTGATCCGCGTCATCTAAGTCAAGCTTGGCTAAAATATCTTTTACTTGAGCAACACTAATAATTGTAGACTTTTTTTTATTCATAATACCTATGCACCTTTTTGAAGTTTAATATGTTCAAAACGAGTAATAAGTTTTTTAGTTTTATTTCCCAGTTTAACATCAAGTTCTATAGAACGACGATTAACAGTCTTAACGACTCCAACATAACCTTGAAAACGACGATGAGGCATTCCTTTGACTTGTGCAGGATTAATATTAATAATCACTCTATCTTCAGGTTTATAGTCAATCATAAGATAACTTAATCCAGAGGGTCTCTTATGACTAAGTACGGAACGAGATTTCCTTCTAAAACCTGCATGTCTCAAATTATTCTCACATACCCTGATTAGTCTTCATTAATAATTTTTGCTGTAGCGGCTGCAATTAAACCACCAAGTATAGGAGCAATCCAATAGATATGATGGCTTTGTAAAGCACCTTCAACTCCATAAAGATATGAGATTATAGCAGGGCCAAATGAACGAGCAGGATTCATTGATGCGCCAGTTATTGGACCACCAGCAAGAATATCAATTACAATAATCATACCAATAGCAAACCCATGCCAACCTTGTGTGGCTTTTTTGTTTACTGCAGTATTAAAGATCACAAGCACTAAAAAGAAAGTTAAGATGATTTCTACAATGAAAACTGTAGAATCAGATATTCCTGCACCTGGAAGATTTGAACCGAGATTATTAGCAGTTATACTACTAGGTAGAATTAATGCATGAGCAATAGCTGCGACTACACCAGCTGCAAGTTGACTAACAATATATGCAATACCATTCTGAGTGTCAATTTGTTTTCTATAAATCATAGGTATTGTAACAGCAGGATTTAAATGAGCGCCAGAAACATGACCAAATGAATAAACCATAACAGCGATAATTAAACCATGAGCAAAAGCAACTTGAAGAAGGGAAGCAGCATGTGCAATGGCAAGACTTCCAAAGAAGACTAAAGCATAAGTACCGATGAATTCAGCAACACAAGCTCGTATATTAATAGCCATAATCAATCAATCCGATACAGGATAAACTATTTCTCCACCTGCAGGTGAAGGATAAGGTTGTCTTTTGGTCTTTGATCCTTTAGAAGACCAGAAGATTTCAGAAATTTTACGGACAGATTCAAGTAATTCTTCAGCAGCTTCAAGACTTACTTGTTGTCTTGTTTTTGATGCACTTTTCATAGATTTCCAAAATAAATCATGTAATTCTGGATATTTTTCTAGATGTTCTGGTTTGAAATAATCAGCCCAAATTATTCGAAGTTCGTTCTTAACACTTTCGGCATGAGTTTCTTTTACTTCTATATATCGGCTAAATTTGGCTAAACTTTCAGGATCTTCAACTTTTCCTAGATCTTTAATAAGTTGATTCATTCGAACAACGGTTAATGCGTCCAATTGTGCAGTATGTGGGTCATATATTCCACAAGGTATATCACAATGCGCAAATGCATAACTAGAAGGATAAAAAACATCAAGTAATTTATTTTTTATAGTACTCATATTCATCATAAATTATTCGACATACATACTTTAAAATTTAACTATATGGATGAAAGAATTATTGAGAGAATCAATATGATATATAATAGAATTCTTCAGCCTATTTATTATATTAGTGCAAAAAGATTCACAATAATAGGTCATAGTATGGAGCCAGTAATCAAGGAAGGTGAACAGATATTCATATCAAATATGTATTACAAATTGAATAAAGTAAAAAGAAACGACATAATTGGATTACACAATAATCAAAAAATCGAGATAAAGAGAATAATAGGTATGCCAGAAGATAGGCTATCAATAAATCAATCTTCGATAATGTTAAATGGAAATGAAATAATCAATGCAAGCAATAATCAACAAGAGTTAAAGAATAAAGAAATAATAATAAAAAATGAAGAATTCTTTGTTATGGGAGATAATTATTCTAAAAGTATAGATTCAAGAAACTATGGATCAATAAAGAAAAATCAAATAATAGGAAAAGTATTAGATAAATAGAATTGGAGAAAAAAATATCCCATACACTAAAACGAGGAAAAGACCACAAAATAGTAATGCCAGTACTAGGACTGGGAGTATGGGGAACGCCTAAAGACAAAACAGAGAAAATTGTTACAACTGCAATTAATTATGGGTATAAACACATTGATACAGCGCAAATTTATGGTAATGAGAGAGAAGTGGGAAAAGCAACAAAAGGTATGGAAGAGATTTTTATTACTACAAAATTATGGGAGAATAATTTTGGGTATGAAAAAGCAATAAAAACATGTGAAGAGAGTTTATCAAAACTAAATAGAATTGATTTATTTTTAATGCATTCGCCTCATGGTATTGATAATAGAAAAGAAACATGGGAAGCAATGCAATATTTGTTAAAGAACAAATATGTAAATGCAATCGGAGTATCAAATTTTGGTGTACATCATATTAAAGAAATATTTTCATGGGCAGATATTGGACCGTGTATAAATCAAATAGAATTATCTCCATTTCTACAAAGACAAGAATTAGTAAATTTCTGTATTGATAATAAAATAACTACAACAGCATATAGTCCTTTAACTCACGGAATTAGAATTGAGGACAAACGTTTGATAGAAATAGGAAAAGTGTATAAGAAGTCTTCAGCACAGATATTAATTAAGTGGAGTTTACAGAAAGGAAATATAGTAATTCCAAAATCAACCAATAAAGAAAGAATAAAAGAAAATATAGAAATATTTGATTTTACAATTGAACAAGAACATATGAAAATTTTGGATGCATTAGAAGAAGGGTTTGTAACTTGTTGGGATCCAACAGTAGACCCATAGTATTTTAAAAATAATATATCCAGCACATTTAATATTGTTATGTTTACAATGAATTCTATGCGGGGGTCGCCCAGCCCGGTCAACGGCGTTAGGTTGAGGGCCTAATCTCTCAGGAGTTCATGGGTTCAAATCCCATCTCCCGCATTATCATAGAGATAACACAGATAACAGAACATTTATTCTAGTATCTACATATTCAGGGCATATTGAAAATAGAAGATATTGCAGGCTATTCGACTAGAGCAATCAAAGAAAGGTATCTAAGATCAGCTCTTACGATTTTAATGGTATTGCTTGGGGCAATGTTGCTTACAGGATTAAATGGACTTGGAGAAGGATTCAACTACAATATTACGAAACAATTTGAAGGATTAGCCCCAGATGTAATAACATTAACCCCATCTCCTGTAATTAGTGGACCAGGAGATGATCCAGATGAACCAGACCCTGCACCTCCTGTTGAACTAAATTTGCAAACATTGAAGAGTGTAGAAAGGCTAGACGGGGTGGAAGAAGCAATACCGAGTTTTAGGTCAGGTTTACAAATAGAATACAATGGAAAATCCCAAACTACTTCATTCATTGGAATTGATCCACAGAAGTTAATTTATGTCTTGCCGGGATTGGAATTTGTAGAAGGAGACTTTACTGATCCAAGTGATTCAACAGGAATATTATTAGGATTTACTGTAGCATATCCCGGAGGTTTAGAAGCAGAACCATTTGCTGAAGTAGGGAATTTAGTCTGTGCAAAGACAGGTAAACAGGAAATTGTAGGTGGTGTAGAACAAGTAGTAATAGATAAGAAATGTTTTGTAGTACGAGGTGTTCTTGAAGAAACAGGAACCGTATTCTATGATCAATCTATATCAGTGCCATTAGTAGCAGCAAATAATTTCTTAGAAAAGAAAAATATATATGATCAAATTTTCGTAGTTGTTAATCCAGAAGTTGGAAACGATAAAGTAACTGACGAGATAAGAGATGTTTATGGAGAAGGAATAGGAATAACAACACCTGCGCAGCTTCAAGAAACAATTCAAGGATTTGTAGGTAGTTTTAATATTTTCCTAAGTAGTATAGGATTTATATCATTAATCGTAGGAGGTGTTGGAATTATTACAACGCTTTACACATCAGTAACAGAAAGGACAAAAGAATTGGGAACGTTAAAGGCATTAGGAGCAACTAATGCAAATATCGTGCTGTTAATCCTATTTGAAGCAATAGTAATTGGTGTAGTTGGAGCCTCAGCAGGTCTAATGGCAGGATATGGATTAGGCTGGGTATTAACACAATATGGATTTGGTGCTCAATTTGGAGACCTTGTTCCGATATTTTTGGTTCCAGCATTGGTAAATGTATGGCTAACTGCAGTAATATTGAGTATACTTGCAGGCGCATATCCAGCTTGGAGAGCATCAAAGATGACTCCGATGGCCGCACTTAGAAGAGATTAGTTCTTGAATGATTTCAATAGATTCTTAAAATTTTTCTTAACTGATTTATTCAGAGTTGGGGATTCAGAAACAAATGCTATAGAAATGAGAACAATTAACAACAATACAATAAGAATTGTTGATGAAGAGAATAAGACCTTAATTGTTTCATAGGAAGAAGAATCATTAGATACATTACCAGAATAGGATCGTGAAAGACCAAATTTTGATACTTGAATATTGTATTCGCCATTTGGTACAAGATTGAAGATTACTTCTCCACTATCATCAGTTTGTTTCATAATTTTTAGTCCATTAGGCATAGTAAGTAATACATCTGCATCAGAAACAGAGAAGCCAACCTGGTCTTTGACATTGAATGTTAGATCGTGTAATGATAGAGGAATAATCCAAGATTGTCCAGCTGTTGGGTTGAAATTACGAGAAGAGATAGGAGAAAATGACAGACCTTGGTAATCTATATTTTTAATTGTATAAGTTCCGTCAGCCAACCATATGTTTGAATAAGATGTAAGTGAGGATATAGTTCCATCAGGATTAATTATTTCAATATTTGAAGGAAGATCTTCAAGGATTGTATTTTGATTTGCGTCAGTAAAGAGTAAGGAAACTAGTGATTCATGAACATAGTTAATATTAAACACTACAGGATTGTCAACGGGATTAATTATCAAGTCTTTACTAATCCATTTTTCACCAGATTTTCCTGAGATTTGTTGTTCAATATTTATTGAAGTAACGGAATCAATCCAATTAGACCAAATAGAAGATGAACTTTCAATGTAGGTTTGACCCTGCGATGTATATGTAATAGAAGCAGGATAATTAGAATTTAATCCACTAGTAATAATAGTAGGCTTTACTTGTTCTTGATAGATGATTTCAATAGGAGATGCAGAATTTATTGTGAGTAAATTGGAGTCTAGAATCCATCGGTGAAGAGGTTTAGGAGAGATTATTTGTGGAATTGAGATATCTGAATCGTCGTCAATCCATAAACTTAGTTTGTCATTTATAACGTGATTTTCTAGGTTGCCAAGGAATGAGGTCGAAATTGGAACATCGACATTAGTATTTTGACTAATAGACACTAGCCATTGATGGGTATAATCAATTAGATGATTAACAGGTTGATTAACTTGTATTACAACATCATCAGTTGTAATATAACGTTCACTTGGACTTTGTTCGATAACACGAGGAAGAACTAAAGAACGTCCATCATCAACCCAATCACTCCAAGAATCTTGTATTTCAGTTTCAGTTACTTTGCCACCACTAGTAAAAGAAAAATCAATTGGAGAATCAAGACCTAATAAACTAATAGTAGAAAGAAATTGTCGGAAATAAGTAACTTCAAGCACTTCATATTGAACCACAGTCCATTGTCCATCATTGTTTGCACGAAAACGTTCTGACGAATCTATAGGAATAATTTTTTCTACTTTGAAAGTGCTGCCATCATCAGCCCACATAAACCATTGGTCAGATGTTTCTTGTGTATACGTTTTACCAAGAAAATCCCATGTAACAGTTGTTGGATATGTATCTTCCAATCCATCAACAGAAAGATCCATAAAATGAGTTGTGCCAAGATAATCAAGTGGAATATTAGATTCAAGACTGTAAGTTGTTTGTTCTGCAGACATTACATTAAAAGCTAGAATTGACATCGTATAGACGCCAGGAGGAACATTTGGAAAAGCAACTAATATAGTATTAGAATACCAATAATTTCTACCCGATGCTACAGGTTGAAAATTTGTTTCAGGATCATAAATTTCAGAGATGTCGTTTTCATAAAGAAGTAATCCCATATCGTCAACAGCAACTGGATGAGAAAAGAATATTTCCATAGATTGATTAAATTGAGTGATTTCAATTGTGTACCAATCAGCTTGCCAAGTTTGTATTGGACGTGATATGGTAACAAGAGGTCCCATCTGTCCAAAAGCAGGAGAGACTAATGGGGATACAAATAATATAATTGTAAAAATTAATGCAAATGCAATTAAATTCTTCATGACTAATCATACTATAAATTATTATGACATATAACTAATATTGAGGAAAAGGATTTAACCTTACAAATGACAGGCTACAAAGTGATTTTTCTTGATTTCATTTAGTTTAGGATGTTTTTTACGGCATTTATGAGAAATGTTATTTAGATGATAATCCATTACACGATTTGATTTTTTATTATGAAATGTACATTGAGGATGAAAATTTTCCCTAGATATTACTTTTCTCATTTTTGAAAGATTATCAGGGTCAAGTGTAGGTATTGCTTCAATAAGAGAACGAGTATAAGGATGTAATGGATTTTTTACTATTTCATTAGATTTACCAAGTTCGACAATACGGCCGAAAAACATTACAGCAATACGATCGGAGAATTGCCTTGCAGTAGCAATATCATGAGTAATATAGAGAAAACTTAGATTCTTGGTAAATTGAAGATTATTTAACAAACCTAGTATTTCTAAACGACTTGATGCGTCAATCATAGAAACTGGTTCATCTGCTACAATAAATTTGGAATCCAATATAAGTGCTCTAGCAATTCCAACACGTTGCCTTTGACCACCTGAAAGCATGTGTGGATATTTATTCAAGTAATCTTTAGTTGGAGTGAGATTGACATCTTTAAGAACTAGATTAATTTTTTCCAAGTGAAGACTCTTATCAATATTATGAATAATCAAAGGTTCTTCAAGAATCTGATAGATTGTCATAAAGGAATTAATAGATGAATATGGATCTTGGAAGATTGCTTGTGCCTTTTTCCTAAACGAGAAATCATCAGAGTTATTGAGAAATGAGCCTTGGAATTTTACTCTGCCAGTAACAGGTTCGATAAGATTTAATGCAACACGTCCAAGAGTAGTTTTTCCACTACCGGACTCGCCAACTAAGGCCAATGTTTCTCCTTGATTAATTTTAAGAGAAACATCTGAAACAGCAGTAAATGGTTCAGAAGACAACAATCCCTTTCGTACTATAAAATCAACTTTAATATTTTTGAAATCAAGAATTTCTTTTTTAGTAGAAGATATTTTTCGAGTAGTTGAGACAGATAATGATGGAACACTTTGGATTAACTGTTTAGTAAAATTATGTTGTGGATTATTTAGAACGTTAACAAGTGAATCATATTCAATAAATTTTCCATCTTTCATAACTGCAAGATTGTCACATAAATCACTTGTAAGTGCAATATCATGCGTGATAAAGATCATAGAGATGCCTTGAAGTTTAAGTGATTTAAGAAGGTTCATAATTTGTGCTTGAACACTAACATCAAGTGCAGAGGTAGGTTCGTCGAGAATAATTAAACCAGGATGATGAATCATAGACATAGCGATAATAACACGTTGTTTCATACCGCCGCTTAGTTCATGTGGATATTTAGAGTAAGTTTCCTTTGACAATCCAACTAGATCAAGTAATTCAAGAGCAGATTTCTTTGCAATTGATTTGGATTCGCCTGTATTTACAAGTGGTTCAATTATTTGATCCCCAATTCGTAAAACAGGATTGAGGGAATTCATAGCTCCTTGAAAGACCATAGAGATTTGTTTCCATTTTATTGTTTTTCGAAATGTGTCGTCAGAAAGTTTATTAATTTTTTTATCATTAAGAGTAATGTTTCCATTAAGTTTAGAAACATTCCTAGGCAATAATCGAATTAAAGATAAAGCAATTGTTGTCTTACCACAACCAGATTCACCGACAATTCCCAGAGCTTCTCCAGGTTTAATTTGAAATGAAACATTGTTTACTGCATTTATAGAACCTTTTGCAACTTTGTAATTAACATTAAGATTTTTAACAACTAGACTGTATTTTTTTGTTTTATTTGTTTTCTTAGACATAAAATTCACATCTTTTTGAGTTTAGGGTTTACAACAGGTTCTAAGGCAAGTGCAATGAAAACAAAGATCATTGCAGTAATAACAATCAATAATCCAGGAGGAAGGATCCACCACCAATAACCAATGTACACACCACCTGTTCGAAAACCATTTTCAAGAATTTGTCCCCATGTAGGAATGGAAGGATCGCCCAAACCAAGAAAACTTAAAGAAGCTTCAGCTAGAATTGCTGCAGGTGTGAAGAATACCAATTGAGCAAAGATAAAAGGTGCAAGTTGTGGAAAGATATGTCTATACATTATACGCCATTTAGATGCGCCTAATGATTTAGCTGCTTCAATAGATTGACTTGAATTAATTTGTAAGACCATGGATCGAATGATAATTGTTAATCCAGGCCAACCAAATAATACAAGAATAGTCATTACTAGCCACAACTGAGGTCCAAATATAAAGATTAGAAATAGAAGTATAGGTAATAATGGAATATTTGAAAGTGTGTCAGAGAAGCGTTGAATTATAGTATCAGTACGACCTCCTGTATAACCACTAATTATACCCATAGCAGTTCCAATCATCGTAGTAATAGTGGATGTAGTCAATCCAATTAACAAAGCAATAGGAAATCCAAATAACAATCCAACAGAAATATTCCTACCCAAAGAATCAGTTCCAAGTAAACCATATGAAGAACCTCCTAAGACAAACCTAATTTTAGAAATAGAATCATTTTCACTGTTAGTAACAAATTTAATTAATATTTTATATTCTCCAGTGAGTATCTCTTGAGAATCAGTAGGACTGAAAGCAGAAAAGATATATTTTTCGTTTGAACCAACAATATCATTCACGGAAATCTGAGAATTAGATTTGTCTTGAACAAATTGTATCAAGTTTGAAGAGACAGATTTATCTCCGCTTAAATTAATTCGGAAGGGAGAATCTGAATATCTAATATAAGGACCTTCTTCTCCCGGTCGTGGAGGTGAGATTACTTCACGATAAATTAAGACTTCTTCATTATCAGGTCGTAAAATTGATACAGAAATAGTCGGTGGTCGATCGTGATATACAACGTCGTACATTGATAAAGACAGAAACGTAGGAGAAATATTAGAATCATAATTAAATGTATAACTATACAATCGTTGTTCTTGGTTAGAGATTGGAACAATATCTACAGGAGATGTAAAATCAATAATTTGATGTTCGACATTTTCATTTCCAAATATACTAATCCAGGTAGGAGGAGCAGATTTAGGATAATCAGACCAATAAGCAGGATTACTCCAGATTGTATTACCGAAATTAAGTGGATAGGTAAAAACAACGAATACAGAAATTAATATGAAAAGAACTAATAAAATTGAACCGATTTTTCCAGAAGTACTGGAGAAGAATTCTTTTAAGTTGTCTCGATTAGTACTCATTTGTATCTCACCCTAGGATCAAGAACAACATATAAGATTTCTAGAATAAAACGTGCAATAACATAAAGAAGTGTGAACATAAAGGTAAGAGCTACAATAACTGATTCGTCAGCAGCAAGAATTGCTTCATAATATAATCTACCCATTCCAGGCCAACCAAATACTGTTTCAGTAAGAATTGCACCGCCCAAAGATCCTGTTAAACCTAAAATTAAACTGGTAACAATTGGAGGAGCAGCAACACGAATAATATGTCGGCGCATAACTAAGTTTTCAGGAAGACCTTTAGCACGTGCTACATTAACAAAATCTTCTTGTGAGATATTTAAAACCATAGTTCTTACTGCGTAAGACCAAGAACCAACTGAAACAATAACTAAAGTAAATATCGGCAAGATTGCATGAACAAGCCGATCAAGAAAACGTGCAAATGGTTCAGTTGGAGGCGGTACACTGAACATTCCAGATGATGGTAATATTCTTAATTGAAATGCAAATAAAATAATAAAAATTATTCCCAACCACCAAGCAGGAAGAGCATAAGAAATTGCAGAGAAATAAGAGACTGAACGTTCTAAACGAGAACCAACTTGAGTTGCAATTTTAACACCAACGTAAAGTCCTATTATAGATGTTATAATTGTAGCAGAAGTAATAAGAAGAACAGTATTAGGTAAACGTTCAAGAACTATATCACTAACTCGATTACTTCCTGTGAAGCTTCTTAATGTTCGTGCTTCACCAAGATCTAGAGTAAGTATACGAAAAACCATATCGGGTAAACGATAATACCAGGGTCTATCTAAACCATAAAATTCTATTAATTGTTCTCTTCTATCTTCAATAACTTGTTCAAGTTCATTTGGATCACGGATATTTTGTGACAGAGATTGTCTTAGTCCGCGTAATTCTTCACTCACAGTAGCAGTGAGTAAACGGTCAGAATATCCTGTAGCGCCAAGTACAATTACCGAAAGAAATAGTACTGTGATTAATACAACGAGTAATGATAAACCACGAACAATTAATGTTTGAAGAAGAGACATATACGTTGTTAAGTCTTTTAATTCTAAGTTTTATTTGTCTTTCTTTTGGTTTTAGTAGTGGATTTCTTGGGATTCGCTTTCTTTGCAGCGGATTTCTTTGGAGATTTCTTTGCAGCGGATTTCTTTGGAGATTTCTTTGCAGCGGATTTCTTTGGAGATTTCTTTGCGGTAGATTTTTGACTTTGAGTAAAGACTACACCAAGTACAATTATTAGAAGAGCAACAATTACAGGTATAAGTAGAGGAGATGATTCAGATTCTTCTGATTCGTTAATAGAAACAATTTCATTATTAGAAATGCTAGGTTGTTCTTGTTCTTCAACAACAGGTGAATTATTTGATGGTTCTACAGAAATTGGTTTATCAGTACCAACTTCAATAACTAAAACTCTTTCATTAAGAGATGATAGACTATCACTATAACCAGCAAGATATAATTTATACAAACCTGATTGAAGGGAAGAAGTCAAAGAACTATCAAACGTAATTAAGAATTCATTATTATTTTGTTTCGATGCCAATCCATTTGCCAATATGCTATTAGAAATTTCATCTTTCAATGCATAACGTAAATCAAGATTACCTTCTCCAGTCATTGTAACAGTAATAGTATTATCAGAACCAATTTCAATGAAATTAGAATCAATGTTTAGAATATCGACAAGATTAGCTTCTCCAAAGAAGAATTGTCCTGGTTTGAATGGATAAGTTGGATCACGGAATGCATTTAATTCAGCATACTGAGCAGGAGGATCGTAAACACTTAGCATGAATGGTCCGTTAGATATTACTAGCATTCCATATTCATCGAACCAAGAAAGTGAAGAATCATATCTGCTAGTAGCGTCAGAATTAGAAACGAGTTGGAGGCCTTGAACATTGAATACATTATCAGGGATATTATTAGCAGAATTGTGATCTCGAATTACGTTACGTACTAATCTGGCATCTCTATCCATTACTAAACTAATCCATGGAACATTAAATCGTTGTGCAGCAGTATCGCTATATGCAGCTTTGCGTTGATCGAAAACTAGCGTATCCATAGAATAAAGAATCTCCCAAGGCATAGTAATACTAGTTATACTTGCATAATCAGCGATATAGTCAGGAGCAAAATGCCAAAAGTCAACATAAACTTCAAGTTTATTGTCGTCAACAATTCGGAATCCTTTGAAACTATCAAGATATGGTTTAGACACTGTAGCTATAGCAAATTCCATTGATGATTTGTCTTCATTATAAGTTAAATCAAAAGTCTGATAAATTGAATAAATTACATCAGCCATATCTATTTGTTCTCCATGATGCCAGTTAGAATTAAAATATTTAGAATAATCAAATACAACTTTACTAGTAGCAACGGTACCAGACGGAACATTAGACCACGAATTGGTCTGAGCATTCCATATAAATGAATCAGATGGAAGATCTATATTTCCACCTGGGCCAGATGTTGTAACTTCGTAATTTGCCCTATAAGATATAGGAAGTCCCGTAAAGGGATGACGTGTTATAGGGGGATCATACATATTTCTCCAAATATCACTTCCATAAACATCACCAAAACCACCAACAGGATTCCAAGTAGTACGCTCTGTCCAAACCCAAACATTTCCAATAGTTAAATCAGTCTGACCGGGAATAAAGGCATCTCGTTGTGTCCATATACTTTTTGGACCAGCAATAATATCGGAACTAATTCCTTCAATAGAGTCGTCAGCAGGAAGATTTGTAATAATGTTAGCAATCCACAATCGTACGGATTCGTCTAAACATAATTTAGATGCGTCGGAATAAATAGAGTTACGTTCATCTTCGTTTTGGAAATCACCACTAAAAATTCTTTGTCCCAATATATCCAATTCTTCGTTTTCATATTGCCAGAAACCCAATTCTTGCCATCCAGGCATATTTCCAAGCCATGGAGAACACATTTGATTTAATGTACCAGAATCATATCGGTCAGCAGCTCCTTTTCCCCAACCCTCAGTATACATATGCCAAGATCCGCCAGTACCTACAAGGTTAGGATCGGAACTATATACGGTATAGATAGCAGGGCCAAATTGCTGATATGTAGGTTGAACAATAAAACCAAGATTTTCAACCTCAGATCTTATTAAATCACCAACGTCTCGTCTTTCATCTTCAACACGAATAATAAAATCAATACGAATTGGCTTTCCGCCAAAGTGCCATTTACCTTCAACTAGTTCGGCACCGGCATTTATCATAGCATCATTTACAATAAGTTTTGCATAATCCGGATCATAATTGATAGATGATTCAAGAATCATATCATATAAAGTAAGGTAATCGTGATCATATGAACTAACTTGAGTTAACATTGGAACGGCCATACCTTGATAAATTTCTTGGACAACAAAGTCTCGATTAATAATTAATTGAATAGCCTGTCGAACTTCTTTAATTGAAAATGGATTTAATTGTCCTTCAGGACCAGGAGCTGGATTCAGTAATAATGAAATTGTTGACGTAGGAGCTTCATGAACTTTGATTCCCGGTGAATTTTTTATATCTTTTGCAGCAGCAACTTTAAGTCCAAAATAATACATATCCATTTGATTTGCAAGAATTTCTTTAGGAGCAATATCTACATGGAATGAACGAAAGCGTAATACGTCGGCTGCAGGACCTGCTTTATCATGTGGAGGTTGATAATTACTTTGACTATGTACAATGCTTGGAACAATTGAAAATAACAATAAGACACTCAAAAGAATTGTAATTAATTTTGTAGATGTATTGATTATCAATATAGAATCCCCTATGATTTATTCATGAGTTCACGGATATTTTTTAAATCAATACCATTTTCTCTCGATATTGAAATAAACACAACTACAACAATAGCCAAGATCATTGCAAGCAAAGTGTAAATTAAAGTTTCAAAAGTATTAGTTTTATCAGATATGGCAGATACATCATTTTGAAGTTCATTTATCTGAATAGGTAAATTAGACAAATCACCAAGTTCAGGAGCTATTGGTGGAGAAATAGGAACCTCGTTTGGGGGACTATTTGAAACAGTTTGTGTTTGTAACATATCAAAGATAGATTCAGATATGTCAGACAATCTAGTCTCAAGTTGATCGAGGTTATTAAAACCAAAGTCCATAAAGAATGAGGCTGCAGCAACATTTCCAGATGCTTCAATAGCCAAAATTGTATGTGCGCCTTCACCTGCAATAGGAATAAATATATCAGTATTAAATAAACCGTCGTCATTAGTGCGTGTTGAAGAAATTATTACTCCACTAACAGAAATGTATATTTCTTGATCAGGTTGGAAATCAAATCCCGATATACGAACATCTCTACCTCCTGGTCCAGATGGTGGACTAATGAATATTGATGGTGTAGGCATTGGTTTGGTTCGTGCAAAACCAATTTTCTGATTCATACCGGTTATTTCGCCAAGCCGGCCATCAGTCCAAATCATATAAACATCGTCAGCAACTGCTTTGATATCATTGTAATCACCAATGAATGCTCCACGAGGAAAAGCTTTGTTCGGGTTTGTTGGATAATCAGTAATTCTTGAATTAGGCAACCATGTTTCTCCGCCATCATCAGAACGAGTATAATACATATGATAAGTTATCTCACTAGGACTGTCACGGAAATCTCCAAAGAATGCATGAATACTTCCGTCAGGTCCAATGTCTAGAGCTGGAAAGAACTGAAATGCAGAAATTCCATCGTCGTTAATACGTTTAGGAGACGACCAAGAATTTCCTTCATCGGTAGAACGTACAAAGTATACATCGCCATCGTCAGTAGGTTTATCAGAAGGTCTACCTCCAAAAACAAGACTGATAGATCCATCTATATCAGAAACAGAACCACGAGGCATTGCACTAGCCCATGACCTAAATGGAGCATTTCTTGAACGATAAAATGGTTCATTAAATGTTGCAACACGTTCACTAAGACTAAATGAATCACCTCCATCGTCAGAACGGACAATATGAGTTTCAGCTAGTCCCTCAAAAGGTCCGTCGTCGGTGGAATCATGATAGGCAACATAAACTGTACCATCATCATGTGTAAATACATGTGGGAATTGAACAACTCTGTCGGTTTCTTCTGCAAATTGGTTTTCATTGCCTCCACCGCCAGATCCTGCATAGGCAGAATATACAGTTGGGCTAACAGGAATAGGTTTACTCCAAGTCATTCCATAATCCTCAGATTTGACCATTTCGATAGTTGTTTCAAGAACAGGATATCTAAAATAGAGAAGAGCGCCATCTAAAGCAAAGAAGAAATCATATCGTGTAACGAAATGTGTGTAAACGACGTAAACGATATCTTCATCAAGGTTTTCAGGGTTTGGACCTGTAGCTATCCAAGGTTTATCCAAGAAACCAAATCTTAATGTGCCACTGCTTGTAACATTAGTAGCCTCGCCTTCAAATTGAGTTTGAGAATAAGTCAATGAGATTGTACTACGAGCACTAGATATTGGTTGTAACCAAGTCTCTCCTCCATCATCAGAACGAGTAATCGATATACTAGAAACTGATTCTTGTAAAGGAGTACCACCTAAACTGAAATCATCACTGCCAATAGATATACAACCCATATAGACACTGCCTTTTCTATCAAAGGCTGCAATTGGATCTCCTGCAGCGCCGAGATCTTCTTGTAGATATTTAGATTGGAATGCACCATCCCAAGTTTGACCTCCATCTCTACTAACGTATGAAACAACATTTGCAAAATTGTAATCGATAGTACCAATTACAATATGTTCAGGATCATTAGGATTTACAGCAAGCACTGGTTCAGTTTGAACCGGAGTAGTACCAAAATCTCTTGTGACAAGAATATTTCTACTAAATTTTTGCGAAGGATCACGATAAGGAACTAGAGCAGCAGCTCCTGCAGCTTGTAATCGAACGTCTTGATTATTATCAGCTCCAGCTAAATCAACATTATCTTGAAGCCAGTCTTCCATTGCACCTTTCTTAGCATTTGCAAAACGAACATCTTCTCCTCTAACTACTCCTTGAGCAGCACCAGAAAAGACTTTTGAAACAGGTTCATGGAACATCATACCACTTTCAGGAATAAGTGGAGAAATTGCCCTGTATGGACGAGCATCACTCCAAAGAATATCTTCAGGGCCTGCTGAAGCAGAATTAACAATTAAAGGAATTAGAAAACTAGATAAAAGCACGAATAAGGCAAGATATGGAAGTAGTTTCATTTGGTAGTATTTGTTATTAATATATTTAAATTGTTTATTAAGTTAAAAAAAACCATCAGTAAAATTATGAAACAAGACTAATCGCAGCATCCATACGGATGATAACAGCTAAAAGAGCGTCGTTTTGGAATTTTCCAATTTCAGAGGTATAGTTTATTGCGCCACTAATATTACCTTCAATTATCCAGTTAAAGAATTCTGTATCAGTGGAATTAGCTCCTGGTTGTTGATCAATCCAATCATAATATGGATCAATCATAGAAATAACTTTATCAATTTTAGGACCAAGAGTTGGATCACTAACTATTGCAATATCCTTAACTCTTTCCCAGTGATTATGAGCTTCTGATCTACTAGAAGGAATTTCTTTTCTAAGTTCAACAAGTAAAAGTTTATCATTTTCAAATTTTTCAATAGTTTTTGTAATAGAATTAAGACGAGTATTCAATTTAGATATTTCAGCTTCAGACATTTCCGCGTCTTGAATAGCAACACTGAGTTGAACTTTGTTATCTTCAAGTGTATTTTCAAGAACAGTTATTTCTGAATTAAGTAATGAAACTTTTTCAGATAAAGCCGCATTTTCAAGTTTATTGGAATTTATTTGAGATTGTAAAGTGTTAACAACGGTTTGAGATTGAGATAATTCAGATTCTTTGATTTTGAGTTCATTAATTCGTTCTTCGAGAAATAGAATTTGAGATTCAAGAACATCTTCGTTAGTTTTTAAAGTATTTACTTGAGGTTGAGTAATAGCATATCCGAGAATTCCACCAAAAAGAAATGCAATAAGAATAGGTGCAAGAATCTTATTTTTGAACAATTCATTAGATTGAGAACGTTTTTTAGGTTTTCGAGATGATTTTCTTGATGACATTTTTATTATAATAAACATTAATCGAATTTATAATTTGTTAAGAATAAGATATTCTTAGTCAGTAATTAGAACAATATTATTAGCAAGAACATACAAAGAATCATGTGGAGATACTGCTCTTTGTGTATATCCTATCTACCAGTTTCATAGCAGGAATAATAGGGTCATTATTAGGGTTAGGAGGTGGAATAATTTTAGTGCCTGCATTAACAATATTATTCGATTTACCAATACACCAAGCAATTGGAGTAAGTTTCATAGGCGTATTAGTAAATTCAAGTAGTTCGTCCATAGTGTATATTAAAAATAGAATAACAGATTTAAGATTAAGTTCAATTCTAGAATTGGGCGCAGTTACAGGATCGATAATTGGTGCATATACTGCATTACAAATAGACAGTAGTATTTTAAGTGTAATTTTTGGAATTGTTTTAGGATATATAGCAATTAATATGTATGTCAAGTCAAGAAAAAATTCAGAAAACAATAATATAGAATCAAAATCAAACGATGAAAGAAAATATTTTGATGAAAGTACAAATGAAATAATAACATATTCTGTAAAAAGAGAAAAAGAAGGAACTATAATAAGTGTAATAGGAGGAATATTTTCAGGATTATTAGGTTTAGGAGGAGGTGCAATTTTTGTACCAATAATGAATAGAATAATGAACATTCCAATTAAAGTAGCAATTGCAACAAGTAGTTTTATGATAGGGGTAACATCACTTGTTGGTGCATTAATTTTTTTTAATAATGGTTTGATTGATGTTACACTAGTCTCGCCGATAATACTAGGAATATTTTTTGGTGCTCAGATAGGATCAAGGATAAACAAAGTAATTGATAAACAAATATTAACAAATATTTTTTGTATAGTATTAATTTACATTGCTTTAAGAATGATAATAAATGGATTAGAAATTGAGGTTTTGAATTTATGAATAAGAACAATAAATTAGAAAATTTAACATTAACAGTTATTAAAACAATTTTGATATTAGTTATAGCATTAACAATAATTTCAGTGATATTAGAGATTAGTTTCAGTCAAGATATTTGGTTAGATTCACTAAGAATAGCAGGAATGAACTTGTTAGATTTTGTCATAATATTCTTGTTATTTATGATACCAGTAAGTAGATTGTCAATAATGATCAGAGAATTCTCGAAATCAAAAAATCATATCAATGCAGTATCAGAAGTAGTCGTACTAGGCATAATATTGGTTTTAGTAGCTAGGATAATTTAGAGTATATCAAGTGTGCCATATCGGCCAACGTTTAGCTTTACTTCGCCACGAAAGCTGTTTGTATAGCCATTACCAATCTTTAGTTTTGTACCAACCTGTACTTTTTCGATATCGTCATTCCATAACGAGAGCGTAATCTCTGCTGTTTCATCCTTAATTTTTATGTCTGCGACACGTGCTTCAGTACCAAAACGTGTATTAACAGTTCGTGTTTCACCAACTTCGGTTACTTCAGCTTCAGGAATTTCAACATTTCTTGCGCCATCGGTTAATTCTGAGATGTTCATTTTATAACAATATATGTATTTGCAATATTATTTTAACTTTAGTGTTTTATTAGTGACGATGATACAAATGTAATAGAAGATGAATTTAGGGTTAATAGAATATGGAGTAGTGGCCATGGCCTTTATTATTACATATTTAGCGACGAATAGATTAATTTCATTATTAGTTGGTGTAAAAAGAGAAGTTTTAGATTACCATAAAGAAGGAAAGAGTTTTGTTGCATATCCCGGAGGCCCTGCAATAATTTTTGGTCTCATATCATCATTATTGGTTTCAATAATTTTAACAAACGATATAAGAATTATTGCGATACTCGGAGTAGTAATAATTTCATCGACAATAGGAATAATAGATGATTTCAAATCGTTAGGAGGTAGGAAGAAACCTTTGTTATTATTGTTGGCATCATTACCAATAATTCTATTAGGCGCTTATGAGCCAAATTTAGACTTTCTATTTTTTGGATCGGCTAAATTATCAATAATTTATCCGTTATTGATATTAATATCAATACCAGTAACTGCAAATACAATTAATACAATAGATGTGTTAAACGGTGTATCAACAGGATTTGTAATAATCACAGCAATTCCACTATTAATTTCATTATTTTTGATAGGAGATAGCAGCATGGTATTAGTTACATTAATCTTAATCTCTGTATGTTTAGCGTTCTTTGTCTTTCACAAATACCCTTCAAAAGTATTTCCAGGAGATTCAGGAACGTTAACATTAGGTGCAATGTATGGAGCAATTGCAATTGTAGGGGGAGTAGAATTAATTGGAGTATTTGCAATATTACCAGCAATATTGAACTCATTCTTTTATTTATCAAGCATGAGAGATTTTGTTGAACATAAAAATATCAAGGTTAGACCGACTAGAGTATTAAAAGATGGAACAATTGAGGCAGAAAGGAATGATGATGCGCCAATAACATTAGTAAGATTAATAGTAGCAGGTAATCCCTCAAAAGAATTACCAATTGTCAATACAATTTTTATTTTGAGTATTGTTTCAGCAATACTTGCAACAATAATAGGAATCTTAACTTGGGTGATATAGATGAAGAATGTCATAGAACTAAGTTCGATCATATTCATTGCATTTCTTTTAGTATTTTTAGTTTCAGCAATAATCTTTACCATAATAGTTCCATTAGAAAATCCATTTACATTTCAATTTAGTGAGATATTAATTGTAATTCTAAAATTAGTTGTAAGTTTTGGTTTGTTTCTGATTTGGGTTTTTATTATACAAAAAATAATTACAAGATATTTAAAAAAGAAATTAAATTCATAGACTATTGCATTGAAGAGACTTTAGAAAGAACTTCAGAATAATCAGGTTCTTGGCCAGGGTTATCAGCTACCCATTTGTATTTAATAATTCCTTCTTTGTCAACAATAAGAACTGATCTCTTTGCAACTGTATATCCTGGTAAATCAAGAAAATTGGAAAATTCTAAGTTAAATTTGTTAATTATTGTTTTAGTATAATCACAAAGAAGTAAGAACTTGATATCATTTGATGTAGCAAATTCCTTTACGCTAAATGGGTAATCTACGCTTATTCCGATTACTTCAGCATTAGCTTCAGAGAGTTTAGACAAGCTATCGCGAAAATAACAAAGTTCTGTTTTACAGACTCCGGTAAAAGCTGCTGGATAAAAGACTAAAACAATATTCTTTCCTTTGAATTTTGATATATCTACTAACTTTCCGTCAGCGTCAGGTAATTCAAAAGAAGGTAAAGTAGAACCTATTTCAGTCATATTATGTAAAGATTAGAACTAATATTTAGAATTTTGCTTCCCAATCTTTCATTTTATTGTCGTATTCAGATCTATTATAAACAACTTTGGCAGGAGAGCCCACCACAACACTATCAGAAGCAACATCTTTTGTTACTATAGAACCCATAGCAACAACGCTATTTTTTCCTATGGTAACCCCTGCTTTAATTACAGATCGTGCTCCAATGACTGCATTATCTTCAACAATAACACCTGCAAGTTTTGTACTGGGAGGATATGGATCATTTGTAAGAGTGGCAGAGGGACCAATGAATACGTTATTACCAATAATACATTTTGGAGCAATGTAAACTAAACCTTCTATTTTACAATTAGAACCAATTTGAACATCATAATCAACATGTGCAAGAGAACCTATCATTACGTTGTCGCCAATTTTTGTATTATTACCAACATAAGCCATATTCCAAATTTTAACACCATTACCAAACTTTACATTTTTACCAACAAATGCATTTTCAGAAATATGATTTTTTTCGTTACTCATGATGATTCACGATTAATTTTATTAATATTAAATGGCAGACTGTTAGATTTTATATCATCAGGAATTTTATCAATCCATTGTGTGAGAAAATTGGATTCATGAATAAAGTTACGTTGGTTATCAGGAACCATAATAGGAATTCCATTAATTATCGGATAATATCTAATACATTTAATACAATAAAGAAGTCCTGATTTAACATCAGAACTATTGGTTTCAAATTCTATTAAATTAAGATCAGAGTGTTTATCAGAAGGGCATACAAGAATATCGGTAAGAGTTTTTTTCATAATTAATCACAAATCTAGATAAATTGGAGAACCTCGTTTTGCAGATGTTATAGCAGCCTCAGCAATTTTTATAGTATTTAGGCCATCAATTCCCGTAACTACAGGAGAAGTATTAGACTTTACAGCATTGATGAAACTTGTTAATTCATTGACAAGAGGCTCCTCGCGTTTACGAGTAGGTATAGTAACGGAATTACCATCGTCTAGGCGAATTTCTTGAGACATATAATCACCGGATAAATTACCATCAGTACAGGTAACAGATATTCTTCTAACTTTATAGGGAGTAACCCAATTAGCAATTATTATTGCAGTTTTACCATTTTTAAATCCAAGAACTATAGTAGCAAAATCCTCATAATCAGTTCCAACAAAACCAGATGCTTTGGGGTTTAAAACGTTCCCAGTTCTTGCGAATACAACGTTGGGTTCTTCATTAAACAGCCATCTAGCACCATCAATATCATGGACTGAAGAATCTAAAATAACACCAATATCTTTTGTTACTCCGGCCCATCGATTTTCACGTTGAAATTCAATAAGTAAAGGATCTCCATAAGTTTGTTTTTGAAGATTATCTTTTATATCAATAATAATAGGGTTAAAACGTTCGACAAAACCAACAGTAAGAGCCACATTGTTATCATGTGCAAGATTAACTAATTCTTCTCCTTGAGATGAAGAATAAGTAAGTGGTTTTTCTACTAAAGTAGAAATTCCATTAGATAAAGTAGTTTTTGCAATTTCAAAATGAGTAACAGTAGGAGTACAAATATTTACAATATCAACGTGGTGGTCTTTAACCAAATCTTCAATATTAGAAAATCCTTTTATTGAATATTTTTTTTCATAGAGTTTTCTACGTTCATCATTCATTTCAACAAATGAATCTAAATAACCTAAATCATTTAGTACACGGAGATGATGTTTTCCCCAAGATCCAGTACCGACAACTGCTGCTTTCAAGATAGATATTTCCTCTTAATAATTACCTATTACATAGTGTATTAGCGTGAATTAAAAACATATTGTCACCAAGATTTCTTTTGAATGTTTTTAATATTTTTTCATCGGTTTTTGAGCACAGGATTAATAACTGTTTTTTATCACTAGTAGGCAGATAATAACTTGCTTGTCCATTTTTTACAGTAGAAAATTCATTAATGTCATTTATGTTTCCTACAACGTCGTAGATTTTATCAATGATATATTCGTGCATAATAGACTTATCGCCACGAATTTCTGATTTATCAATAGACCAACAAAGATAGATTTCGGTTTTACTGGCTTTGAGTGAATTGTGTTTCATAAATGATTTCAATTCGTCAATGAAATAGCGAGTAAATGAATCAATACTACGAGATATTCCAGACATCATATAAAGAGACGGATCTCCAGAATCTAATGATGAATTAAAGCAACGAATATCTGAAACATGATTAGTAAGATCGTCAACATAATAATTTTCATGCTTTAGTGTTTTACGTTTATCATAATCTTTTATTTTTTTTAATGATTCAGTCTTAGATATAATTGGAGAATATAGAGAAGTAAGTTTCTCGAGATGTAATATTTCAGATAATTCTAAATCATAAGTATCGGTAAATTTGATATTAGCATTTTTTGCTAAAGTTTGTACAGTTTTTTTATTATCAAGATTATGAGTGCCAAATGTTATAGATTTAGTAGTTCTAGGTTCTAGAGGAAGATATGAATATATAAAATCAGTTTCAGAATTAAGGCCGCTACTGCGTTCTATAATTTCAACTAGCTCGGAATTTTGTCCATAACCTAATGGTGTACAATTAAAAAAAATCGTACCTTTGGATATTTCAGTCGAAAGTTCTGAAACTAATGAGAGTACTTTTTTCTTATAGTTGTCACTTTCTCGAATTTTAGGAGTAAAGAAAATAATAGGATTCTCGCTAATTGCGTTTTTTTCTGGTTGAATGCTAAAAAGAGCTTCTTCTTCAATGATAGATTGAGCACTAGAATAATCGGATAGAATTTGAGGAGTTATTTCAGTAGCAACATGTAATTTTTCATCTAGAATTGTGGTAGAAATAGATTTTGAGACAAGAGAATTAGATATCATATACCCTTCAGTGCTAAGACCATAAATTAGAACAGAATCATGAGTTTCCAAGGTTATATTATACAAGTAATTTTTATATTAATAAATTATCAAAGTGGAAGATCAAACCCAAAAACGGTTAAAAAATTTATATCGAGTAATTATGATGATATACTACATTAAGACATGAGAGTTTGGATTGACATATTAACACCGAAACAAGCGCTATTTTTCGAGCCTTTAATCGAGTCTTTGAAGGAAAGAGGTGATGAAGTAATAGTAACTTCCCGTAGGTATAGGGAAGCTGAATTATTATTACGTAAAAGGCAGATTAATGCAGAATTTATTGGAAGTCATGGAGGTAAAGAATTAAGCAATAAATTAAGTGCAAGTTTAGAAAGAAGTCAGCTTTTACTCGAATATTTTAAAGACGATAAACCAGATGCTTTAGTATCATTCAGTTCTCCAGAAGCAAGCAGAGTAGCTTTTGGATTAGGAATAATCAACATATGTGTGAGCGATTCACCTCATGCAGAAGCAGTATCTAAATTAACAATTCCAATAGCTGATTGTTTATTGACTCCATGGATTGTTCCAGAAAAATCATGGACAATATATGGAATAGAAAGAAGTAAAATTGAAACCTACAAAGCTTTAGATCCATTTGTTTGGTTAACAAGACGAGATTTAACAGAAAAAACTCATCTAGGATTAAATATAGATAAATCAAAAACTACAATATCATTAAGATTAGAAGAAAGTTTTGCTGCATATTCTAAAAGAGATTCATACACACAAGAATTTGCATTGATACAGAGATTAATTGAAGAATTTAGAAATCAGAATATTGTAATTCTTTGTAGATATTCAGAACAAATTGATGCTGTATTAAAGAAATTCAAAGGAAGAGTCATTGTTCCAAATGATGTAGTGGACGGAATAACATTACTGCAGCAATCTGATTTATTCATTGGACTTGGCGGTACAATGACTGCAGAAGCTGCGTTACTGGGTACACCAGCTATATCATTTTTTAGTGGAAGTTATTTTGTTGAAAGATATCTTGTTTCTAAAGGACTTTTGACAAAACCAAGAGATATTGATGGAGTAGTAAGAGTATCAAAGAATTTCTTAAGAGACCCAAAAATGAAAAAGCAAATAAAAATGCGAGCAGGTAGAATTAGAGCAGGAATGGAAGACCCAATTCAAGTAATTATAGATAAATTAGATGCTCTAATGAGGGCAAAACTTAATCAAGAACTAGCACGAAATTGATACTAAGCCCGGTTTAGCCCGGTGGAGGATGTAAGTCCATCGAGTGTAGCGGTCAAGCATATCGCCCTTTGGAACATGAAGAAAGGCGGTGACGGCAGTTCGAATCTGCCCCGGGCTATCATTAAAATAGGTCGCCAATAAGATACGTAGCTTTTACATCTGAAATTTTGACTTTATAGTTATTACCCAAAACTAGATCAGAATCTTTCAGAACAATAGGACGATATGCAAAGTTTCTACCAATCATTGTGCCATCAACTTTCCCTTTTTCATTTACAAGACAATTTCCAACCCAACCAAGCCATTTTTCATTTCTAGACAAAGATATTTCTTTTATAATTGATGTTAATGTTCTAGATCTTTCATTAATTATAGAATTAGGAACTTGTTCCATTTCTATAGCTTTGGTACCAGGACGAGCACCGTATTTAGAAAGATTAACAACATCAGGTTGTGTTGATTTAACAAGTTCAACAGTATCATTAAATTCTTCATCAGTTTCAGTAGGATATCCAACAATTATATCAGTAGCAATTGAAGACAAGGGAAATTTTTTACGAAAGCTTGAACACATAAGGACATAATCTTCACGTGAATGGCCACGAAGCATCGATTTTAAGACTCTATTATTGCCAGATTGTACAGGAATATGTAAGAATTTATAGATTTTATCATGATTAAAGATATTGAATAATTTATTATATTTCTTTTTTGTGTGCATCGGATTCATCATTCCGACACGGATTAGAAAATTATTTGGTATAGCAACAACTGATTCTAATAAATCAGCTAAATCCATCGACATATCCATTCCATAACAGCCATTATCAGTAGAAGTTAACCATATCTCCTTACAACCAGAATTAGTAGATTCATAAATTTGTTCAGTGATAGCACTTGGAGGATAGCTAACTAGTGTGCCTTTTGCTATTTTTACTTGACAAAAAGTACAAGAGCTCAAACAACCAGTTCCAATTTCAACAATATCTATTACCGGGTTAATTCTTATTTTTGGAAGCATGACTTTAGGTTTAGAAGATTTTCCTAATTCAATCAGAGGATTACCATTAAGAGTAGAATTTACAATATTAGTAATTTGATCAATAGAATCAGGCCCCATTAAGCTTGCATTTGGGTTTATTTTCTTAATTTCTTTAGATTGTGTTTTTGGCATACAGCCAGCAACGACAAGTGCAGAGTTGTTCTCAGAGAGTTTTTTTATTCTATGAGACATCCTGTCAGCAGTAGCAGTCTTTACAGTACATGTGACAATAACATTTACATCTGAATCTTCGGGATTATCAACTATTGAATAACCAGCTTCAGATAATTGACCTGCGCATATCTCTGAATCAGAAAAGCTGGCACTACATCCATAAGTTTCTATATAGACTTTTGATCCAGTTGACATAATATAATTTAGTTATGTTTTGCTATTAAAGGAATAATTTTAATGATTTTTCGAGGTTCCATAGGATTTTTTCCAGAAAATTTAGGGATATCGAGATATTTTTGAGACATTTTATCTATATGAGCGTCTGCATCAATATCAGTAATTTCAATAACTTCTCCCATTATAAAAGCCCAAGTATAAGAATTTCTATAATCAGTGATACTAAGTGAAACACGTTTATCATTCTTTACATTCTTGTACTTAATACGAGTTGAAGTTGTATTAACTAAGATAACATCGCCATCACGATCAATCCAAACAGGAGAAACATGAGGACTGCCATCTTGATTTAAAGTAGCAAAATGAGCTATATTTTTATCATCAATTAATTGACAAATTTTTTTAGGTAATTTGGTAGTCATAATTTTGCTGCAATTACAAAATTGTAAATTTATTTTATAAAGTTTATGATAAATTATTCAATAAAATAATAAATAAGGGACAAGTGATAATGCAACTGGAATAGGCAATCCAGGAAAGATTTCAAAACGTTTTAAGAGATATAAGGTGAGAATAAGACCGAAATGAATTAAGAAAATACTAAGAAATGCTGAAGGTAAATCAATTAACAAGAATACAGAAGATGGAATCATGGAATAAAATATTAAATCGCCAGTTCCGATATTAAAATGACCAAGATTAATAAACAAGGGACGAAGATCAAGTGAATCTTCTTGAGAATTAACAATTGATTTCAAAGGCCCTCGAAAGACAGCGTATATGTCATAAAGTGCAAATGCAATTGGTATAATGATTATAGTGGGTGGTTTAAGGAACACAGCAAGAATAGTCCCGTACAATGAACTTAGAATGTAAGAAGAAAATAATTGAAATTTATTTGAATCAATAATTGTTAGACTAAGCACAGGAATAATGCATAAAATTAAAGATAGAATAAAGATGTAGATAGAAGAATCTATTACAGATTGTAATGATGCTGAAAGAATAATATAGCTTACAGAGAAAGTACCAACACTTAAGGTAATTATTAGTAAGAATTTTAATAAAAAGAATAATTTACGTCGCAATAAAAATAAGATGACAGAAGTAACAACAAAAGTAGGAATTAGAAGAATAATCGAGTTCAATATAGAACCAGAAGTAGAATTACCAGCTGGTTGGTAAGAGGGAAGAGACTGATATACAGGAAGAAAATTACTAGTAAATATTAATGAACTTATTTGAATAGAAAAAACAAGAAGAATTATTGGAAATAGATTTTTAATAGAAAATGCATTATTAGTCATAATGTAAAATTAACGCACGATCAATTGTCCTCGATGAGTAGAATGACCTTCTCCACAGAATATATTACAAAAGATTTCAAAGACGCCTGTCTCAGTGGCAACGAATGAGATATCAACAGTTTGGCCTGCAGGAACAAATGTATAGATATTATATTCATCAATGGCAAATCCATGTGGAACATCCGTACTTTGTAGTTTTATAACAACAGTTTGTCCTTGTTCGACAATAATTTGGTTAGGTTCAAATTCCCATTGTTTAGTTGTCATTTCAAATATAATTTCGTCAGAATTTGGTTGAGAATCAGGAAGATATTGTAATAAAACAAAAAAACTAAGAACCATTATAGAAAATAATAATTCTTTTTGATAGGGTAATTTCATTCATATTGAATGAAGGAGCCCGGCAATATAAATTAACACAAATCCACACAGAATAAAGATGACATCATAGATATTTTTAGTCGTAATTTGATTATCTTTTTTGGTATAATCAATTATAGTAAATAGAAGAGCTCCAGAACTAATAGAAAAGAAGACAGAACTTAGTATACCGGGGAATCCATATAAACCAAATATTGAACCAAGAATAATTGGAAAACCACTAATCAGTGTAAAAATAGCAATATAAGAAAATGACAAATGGTAGAAAAGTGGAATTACAAATCCTTCAGCTATTTTATGAATAACAAAAGAAGTAGTTTGTATTCCTCTTGGTATAGATGCAGAAATACCAAGAACATTAACATCATATCCAATAACTATTCCTTCAGCAAAACTATGGAATGAGAAACTAAGAGATAGCAATAATATAGGGATATAAGAAAAATTTGAAGTAAATGTAGAAATGAGGAATAGAAGTGTAAAACCAAAAATAAAACAAAGTAAAAGAGTTATAGAATAAATATTAAAACCTAAATTAATACCAAGTTGGGATGAGTTTACAATAAAATCAATGAATAATGCAAACATAATTCCAAGAGAAATATTGTTAAAAGCATATTTAGAAATTATATTTTCTGATTTAGATTTATTATTCAATACACGAAAATACATTCCTATAAGAATAGGAAGAACTCCTATTACAATTACTAAACCAGTTAATGTTAATGGATCAGTCATCTAATAAGTTTAGAAATTGAATATTCTTAAGGATGTCTACGTTGAAGTTTTCGTTTAAGAGGATTACCGCAATTTATACAGGTTTTATCATTAGATTCAGATATACTACTACAGGCAGAACAGAAATTAATCCATTTGCCAGAATATTTGATTCCAGAATAAAGTAAAGATTTGTAAAAGATATCTAGTTTTTTAGCCACATTTTGAATAGCGTAATCGTCAGTTAGAACGATTACATTGTGATTTTCCTCAAGAAAGTCATAAGCTAATGCAAGAATTGATATATCAGCATCAGATAATGATTTTTTATTCTCGATATTTAGTGAATTTTTTAGAATGTATTCGACTGCTTTAGAACTAGGTTCAATAATTTGAAGGCGATTAGAGTGGATTAAAGTTTCAATTCTAGAGGAAAAAAAGGGAATTTTTTGAAGTTCTTCATTAATTTGAATAGTTGTATAATAACAATCTAAGGATCTAAACGGAAGACCTGCATAAAATGCAGTAGAATCAATAATAATTTTAGAATCCAAGACTAGTTAACTGCCTTAATGTCGAATCAGAAAATCGAATAAACAAAGTATCAGGAACTTTTGTATTAATAAGGATTTTTTCCATAGAAGGAACATTAAATTCTACTTGACCATCAATAATAATTTTCGTATCGCTATGCGCAATAATAGAAAAATCAGAAACAGGAATTGCAATTGGTGGAACTCTAGAGATTGGTGCAATAGGAGTAATAAGAAGAGCAGGTAAATCTTCACTAAGCATAGAAGAACCTAAAGACATGGAATGTCCAGTAGAACCAGTTGGTGTTGAAACTATTAATCCGTCCATACGGTTTTTAATAACAGTGCGATCAAGATTTATTTCATAGGTAATTGCACGAAGTTTTTCAGATCTTTCTACATATACTTCATTAAGACTTTTTATTTGCTTGTTAGATTTAGATGAGACCGAAATACGTTTTCGACGATCGATAAAATAATTATTATCATTTATCTGATCAATAAGAATTGGAAGATCCTTGGGTTTTAATTCAGTGAGAATTCCTCGTCCTCCTTTATGTATTCCAAGAATAGGAATTTGTTTAGAGAGTAAACGAGATGCCTTGAGAATTGTTCCGTCACCGCCAACAGAAATTATACAATCAACATCTAGATTTTTATCATCAATAGAGATTGATGGATAAGTAGAAGTCAAAGGCGAAATAAGTTTAATATTAAATCCGGAATTATGAAGGGTTTTTGCTATATTGAGAGCAGTTTTTCGCGCCGTATTATCAGAATCTTTAGAAATAACTCCAAAAGATCTAATCTTTCTTGATTTCATTTATATCATCTATATTTTAGTGAGAATTGTTATATATCTTGTCTATTATTGAGCATGTTAGATATGAGTAAACCTGCAGCTTTGAGTGATGTAAAAATTGGCTCGTATATTATCATTGATGGAGAGCCTTGTAGAATAATTGAATATGATAAATCAAAACCAGGCAAACATGGTTCTGCAAAAGCCAGAGTAGTAGCAACTGGTGTATTTGATGGTTCAAAACACAGTTTAGTTTCTCCTGTATCTGCAGGAATAGAAATTCCAATGATTGAAAAAAGAACAGGTCAAGTAATTTCTATAAATAAGGAGCAAGAAATAGTTCAACTTATGGATATGGAATCATTTGAAACTTTTGATTCACCTCCACCAACTCATGATAAAGAAATCAATGAGAAATTAGCTGAAGGTAATGAAGTAGAATATTGGAAAGTATTAGGCAAAACAAAGATTATAAGAATAAGATAAATCTAGAAAAATTTTCGTTTTGATATATTATTACCAAATTCAGTAGATAATTCTTCAATCAGTTTTCGTTGTTTGGAATTTAATTTCTTTGGAACATTAACATTAACTCTTACAAGTAAATCACCAGTACCAAAACCATTGATACGAGGAAATCCTTTTCCTTTTAGTTTAAAAATTGTATTGTTTTGAGTACCAGTAGGAATTTTTAGTTTAGCTTTTTTATCTAAAGTTGGAACAGATATATCACCTCCAAGTACGGCAATTGGGTAATCAATATTTGTTTCATAAATTAAATTTTCATTGTCGCGAAGAAAGGAATCGTGTGATTTCATATGTGTAACAATATATAAATCACCAGGTTGTCCTGTTCCAGAAGTAAAATCACCAGATCCACGTAAACGAATTCGTGATCCTTCATCTACACCGGATGGAATATTTAATTCAATAGTTTGTTTTTTTTCTACGAGTCCAATACTGTTACATTTTGTACAAGGTTTTTTAATGATTTTTCCTCGTCCCTGACAATTTGAACAATCTTGAACACTTACAAAACGTGCAAAACCTGCTGAACGAGTAACTTGAACTTGTCCTCTTCCATTACAATTAGAACAATTAACAGGAGAAGTTCCTTTTTGTGCACCAGAACCTGTGCAAGATTCACATTTTATATTACGGGGAATGGTAATATTCATTTTTTCACCTTTGAAAGCTTGTTCAAGAGTTAGATCTATATCATATCGAAGATCTTGGCCTTTAGAAGGGTCGCGGGAATTTGATGTGCCAAAGAAAGAATCAAATATACTTCCAAACCCTCCCATTCCTCCTACACCTCGGAGAATGTCAGAAAAGTCAGTATTACGAAAGATGTCTTCTTGATTGAATCGACCGTCAATACCTGCTTGTCCATATTGATCGTATATTTTACGTTTTTCAGGATTAGAAAGAACAGCGTAAGCAGTAGAAATTTCTTTGAATTTTTCTTCTGCGTCTTTGGATTTATTGCGATCAGGATGGTATTTTAAGGCAAGTTTTCTATATGCTTTTTTAATTTCTTTTTCATCAGTGTTTTTAGATATGCCGAGAATATCGTAATAATCAGTATTACTCATTTAGCATCATTTGAAGAATTGTCATCTACTTCACTATATTCTCCATCAACGACTTTTTCTTCAGGTTCGGTATTAGAATCAGATTGATCAGATGGAGGAGGTTGATTTGGATCTGGTTGAGCAGATTGTTGGTAAATCGAAGAACCAATTTCTTGTAAAAGAGTACTTAATTTATCAGAATTATCACGAATTGAAGTTTGATCTTTAGATTCAAGGGAAGACTTCAATTGAGATGATAAATTATCAATTTGAGATACTTGATCTTCAGTAATTTTATCTTTAAGATCAGTCTTAGTTCTTTCTGCAGTATATATCAAGGAATCGGCTTTGTTAATTAATTCAGCTTCATCTTTTCGGGTTTTATCTTGTTCTGCAAATTGTTCAGCATCTTTAATCATTCTTTCTTTATCAGTGTCAGATAATTTACTAGATCCAGTAACAGTAATATTTTGTTCTTTATTTGTAGCTAAATCTTTTGCAGATACATTAATTATGCCATTTGCATCGATATCAAAAGTAACTTCTATTTGAGGAACGCCACGAGGTGCAGGAGGAATTCCGTCAAGATTGAATTGACCGAGAGACATGTTATCAGAAGCCATTTCTCTTTCTCCTTGAAGAATATGAATGGTAACAGCAGGTTGATTATCTTGAGCTGTAGAGTAGATTTGACTTTTCTTTGTAGGAATAGTAGTATTGCGTTCTATCATACGATTACAAATTCCACCTTGAACTTCTACACCAAGAGAAAGAGGAGTAACATCTAAGAGTAAGATGTCAGAAGTTTCTCCACCTAGTACTGCACCTTGAATTGCAGCTCCAGCGGCAACGCACTCCATAGGATCAACACCACGTTCCAATCCTTTACCAACTATTTTTTTAACAAATTCTTGAACAGAAGGCATACGAGTTGGACCACCAACAAGAATTACTTTATCAATATCAGAAACCGAAAGCTTGGCATCATCCATAGCCTGCTTAATAGGTTGTTCACATTTATTGAGAACTACAGAAATAAGATCTTCAAGTTTTGCACGTGTTAATGAAGTTTCAAAATGAATTGGATTTTTTTCAGAATCTTGGGCAATAAATGGAAGATTAATATCAGTAGTCAGTACAGTTGACAATTCAATTTTTGCTTTTTCTGCACCTTCCCTAAGTCTTTGCATTGCTTTAGAGTCATTACGCAAATCGATAGAGGTTCTTTGGACAAATGTATCAACAAGGTAATCAAGAATAACTTGATCCATATCAGTTCCACCAAGCTGAGTATCACCACTTGTACTTTTTACTTCAAATACGCTATCGCCAAATTCCATAACTGTAACATCAAGAGTTCCCCCGCCAAGATCAAAGACTAGTATTTTTTGATCAGAAGCCTCTTTATCAAGGCCATATGCTAGAGAAGCAGCAGTAGGTTCATTTATAATACGAACAACATCTAGTCCTGCAATAGAACCAGCGTCTTTAGTTGCTTGTCTTTGATTATCATTAAAATACGCAGGAACAGTAACTACGGCTTTTTCTACTTTCTCACCAAGAAATGCTTCAGCATCAGTCTTAATTTTCTGAAGAATAAAGGCAGAAATTTGTTCAGGAGTATAATCATTGCCATTAATATGGACTTTATATGATTCTCCCATCTTTCGTTTAATTTTTTGTATAGTGCCTTCAGGATTTGTTACAGCTTGTCTTCTTGCAGGTTCTCCAACTAAACGTTGACCATCTTTAGTGAATGCAACATAAGATGGAAATGATTTACCTCCGACGCTAGTACCTTCTGCACTAGGAATTAATGAAGGCTTACCGCCGACCATTACAGCAGCAGCTGAATTACTGGTTCCTAAATCGATTCCAATAATTTTACTCATTTGCATTATCTCCATTCTTGTTAGAATTATTTTTGCATACGTTTACTTTAGAAGGTCTTAAAACTTGTCCATGAATTTTATATCCACTTTGGATTTCTGAGAGAATAATATTATCTTCAGTTTCAGAATTTTCGGTATATTCTAAAGCTTCATGAAGATTTGGATCAAAAGCAGTACCTACAGAATGAATAATTTCCACAGATTGTTCTTTGAACATAGATTCAATATTCTTAGTTATCAATTTTATAGCTTGTAAAGAAGAATCGTCAGAATTAAGATTATCAATTATTCGTTTCAAGTCCTCGTATATTTCAATTAAATATTGAATAATTTGACTATTGCCAAATTTAGATTGATTCTCAAATTCTTTAGAGACTTGTTTACGATAATTTTCAAAATCAGCTTGAAGGTATTGAAGTTGTTTAAAATACGACTCAGATTGTTTTTTAATCTTATCTATGTCTTCAGAAGGATCTTGATTAGAGATATCAGAATTATTTGATTCTATAGAATCATTTTTGATAACATCTTTTTCAGATTGGTCTGAATGTTCATTTTGTTCTGTAATATTTGTCAACGTTCGTAACCTGTTAATTTCTTGTTGCTAACTAAAAGAGAGTAACTAAACCACATCTATAAACTTTTCCAATAGTTTCCAATTCATCTAGAATAATCAAAGTTAATAATTGTAGGTTGGAATAAGATATGAAATTAATTGAAGAAAGGAATTGCATTTCTATCTGGAGGTAAAGATTCGGTATTATCAATGCATTTAGCACATAATAATGGGATTAAAATAACAAAAATCATGACAGTAATACCTGAAGATCAAGAAAGTATGTTGTACCACACTCATAATATCAGTTTAGTAAAAAATATTGCAGAAGTAGTTGGACTTGATTGGATTCCAGTGAAGGCTTCAAAAGAAAGAGAAATTGAAACATTATCTGATGCATTAGAAAAACAAGACTCCGATTATCTGATAACAGGAGGAATAGAATCGAATTTTCAGAAAAAAAAATTCGATAATGCCTGTGAAAAGGCAGGTATGGAACACTATGCTCCAATTTGGGGAATTACACCGAAAGATTTGTATCGTGAAATATTAGAAAATCAATTAGATGTAATAATAGTTTCGGTCGCAGCATTAGGATTAGGAGAGGAATGGTTAGGAAGACATTTAGATAAAAAGAGTATAAAAGAATTACTTGATCTTGCAGATAAATATAGATTCAATGCAGTGGGAGAAGGAGGAGATTTAGATACCTTGGTATTAGATGGTCCTCTATATACTAATAAATTAGAGCCAATAGAATCAAAGAATATCTGGTATGGAGATAGAGGTAGATTAGAAATTTCAGAATTAAGAATTATAAAGAAGTGATATGGTATGCTAGACAATCTCAAATCAGGTTTACAAGATGCAATAAAAAAATTTGTGGGAAATGATGAAATCGATGAACAATCGGTAAAAGAATTTGTTAAAGATTTACAAAGATCATTACTTCAAGCTGATGTAAATGTTAAACTTGTATTTGATTTAACAAAAAAAATTGAAACTCGAGCATTGGAAGAGAAGATACCTTCAGGAATACCAAAACGTGACTATATTGTAAAGATACTTTATGAAGAACTATCTACAACGTTAGGTTCCGAAAGAAAATTTGAATTAAATAAGCCAAAAGGCAATATAATTTTGGTATTAGGAATACAAGGTAGTGGAAAGACTACAACAATTGGTAAATTAGCCAAATATTTGACCAAAAAGAATCATTCAGTAGGAGTGATAGGTGCAGATACTTTCAGACCAGGTGCTTTAGCACAAATTACTTCATTATGTGAATCTTTTGATATTGAAATATTTGGACAAGAAAAGGAAAAAGATGCTGTTAAAATAATCAAGAATGGCATTGATTATTTCAATAAAGCAGAAAAAGAAGTCATAATAATTGATACAACTGGACGACATAAAGAAGAAGGAGGATTAATGGAAGAGATGAAAGAGTTAACTAGTAAAATAAAACCTGATCATACTTTATTGGTAATTGATTCTACAATTGGACAACAATCAGAAGCACAATCAAAGGCATTTACAGAAGTAAGTTCAATTGGAGGAATAATAATAACAAAACTTGATGGAGCTGCAAAAGGAGGAGGAGCAATAGCAGCAGTAGCAAACACTAATGCAAGTATATTTTTTATAGGTACTGGAGAAAGAATTGATGATTTAGAAGAATTTGTATCGACCAGATTTGTTGGAAGATTAATTGGAATGGGTGATATTCAAACATTATTACAAAGATTAAAAGAAATTCAATCAGAGGATCAGGAAATAAAAATGCAAAGAATAATGTCAGGAAAAATGACAATTAATGATCTATATGAACAATTAGAACAGATTAACAAAATGGGATCATTAAAAAAAGTAATGGAATTGATTCCTGGAGCAGCACAAGTTCCAGAAAAGGATATAGACAACATAGAAGAGAATATGGAAAAATGGAAATACATAATTCAATCCATGACAAAAAATGAAAAAGAAGATCCAGATTTAATGAATTCTTCAAGAGTAAAAAGAATAGCAAAAGGTTCTGGACGTTCTGAAAAAGAAATAAAAGAATTGTTAAACAGGTACAAACAATCAAAACAAATGATGAAAGCCAGTAAAGGTAGAGGAATGCGACAGATGTTAAAGAAGTTAGGTGCAAATTAGAGCTGGATGCTAGAATTAGAACAGCGAAAAGAGTCTTTAACAGGTATAAATTATGTGATAGTTGTTTAGGAAGACAATTTTCAAGTAATTATACAAACAGAATAAATGGAAATAATATTAGAAAGATAATAAATAAAAATCAAATTAAGAAGGAATGTTTCATTTGTGAGGGAATGATGGAAAATTTAAGTAAACTTGCAAAAAGAATTATGATAAAAACTGAAAAATTTGAATATTCGAGTTTTATGGTAGGAACAATTCTTGATTCAGAAATAATAGAAAGAGAGGATGTAGTACGTTCTGAATTCAAGGTAAAAGGTGGTGAACCAATAAAGAGTGAGATAACAAAAGAATTATCAAAAATAATTAGAAGAAAGAATGGTAAAGTCATTAGTTTGAATAAACCTGAATTAAATATACTTGTGAATACTTTATTTGATGAAATCGAATTATCGTCTAGATCAGTTTTTGTAAAGGGTATGTATGTAAAAAATAAAAGAGGAATTAATCAGAAAAAACAACGATGTAAACAATGTAAAAGTGAAGGGTGTAAAAATTGTAATTTTTCTGGATTTATGAAACTGCCTTCAGTAGAAAATGAGATACAAAAATACTTGAAAAAGAAATTTAATGCAAATGAAATAAAGATATCATGGATAGGTAGTGAAGATCAGAATAGTTTAGTGAGATATAAAGGAAGGCCATTCTTTGCAGAAATAAGTTCGCCAATGAAACGTAAGGCTTTATTTAGAGAGAAAAAAATGAATCATGGAATTATAATTAAATCTGCAGAAATATTAAGAAAAAGGCCAACAATAGATCATGGATTCATTATGAAGGCAAAAGTTAATTTTGAATCAAATATAAAAGATGAAAAAAGAATTAAAAAGATTGAGAAATATTTCAATGATCGAGATATTTCAATATATTCAATGAATAAAAGGAAGTATTTCACAAGAAAGATTATTTCAATTAGAATGAAAAAGAAAGAGGGAAACAGAATTACAGTGGAATTAGTTTGTGAAGGGGGGATAAACATAAAGAAATTGGTTTCAGGAGAAAATGAACAAGTTGAACCTAATTTTAGGAAAATATTGAGAATAAAATGTTCAGTAGATAAAGAAAAGCCATTTGACATACATTATGTCAAGTTTCAAGAATCAGAGAAAAAGTTAAAAACATAGTTTTACGTAAAAAAATGTGATTATTAATGAGTAATAACAACGGTCAACCTGTCTTTATTTTGAAAGAAGGTTCAAGCGAAACAAAGGGAAAAGAAGCACAAAAGAATAATATATTTGCTGCAACATTAGTGGCACAATTAGTAAAAACATCACTAGGTCCTAGAGGAATGGATAAAATGTTAGTAGACGGTTTAGGAGATGTAACAATAACAAATGATGGGGCAACTATTTTGAAAGAAATAGATATGCAACATCCAGCAGGAAAAATGATGGTAGAAGTAGCAAAAACTACCGATAATGAAGTAGGAGACGGTACCACTACATCAGTTGTTTTGTCTGGAGCACTATTAGAAAAAGCACAAGAATTAATCGATAAAGAAGTACATCCAACAATGGTAATAGATGGATATGCAAGAGCTGCGGAACAAGCACTTGATATTTTAAAGAAAATTGCAATTAAAGTTGATAAAAGTAATAGAGATGTATTAATAAAAATTGCTTCAACTAGTATGATGAGTAAATTAGTTGCAGAAGAAGCTAAAGAATTATCAAAAATTGTTGTAGATTCATTATTATTAGTTTCAGATAATACTGATGGAAACACAAAAGTAGATTTAGCAAATATCAAAATTGACAAGAAACCTGGAGCTTCAATGAGTGAAACTTCATTAATCAAAGGTATTGTATTGGATAAAGAAGTAGTTCATTCAAGTATGCCAAAATCTGTCAATAGAGCTAAAATTGCAATAGTGAATGCCGCATTAGAAATTGAAAAAACAGAAATCAGTGCAGAAATTAGAATAAATGATCCATTACAAATGAAACAATTTCTAGATGAAGAGAATAGAATGTTAAAACAATACGTAGACCAAATAGTTGCATCAGGTGCAAATATTGTAATATGTCAAAAAGGAATTGACGATATTGCTCAACA
>DAHJ01000013.1 GCA_002495905.1 Thaumarchaeota archaeon UBA223
AATATTGCTTTCATCTTTCTATGGTTTCTAGTAGTTGGATTGTTGGAATACTTTTTAGTCATCTCTGAAATCAAACCCTGGTGGTCTTTGACCTATGCTGCAGGGGTTGTTGTATATATCTTCGAAATTCCATATCCTAAGGATTCAATGATTGATATCCCGTCAATACTTGTTCCAGGTCAATCTCAATCGATAGTAAATTTCATTCCAGAGGTAAATCTAAGTGTGGGTGTCTTCTTGATTTATCTGATAGTCGGTTTATTGGTTTCAGTTTTGTTCTATAAACGCAAGCAACTAACCTAATTAAGAAACTCTGATTATTCCTGTCATTCCGTGAAACTTGATCATACACGAATAGAAATACGTTCCTGGAGTATCAAAAGTAACACTGTAAGTTTCTCCTGGCAACAAAGTTTCATGAAAATATACTCCACCATCTGAAGTAACATTTGCACTGGATACTGTATGCACTTCTGAATCAATGTTTGTCCAGGTTACTGTATCTCCTACCTGTATGTTCAACATAGCTGGCGTGTATACCGATTTACTTACTGCATCAACATGAAATTCCTCAGGAGGTCTTCTTTCTTTCTCAACAGTCTCTTTTTCCTCCAACTCGTTCTCAGAATTCTGCTGAGGTAGAATTTCTGAATTTGGTACACCTACTACAATAACTCCTAATGCTATCACTACTGCAATGATTATAACAATAATTCTACGATCTTTTGAAAAACTCAATATACTATTGTCAGAAATTGATAATTATTATATTATTTCAAATCTTAATAATTTCATATAAAATAGTGTTTATCCATGAATAGTACATTTAGAATAGCCATATTTGCAACTGCGTTCGTAGTAATTCTTTCCTCATTTGCATTCATTTATCCATCAATTACTCGACCTGATGTGAGTCTTATTGTTTCTGTTGACGCTGAACTAAATGGAATAGCCGACGAATATAACAAAGAATACCGTCCTATTCAAAGCGATGAACAGGGTATGATGGAAGAAGTTTTCGCTCTACGTATTGCAAATCTTGGCAAAGTAGATGTTAACGATGTGGTAATTAATCTAAATTTCGAACCAGATAATAATTGGTATTCTCTTGTATCCGTTAAACAAACATTTGGACCATCTACAATTATTTCCGACGATCAGGTTATTGTAAGTAAATTACCTATAGATGAAACTGTTACAATAAAATATACAATATCCATGAATGCTAGTGCAATTGGGTCTAATAACCTACTTCAAAGAAAATCGCAAATCAACTTCATAGTTACGGCAGAAGAAAATCTACGTATTTCTGACAATTTATTTAACGTTAGGTTGCCCCCTTCGTAAATTTTCTACATTAAATTATATCTGTTTATATTATACTTCATAATAATCTCACTTTGTGAGCGATAACAAGATCAATAAAAAACGTGAGAAAGACCAAAGGAGACAAGATCGTAAAAAACAAAAGAAACGTTCCAAACAAATTCAACTTGCTAGAACTTATTCTATTTACCTAATTGCTATTGCTTTAATTGGTTACGGATTATATTCAGTTGTTTCTGGACCTCAAATTGGTCCAATGGGTTCTACCCATGAACATATTGACTTTCTTGTTTACATCAATGGCGAAGCTTTGGATCTAAACCAATCACGTTATGCAATGAACAGTGGTTATGGACATATACATGGAGGCGAAGGTGACATATTGCATCTTCATGCAATTAACATACCCCTTAATTGGTTTATGGATTCACTTGATCTTTCCATAACTGCCGAATCTATTAACGTTCATGGAATTGAATATTCATCTGATGATGATGGTGTATTTTTAATATTCGTCAATGGAGAAAATGTTATAGATCCAGAATATATGATGATGGATGAGGATAAGATTCTAATTTATTATGGATCTGCTTCCGACGATGATATAGCTACTGCTTTAAGTCTAGTTCCAAATAGGGCAGAAGAAGTTAATGCAATGCCAAATAAGGGAGACTAAACTACATCTTTTTTATTTCTTCTTCAAACTCTGAGAAGAATGTAGATATCTTAGGCACATCAAATTCACTTAAAATTGATTCTTTAGGTTCTTTTGATAATAAGAATTCAAAACATGTCTTTATGAATTCTTCAGGTGTTTTCCCATTTGCCAATTTTTGATGATAATCATGACTCATTCTTACTCTATGTTCTGACTGACCTTTTTCATCTCTTACTTTTACTTGAAAAATTGCTCCACCACTAGATGATGATAGCGTTTCTACTATAATTTCTGCCATATTAATCAATAGTAATGAAAATTCTCTAAATTTAAGAATTATGAATTTCTTATTTTCCTTGGTATTTTGGCTGTCTTTTTTCCGTAAAAGACTTTATTCCTTCCTGAATATCTTCAGTTTTTACCAATTCTTTCATTGCTTCTACCTCTAAATTCAATCCCTCTTCAAGGGTATTCTCATCGTTTCCTGTATTGATTATTTCTTTTGCTGCTTTAATCGCCAATGGAGCTGCTCTAGATGCAATTTGTCTTACTATATCGGATGCAGCACGCAATTCTTCACCATCTGGAACTACTTTGTTTATCATACCTATTCTGTATGCTTCTTGCGCTGTAACAAATTGTCCTGTAAAAATAAGTTCTTTAGCTTTTGATACTCCAACTAATCTACTCAATCTTTGTGTTCCTCCCCATGCAGGTATTAATCCTAAATTAACTTCAGGCTGAGAAAATCTTGCTCGATCAGAAGAAATTCTAATATCACATGAAAGTGCTAATTCATTTCCACCACCGTATGCAGCACCATTTATTGCGGCAACAACTGGTTTACCAACATTGGATAATTTCTTGAAAACTTTTTGTCCTAATTCAATTACCGCTAATACATCATTAGGATCAGTTAATTGAGCAAATGATTTTATATCTGCACCTGCACAAAATGCATTATTTCCTCCTCCAGTTAATACTATTCCAACAATTTCATTATTTTCAGATACGTCATCAATTACTTTATCCAATTGTTCTAAAACTGAAGAATTAAGAGCATTTACTGGCGGATTGTCGACTGTAACTATTCCGATACCGTCTTCTATTCTTACTTTAATTAATTCGTTTTCCGACATCTAATCACCTATAATCGTAGAATCCTCTCTTAGTTTTCTTACCATAACGTCCCGCATGATAAAGCTTTCTTATAGTTTGCGAAGGTTGGCGCATAGTATTTCCACCTATCATCTTTCTTACTTCTTCTTCCACGTGGTAGATGACATCTATTCCTACCAAGTCTGATAACTCAAACGGACCCATTGGCATACCTGCTCCTGCTTTCATTGCCAAGTCTATATCTCTCATTGAAGCTACTCCTTCATCATAACAAGAGTAGGCCTCATTCATCATTGCAAAAAGAATTCTATTCACAAGAAATCCAGGAACTTCTTTCACTTTTATTGGTTGCATTGGATATCTGTGATTTCTTATTGTAGACATAAAGTCAATCATGTCATTCACTGTCTCCTCACTTGTCTCCATGCCAGGTATTACTTCTACTAAAGGCAATGTCACAGGAGGGTTGAAAAAGTGAACTCCAACAACTTTTTCTGGTCTACTGGTTGCTGATGCAATCTCTGTGACAGACAATGACGAAGTATTTGTAGCTAATATCGCATGTGATGGAGTATTCTTATCTAGTTCAGTAAAAACTTGTCTCTTTAAATCTACAGTTTCTAGTACTGCTTCAATTACAAGATCTACGTCATTAAATTCTTTGTAATCTGTTGTAGTATGTATCTTATCCATTGCTTCTTTTTTCATATCTTCATTAAATTTTGGTTTCAATGTTTCTTTTATCTTATTTTTTTGTTCATCAGTTAATTTTATCTGATTAGTTTTTTCAATTCTTTCTATTTCTTTATCTGCACGCGTAACATTGAATTCCAACAAACTATCTAAATTATTTTCTACATTTTCACGTGCTTTTTTCAAAAACTCTTCAGAAATATCTTTTATAATTACTTCTTTACCGTTGATGGCCATTATGTCGGCGATTTGACTACCCATTGCTCCTCCGCCTACTATACCTACACGTTTTACAAATAATACCATTACAATCAACTCGTACTGTATTCGATTTAACTCTTATTCAGATATTTTCTCGAAAACCATTCCAGGCTTGTACGACTTTACAAGTTTTACCTTCTGACCTATTTTTAATTCTTCTTTTGAAGATATGAATGGTATCCATCCTGTGATTCTTATTTTCTCGTCAAGTTCTACAATTACCCACGCGTATGGAACTTCGTTTACAAAAGGATCAGGTGCAACAGTTTGAATTGTATAAGTTACTATCTTACCGACATTGTTTATTTCCTTAATTTCTAATTTACTACTTCCACAATTTCCACATAATGCTTGTACCGAAACTCCAGCTTCATTACACTCAATACAACTATATGATTTGATTATTCCTTCTCTAGTTGCATCAATTATGTCGTTTACAAAAAGTGCTTCATCGGTCATGTTATTCACTCTCAAAAATATGTACTGCACAACTTCCACCAGTTGCACCTACATTGTGCGTTAAACCAATTCTTGCATTATCTACTTGACGTTTACCTGCTTTGCCAGTTAACTGTTCGAATACTTCAACAATTTGTCCAACACCCGTTGCTCCTACAGGATGGCCTTTTGACTTTAAACCTCCAGAAGGATTAATTGGAATTTCACCCTTTAATGCAGTTCTTCCTTCAACAACTGCTTTTGCTGCCTCTCCTTTATCAAATATTCCTAAATCTTCCATCGCAATTATTTCTGCTATCGTAAAACAATCATGCACTTCTGCGAAATCTAGGTCTTTTACAGCAATTCCTGCCTGACCTAATGCCTCTCTTGACGCTCTAATTGTAGATTCTAAGCTAGACATATTTTCTCTGGTATGTAATGAACCTGATCCACCAGATCGACCAGAACCTTTTACCGAAATTTTTTTCTCTAAACCATTTCTGTTCATAAATTCTTCACTTGCAATTATTGCAGCAGCAGCACCATCAGAAAACGGACAAGCATCAAAAAATTTCAATGGATCAGCTACAATTGGAGACTTTAACACATCATCAATTGTGATTTTCTTCTGAAGGTGTGCTTTCTCATTAAATATTCCATTATTGTGATTTTTTACTGCTACTGCAGCTAATTCTTCTTCTGTTGTACCATATTCATGCATATGAGCTCTAGCCATTGCAGCATAAAGTCCTGGAAAAGACGCACCGGAATTACCTTCAAATAGATAATCTCCACCATATGCGAAATATGTCGTAGCAGTCAAAGTATCTAAATGACTTACTTTTTCTGTCCCTGTTATTAACATAACATCATAAAAACCAGAAGCAACATTGACGTATGCTTCTCTAAATGCCGAACCTCCACTGCAACATGCTGCTTCCATTGTGGATGATGGAACATGCGGAATTCCTAAACTACTCATTAACAAAGGACCCAAATGTCCTTGTTTTTCTGCCATACCAAAAGCATTTGCAACAAATGCTGCCTGAATATCTTGTGATTTTATTCCTGCATTTTCTATAGCATGTTTGGATGCTAACATAGACAAATCTCTAGCAGTTAATTTTGATTTTCCGTATGTTGTTCCTGCCGCACCTAGCAGAAATACCTTATTCATGATTCATATCCGGTCTTGCAGAATAAAAAAGTAATTACTGAGATTGATACGTTGACCACTGTTTTGATATTCCTAATAGTGCTCCAACTGATAACCCCGTAAAATGCGAAAGATAATTGATACTGGATCCTAATAACATAGGCGAATGTATGAAAATTATAAACGCAAAAAATAATAGTTTTGTATTTTTTTCATTCCAATTAAGAATTGTAAACGTAGTGACTATTCCAAAAATTGCTCCCGAGGCACCTGCAGAAATAATAGTTCCCAAAAATAAGTTTGTAAAACTAGTGGCAATTCCTGTTATTAAAAATACCATGATTACAAATAATCCACTAGAACTCTTTTCCAATCTAATTCCATAAAACCATAAACTAATCATATTTAATACAAAATGTAAAATTGCAATATGAACAAACATCTTTGTAACAAATTGATACAGGTTCTCACCTGCAAAAATTAATTGATTTACTTGTGCAAATTGGAATAAGTAATCACTTTTGATACAGAACATTCTCCAAGGTATGTCCCCACATACTGTACTTCCAAGTATGACATTGAGAATAAGAAAAACCAAAAAATTTACTCCTAATAAAAAATAAGTCCCTTTAATTTTCATCTTTACATTCACGTAATTATCTCGTACTAATAGAATATTTCCTTGGATAAGATTATTATGCAATGAATATACATTATGAATAATTTGACATCTTCAAACGAAGAAATCGATATGATTAAGGATGTAATCAAAGACTTTGGTATAAACGAAATCACTCCTGTTGCATCTGACATTGAATCAAGTTCTGAAATTCCTAGTTCAATTTTACAACAAGTTTCAGAATTGGGTTTGTACGGAATGCTTGGCTCAAGCGAATATAATGGTGCAGAGACTGGTTTCTCTACATTTATACATGGAATGTTGGAACTAGCGAAATATTCTCCTGCCTTATCTGCTCTTCTGATGTTTCAAAATGTCTTTTCAGTGCAACCTATTACTCAGTTTGGTTCACAAGAACAAAAAGAAAGTATTTTGTCCAATCTAAATTCCGGCACCAAGATAGGCACTGCTTTAATTGCCGATGACGGCGGAACATTAAATGTCCGAAGTATAAATACTGAAGCCATGGAAGAAGGAGATAGCCTTTCGATTAGTGGAACAAAAAAATTCGCTTTTAATGGCGCAATTGCCGATTATTTCATTGTTTTATGTAATATTGGAACAAATCCATGTTTTGTATTGGTTGAAAAAGATAATCAGGGTGTTTCTGTTGGGAATACAATCGACACGGTCGGACTGCGCGGAAACAAATCAGCTTCAGTCTCATTTTACAGTTGCAACGTACCTAAAAAAAACATTATAGGTTCACCTTCCGATACAAATAAGATAATTAATTCCATACAAGAAAGTTATTGGATGGGTATTGGTGCAATAAGTAACGGAGTAATGCAATCAGCACTCTCTCAAGCTATTAAATATTCTAATGAACGTCAACAATTCTCTAAACCAATTAGTAGTTTTGAAGCAATCCAAAATAAACTTACCAATATTTCAACTGATATTGAAGTTTCACTTGCTATGTTGGAGAAAGTTTGTAAATCAAAAGACGCTGGAGAAGACATACTTCGACAATCTGCAATGACAAAGATCTTTACAACTGAGAAAGCACAACAGAATACCAAATTGGCCTTGTTAGTACATGGTGGTTATGGATACATCAAAGATTATCCTATTGAAAGAACTGTTCGAGACGCCGAAACCTTGAAAACCATTTGTGATTCTAATGATGATTTACGCTTAATCATCTCTAAACCATTCGTTAGTTAGTCTTCAGCAATTTTCTTGCGATATCCTTAAAGTAATTGGATTTCCATTTATAATCAATGCCATTCGAATTTTCCTTCACAGAAGAACAAGAGCAATTTCGTCGCGACGTACGTGACTTTATCCATAACGAAATTCTACCTTCTGTTGCTAATTATGACAAGATAGAGGAATTTCCTATTGAAAACTTGGAAAAAATGTCTGAACAAGGATATTTTGGTTTAACTGTTCCAGAAAAATTCGGAGGAAAAGGATTATCAAAGGTTGAATATGGAATCCTCCTTGAAGAACTTGGTGCAATTTGTGCATCCCATGGGACAATTCTTGGAGCACATCTAGGTCTTTGCATTTCACCGATTATTCTTTTTGGAACCGAAGAACAAAAAAATAAATTTTTACCTCCTCTTGCTTCTGGTAAATCTATTGGAGCATTTGCATTAACAGAACCTGGAGCAGGCAGTGATGCTGCTAATCTTCAAACTACTGCAACCATTGATGGAGACGATTTCATTCTTAACGGAACTAAAATCTTCTGTACAAATGGTGATAAAGCTGATTATATTGTCGTTTTTGCAGCCAATGATAAATCACTTGGGCCGATGGGTGGAATTACGGCCTTTATTGTAGAAAAAAATATGACTGGATTCTCAGTTGGAAAAAAAGAAAAGAAACTAGGATTGAGAGCCTCATCAACTATTGAATTAATATTTGAAAACTGTCGAGTACCTAAGGAAAATATTCTTGGCGATATAGGAGCAGGTTTTATGGTTGCTTTATCTACTCTTGATGGGGGACGTGTTACGCTTGCTGTTGGCTCTTTAGGCGCTGCTCAGAGAGCGTTAGATCTATCTGTTGATTATCTTAGGCAAAATCAAAGCGAAGGAGGTAATTTATCAAATCGACAATCAATTCAATGGAAATTAGCTGATATCGCTATGGAAGTATATGCATCCAAATTTATGTGCTATAATAATCTGGTTGAACTGGAAAAATATTATGAAGTTATAGAATCAAAAGAAAAAGTTCCAAGACAATTACGTGATCGTGTATCTCGTGGCTCTGCAATCTCTAAAGCATACGTTTCTGAAGTTGCATCTCGTGCAATAACCGCTGCCATAGAAATACAAGGTTTGGCTGGTATTACTGAAGGTTCCGAACTTGAAAGAGGTTTCAGAGATTCATTTATTGCTGAGATATACGAAGGTACTAATGACATTCAACGTATGATTATTGCTAAAGAATTATTGGGATTAGGTATTTGATATGACATCTGAACTTTCTATCCTAAGCTCATTTATTGATTTTCTTCCT
>DAHJ01000028.1 GCA_002495905.1 Thaumarchaeota archaeon UBA223
GCACTATAAAGATGCAGAAAAAATTCGTATAGAAAATTTTGGAAATCAACTTCCTTCAAGAGCTATTCAAGAGTATCAGAAGGCCATCGAGAAATCTCAGAAAGTATTAACAGAGTATGGTGACAGCAAGTATGTGAATGATGCATTATTATTAAAAGGGAAATCACATTTTTTTAGAAGAGAATATGATAGCGCAAAAGAAGCATTTGACAGATTAAAAGAATCTGAAGAGATATTTTTTCAAAATGAAACAACGTATTGGTTAGCATTATGTAAATGGAAAGATTTAAGACCTCAACCTGCTATTAATGATTTGACTAATCTTTTAGAAAGTATTGATTCTGTTGATCTGGAATCTCGTATCTATCTAACATTAGGAGAAATTTATCTTCAGATTGATCAGCCAGATTCTGCATTTCAATTCTTAGATCTTGGAGCTAAAACAGCAGACAACAGACTAACTAGAGAACAAATTTATTTCCAAATAGCTGAATTATCATACGAGAAAGAATTATATCAACAAGCATCAGATAATTATAGAAATGTTCTTAGTAATACAATATCAATGTCCAGGGTTAAGGAATCAAATCTAAAGATTATTCAGACTTATCGTTTATTAGGAGATTTAGATAAAGCAAAAAGCAGAATAGAACAATTGCTTTTAGATGAAAATTTTAACTCCATAAAAGGTGAATTGAATTTGGAATTAGCAAAAATTGAATTAGATAAGAATAATTTAGATTTTGCAATAGAAAGTTTAGATCAGGTAGCACAAAATAATTTGAATACAGAAATTTCTGTAGAAGCATACTACTTGCTTGGAAATATTTTTCTAAGAAATCCAAATTTAGATTTTGATCGTGCAAATTTCTTTATTAATGAAGGAATGAAACAAAACTTTAACTCTCCCTATAAAGTTATCATGTCTAAAAGGCGAGACTCAGTTAGTAAACTTATAAAGCTGAAAAGCTCATTAGATGAAGAAAATCTTGTTAATCCATCTACTCTGTATGCAATTGCAGAAATATTAGCATTTGACGTTGGAAGTGAGTATGAAGCATTAGACTACTTTGAGATAATTATCGCTAACCACTCAAGCTCAGAGTATTATGCTAAATCTTTATTTGCTTCCTATTTGATATATGATTCAAAAAATGCATTAGAATCAGGTAAGTATAAGGATACAATTTTAGCAAAATATCCTCAATCAGATTATGCAAAAAAGATTATAGACAATGAAAAATTATTGTTAGAACATCAACCTTCGAAACTATTGTTAAAGGCTGAGTCTCTTTGGCCTACGAATAAAAAAGAAGCTATTGAAAATTATAAACTGGTTTTAGAAAGCGGATCTTCAACAGTGTTTTCTGCAGTTGCAGCATATTTCTTAGCATATTATTATGATTATAAATTATCTGATAAAGATAATGCAATTATATATTATACATGGCTTACAAAGAATCATCCAGAGTCGACCCAAGGAGTGATTGCACAAGAAAGACTTGAAGGGTTAAATGAATAACATAAGATCTCAATTTCTATCAATAAACTATCGTCTTATAAGAAGATTAATTATCATGCAACAGTCTTTATTTAAAAAAGATTTAGAAGCAGCAATTATTGTTGGTGATAAGATTAATCATTTGTTGATGAATTCACCTTTTAAGCGTTTGTTCAAATTTGCAATACCAAATAATATTGGAATTCATATGTATGATTTGAATTTTCCCTCTCCAATTATTGCAGCATCATTTAAAGATGATATGAGTGCATTCTTGCAATGGCAATTTGTTGGTATAGGAGGAATAACTTATAAAACTGTATTAAAAGACCCTTCAGAAGGAAACAAAAGACCAAGAATACAAGAAATTAATCACAGTGGCAGCTATGCTTTATTGAATTCTCTTGGGCTTCCAACAAAAGGAGTGGATAATTTTATTAATCATTTTGAACATGAAAAATTGTTATCATTCAATCGACCAATAGGTATTAGCATTGGAGGAGATAACGCTAATGATTATGTTAAAGTTTTTGAATTAATAAATTCAAGAGTAGAATCTTCTTCTTTTAATCAATTTTTTTATGAAATCAATATTAGTTGTCCAAACACAGAAGATGGAAAATGTTTAAGCGATGATCTAAATCAATTATCTTTTGTATTAAATAAACTGCGATCTCTTTCATCAAAAGTGATTGTTGTTAAAACTTCTCCTGATAGCAATGATAATGAAATATTAAAAATATGTGAGCTTTTATCTTCTATAGATAAGATCGCAATTAATGTAGGTAATACTCGATATATTTTAGCTAATTCAGTTGGGTTGAAAGAACATCATTTCTCAAAACCAGGTGGGGGGTTAAGCGGTCCTCCTTTATTTGAAGATACTTTAAAAAGAGTAAAATTAATAAATGATAACTTTCAAATACCAATTATTGCTACAGGAGGTATTGGAAATTATAGCCAGGTGAATTCTGTAATTAATAGCGGTGCAACTTTGGTAGGAATGGCTAGCCAATTAGTAGCTGATCCATTTATAATCCCACAGATTAACAATAAATTATCTTATGAATCATAAAATATTAATCATAACTATTTCTTTAATTCTTTATAGCTGTGGTCCAACTATTGCCTATGGTGACTATATTAATTCTGATGGAATGAGTCGCAAAGAGATTGAAGCAATACGTAATCATCCTGAAGTACAGATAGGAATTGCTTCATATTATGGAAAAGAATTTCATAGAAAATTAACAGCAAATGGACAAAGATTTAATATGTATAAGGTTAGTGCTGCACATAAGACGTTGCCTTTAGGTACAAGGGTTAAGGTTACAAATTTAAATAATGGAAAATCAATTAGGCTTACTATTAATGATCGTGGACCATTTAAAAAAGGAAGAATATTAGATTTATCATATAAAGCTGCTCAAAAACTAGGGTTTGTTAATGAAGGAACAACAAAAGTACGTATTGATGTAATTAAGCTTGGTGATAATAAATATTACAAATAAATATGAATTCTATTCTTTGTATAGTTAATCCTGTTAGCGGTTTAAAAAAATCTCTCAAATCTTATCACAGCATAGAAAACAAGATAAAAGAAGCAGGCTTTTCTCCAGAATTGTTTGTTACGGAATATTCAGGACATGCTATGAATTTTCTTTCAAAAATAAAACCAAATCAATTTAATAGAGTTTTCATTTTTGGGGGCGATGGTACTGTTAATGAAGTTATTAACGGATTATACAGAGCAGATTTATTAAATGATATTCCGATTGGCGTTATTCCAACCGGTTCTGGAAATTCAGTCATGCATGATATCGATTGT
>DAHJ01000023.1:0-1364 GCA_002495905.1 Thaumarchaeota archaeon UBA223
TCAAGGGCTTTTTCATCGACAAATATAATAGCACCGTCATTAAGACGAACTACCATGTCGGTATTATTCTTATATTGGTCTTGAATATAGTCTTCAAGATTTAATGTAGTTGTTTGACTCATTACTAATATTTGAAAAGTTCACACTAATAAACTATTATGAGATTCATCAGTCACGAATACTTTCTAAGCTGCTAACGGCACTCCAAATAGTAACTCTCGAAAAGGAAGGAATATTTGGGTCTTGAGAAACATCTTCTAACATACTAATAGCATTGGCAGCACGAACGCCTACACTGAGAGATTCGTCTTTAAGAATATCAATAGAATCTTTAATCAGTTTTCTTATATTTCTAGGCGTACTAGGATTATCAGAAATAGATAGAAGAATTACAGTTGCTTTATTCAAAAGTTCAAGGTTTTCATCGTTTTTTCCAGCCATCATACATCACATATTTCTATTATATCGAGATTTATAATATAGTGGGCCATGGGAGATTTGAACTCTCGACCTTTCGATGTCTGAATCATTATCAGTCGAACGCTTTTGCCGTGTTATACGCTAACCAAGCTGAGCTAATGGCCCTACTGGGTTGTATTTGACAATCATTTATTTAAGTTATATTTTTATTCAAATTTTATATGAAATTTATAACAATAGTAATATCTATTAATATGTAAATAGAATATCAATTTAGGAAGGGTTTTAAGAAGAATGACAGAAAATGTTTCATTTGATTATGAAAAATACGATTTTAAGGATTCTACTAAGAATTATGTCTTCAAAGGAGAAAAAGGCTTATCTGAAGACATAATTAAAATGATTTCGAATAAGAAAAATGAACCTGAATGGATGAAAGAATTTAGATTAAGATCTTTTGAAATATTTAATTCTAAACCAATGCCAGAATGGGGTGCTGATTTATCTCAAATTATGTTTGATAATATATATTATTACGCTAAGCCAACTGATAAACAGGCAAACAGTTGGGATGAAGTTCCTGAAGACATAAAGAATACTTTTGACAAATTAGGAATACCTGAAGCAGAAAGAAAGTTCTTAGCAGGTGTTGGGGCGCAATATGAATCTGATGTTGTTTATCATAATTTAAGAAAAGATTTGGAAGAACAAGGAGTCATCTTTTATGGAATGGATGAAGGGTTGAAGAAGCATGAAGATATTGTTAAGGAATACTTTGGTAAGATAATTCCGCCAGAAGATAATAAATTTGCAGCTTTGAACAGTGCAGTATGGAGCGGAGGTTCATTTGTATATATTCCTAAAGATGTTCATGTAGACATGCCTTTACAAGCTTATTTTAGAATAAATGCAGAAAATATAGGTCAATTTGAAAGAACATTAAT
>DAHJ01000023.1:1667-4311 GCA_002495905.1 Thaumarchaeota archaeon UBA223
GAAAGAACATTAATTATTGCAGATGAAGGAAGTTCAGTACATTATATCGAAGGATGTACTGCTCCAGTTTATTCGTCCGAATCATTGCATTCAGCAGTAGTAGAATTAATTGCTAAAAAAGATGCAAAAATTCGTTATACAACAATACAAAATTGGTCGAGTGATGTATACAATTTAGTTACTAAACGTGCACATGCTCATGAGAACGCAACTGTTGAATGGATAGATGGAAACATAGGTAGTAAAATAACTATGAAATATCCTGGAGTGTATTTATTAGGAGAAGGTGCTAAAGCGGAAATAGTATCTTGTGCTTATGCTGGAAAAAATCAACATCAAGATTCTGGAGGAAAAATAATACATTTAGCTCCAAACACGTCATCAAAAATTATCTCAAAATCAATATCAAAAGATGGTGGAAGATCTAGTTATAGAGGCTTATTACACATTGCAAAAGGAGCAACAAATGTAAAATCTACTGTTAGATGTGATGCATTAATATTAGATGACGATTCGATTTCAGACACCTATCCGTATAATGAAATAATTGAAGAAGATGCAACACTTACACATGAAGCAACTGTCGGTAAAATTGGTGAGGATCAGTTGTTTTATCTAATGTCTAGAGGGTTAACTGAAGACGAAGCTACAAGAATAATTGTATTAGGCTTTTTTGAGCCTTTTCTAAAAGAACTGCCCATGGAATATGCAGTAGAATTAAACAGATTAATGGCATTGGAAATGGAAGGTTCAATAGGTTAAAGATGAAGAGATTTCAGCATGCAAAAGAATAGTTTTGATCAAATATCTACAGACATAGTAAAGTCGATTTCAAAGAATAACAATGAACCAACTTGGATGTTAGATTACAGATTAGATAGTTTAAAGAAATTTCATGAATCGTCTTTTGAACAATCAAATTTGTTTAATAAATATAATGAATTTTTAACAAATTTGAATATAGATAATATTAATTTTGAGATCTCTAAGCAAGAGGAAGAAACTGAACATAGAGGAAGACACATAAACTTTTTACAAATAAATAATGAAATGGTTGAAAGGAATATTGATGATGAAAACAATGCAGTGTTTATTGATATTAATGAAGCAATAAGAGAATATCCAGATTTGGTTAAATCATATATTAAAAAAAATCCCATACGGGACAAATTCGAGTATCTTTCAGATGCATTATTTCAAACGGGATTGTTTATACATATTCCAAAAGATACAGAGATTTTAGAAACTATACGATATATCAACAGACAAGAAAACTCAAATCGTGCAATATTTAATAAAAATTTAATCATATTAAACGACAATTCAGTTTGTAATTTATTTATTGAGCATTATTCATCTGCAAAACCAGATGTAGATGATTCAATATTTGGATATTCTAAAGATATTTTTGTTTCTGATAATTCAAGATTAGCTATAACTGAAATGGAATTATTCAATAACAATATGATTGCATTTATGAATAAGAGATCTGAAATTGGAAAACAAAGTAGCGTTAAACTAGCTGTAGGATATTTAGGAGGAAAAGTGTCAAGATCAAGAAGTTATTCAAACCTAAGTGGAGATGGTTCAGAAATACAGGATTTACATCTTGTAGTTGGAACTAAAGAAGAAAAACATGATTTGGTTACAAGTGTAAAACATTCAGGAAGAAATACAAAAGGTAGTGTAGATGTTAAAGGAGTTTTAACGGGAAAATCATACATGACGCTTAAAGGTATGAATAAAATAGAGAATCAAGCATTCGAAGCAGATACATTTCTAGGAGGACATGCGATTTTATTAGGAAAGCACGCACGAGCAAATATAATTCCAGGATTAGAAATCGACAATAGAAACGTGCAGGCAAAACATTCAGCTGCAGTAGCGCCAATTGATGAAGATCTATTATTTTATCTACAATCTCGTGCCTTAGACAAAAATACGGCAGTTAAAATAATTGTTACTGGGTTTTTAGAATCAATATTAAAAAGAATCGAAGTAGAAACTATTAGAGAACAAATTGAAGAAATGGTAGAATTCAAGTTTAAAGAGATGGTAGTAGTACAGAATAAATAAGAATGTTATGTGATAAAATTGCAATTCAAAAAGGTTTGCAAATCTTCAGAGATACAAAATGGACAAATTAAGAACATCTTAGTGGAAGATAAGAACGTATTATTAGCTAATATTGACAACAATATATTTGCAACTAGTGGTCAATGTACACATGAAAAAGTAGATCTAGAAAACGGATTTATTATGGGAGAAGATATAACATGTCCATTACATTTATCAAGATTTAATTTAAAAACAGGAAAGTCATTAAATCCTCCTGCAACAGAGGAATTAGCCATATATAACGTAAAAATACAAAATGAAGAAATATACATTGAAATAGACTAAATATATTTTATAAAACCAGTAGATTTCAATATAATATAGGGCCGGTAGTTCAGCGGTAGAATATCCGACTTGCAAGTAAAAAACCAAGAACTCGGAAGGTCAAGGGTTCAATTCCCTTTCGGTCCATCTACAATAATAATACGTCAATGTTATAAGATGGAAAAGTAATGATTATATTGAATTAATATGGTTAAGAAAAAAGTTGTAAAGAAAACAGCTAAGCGTAAAGCAGCTCCAAAGA
>DAHJ01000001.1 GCA_002495905.1 Thaumarchaeota archaeon UBA223
TGCTTTACGTTTAGCTGCCTTACGCTTTGGTGCTGCTTTCTTCTTTGGAGCTGCCTTACGTTTAGTAGCTTTACGTTTAGTAGCTTTCTTCTTTGGAGCTGCCTTACGTTTAGCTGCCTTACGCTTTGGTGCTGCTTTCTTCTTAGCTGCTTTGCGCTTTGGAGCTGCTTTTTTCTTGGTTGCTTTACGTTTAACTGCTTTACGTTTAGTAGCTTTACGTTTAGTAGCTTTACGTTTAGCTGGTGCTTTACGCTTTGCTGCTTTGCGCTTTGGAGCTGCTTTACGTTTAGTAGCTTTACGTTTTGTTGTTTTTCGTTTTGCAACCATCTTTTTTCCCCAAAGCTTTTAATGAATATTGCGTATATAAAGAATTGAATTTCAGTTCAAAATGACAATCTTTAAATTAAAGTGTAGTTATTTTTTTTCTTTTTTTTAAAAAAAAATTTCTAATTTTTATTTTTTTATTCATCAGTTTTCTATTCCGCTCACGACGACCTTAAATATGTTTCAGATTTTTCTATTTTTAGAAGTTATTGAGTTCAATTATCGCCTCCCGCATAAATTTTACAGCCAAATTTAAATTATACAAAGTATTGAAGTCATGTACATGAGCTCTAAAGGAGAAAAGAAAGACAAGAGTGGACAAATGCCTGCATCACAAGCAGGGCTGATGACCTTCTTCGCAGATTCCGGAAAGGGGATCAAACTTTCACCTATTGTAGTAATGGGTGGAGCGTTAGCAATAATTGTCATATCTATTGCATTACGAGTTTTTCCTATAATATAGATAGTCCGAACAAATATGCAATCAACTTTTAGTTTACAAAGAAAATTTCGATTATTATTTACACTGCCGTCATTTTTTGTTTCGCTTTTATTAGCATCTGCAACTTCGTTATCAATAATATTAATTCAGGGTATTTTTTCTAACGTCCCAATGGCACAAAGATATGAAGCAATATCAATATTTTTTGTTGTATTTTTGTTATCGATTATTTTAGAACGTTTAATATTAATACGTCATTCATTTGCTTCGATTCGTAGATTACTTGCTATGTCTGTTGTTCCGAATGCTTCATGGTCTGTTCTTTCGGCATTTGGATTATATCAATATTCATTATTACAGGAAGAACAGGTATTTTATTTGTTAGTTGTAATGGGTTTGTCAACTGCAATATCTATACGAATAATTATTTTAGGATCGGTGTTTTTCAGGAGAATTAGTGTGGGAACATTGGTTTCTTTTCTACAACCAATGTTATTATTTACAATAATTCCATTTGCACAGACTGGTGTATTATTTCCTATAGAACAATTTTCTTTGTTATTAGCGGAAGAATCAATAGCGTTTTCATTGGCGTTAATTATTCCTGTTTTATCTGTAAGTTATTTATTGGTGTTAAGCAAAACAGGTGGTACTTTAATTAAAAGTTCACCGTTAATTGTTTTTCAGGCATTTTTACAAGCATGGGTTGCAGAACGTCCTAAACTAATTGAAGATTTAATTGAAACGTTCAGTTTAGAAAAAGAAATTGTTACTTCTGTAATTGAATTTCCGCATAAAGATAATGCACCAGGAAAAAATAGAGCAATAATAGTACCAGAAGTTCATCCAGGGCCTTTTTACCCGATTGGAAGTAGTAATTTACCTTTTGAGTTGTGGAAATGGGCAGATAGTAACAATCTAAAATCTATAATATTCCATGGTATTTCTGGTCATGAACATAATTTAGCTTCTAAATCAGTGGTTAGTTCATATCTTAATGAAATGAATAACTTGCAGATTGTATCTGATGGAAGTACTTGTACAGAACCAAAATCAAGAAGTATAGGTAGAGCAACTGTTAGTGGATTAGCGTTTGGTGATTATGCAATGTTAGTATTGACTTTGGCACCATATGGAATGGAAGATTTTCCAATTTTTGTTAGAGAAAAGATAAGCAAAGCTGCAAAGTCCATTGGTTTTAATGGTGTAATATTGATCGATGCGCATAATTCGATAGGAGCAACGCCGGTTCATGAAGATTGTGAAGATATAATAAGTGCTTCAAAGGATATTCTTAGAAAGATTAGATTCAATAATCAAATGCCATTCAGAATGGGATATGCAGATTCAAAGGATTTACGTATAAAATTAAAAGATGATGTTGGTCCTGCAGGTATAGGCTTGGTTTTGTTTGAAATTAATAAAAAATATTATGGGCTGTTATCAGTTGATGCTAACAATATTGCATTAGGTTTTCGAGATAAAATTCTTAGTGAAAATGATGACATAATCGATGTTTGTACGACAGATACTCATTTTAATGCTGCAAAGGTAATGAATTCGCTTGGATATACTCCGTTTGGAGGCGAGTCGTCAGTTAAAGAAATCAGAAAAATAATTGAGAACTTGCGAGATGCTGCAGAAAAATCCATGACAAAATCTAATTTTGTTATTAAAAGAAATAAAAATTCTTACAAGGTATTTGGTTCTGCGTTATTAGATGATTATTCTGTAGGATTAGATCGTTTGTTTACTATCGCAAAAATAGGAGGAGTATCTACATTTTTAATTATATTAGCAGTTTATGCTTTAGGAATTACTTTAGTAAGGTAATTAGAGTTTAACTTGAATCCATTCTTGGCCAGGTGGAAATATTGATGGATAACAATCATATGCTGCAAGAATAAAGTCGTCTAGAATTTCATGATCTCCTGTATAATTCACACAAACAGCAATTTCAAATTCTGTACCAAGTTCAGGTAGTAGTTCTAGTGGAAATCCAGTGATAATAGTATTTTCGTTGGTTCCAATTAATCCAGGAAATTCATCTTTTCCAAGGTTGTAAGCATTATCTGCACCAGGTAATCCTGCGTCTCTGAAATATCCACCAGATAAATCATCTTTTGGGTTACCTTCCATGTCGACGTTTTCACCGGTTGGATTCCAAACTGCGTCAATAGTGTAATCAGTTACATTATCGTTGTTATGATCTATACGCACTCTCCAAGTTAATAATTCATCAGTAAGTTGAAAAAGTGCTCCATCAGGAACAGGAAGTGTTCTTGCAAGTTGTGTTGGAGGAGGATTTACAACTGTTATTTTTACCCAGAGCCATTCGTCTTCAATCCAAACATTTGTTTTTCTTATATCTACCCAAGACATTACCTCCATTCCAATGACGGGTGGAACAAGTTGACCAGGTGAAGGAGGAACGTGAGCTACATCATCAATATCGTCAAAATTGGTTACTCCTTGATCGTTCTCTGAATTAATATTTCCAAAATCTTCATCAAAGATTAGTTCATCATCATCAAAAGTTTGTCCTGTCAAAGCTGAGTCGGTATTAATAACGTAAGCTACACCAATGACTACTACAATAGCACCTATCCAGAAAATTGGTATATTCCTTCCTTGAAATTTTGGCATCTTCCTAAGCACATCTATCTTAATTAATCTAATTAACATTACTACAAATGGATAAAAAAATTGAAATTTGGTACTTCGGGTATAAGAGGAATATTTCAGGATGACATAGATACAAAGATGATTATGAACCTGGTTGAATCAATTTCTCTCAGTGGTTTAGGTTCAAATTTTCTTATTGGACATGATTCGAGACGATCTTGTATATTATTTGCCGATATACTTACAGCAGGATTAAGTTATTATGGAAATAATGTAAACCATATTGGTTTGGCGCCAACTCCCTTGGTAGCATATTCAACTAAGAAGGGGGATTTTGACTTGGGTTTTGCTGTAACAGCATCACATAATCCACCAAATTATTGTGGAATAAAGGTATTTGATTCAAAAGGTATTGCAATAGATGAAAAAACGGAAGAAATGATACAGAATTATGATTCTGTGTATAGATATCAACCAGATAAATTTGGTAAAATTACCTTTAATGAAGGAATTAAAATAAATTATGTTATAGATATTTTAGAAAAGTTCAGTTCTGGAAAAAAGAAGTATAAAATATTAGTAGATTGTGCTAACGGTGTTACAAATAATTTTACACCTTTATTATTATCTAAGATGGGTCATGAGGTTATTTCAATTAATTCACATCCAAGTCATAGATTTCATGGACATAGTCCTGAACCCATAAAGGAAAATCTTGAAGTTACAACAAATTTGGTAAAAAATAGTGATGTAGATTTTGCATTTGTGCATGATGGTGATGGAGATCGACTTGTTATTATAACTAAAGAAGGAATTGTTCCAGATTATGTTTTTTCTTATTTGTTATTGTCTATAATAATTCAAGAAAGAAAAGGAGATTTGGTTATTTCAATAAATTCATCTACAGCTCTTGAAGAACTTGCCGAGTTACACTCTTGCAATATTTCTCGAGCTCGTCTTGGAAAAACATTCATAACGTTAGACAGATTATCAGGAATTTATGCTACTGAACCAAGTAAAGTTATTGATTCGGATTGGGGAATGTGGGAAGATGGAATTCATGCAGCATTAAAATTAGTGCACTACATGTCAGTAAATAATCTCGATATTGAGGAAATGATAAAGTCTGTTCCAAAGAGAAGTTATTTGCAGAATAATATTGTTTTAGAGGCTTTTGACCCTGATTTGCTGAAGGAAAAGGCATTGGATACGCTTGAAGAGCCTGTAGAAATTCAAGAAATTGATGGTTTGAGGCTGGTTTATTCAGACGGTTGGGTGTTGTTTAGGGTTTCGGGAACCGAGCCTAAATGTAGAATTTACGTAGAGAGTAATAATGAGAAACGAAGTGTCGACTTGATGAAGAAGGCAGAGAGTGTTTTATTAAATTAATGTTAGCGGAAACGCACTTTGAATAATATAATTGCAATAATTACTACAGTCCAAAGGAAGAATGTTAGTAACATTGATGTTGCAGCAAGTAATTCAACTGAGCCATTAACAAACAAATCCCAGAGAATCGCGGCAATGACTTGATTGTTTGGAACTACGAGGAAAATAATCGAGCTTAGTTCACGAAATGTTAGAACAAAGATATAGATCCATGCGCTGATAAGAGCAGGTTTTAGTAATGGTATAATAATTTTTTGAACAGTGGTTGTCCATTCTGCACCAGATACAGAAGATGTTTCTTCAAGATCATCTTTGATTTGGATTAAAGCTCCATTCGCAAACCTAATACCTTGGGGCATATATTTTACCAAGAAACAAAGCATCAAAACATAAACTGTTCCATAAATTCCCAAGGGTATTGTTAAGAAAGTCCACAGTAATCCAAGTCCGAGAATCATACCTGGAAATGCAAGTGGTAAAGAACCAAATCCTTCCAAGAGTCCACCGCCACGAATATTTTTGCGGTTAGATATGTATGTAAGAATTGCAGCCATGATTACTACAATTGTTGCTGAAACAACTGAGACAGTAGCACTGTTCATGAGGCTTGAAATGATTCTCCTTTGACCAAGAACTGTTTCGTAGTTACGTAAAGTCATATTGCCGAAGAGATCGTTCGGATTCCAATATGGCTGGAATGAGAGGATGAGAACCATACCAAAAACGACGACGATGTGGAGGAAGACATAGAAGCCCAGTATTCCAGTGCCAAGCCATCTCCATTTTCCAAGGTCCAATATAGAAGGTTTATACCCTTTACCAGTGATTACTTGGAATTTTTCGGTTCTCTTTACCGCTTTTCTGTACAAATATACTGCAGTCATTGTTATAATCAGAAGAAAACTGGCGTAAGCTGTACCTAGTCCATAATTTGGAGGAATTGCCCAGACTACAGTTTCGTATATTCGATACATGAATACGTATACTGGTGGAGAGGCTGCTGCACCGATCATAGCGGGCGTTTCAAATGACTCGATAGCGAGAATGAATGTCAGTAGGTAAACGCTGATAATAGCTGGCATCATCAATGGAATTGTAATCTTTCTGAATATTGTAAACACAGATCCTCCACTTACTCTTGCTTGTTCTTCTAGTGAAGCGTCCATTGTTGCAAATGCTGCAGATATTACAAGATAAGATAGTGGCACAAGACTTATGCCCATTACCCAAATCATACCTGGAAGAGAATAAATGTTAAACAAAGCTGTTTCGAAACCAGTAATGTTTCTCCACCAGGTGTTTACAAGTCCTGACCTTGGTGAGAACAAGTAAATCCAAGCGAGGTTGTCAACCATTCCAGGAAGAATTATCGGAAGTATCGGGATAAAAACAAAGTATTGTCTTAATGGTGCATTAGTTCGTGTAGTAATAAATGAAAGTACAGTAGCAATTGAAACTCCAATCAGTGCACTGCCTAAAGCATATGCAACAGAGTTTCTCAAGAGTTGAAAGGTTTTTGGATCAGAGAATACAGTTCTATAATTATCCAGTGTAAGATTTCCGTCGCCGCCCGGACTGCCAGACCAAAAACTTCCGAAGATCAAAAACGATACAGGATAAATAATTAGAAATAGTGTAAAGCCTAACAGTGAATAGAATATAGCAGAAGATTTGCTCATGTTTTTTAGTCTATCAACAAGCATAGGGACACTACTTATCTCGTAAATTATCTATATTAAGCCTGTTAGAATAATTTTAATTTATAGTTCGTGCAATGAGTTCCTTTAGTTCTTCAAGGTTTTCGCCTGTCTTGGCAGAGATTGTCATGATTTTCCTGGTGCCAAAGTCCTCCACCATGGCAATCTTTTCTTCCAGTTCTTCATAAGGAATTAGATCTAGTTTATTCAATGCAAATATCATTTTACTGCGTTCTACACCCATTCTATCTAGAGTGCTTATGCAAGTACGTAGTTTGTGCTCATAATCTTCAAGATAGTCGGAAGAGTCAATGACTACTACAACAGCATTAGTGTATAGAAGTTCTTCCAAAGTGGAATTAAAAGCTTCGATCATGTAAGCTGGAAGCTTGCCAATGAATCCTACAGTATCAGAAAGAAGGTATGGTTCTTTTTTAATTGTAACTCTCCTTGTTTTAGTATTCAAGGTAGTGAAAAGTTCGGAGGATTCTTCAGTATTCTCTCCTGTAAGTGAATTAAATAATGTACTTTTTCCAGATGAAGTGTAGCCAGCTAAAGAAATAGTTTTAAATCCTTGTCGGCGTCTTCCTTCCCTATGTAATTCTCGTTGTTTTCCCGCTTTAACTAATTTAGATCTAACGGTGTTTGCACGACGTTGAATGTCTCGTGCATAAACGTCGGACTCGAAAATTCCAATGCCTTGAAATCCTGGCTTTTCCCCTTTACGGGTTAAACGAATTTTTTCTTTTGCGTGCACTCTTTCGTATACGAGCTTAGCTAACTTTACTTGCAGTAAACTTTCATCGGTTGAAGCTCGGCGTTCAAAGATGTCGAGTATGAGAGATTCTCGATCCAGTACAAGTTTATTTAATTTTGATGCAAGGTTATAATTTTGTGATGTTTTTAATATTTCATCAAAGATTATTACATCAGGATCTAAAGCTTCTGTTACGCCAACCAACTTTTCTAATACTCCACCGCCGATTCCATACTTTGGTTTCTTCAGGAATCGTTGTCTGATTATATGGACAATTTCATAGCCTGCTGCTTCACATAATCCCATTGCTTCCTGGAACGATTCTTCGTCTTCATATGTAATTAAAATTGCAGAAGGCATTGTTAATTCTAGAAATTATTTACTATTATACTAACTGATGCGGCATTGAGTGTCACTGAGGAATGTTACGGCAGATGCGGATGTCTCAGCGATTGAATGTTGGTTATTCATAATAAATTTACCAAGATTGTCCTCCCAGACGACTATGTTGTCGTTTTGATTTAGAGGGTCGTTTAATCCTGAGCCCCAATTTACACCTACAAGTTCGCCATTCATGTTTACGATTGGAGACCCACTGGAGCCGCCAAAGACTGAAGGTAAGGAAAATTCGTGTTCTGAAGGAATGGTATCAGATTTACCGTTGTATGAACCTGCAGCAATAACCCATTCACCTAATTCGCCTGGATGACCAACCAAGATTATCATTTCGTCAATGTTGGGATTAACAGTGTTGATAGGAATTGGTGTGGAAGCTACATTAATTTTAATTAGAGCAAGATCAAATTGATTTGAATTTGCGCGGTTGTTGAGATCTGCATTGCCTTCTTTAAGAACAGTACCGGTGTATTTACTTCCGTCTGATAATTCTATTGTGACGCGGGAGTTTCCGTCTGTTACATGTGCGTTAGTGAGGATGCATCCATTATTACTTACAAAGAATCCTGTGCCGTATGAATTACGGTCGCTAACATGAACTACGCTTTTACGTATATCGTTTCCAACACGGTAAATTTCATCGCGTTGTCCTAAGATGCGTTCAGATAAAAGTAAAGACATTCTTGTGTTGTTTTTAGTTAGTACCTCATTTTCTTCAATTAGTTTTTGTTTCTGTCTATTAAGTTCGCTTTCTATATTTTCTAGATTATTGATAGTTTGTTTTTGATCCTCTATGTTATCAGTAAGATTTGCGATTTCAGACTCTAGATTTAATGATAATTCATTTAATTCGTCGATTTCGTTTTTGTTATTTGTAAGTTCAGTATTTAATGAATCAATAGTGGATTGTTTAGTGTTTCCTTCTTCGACAAGCTGTGAAATTTCGGTTGTTTTTACTTCTATTTCCGATTCTAAAGAGATTTTTTGGTTATTGATATTTTCGAGTTGGGTTTCGAGTTGATTCAATATATTCATTAGATTTTCTAATGTAGATACTGCGTCGATATAGTCTTGCGTAAGAATATCTAGATCGTTTTCGAGTTGTTGGTTTTCAGTGTCTAGTTTTTGAAATGATTCTTCAAGATCTAAGAAATTTAGTGTTAATTCATCATAATTTTCATCAAGTTTTAAATAATTTGTATTTAATTCTGTATAATTTTGATAAAGAACTATCGTTGGAGTAATTAAAATTAAACATAGAAGAATTACTTTGAGCACAATAATGTATATGTCTAAATCAAATAAAAAGTTGAACTAATTATGAGAATTTTTCTTTGAGTAAATCTAAATCAGGTTGTGTGCGAGGGTATGCATCTTTGTCAGGGAAGTAAGTAATTTCTTCGTTTGGTAAGATATTCGAAATAGAATATGTAGATTTTACGTTTTCGTTTCCTGGTACTCTAACAGTATGAGATGAATTACCAATCATTTCCTGGCCTTCGTCAGAGAGCATAAATTCTATAAATATTTTTGATGCTTCTTTGTTTTTACCGGCTTTTGTTAAAGCAATTGCATTTGATGTAGACATTGCTGGAAGATCTTTTAACACTAATCTTTCAACAGATCTTCCTTCTGCTTTTGCTTTGATTAAATCATGATGTAATGCATTAACAGCTATAGGGGTTGTTCCGTCATCAACGGAATCGGTTACGTCGTCAAATAGTCCGAAGCGAACAGGATTATTTTTAGCTAATCCAGTAACGAATTGATTCCATTTGTCTTCTCCCCACAGATCCTTGAGTTTGGTAAGCCAGTGTGCTCCAAATGTACCTAGAGTTAGATCGTGTGTGGTTAGTTTATCTTTCCATTTCGGATCAATAAGATCCATTGCTTCTTTAGGTATGTTGTCATCATGAACAATATCAGGATTATAGATCTGTACTGTAGGAATTGCTAATAATGCAATCCAATATTGATTATAATGTTTGTATTTTGATAGAATGGAATCGTCAAAGTTGTGTTCTTCAAGTATTCCCAAGTTTTCCATTTGAAGGATTGGAGCAGTGGAAGCAATTAGAACATCTGCAGTAGTTTTGTTTTTAGAAGATTCATCCATTACAGCTTTAGCCATGGGTGGAGGAGTTCCGTAAACATATCTGCGATTGAAATCGAGTTCTATATTTGGATAGTGTTCATTGAATTTTTTTTGCCAGGGTTCAAACTCATCTATTTCTACGGTTCCATAAATACGAACCTTTCCATTGATACTAGAGTCGCTCTGCCCCGACAATTTATGATACCTATTTCTATTGTTTTAGGACGGTTTCGTAGTGGACTGTATCCAAAATTATTCGATGTAAATCGAGTTTGAACATATATCCTTCCTGTAATAGAACTTTGTCCGCGTCTGTTTTTCCATATTTTTCAATGAGATTGATCATTATATTTCCGTGGACTTCGTCTGCTTCTTTGTGAGCCTCGAAGAAGTGTAGTGCTTTGTCAGGAATGAATGAATAGTGTTCTCTGAAAGCTTTCAACATTCTGTTCATCTTGAACGGTACTGTGTACTCGGAAATAGAAGCACCTACTCCAAATTGGAATGGTTTTACTCTACATGCGTCTCTGTATCCGTCTACAGCGATTTTGATAGGAGCGAATACATCAGCATTAACTACATCGTCTTTTGATAAACCTAAACCTGCGCAAAAGTCGAGGAACATATCTGGATGTGATTGCTCTTCGTCATCTCCCATTTCTTCTTGGAGTTTTTCGAGCCACATTCCTTTGGCGTCTTTATCATCTGGTAATTTACAGAAGACGTTTGCGTCCTTTGCGGGAATACCTGCATGGAAATAATATCGGTTCTGTGCCCAGACTTTTAGTTGATCCTGTGACAACTTTCCTTCAATGAATAGTTGTTGCCATGGATGTTCATTAGGATATCTAGCTTTTCCTGCAGCTAGAATTTCGTTAAATAAACTTGATCTTGTTTCATCATATTGTGGAACTTGCATAATATATTTGTAAATTGAGATTAAATATAAGAGTTGTTAGAATAATTTGAATTATGACACCAGTTTTATGAATTGAATTCCAAGGAAAAGAAATCCGATTGCAAGTATGACCGATGCGGAGATATAGAGAAAGGCGTCGGAGATTCTGTTGTTCATAATTAGATCAAGAGCATCTAGTGAAAAAGTTGAGAATGTTGTAAATGCTCCAAGAATACCAATGGTAAAAAATTTCTGTAGTGGTTCGTTGGATATTGAGAATAGATTGAAGCTTTCTATGGCCATACCCATGAAAAACGAGCCTACCACGTTGATTATCAGGATGCTGAACGGAAAATTCGTTCCGAATATTACGGAAATTTGGTTTCCTAGAAGATATCTTAACACAGCTCCTAATGCGCCGCCCATTGCTACTGCGATTAGAGTAATCAATAATATTCTATATTATGTTCTAAGTTATAATGATGAGTGTGTTAATTCAAGTATGAAAACAAAAACAATGAAGATTGAAGATGTATTGAAGCTTGAAGAGAATACCTGGGGAATAGATATAGAAGAAGCGGTGGTTGTTAGTGCGGGAAAATTAACTTTTGATAAATTTGCAACTTACAAGAGCAAGGGCCAGGAAATGGCGTATAAAGATCTGGAAATTGAAGATAATACAGGTAAATGTGTTTTAAGAGTAAAAACAGGTGCGGTATCGAATGAATATATCAGTTCAATAAAAGCAGAAAGCAAAATTAAACTTACTAACGTAGGTTGGTTGGTTAATCAGAAACGACTGACTACGATGAAAAGCAGGTTTGCGGCTTCGGATATTCTACTTGATGATGAAATTAATTAATAATATGATAAAAATTCAACTTAGATATTCGTGTGTAAATATCTAAAAATTATCAAATATCATAAAATATATTATTAGTAAAGGGTAGATTGTTGTATGCTTAAAGAAGGAGACAAAGCCCCAAGTTTCAACATGGCTACAAATACTGGTGAAAAAGTAAGTCTATCCAAATTAAAAGGAAAGAAAGTGGTTCTTTATTTTTATCCTCGTGATGACACTCCAGGATGTACTAAAGAAGCTTGTGGATTCAGGGATGATTTTTCAAAATACAAAAGAGCTGGAGCAGTTGTGATCGGTGTTTC
>DAHJ01000016.1 GCA_002495905.1 Thaumarchaeota archaeon UBA223
CATATGTTCCCTTTTGCTGATGAAGAAATGAAAGATCCTTATTCAGATAAAGTGGATGGTCTATTTAATGAATTGAGAAAAATTAATGCTGTACCAAAAGTTTTTTATACTAATTCTTCAGCAGAATACTGGAGAGGGGATAATGCTAACATGCATATTCATCCTATAGAAGAACGGGATCTACCTGAAGCACCTGAGGCAAGAATATATCTTTTTTCTGGCACCCAACATGGAGCAGGTACTTTAGCTCCTGATGATGTAGGTCCAGACGGCTCAATTGGTATGTATAAATTTAATGTAGTTGATTACAGACCTTTATTAAGAGCAAGTCTTATTAATCTTGATAAATGGGCTACTGATGGAACTCTGCCACCACCAAGTAGCTACCCAAGAATAAATGATGGAACTGCTATAAAACCAGAGGTATTAATAGAAAAAGTTAACAACATTTTAGATATAAATACTCCTGACCCTGAAAAAGTATGGGTTATACGAAGAGTTGATATGGGAGACAGAGCATCAGAGGGAATTGGGAGGTTACCGGCAGAAGAATTTGAAACATATCAGAATTTTGTTTCAAATATTGATGAAGATGCAAATGAAACAGGGGGGATAAGAATGCCAGATTTAACTGTACCTCTTGCAAGCCATTTTGGATGGAATTTAAGACATCCAGATACTAAGGAACCTGATCAACAGATTGCTATGCAGGGTATTTCGATGTTTTTTGCTGTGACCAAAGAAGACAGAGAAAAAAAAGGTGATAGAAGGTTATCTATAAATGAAAGATATAAAACTAAAGAAGAATTTTTAAATAAAGTAAAAGAAGAAACCGAAAAATTACTGGATCAGAATTATATCCTTGCTGAAGATGTTGAGATTGTAATATCAGCTTGCTCGGAAAGATATGATGCAATAATTTCAGGAGAATTAAAAAATTAGGAGAATGATATGAGTGTAATAGTTGGTTCAGGTGATTTTAAATATGAATTAGTAGATTCATGGCCTCAAATGCCCCGTTATTGGGAGTTTGCTGTAGCTTCAGATGTTTATGTTAATTCCAAAGATGAGATACATGTATTTAGTAGAGGGCTTCATCCATTAACTATATGGGATAAAGATGGCAACTTTATATCATCCTGGGGAGAAGGAACTTTTTCAAATAATGAGCACGGAATTTATATAACTAAAGATGATACTATTTGGCTTGTTGATTCATGGTTTCACATTGCCACTGAACATAATCCTGATGGAACTCTTATAAGAACAATCGGAAATAAATTACAGCCATCAGAAACTTATAATGGAAACCCTTTTAACATGCCTACTGGTTTAACTATTTCTTCCAAGGGCGATATTTTTATTTCAGATGGATATGGAAACAAGAGAGTGCATAAATTTGATTCAAATGGTGAACTTATAAAATCATGGGGAACATTTGGAGATAAAGAAAGTCAGTTTGCAATTGTGCATAATCTCGAATTTGATTCTAATGATAGACTTTTTGTGTGCGATAGAGAAAATAATAGAATTCAGATTTTTGATGATGAAGGGAATTACCTTGAAGAATGGAATGACTTACTCATGCCAGGAGATTTATGGATTAAAGATGATATATTTTATGTTTGTGAACAAACCGAGTCAGGTGGAGTAAGTATTTGGACCGCTGACGGGGAACTTATCACAAGATGGCATGGTGATAGAGGCCCTGGTAAGGGAACTGTTATATCAGGGCACGGGATTTGTGTTGATTCAGAAGGCAGTATATACGTAGCTGAATTAGCTCCTGCTGCGAGGGTACAAAAATTTAAAAAAATATAATTTGGATGTATATTAAATTTTAACTTTACTTCCTGTAGCCCATGATTCTATGATTTCTCCAGAGGTCAATGATTTAGCATTATAAATAGTTTTAATGTACTCTAATCCAGAGTTGTGATCCTCATCAGTTAAAGCTTCAACACAATCTGAAGCGATTGTTAACCCGTAACCTTTATGAAAAGCATCTGCTGCAGTGTGACGACAGCAGATATGGGTGTGAAGGCCAGTTATAACAATGGAATCAACATTTAGTCTTCTTAATAGAAGATCAAGTCCTGTTTCAAAGAAAGCGGAATAAGTTCTTTTTTCCAGAACATGGTCACCTTCCTGGGGTTGTAGTTCTTTAATTGTTTCTGCTTCTGGAGTTCCTTTCATAGCATGCTCTCCAAATACTTCAAGTTCTGGATCTGTAGGTAAATGAGCATCACCTACATAAACCACCTCATTTCCAGATTCTCTTGCAGCTTTAATTAATGATTGAATTGGAGGAATTATTTTTTGTGCACGATCGGTTTGAAGTATCCCATATACAAAATCATAAACCATATCTACAACAACGACAGCTTCTTTCATTTTTCACTCTTTATAAATAAATAATTTAGAGATATCATTGAAGGATAATTTTAATATTATTTGGATAATTTTGCAATAAATGGCTATAAACAAATTAGAACTTGCTGAAAGATTGGCTAAGATTAGAGATAAGATGCATGAAGAGAATTTCAATGCATTGATTATATATTCTGATGAATACAGATCAGGCAATACTACATATTTTACAGATTATAAGCCCATAAACGTTATTGAAGAATCACCTCAGGTTATTTTTGTTGTAGAAGATGCAGACCCTGTAGTGATGATCGGTAGATTAAATTCTTTCGCTGCAAAAGAAACAATATGGATAGATGATGTTCGCCCTATCCACGAAATAGATCAACATCTTGATTCTATTTTCAAACCTATTAAGAGTAAAAATCCCAAAATTGGAATTATAGGTGATAATTTATTACCAGTTAAAACATTTAATAGTATTAAGAATAATTTGCCTGAGGCTAAATTTGTTTCTTGTGGAGAAATGTTATCTGAGATTAGAGCTATTAAATCTCCTGCAGAGATAGAATTAATGCGGAAAGCTGCAAGTATTAATGATTATGTACTTTCAAAAATTGTAAATAAATGCAAAGTGGGAATGACAGAAGTTGAAGTGGCAGCAGAAGCAGAATATTTGGGCCGTAAAATGGGAGCTGATATCGGTTCAGCAACAGTTATTATGAGTGGCCCCAATACAAATTATCCAGCTTGGAGACCGTCTCAGAGAAAAATCCAAGAAGGTGATTTTGTTATGATTGATTTTAATCCTTCATATGAGCATTACTGTAATGATTCTGGTTTTACAATTTTAATGCCTGGGTCTAGCGATGCAAAGAAAAAATCAGTTGTTTCTTGTCATAATATAATAAAAGAAATTGTACCTTTAATTAAACCTGGTACGTCTTCTCTTACAGTGTATGAATATATGCTGGAACGATTAGAACCGCTTGGATATTCAGATAATTTCACACCGTATGTTTCTGGAAGAAGAGGTGTGGGGCATGGTGTAGGATTGGATGTGGTTGAAGACCCAGATTTAAATTCCTCTCTAGATTTTGAAATTCAACCAGGTATGACTCTTGCCATAAAATTAGATTTGCATAATATTGAATCTCAGGGCTCAAGAATCGAAGTTGTAACTGAAATAACTGAAGATGGAAATATACCAATGAACAAACTTATATTAGAGGAATCTAATGATTACTCCATCTTATAAGTTCAGTGTTTGTGTCATAGGAGGTATAAATATTGATTTTATATCAACTGTTAAATCGATGCCGAAAGCAGGAGAGACCATTGTTGGGAATGATTTTGTTGTAACTCCTGGTGGTAAAGGAGCTAATCAGGCTGTGGCATGCGGCAGATTAGGATTAAATACTTCAATGATTGGCAGAGTAGGGAATGATACCTTTGCTGATCAACTAATATCTAATTTAAATGATGAAAAAATTAATACTGACGGGATTACAAAAGATAAAAAAAAACATACAGGTATTGCTACAATAATATTAGATGAGAATGGTGAAAATTCTATTATTCAGACTCCTGGTGCCAATTATTTATGTGGTGATGATGAACTAAATTATTTGAAAAGTAAAATTTCAGAATTTGATTTACTTGTTCTTCAATCAGAAATTCCCATTAATATATCTTTAAGTGCAGCTAAAATTGCTAAAAACGCTAATAAATTAGTTATTTGGGATCCTGCACCTGCCAATGAACTGCCTGATGAAGCATATAAATATATAGATTATTTAATACCTAATCAAACTGAAGCTCAGACATTATCTGGACTTGATGATGTACTTAATGATAAACAGGCTTTGGAGGCATCAAAAATATTTTTAGATAAAGGTGTTAAAAATGTGATAATAACAATGGCAGAACAGGGAGCATTTGGGTATAACGGCAAAGAATCATATTTTATTGATATTCCAGATGGTATAAAAGTTATAGATTCAGTTGCTGCAGGAGATGCATTTAGTGGTGGCTTATCATTAGGAATTTCAGAAGAATTAGAATTTGAAAAATTGATTATATATGGAGTTTTAAGTGGATCTATAGCTGTACAAAAATCAGGAGCAACAGATTCTATGCCCACAATAAAAGAATTTAATGCCTTACAAGTTAAATCAGGAACGTAATATGAAAAAAATAATTATCGGAATGTTACATTTATTGCCATTGCCAGGAAGTCCTAATTATTCTGGAAGCATGGATGATGTATTAGATAGAGCTAAAAGTGATCTGGAAAATTTACTTGAAGGAGGATTAACTAAGGTTAACATAGAAAATTATGGCGATATTCCTTTTCCTAAAACACCTTCTTCTCCAATTACAATTTCATCATTTACAAAAATTGTTACAAAACTTGAACAAGAATTTGATTTCGATTTTGGTATACAGGTAATGAGAAATGATGCGTTGTCTGGAATGAGCATAGCTCATGTTACAGGAGCTTCATTTATTCGTGTAAATGTTTTAACAGGCGCTATGATTGCAGAGGAAGGAATTGTACAAGGGGATGCCAGGCCATTAATGGAATTACGAAAAAAATTGAATTCTGATGTTAAAGTTTATGCAGATGTTTTAGTTAAACATGCAGTCCCTTTGGGGAATCAAGATTTAAGATTAACTGCTAAAGCTACAATAGAGAGAAATATGGCAGATGGAATAATAATAACTGGAGATATTACAGGTGAAGAAGCTTCAGTGGATGATTTGATTAATTTAAAAGATGAGATTGACAAACCTATTTTAGTTGGTAGCGGTATAAATAAAGATAATGTAAATAATTATCTCAAATATTGTGACGGTGTAATTGTAGGAACTTCATTGAAAGAAAATAATATGACAAATAATCCTGTGTCTAAAGAGAATGTGAAGGAATTTATTAAAGTTGTAAAAAGTAATTCTTAATTATCCTCGTTTTCCACATCACTAATATGTACTCTTAGAGATTTAGATGAAATTGTTATTTCAATAATAAATAAAATTATAGAAATAACTAATGCGATCAGTCCGCTTATAAAGAAAGTAAGGCTTAAATTTTCGATATTTAATAAAATTAATAAAACAGAAATAACACTAAATAAAAAACTCAAACCTGCAGTGACCTGTAATATTTGTGTGAGTAACAGCCTTGTATTTAATGCTGAAATTTCACTGTTTATTCTATTTCTGTAATCTTCTGTTTTCGTTATTTTTTTTTCTGAAGATTCATCATGAATTTTTCTTATAAGATTTGATATAACGGTAAATCTAGTTCCAAAAGATATCATTAAAAACGTGATTGCAGGTAGTAGCATTACCGGCATTGATGGTTCGAAATTAATCATAGTACTGCACTATATAAATTGTATGATCATATAAGTTGCCATAGCAATCATTATTATATTTTCAACTACAGTTAATGAAGATAAAGGAACATCCACAGCAGAGCCCATACATGCACATTGAATTTGTTCGGATTTACTTAAAGATCTGATAATCCCTATTGTTTGTGAGATCATAAAAATCAGTGTTAATACATTAGCATATATCAGAATTGATTCAGTTTGTGTTAAAAATATGATTCCTAATGCTAATTCAATAAAAGGGTATGAATTTGCATATCCAGGTATTATTTTTGATATCAGATCATATCTTTTGAATGTCATACTAAACCCGCTAACATTTAAAAGTTTTAAAAATGAAAATATGATGAAGAATATTCCCATATATGACATAAACCATTTATTCAAATTAAATGTTTCATCAGATGTCTGCATTGCCAGAGAACTTAATATTACAATTGATAGAGCTATCACTATGGGCTTTTTAGATGTGAAATAATTTATCACTTCAGAAAATATATTTGTTTTATTTGGTCGGAGTTTATAGTTTCCAAGAGTGCCTACAATTGAATTTAAAGAATTAATATCTATGTCAGAATCAGCTTCAATAGTTAATTTGGATTCCTCTAATGATACATTTGCTTTAGATACAAAAGATTGATTGTTCAGGCCATTTTGGATGTTATCTGCACATCCTTGGCATGTCATTCCTTCGATCTTATATATTGCTTGCATTATATTTCCTTTTTTAATCTGTATAGTTTATTATTTAATTTTTTGATGGAAGAGTGATTATAGCTTTACCTACAGTTGTTTTTTCTCCATCTTCTTTTTCTAGCCAAATCTCGCAGTTAATTGTACCATCCGAAGATATTTCTTTAACATTTCCTTTTGCATATACTGGTACACCTGGCAAATCCATTCCTCTGTACTGTACTTCAAGTTTGTTTAATTTACCTAAAGGTCCTATCCAATCAGTTAATAATTGTGCAAGAAAAGCATTTTTTAGAGCACCGTGGAGTATTACACCTGGGAGTCCATTGTTTTTGGCATAATCCATATCATAATGGATTTGGTAAAAATCGCCAGATGCTCCAGCATATTTTACTAATTGTTGTGTTGTAGGATCTTTTTTAACTGTGGGTATTTCCATTCCATTAGAAATATCTTCCAAATATAAATTTTGATTCATTTAATTCTCCTTCGGTTCATATGTTATTGATGTTGTTGTCTGAGTTGCTACTAATTCGGAATTCTGATTTGTGTAGCTTGTAACTCTTATGATGAATATCATATTTCCAAGTCTTCCATCACGATCAAATACATCTTGCAATTTGGTTTTTGTGGTAATAATATCTCCTGCACATACTGGTTCGAAATATTCCCAAACGCTTCCGCCATCAACTACTGCTGAGTAGGGTGATTTTATATTGTCAGGCAAAGGGTTAGTGAGTACTGATCTTAAAAATGTTGGTGGTGCTACTACACTTCTGTAATTTAATTTTTTTGCATAGCTTTCATCAGTATAAATAGGGTTTGAATCTTCAATTGCTTCTGCAAATCTTCTGATAGCACCTTTTTCAATATCATTTTCTAATGGACTAGATTCTATTCCTATAGCATTTATAAGATCTTGTGGTATATTTTCACTAGTCATATTTTTCCTCTTAATTATGTTTTAATTTTTTTTATATTATAACTTAACAATTCCGCTCATTGTATATAGAAATTTTTTGATACCTTTGTTTTCATCAAAAGCTATTGTTAATTCAAAATCATCTTTTGAATCTTCAATTTGTATTATGATACCATTTCCAAAGTGAGGGTGTTTTACTTTATCACCTGCTGTTAATGACGGTAAATTATTTTCAATTTTAGATTCTTTCTTTTTAATAATGTGTTTTTTGATTTCTTTATTTATATTTACTTGATGTCCGACAATTAATTCATTTGGGATATCAAAAAGAAATCTAGATGGTTCTTTTACTTCAGATTTCCCCCAGCCTCCTCTTTTAAATACTCTTGAAAGATATAATCTTCTTTTGGCTCTTGTTATACCTACATACATAAGCCTCCTTTCTTCTTCCATTTCACTATCACTTTCAAATGAAAGTACATGAGGAAGAGTTCCATCTTCAAGACCAGTTAAAAATACAGAATCAAATTCTAATCCTTTTGATTGATGAAGAGTAATTAATGTAAGCTTATCTTGTTCATCATTAAGGTGATCAACATCATTGATTAAACTAACTGACTCTAGAAATAAATTTATTTTATCTTCTTCATTCTCACTTTCAAAATTATTAATTGAACTTACAAGTTCCTCAATATTTTCTAATCTTTCTTCTGGATTAGTTAATGATCCTAGCAAGTAATTTTTGTAATTTGTTTTATTGATGATGTAAGTTATTATTTCTTCTACACTAAATGTCTTGGATTTATTGTTTATATCTGTAATTAAATTTAAAAAACTTTTTACATTTTTTTTTGGGCCACTTGATAATATTTTTGAAATTTCAACATCTTCATTTATATTAGATAAAATGGTAGCTGCATCAAAGACTGATATATTCGATTGATTTGCATAGAGAATAATTTTATCTATAGTTGATTTCCCTATTCCTCTTGTAGGAATATTTATGATTCTTAAAAGACTTGTATCATCATGTAAATTTAAATTTAATCTTAAATAAGCAATTATGTCTTTTATTTCTTGTCTTTGATAAAATCTTGTTCCGCCCACCAGTTGATATGGAATTTGCAAAGATGATAAATAATGCTCAAATGCTCTGGATTGTGCATTTGTTCTGTACATAATTGCAATGTCTTTTAATTGAATTTTGTCAGAACTTATTATACTGTTTATTTCTCTTGAAATAATTTCTGCTTCTTCGTTTTCATCATAAGACTCTATTGAAATTATAAGATTTCCTTTTTCATTTACTGATGTTATTTGGCGACTATAATTTGTTGCATTTTCAGATATTACTGACTGTGACGCGTCAATTATATTTTGTGAAGATCTGTAATTTTTATTTAAGTAAATTATTTTGGATTTATTGTAATCAGATTTGAAATTTAAAATGTTTGTTATATCTGCGTTTCTCCATGAGTAAATCGATTGATCTGGATCTCCGACTACAAAAATATTATTTGTTTTATTAGCAATTAATTTTGCGATGCTATATTGTATTAAATTTGTATCTTGGAATTCATCGATAAGCAGATACTTGTATTTTGATTGATATATATTAGATATTTCTTGATTTGAATTTAACATTTCAAAAGTTTTCATTAATAAATCATCAAAATCTAAAGCATTTGATTGGATGAGTTTTTGTTGATAAATTTTATATATTTCATATATGTTTTTTGCATATGCTGTTGAAATATTTTTTTGATAAGTTTCAGGATTTTGTATTTTACTTTTTGCACCTGAAATTATGCTTAATACTACTCGTGGTTTATAAAGTTTAGTATCAAGATTTAATTCATCTAAAGTTCTTTTAATTACTGCTGTTTGGTCATAAGAATCATAAATAGCAAAATTTTTATCTAAATTTAAAATATTATGATTTTCCCTGATTAAATATGCGCAAAAAGAATGAAAAGTTCCAATATTTGGTAAAAATTTGATTGGGGGTATGTTAAGCATATGAAATATTCTGTTTTTCATTTCATTGGCTGCTTTATTAGTGAATGTCAGAGCTGCAATTTCTTGGATTGGAATGTTTTCATTATTTATAAGCCATGCAATTCTAGAAGTAATAACCCTGGTTTTCCCACTTCCGGGGCCTGCGATTATTAATGCAGGACCATCTTTATGCATGACAGCATCTAATTGGTTTTCATTTAGATTTTGGGTTAATGCATTATCCATAGATAATCATGTAGATATTAATTGCTTAATATCTATTTGATCTGATATCAATTTTGATAATTTTTCAATTTTTTGATTGTTATAAGGATTTGAGATATTTAATATTTTATTTATGTTTTTTGC
>DAHJ01000033.1:0-2345 GCA_002495905.1 Thaumarchaeota archaeon UBA223
AGCTCATTTATTGATTTTCTTCCTCAAGGATTTATTTTCGGTTTCTTCGATAATTTTATTCTAATACTTGGAGCTTACACAGGAATCAATATTGAAAAATACATTGATGATAAAGCAAGTGGCGTTCTTGGTGGAGTTGTTGGCGCAGGTTTAGCTAACGCAATTTCAGATGGTATGGGCGCACTTATCGATCCTAACATGAATGAAATGTTTGTTGGAATACTTATAGGAACAATTATACCTCTATTTCTAATTCCTATAATTGAAAAATTCCGTAAATAATGATTGTTAATTAACAGTGTTAATTAACAGCAATTATATAGCTGGAAATTATTATACCAATTATGGTATTTCTAGATGGATTTATTTTCGGTTTCTTCGATAATTTCTTATTGATAATTGGCACATATTTCGGTGTCACTATTGAATATAGACTTCATCGTTTGACTCATGATTATAAAACTGCTAGAAAACTTAGAGATTTTCTCAGAAAGAATTCTAAAGGATTAGTTGGCGGACTTATGGGAGCTGGACTCTCACATGTTGTTTCTAACGGATTTGGTGCATTTGTCGATCCAACATTAAATCATATGTTTGTTGGAATAGCAATTGGAACTCTAGTCCCGGTACTTTTTATTCCAATTATTGAATTCATTAAATCAATACGTTCTTAATCTAATTAGTTAATATACAAATCTTACAAATATTATACTGATGAATATTCTTCAAAAGGATATTGAATTCAATAAATTCCTTATTAATTTCATACAACTACTAAATCTTGAATATGAAAATGGATCTATTATTCTTGTAGAAGGTAAAAAAGACACACAAGCATTATCTTCACTTGGTTTTATTGGAAAAACAATTGAATACTGCAATAATAATATATCAAAGATTGAACGTAAAACTAAATCGTACAAAAAACTTATCGTATTATTCGACTATGATGCAGAAGGAAGACGCCTTACAAGTAAAATACTTGCCACATTTCATCGAACTTCTATTATTGAGTTGAAATATAGACGTAACCTATCCGCTGCTTCAAATGGAGGTATTAAGCGTATAGAAGAACTCTCAAAATTATCTCTATATCCACTTCTAACAGAAAATTTTATATAACTATTTATTAAATAATACTCAATATTTTGGTGTTTTATGTAAATGAAATTTTGTCCTGAATGTAATGCAAAAATGAGACCTAAGAAAATTATTGATGAATCTAGTTCCAAATCTCGTCAAAAATCCATTATAGTTTGTTCTGCCTGTGGCTACCAGGAAAAATCCAGGCGTGTTACAGTCAAAGAAACCAAAATTGATGATACCAAAAACATCAAAGTTGTGGATCATAAAGCCCAAAAACTTCAATCTATGCCTACTACTAAAGCTAGTTGTCCTAAATGCGCTCATGATTCAGCATATTTCTGGGAAAAACAAACAAGTAGCTTGGAAGAAGCATCTACTCAGTTCTTCCGATGTTCCAAATGTGAACATACTTGGAGAGCAAGTTAATCCGGATAATTTCCGATTAAAAATTCTTAAACATTAAACCCTTTTTCAAACTTTACAGCAAACTTAACATATGCTTTCCAATAATTCTGGTTCGACTCAAACTTTAAATAAATTTAAACTGATTTATCCCGTGTATTCTGATATGGTTTCACCTGAGTTTGGAATGATTTTGGTAATGACTCTTGCAGGAGTTGTATTTTCACTACCCACTCTAATTATTCCTTCTTTATTTGCTCCTAAACGACGTAATCCTATTAAATTGCAGACATTTGAAGCAGGTCAACCTCCTACCGGAGAATCTCGTATTCACTTGATTATGCAATATTATTCCTATTTGATTATGTTTGTTATTTTTGATGTTACTGTAATGTTCTTGTTTGCTTGGGGACTTTCATTTACAAGTATCGGAATTCAAAGTTTAGTTAGTTTATTACCTTTCCTTGCAGTCATACTTTGTCCAATGGTTTATGCATTACACTTAGCAGGAAGACGAGAAAATTGGTAAACGATCCTACTTTAAATCTTCTTGTTGGCAGAGCTAGTGATATTCTTGATAATACTATAGAAAAAAATGTTCGCGAACCACTTAGATTTCTTGTTAATTGGGGCAGGTTATACTCTTTATGGCCTGTTCATTTAGAAACCGCTTGTTGCAGTATTGAATTTGGAGCAGCATCTGGTCCACGACACGACGTTGAACGATTTGGAATGTTAGAAGCTTTTGGATCTCTAAGACAATGCGATGTCTTAGTTGTTCAAGGCACAGTAACTCGGAAAATGGCACCTAGGATGAAATGGGTTTATGAACAAATGCCAGAACCTAAATGGGTAAT
>DAHJ01000033.1:2652-26726 GCA_002495905.1 Thaumarchaeota archaeon UBA223
GTAATTGCAATGGGAGCATGTGCAATTTCTGGTGGTTTATACATGGACTCGTATAACGTCCTCCAAGGAGTTGACAAAATTGTACCTGTGGATGTTTACATTCCAGGATGTCCTCCTAGACCAGAAACTCTTATTCAAGGAATTATCGAACTGCAAAACAAGATAAGGAAATCCAAGGTGTAATATACAAACTCAATGCCTTCTAATCTAGATACTGAAAATCAGCTTGTCAAAAGTTTAACTGATAAATTCAAGACTAAAATAAAAACTGAATACGTAAAACATAATAGAATTAAAATTTCTACTAGTCAAGACAATCTAAAATCTCTTGCATCTTCTGTTAAAGAATTGGGTTTTGAACAAGTTATTTCTCAAGGTGGAACTGATTATCCGGATAATAATGTCTTCCGTATAGAATATCATATTATTTGCGTATCAAAGAAAAAATTACGTAGTATCATGTTTTCTATTATGACTGAAATCTCCAAAGACAATCCTGAAATCGAAACTTTAATTGACATATTTCCTAGTGCAGAATTTCATGAACAAGAAACGTATGAAAATTTTGGAATAACATTTATTGGACATCCTAGAATGGAAAGATTACTTCTTCCAGAAGACTGGGATGACATTCCTCCATTAAGAAAGGACTATGTTCTACCAGGAAGAGGATGATATGCAAAACGCAGCTATGAATATAGAAGATAAAGGCGGAGATCAATTAGTTCTCCATGTAGGACCACAACATCCTGGTTCTGGACACTTTCGTATACTTGTTACCGTTGACGGCGATTATATTGTAGGAGCTAAACCTGATCCTGGTTATGTTCATCGAGGCGCTGAAAAAATGGCCGAATATCGTGATTACATTCAAAATATTCCACATCTTGAACGTCCAGTTATAATTGACGCTACTGGAGTAACACTTCCATATGTTTTAGCTGCAGAAAAAATCATTGACGTCGAAGCCCCCGATCGCGCTAAATATATACGAATGATTATGGCCGAATTAAACCGAATTATCTCTCATCTGTATTGGCTTGGTATTTATGGTATATTTCTTGGCCACTCTACAATGTTTATGTGGCCTATGGGTGACAGAGAACTATTTATTGACTTAGCTGAATCAATTGGTGGAACTCGTGTAACTTTTTCATATGTAGTTCCTGGTGGAGTAAGAAATGACATGCCAACTAATTTTACAGAACGAGCATTGAAGACATTTGACTATTTTGAAAAACGCATTGAAGAATACAAAAAAATATTTTTTAATAATCCACTTATGACTGCAAGAACTGAAGGTATTGGAATTATGACTAAGAAAGATGCAATTGGATTAGGAATAACTGGTTCTAATCTCCGTGCTTGTGGAATAGATTCTGATACTCGAAAGGACGAACCCTATTGCCTTTATGATAATGTTGATTTTGAAATACCAACACGTAAAGAAGGAGATTCATATGCAAGATGTATTGTCCGACTAGAAGAAATGCAACAAAGTATGAACATTATGAAACAAGTGCTTGATCTTATGGAACCTGGTCCAATCAAACAAGTTATTGGCGGAGTTATGCGCGGCGAACCTGGTGAAGCATTTGTCCGTACAGAAGCTGCACGAGGAACAATGTTTTATCATATCGTTAGTGATGGAGAAAAAAATCCATACAGAGTAAAGATTAGTGTTCCTTCATTTCGCAATATAATTGGCATGACTCATTTATTGGTCGGTTCAAGATTAGCAGATATGCCTGCTATCTATTGGAGTCTTGATTACTGGCCTGTGGAAGCAGATAGGTGAAATAATTGGAAACATTTGAAGAGTTTGTTAAACGTATTCTTACTATATTATTTTGGTTCCTTCTAATATCTCCTCTAATTATATTTCCAGTATTGTTCTTACTTATTCCAATTTTAGGAATTGATGTAACATTTGCCAACGAAATTCTAACTGCAACAATAGATCCATTAAAAGCTATCAAACTAGCTGATAGATATGGAGTAGGACCTTCTTCTACTTTCTTCAAAGTAGCTGCTTTTCCTGGATTTACTTTTGCTGCTTTAGTTGCAACACTTACAATACTTTACGAACGTAAGCTTATGGCTAAAGCACAACTTCGTGTAGGTCCGCTTTATGCTGGACGATTTGAAGGATTTCTACAACCTATTGCTGATTTGTTCAAATTACTTGGTAAAGAACTAGTAGTTCCAGAAAAAGCCGATAAAACATTTTTTTGGGCAGCTCCGATTATAAGTTTGGGACTCGGAGCATCACTGTTAGCAGTTATTCCTTTGTCTCCAACTTCTTATATTGCACGTTCCGATTTTAGTCTACTAATACCATTTGCCATAATTGGCTTCAGTCCCTTGGTAGTTCTTATTGCTGCTTGGGCTAGTAGTAATAAATTTGCATTTATTGGAGGGTTAAGAGCACTGCATCAACTTGCTGCTTATGAAATTCCTATGCTTATTTCAATACTTGGTGTTGTAGTCTTGACTGGTTCTTTCGATTTAATGAAAATTGTTGAAGCACAAAAAGATGTATGGTTCATCTTCCCGCAATTCCTTGCAGCTATTATATTTTATATCACAATTCTCTCAGAATTAGAGAGAATACCCTTTGACCTCCCAGAGGCAGAAACTGAAATCGTTTCTGGATGGCTAACAGAATACACTGGAATGCACTTTGGTTTACTACAACTTGGTGTTTATATCAAATTCTATGTACTTGCTTTGTTGTTTACACTATTATTCTTAGGCGGTTGGAATGGACCTGCTTTCCTTCCACCAATTGTCTGGTTACTGACAAAATTGTTTTTCGTAATTACAATGATTATTCTCCCACGAGCAGTTCTTCCTCGTTTACGTCTTGATCAATTAATCAGAATTGGATGGGCTTGGTTGATTGCATTATCATTTATTAATCTGTTTATAGCAGTAATTGAATCATCACTAGGAGTAATCTAATGAACATTAAACTTATTACCGGCATATTGGGCGCATTTGCTGTAGGGATTAGAAACATATTCAAACGGCGTATGACATTAAGATATCCTGAACAAAAGCTGGATATTGAATCAGGATATACTTTTGATGCAAAATCCAATACAGGAAGTGCTGGATTCAAAGGCAGACACATTCTTTATACTGACAAGTGTACAGGGTGTTCTCTCTGTGCTATTGCATGTGAAAATATTGCCGATTGTATTGATATGGTACAAGTTGAAGGCAGTTGGCCTACAAACACCAAGAATATTATGCCACAGATAGATTATGGAAGATGCGTATTCTGTGGATTTTGTGTTGACGCTTGTCCATTTGACTGCTTGTTTATGACTCCTGAATACGAATTATCTGCTACCGACAAAAGAAAACTCGTTCACACACCATTTCAATTAGCAGTATTTCCTGAAAGGAAAGGAAATGTAAAATTAATCCCTGACGATGGAGGAGCTCATCATGACTGATATTGTTTTCATTTCAGTATCATTACTTACTGTTGGATTTGCTATATTGGCACTTGAAGCCCGAGAACTTGTTTATGGCGCTGTCGCTCTATCAATTTCTTTTCTTGGCGCTGCCGCACTTTTTATTTTACTTGATTCGATTTTCATTGCAATTTTTCAAGTTCTAGTTTATGTTGGTTCAATCGCAATCTTAATTGTTTTCGTTATCATGTTAGTTCGAAGAGAAAAATGGATTAGTATAAAAGGAGGAAATGAAAGAACTCTTGGAATAATTGCTGCAGTTTTACTATTTTCTACTATGGGTTATTTCTCTCTATCAACTAGTTTAACTAGTCAATACCCTGATCCTTCTGCACTTTTTAATTTCACTGAAATAGGTTCACAATTAATCAATGAATATTCGATTATATTACAACTTACTGGATTAGCTCTTGCTGTATCTATTGTCGGTGCCCTTACTATGGCTAAATTTGAGAATCGGTGATCTTTTGGAACCTCTTATCAATTACTTTATTGTATCATTGGCTTTGCTATGTGTAGGTGTTTATGGTCTTATTGCAAAAAGAAATGCTATACGATTACTTTTCGCGGTTGAAATTATCATTAATGCCGCTATTATCAATTTTGTCGCTTTTGCTCGATATTATGATACTCCATTAATAACTGGCCAAACCTTTTCTCTATTTGCTATTGCCTTAGCTGCTACTGAAGCTGCAGTTGGTCTTGCTATTATAGTTCAGGCTTTCAGGCTAAACAATGACATTGACGTTCTAGAATTAAAGAGATTAAGAGGTTGATTTGAGCTTGCTTTTACTACAATCTGTTTTCTTGCCGATAATCCTCGCTCCAGTAGTTTATTTCGTTGGCCTGAAAATGGGAAAGAACGTTGGTTGGCTTGCCTTCGTAATCATGCTTTATAGTACTGGTTTAGTGCTTTATTCAGGAATAGATAGTGACGGATCATTATTCACAAATAACCGTCTCGAAACATATTCTTGGAATCCAGTTGGTGAATTTGGACTTCATCTTGACGGACTAAGTTTCCCATTTGCTGCGATTATAATGATTCTGTCAACAACTTTAGCAGTTTACTCTATGCCGTATATGGAACATCGAGTTCATGAAGAATTTCATGAAAATAAAAAGAAATTCTCTGTCGATGCTATGAACAGAAAAATGGCTTTGTATTACAGTCTGTATGTTATCTATGCTGCTGGAATGTTGGGTACCGTACTTGCTACTAACTTAATTCAATTTTATATATTCTTTGAATTAATGTTGATTCCATCATTCTTCTTAATCTCTGAATTTGGTTATGGAGAACGTGCAAAAATTTCTGTTATGTATTTCTTATGGACACATGTTGGTGCCGTTTCTTTACTTGCAGGAATTCTAACTGTTGGATATTTTGGAGGCAGTTTTAATTTTGTAGAAATCGCAGAAAGTGGATTACCTAATTCAATACGAATTTGGGTTGCAATTGCAATTAGTTTTGGTCTACTTATGAAGCTTGCAGCTGCAGGTCTTCATGTTTGGTTACCATATGCTCATGCAGAATCACCAACTCCAATTAGTGCTTTACTTTCTCCTGCCATGATTGGTATTGGTGCATATGCTTTCCTTAGAATCTTTGTGTTTATTCTTCCATCAATTTATGAAAGTATTGTAATGGCTATCACTTTGTGGGGATTACTAACAATGATTTATGGAGGACTTATGGCTTATGCACAAGATGATTTGAAACGACTTTTAGCTTATTCCAGTGTTAGTCAAATGGGATATATTATTTTTGGTATGGGCTCTCTATATTACCTTGGTGTAACTGGTTCAGTATTCCACTATGTCAGTCACGGTACTGGTAAAGCCCTTCTGTTTATGGCTGCAGGTTCTATTATAATGCAAACTGGTGGTATTCGTAGTATTAGAAAATTAGGTGGTCTTGGCAGCAAGCTTCCTATAACAGGTATCGCTGCAATGATTGGATTCCTTGCAATCGTTGGCGTTCCACCTACTAATGGTTTTCAATCTGAATGGATGATATTTGCAGGTGCATTTGGAGGTGCTTTAGAAAGTGGCTCAACATCAAAATTAATTATTGCAGCACTAGCATTAGCTGGTACACCAATAACTGCAGGTTATGCATTACTTACTATGCGTAAAGTATTCTTTGGAACACTTCCAAAAGACTTTGAAAATCTAAAGGATCCTTCTCCGTTAATGACTATTCCATTATTATTCCTTTGTGCTTTGACTCTTCTAATTGGTGTCTTCCCTTCAGTCATTACTGATAATCTTATTCCGTTACTTCAATCTACTTTCGGAGGTATGACATAATGGCCGAAGAAATTAATTATTTAATTCCTTGGTTAGTGTTTGCTGTTCCAATTCTTGGAGCATTATTAATGCCTGTCGTTGCACGTTTCGGTAATAGAATAAGAGATTATTATGCAATATCTACTACTCTAGTTTCTGCAATTCTTTGTGCATTAATGCTACCTCTTGCAATAGCAGGAGAATCCTTCCACCATCAAGTTATGTGGATTGCCGCATTAGATATTACTGCTGGTGTTTTAGCCGACCCATTAAGTATTCTCATGGCGAATATAGTTGGTTGGTTATCGTTTTCAATCATGATTTACAGTCTCGGATATATGAAAGGAGAGGAAAACATGACTCGATATTGGTTCTTAATGGTCTTTTTCATAGGAAGTATGCAACTCATTATTCTTTCCGATAACTTCCTTCAATTATTCTTTGGTTGGGAAGGAGTAGGCTTGTGTTCATATGGTTTAATCAGTTTCTGGAATAAAGATCTGAAAAAAGATTATGTTGGTACTGTTGGAGAAAAAGCCTGGGGAATTCCTCTTGCATTCTCTCCTACACATGCAGGCAGTAAAGCCTTTCTTATGACACGAGTTGGCGATGTTTCATTCCTTATCGGAATCTTAACCTTATTCTTCTTTTCAGGAACTTTTGATTTTGTTAAATTATCTGAAAGTCATGGTTGGGCCGTCGATTTAGCCCAGTCAGGATTGTTGATTCCTGTAGCTTTATTCATATTTGGAGGAGCTATTGGTAAGTCGGCACAATTTCCTTTACAAGAATGGTTACCTGATGCTATGGCAGGTCCCACATCTGTTTCTGCTTTAATCCATGCTGCAACAATGGTAAAAGCTGGAGTATTTCTAATTGCCCGTATTGGACCTATCTTTGTAACAGCAGTGGAAAACGTTGCTACAATAATGCCATTCTTTGAATTTGTTGCTTGGATAGGAGCAATTACTGCATTCTTAGCTGCATCTCAAGCTATGGTCTCTAAAGAACTTAAGAAAGTTCTTGCTTACTCTACTGTTTCTCAAATTGGTTACATGATGTTGGCATTTGGTGTTGCAGGATTAACTAGTGATTTTGTCTTTGCTTACACTGCTGGATTCTTCCATCTAACCAGTCATGCAATATTCAAAGCTGCACTGTTCATGGCAGCAGGTGCAATAATTCATGGCACACATACTAAATACATGACTGAGATGGGCGGCCTTCGAACTAAAATGCGTATAACTTTTGTTGCAATGACTATTGCAGCTGGATCTCTAGCAGGAATTCCTTTCCTAAGTGGTTTCTGGAGTAAAGATGCTATATTGGCTTCTATTCTCGGCGTAGAAAGTTCTCTTACACTTATCTCCCTTTATGCTATTGCAAGTATCACTGCAGTTATGACTGCATTTTATAGCTTCAGAATGATTGGAATGATTTTCTTTGGAAAACCAAGTAAATATATCAAGAAAATGGAATCCGATGGTAAACATGTTCACGAGGCACCTGTTATCATGTATGCTCCTTATGTAATTCTTGCAATACTCACTCTTGGTATAGGTCTTACTGGCCCAACTGTTGAAGGATTTCTTGAAGGTTCTCTAGCTCATCATCTTGAACACTCAGTTCATATGGAAATTCACCACCATGAATTCTCTCTTAACCGTATAGCTGTATCTACTTCAATTATTGCAGTTATAATTGGCTGCGGATCTAGTTATCTTTTCTATATAGGAAATAAAATGTCTCCTAACCAGGTAATAACAAGTATTCCTATTCTTTCTAAATTACAGAATTTCTTCGAGAACCGTTGGTATATTAATTCTCTATACTACATTGTTTTCATCAATGGTTCATTAAGACTCTCAAAATTCACTGACAAATATATAGAAACAGGAACTCTGTCTAAACTGAACACTGTTGTACCTAATTATTCTATTACTTCTTCAAAATACGGAGGCAGGTTTGATCGCTATGTTGTAGATGGCACTGCTACACGAATTGCTAACCTGAATCTTTTCCTTTCACGTAATATAAGAAAACTTCAAACAGGTATTGCTGAACAATATGTCTTCGTCTTTACAATAGGAATTATCGCATTGATAATATTACTCGGGTGATTATGATGGTAGATGCTAGTTTTCCACTTATTTCTGTTCTAATTGCCCTGCCTATTCTTGCTGGTTTGGCTATTCCATTATTATTCAAAAACTCCCAGAAATACATAATTCATTATGCTGTTATAGTAGCCTTAATTGAATTAGCAATTACTTTCTATTCTTATGGACTAATTCTAACCAATGGCAGTGGTGGAGAATATAATTTTGTTGAAGGCCCTGTAACAATTCTTGGTAATTTCGGTATTGACTATCTAGTTGGAATGGATGGTCTTAGCGGACCTCTTGTTCTTATTACTTCAATCTTGACTTTGCTAGTTTTATTCGGTTCTCGTGATTTAATTGAAGATCGTAAGGTCCTTTATTATTCTATGATTTTCATTTTTGAAGGTTCTATCATGGGAGTCTTTACTCAATTAAACATGATTCTATTCTATGTTTTTTGGGATGTGGTACTAATTCCTATGTTTCTATTTATAGGAATATGGGGAGGCCCACGTAAACGTTATGCCGCAATGAAATTCTTCTTGTTTACTTTTGTAGGAAGTATTTTCATGCTTCTTGCCTTTATACTCATTTACTTCAATGTTACACCTCATTCATTTAACATTCCTGAAGTAGCTGGAAAAATTCCATTAAGCCTTCAAGTTATTTCTTCAGTACTTTTCTTCATTGGTTTTGGCGTTAAACTTCCTGTAGTTCCGTTCCATACTTGGCTTCCAGATGCCCATGTTGAAGCTCCTGCTCCAATTAGTGTATTCCTTGCAGGTTTGTTATTGAAAATGGGCGGTTACGGATTCCTACGTTTCAACATTGGTCTACTTCCCGAAGCATCAGCTCAATATGCTTGGATCTTTATTCTTGTTGGAATAATTACTATGTTTTATGGTGCAATAGTTGCAATCGTTCAAACTGATATCAAGAAAATGATTGCGTTAACTAGTGTAAATCACATGGGATTTGTTATGGTTGGTGCATTTACTGGAACTGTTTTCGGAATCTCTGGTTCAATATTCCAAATGTTTGCTCACGCTGCCGCAGTAGGAATTATGTTCATGCTCTCTGGATATCTACATGAAGCTACAGGCACACGTAACATTACCGTCATTAAAGGACTCAAATTCACCAGTCCTAGGTTAGCTACTCTTCTAATATTAGGTTCTATGGCAGCTATGTGTATTCCGATTTTTAGTAGTTTCATAAGTGAATATATGGTAATTCTTGGTGCAATTCAAGTCAATCCAATTTATGCATTAATTGTTGCTGTACCTGCTATTACTGTTGGTTATTTCTTATGGATGTTACGCCGTGTAGTCATGTCTGACCTAAAACCGGGCACCAAAAAATGGGATTTGAGTAATATCTCTACTATAGCTCTTGTATTGTATCTTGTTCCATTAGTTCTTACACTTATTGCTCCTTGGCTCATTCTGGATGTAGCAAATCCAATATCCACTTTTTACGCAGCTTTAGTATCAGGAGGTGCTGCATAGTTTGGATACTCCACTCATAGTACTCATTGTTCTAACTTCTGTTGCAGTTACTTCTCCACTATATGGAATAATATTTGGCAAAAAATCCCTAAAATATGTTCAATATCTTACTACACTTTCTTTATTGATTTCTTTAGTTCTATTAATTAGTTCTACCTTGTCTCTTACTCCTCAAGAATCTACAGTTCCTCATCTTCTTCGCAACGACAGTCTTGGTTCATTCTTCAGTCTCATGGTAATATTGGTAACACTGTTTGTAACCATAACTTCGTTTGATTATATGAAAGATAATTCAAATGAAAATATCTATTATTCATTATTATTATTCACAGCAATTGGTATGACGATGCTTTCCTTTGCAGTTGATTTACTTGTTATATTTGTTGCATGGGAATTGATGAGTCTTCCGACATTCATTTTAGCTGGATATAATAAACGAGACAAACTTTCCAATGAGGCTGCAGTTAAATTCTTTATTCTTGGAGCCTTATCCTCAGGAATTCTTCTTTACGGAATATCGTTAATGTTTGGAATTACAGGTTCTACTAATCTTGATATTATATCTCAGTCTCTTCCTACAGTTTCTGCAGATATGCTTCCGTTCATCATATTCTCGACTATCTCTATGCTTGCAGGTCTTGGCTTGAAATTATCTATTGTTCCATTTCACATGTGGATTCCAGATGCTTACGAGGGTTCTCCTACAACTATCAGCGCATTACTTTCAGCTGCTACCAAGAAGGCTGGTTTTGCAGCCGCAATAAGAATATTTGCAGTAATATTTCCAATATTTTCTTTTGATCTAGCACTCGCTTTGTCCATCGTAGCTCTGGTAACTATGACTGTTGGTAACCTTGCTGCACTTACACAAAAGTCCATAACAAGAATGCTTGCTTATTCTAGTATTGCACAAGCTGGATATCTTCTCATTGGTTTAGTTGTATTACCTTATTCTGATCTTGGATTACTTGGTTTATTATATCATTCTTTTAACCATGCAATTTTACAAGCTTCTGCTTTCTTGGCAGCTGCATTAGTTAGATTAAAAACTTCTAGCAGTTCGTTAGATAGTTATAATGGACTTTCTAAAGTAATGCCAATAACTTCATTTTGTTTGGCATTATCATTATTGGGTCTAGCCGGAATTCCACCATTGAATGGATTTTGGAGTAAGTTAGTATTATTTGCAGCGGCAGTTGATGGAGGTTATACTTGGCTTGCTCTTGCAGGACTTGTTAACAGTGCAATTTCTGTTGCTTATTATTTACTAGTAATAAAAAGAATGTATATGGATGAAACATCACTCAAGTCAATAAAAGAACCATTCCTCTTTATTTCGATTCTTGTGTTTGCTTCTGTTGTAATCATAGTTACTGGTTTACTTCCAAACATTTTGTATAATATCTCAGAAGATATTACACTGTCTTTCTTATCTAATAATCCCGTCTGATAGTGAAATCTGCTAAATCGTGCAAAAATTCTTTTTGTTCCGAATCTTTAATTACATCTAAACTGTTTTTTGCGTTTTCTGCATATACATTAGCCATCTCTTTTAATTTTGTCAATGTTACATGTTTGTTCTCTTGAATATCGCTACTAAGTTTCATGTCATTTGAAAATTTCCTATCAGTTTCCCAATCAAGTATGTCATCATGAATTTGATATGCAATTCCTAGATTTACTCCAAATCCAGCTAGACCATCTATCTCTTCTTCATTTCCTCCACCTATAATTGCTCCTAATTTAGACGACGTCTGAAATAACGCTGCTGTTTTTTCACTGTTAACTGTCAAATATTCTACCCATGGTACTTCTCTTGAATTCATACTAAGTTCTCTTTGTTCTCCTTCACACATCTTAATTGCAGCAAGCGAGAGCTCTTTTGCTACTCGCGGATCATTATATCTAGAAGCAATCTCTAAAATTATACCAAAAACAAAATCTGCTGTTAAAATTGATGTATTATTTCCATATCTCTTGTGAAATGAATCTCTGTCTCGTCTCTTTATTTGTTCATCAATAATATCGTCATGTATGATTGATTCTGTATGTAAAAGTTCTACTGCCACTGATGCTAAATCTGTTTTTGTAGATGGAACACCTACTGCTTCTGCCGCAAGCATTAAAATCAAAGGTCTGATTCTCTTACCTCCATGTGTAGCATAAAGTAAAGGCTCATGGAAACTAGACCACTGATGATTATCAAATACTTTGATTAGTGCTTTATCAAATCTTACTATATAGCTTTCAGATCTAATTTCTAATTCCTTAATTAATTCTTCCCGGTTCAATATTACATCTCCCTTCCCATTCTTTACATTATTCTGACTATAGTTCCCTAAAAGTTAACACCATTTATTAAATTATGTTAATTATACCCCGCCTCTGACTGAAATAGGTCATTGTTTTGGCTTAATGCCCATACTTACCACTCCTCTTAACTCGGGGCTATATGTGATCTGTCACATCGCTGGGTGGCCAAAAAATCATCAAAGTGTTAGTCACACAACTTCATAATCGGCCGTCACAATGTATTTATGACCACAATTATCCGTTGTTTTGCTGATTTATCTATTTTTAAAGAAATAAATAAGAAACCTGTATTTTTTTAGTTATTATGGCGAACATAGATATTAGAATTTTGGCAATAGCTGGTATCGTAGTTCTAGTTGGAATTGGATTCTTTTTATTTAATAATAACTCTAGCTCATCAGATACTATGAATAATGGTTCTGGACCAATTGCAGTTATTGACACTAATTTTGGTAATATAGTGATTCAATTGCGACCTGATGTAGCTCCAGGACATGTTGAAAATTTTGTTAAATTAGCTCAAGATGGATTTTATGATGGAACTACCTTTCACCGTGTAATCCCTGGTTTTATGATTCAAGGAGGAGATCCTAATTCTAAAGATGAAGATCGCAGCAATGATGGTCAAGGAGGTCCTGGATATACTATAAATGCTGAGTTTAGTGATGTGCCACATAAACGTGGTATATTATCGATGGCTAGAGCACAGGATCCTAATTCTGCAGGTTCTCAATTCTTTATTGTAGTAGCTGATTCAAATTTCTTGGACGGACAATATTCTGTATTTGGTGAAGTCATCGAAGGAATGGATGTCGCAGATAAAATTGTAAATGTTCAAAGAGATGGTATGGATAATCCTCTAGAAAAAGTTACTATGAAGGTTACTATTCGTTCCTAGAACTTTTCATCAACTGATCTAAATCTATATCGAATAATGATATTGGAGTTCTTAATGCAAAATTTTCTAATACTTGAGGCTTAATCTCACCTATTAACCCGATTTTTATTCCCTTTTCATCAATTATTTCTGCTACTCTTCCTTTTACAAATAACTCATTTTCACTAGCTTTCGTAGATAAATCTACATTAAATAATTGTTTGCCAAATGCATTAAGATAAGAACTAGCCTCTGTAAAATTCACTGTAGCATGAGCTAAACCTACAGTAAGTTGATAATTTTCATATATTTCATTATTCTTCTTACCGAAAACCTTTGAAATCTCAAAAATTCTTTGCGGATATTTTTTGTGTATGTTCTTCGAAAATGTTTTCAGAATTGCAGGAATATTAGAATTCTTTAAAACTTCATGTTCAATACTTTTTGTATCTACTACTTTCAATAGTTCCTTAGTACTCATTTCCGATTTTTCAAGCATTTCTTCACTGATTAATCCTATAGTCATTATCTCAATTAATCCAAGACCTGTCAATACATCCCTTGCTTTATCTAAAAATCTCTGTTTCTCATCAAATCCCCCTGTCATATCTGATCCTGGAAGCGTTGGTTTTAGGTTATGTATTCCGTATCCTAACCCAATCTCTTCAATTACATCAACTGGATGAATTAGGTCAAATCTAAACGGTTCTGTTTTGATTACTATTTTATTTCCTAATATTTTCCCTGAAATTCTACACCTACGTAAATATTCTACTATTTCTTTTTCTGATAATTCTAGTCCTAGTAGTGACTTTGCATATTCAGTTTCAACTTCGATTGTATCGTCCTTAATTTCGGGAGTTTTAATCTTAAGATTATCAAAGTTAATTTTTACTGAATGTACCTTTCCACCTGCATCGTTAAGCGTTGTAAATAATACTGACAATGCATTAGATACTGCATCTAAATCTGTTCCCGTTACATCAATAAACAAATTAGTTGTTTTTGCATCTAATCTTGTTAAATCTCCATTAATTATTGGCGGAAATGACAACACTTGATTATTGCCGTCCTTTATGATTGGATATCGATCATGTCCTGAGAGTATATTTGCATATTGATTTCCTATTTCTGAATTTAATATTTCTTTTACATTCATCTCTGAATCTTTGTTTAATGGAATAAATGAAAATGACTCATCGACTGTAGTATATTCCAAAGGTGATTTTATAACATCTAAATTATGAATTCCTATGGCAACTTTTTTCCTTCTTCTTCCAATACCATTATGCAAATCTTCTTGCATTGTGATTATTTGTCTGATTGTTTCGTCATCTAATTTTATATCTTTTACTACCGCCGCTACGATGTACTGTCTGACTTGTTCTGTTGATTTATCAACATTAACAACAAATTCACTTTCATGAATATCGTATTTTGAATATTCAGTTTCAAAATCTAAGAAGCTATTTAACGATCTTGCAATTCCATAATCCGTTGAATAGTCTGGACGATTTGGATTATATTCTATTTTGATATATTCCTCATTTTCTTCTTCTATATCTAAACCTAGATATGGAATCTTTTCAATTAACTGTTCTTTTGAAATTTTACCTTTCAACATTGAAAACATTCTATCATAATACACTGTAACTACGGGCATAATGGAATTCCTCTTAACCAATCAAGATCATTTTCATATAATTTTCTCACATCATCTATTCCATATCTAAGCATAACCAATCTTTCTAATCCACTTCCCCATGCTAATACTGGATTCTTTACTCCAAGTGGTCTTGTAACTTCAGGTCTGAATATGCCCATTCCTCCAAGTTCTATCCATCTTCCTAAACCTTCATGATATACCATTGATTGTAGAGATGGTTCTGTATATGGAAAGAACGACGGCCAGAATTTTATCTTCTCAAAACCTAATTTTTTATAAAATTTAGTTAATAGTCCCATTAAATCTCTTAGAGTTACATCTTTTCCAACTACTATTCCTTCTATTTGATGAAATTCAACCAGATTCTTAAAAGTCACTTTCTCATTACGAAATACTCTTCCAACTGAAAATACTCTTGCTTCATCTGGTTTATTATCTGCCAAATTTCGCACTGAAACACAAGTTGTATGTGTTCTCATAACCATTCTTCTAGCTTGTTCTATATCCCAATGATAACGCCAACCTTTAGATCCTGTATTTGCTCCATCTTTATGTACTGATTCAACATTTTTCAATATCTGTTCATCTACATCCAATGATGCTTTTTCATTTTCAATGTAAAATGTATCTTGAATCTCTCTAGCAGGATGATCTTGAGGAGTAAACAAAGCATCAAAATTCCAAAATGAGGATTGCACAATGGACCCCTCGACTTCTTGAAAACCTAACGAAACAAAAATCTCCCTTACTTCATCTATGAATATTCTTACAGGATGTTTCTTTCCTGAATAAATCGTTGGAGCTGGCGATTCTACATTTAATGGTCTTAATGAAGCATTTCTCCATTCTCCTGATTCTAACATCTTTGGAGTTAGTGCGTCAATGTAATTGTCGTCTTTAATATTCTTGGAAATATCTAAACCATTTTTTGTTATCTTGATACGAGCTTTCTTTACTATTTCATACGAAATATATTCAGGTCTTTTTACAAGTGACCGTAAAATCTCTTGTTCTTGTGCAGAAAACTTGGAAAGTTCTACTTGTCCTGAAATTTTATTCAATAAATCTTCAATCTTAGATTTTGCTTCTTTATCTTCTCTTTTTACAATTACTTTATTGTCTTTTTTTAGTATTGTGATCCACTTTTCAGCTCTTGCATATCCTAATGCTGCCGATAACTCATCTTGATTCAAATCTACTTTCTTAGGCAATTCTGCTAGTTCTACTTCTTCTCCTACTTTCAAATTATTTACTAGTCTTTTTTCAGGTATTCCATTTAGTTTTGTATTCTCGCCTTCCTTGCCTAATGAAATTAATTTAATTTCTGTCATCTTTACTTCAATAAGATTCTTTTCTTTAAGCCATTCTACAGATCTTCTTATTTGATCAACAGTAAGCCCTGATTCATATACTAAATCTTCTAGTTCTGCCTCATTTTTATTCGACATTACTTGTAATAATTTTCTTTCTAACAAATGCAAATTGTTTGTATTCATATCTGCCAATCTTACCACTTAATCTCTCAAAATAAATTTATCGAAAGTTTTCTTAGCCGACTCTCTTTTTCTTTGATGTTCTTTTAGAAATACCTTGGTTTTCTCTGCAGCAATTTGTTTTAATTCTCCCGATAATAGATTTCCTGCTCTGTAATCCTCCTCGATTTCCGATATTTTCTTATCATCTTCTTCCAAAATCATGTAAAGATATTGAAACGCACTATCTATATCAGGATTTCCTCCATGTTTTCTGTGTTCTTCAATTGTATCTCTTCCTCCTGTAAATGCACTTTTTATCTTCTTTTCGGCTACTTCAGGTTCATCAGTTGTAAATATTGCAGTATTTGGTTTTGATGCACTCATTTTTTCTCCTCTTTGTAATGCAGGTAAAAATTTTGAATGTATTTGCGCTGGTTTGTAATAACCTAGTTTTGGTGCAATTTCTCTAGCAATTCCTCTCCAATAATCATCTTGATCAATTGCTGCAGGAATCAAACATGGAATATTCTTTCCTTTTAATTCTGATGGTAAGAAACATGTTGCAGCTTGTAAAGATGGAAAAAATATCATTCCTATGTTGGAACTATTTTGAAAACCAAATATTCCTTTTGCAGTTGAAAATGTAATATGTTTTGCAATATCAGTTGAAATTTTATACATAGTTTTTATGTATTCAGTATTCTTAAAAATGAATGTTTTTTCTGGATCAAAGCCTAAAGCAATTATGTCTAATATATTTTCATATGAAAAATCTGATACTTGTTTTCTTGTTAATGTTCTGTCGTGCATATATTTTTCATCATCAGTAATCTGAAAATATAATTCTACATCAAATTTTTCTTGCAAGTATTGAGTAAAAATCCAAGGTAAAAGATGTCCTAAATGTGTGTCTCCAGAAGGACCTCTACCTGTGTATAGGAAGAATTTCTCTCCTTTTTCATATTTATCTAAAATCCAATTAAAATCTCTATGACTAAAAAATACCTTTCTTTTTAACATAAAATGTGGCTTTCCTACATGCTTTTCTACTCTGTCTAACAGTGATTGCTCAATATACGAAGTACCAAAGTCTCTAACCAATCTATCATAATCTACTTCTCCTTTAACTTCCCACGGAGTCACTGAATAATCTGCCAATTTTATACCTGCATTTAATAAGTTATCTTTCGTTAATATGATTTTGTTGTGTAAATAATGAAAAAGTTAATCTATGTGTAATTTTTATAATCTATTGTTGCCGGCCATAGCGACGGGGTTCCACCTGGTCCCATTCCGAACCCAGAAGTTAAGACCGTCGACGCCAGTGTGTTACTGAGGTCCCAACGGTCTCGGGAAGCAATGGTGCCGGCACTTTATTTTATCTAATAATGCTTATTTTCTAGTTCTAACATATTTGTCTTAATTAAGTTGATTTTATGGATTTAATATTTATAATTGGAGCAGGAAATACACAAATTACAAGTAATCCAATCATTAATCTTGCAATTATCTATCTTCCTCTAGCTCTTTTAGTATTATACGGACAAAAATTACAAACTTGGCTTATCACAAACGACTTGTCAAAAACTGTTGGACGTCTAAAAGAAATGAAAGATAAATCACGAGAAGAAACAATTGCACATATTACTGAAGGTATAGATAATAAAGAAGAAACAATAAAACGTCTAGATTCATTTCTTGAATACTTTACTATAATGCCTGTTGATTTAGATCCTGCCGGTGTCATAAACAAACTTGATCATATTATGACTAGTCGCGATATGAGGATGAAAAGTGAAATACAACAACTCTTTCCTGATCTCGATGAACTTAAAGCAAACTCTATTGAAAATGTTATTGAGATTGCTACTTCGTTTAACTTTGTCTACAAAATCGTTCGTCATTTCTATTTAGTAGGTAAAAAAACAAACAATTTCTTACTTCTTGCACAATTACAAATGATTATTCCATTTCTTATGCTACAAGCTGATGCACTAAATAAAGCAATGGCTACATTCAAAAAGAATCAACCTATTGGTGATGCAATAGGTCCAATGATTGTTGGTAAATTAATGCTCGAACATGAAAAACATGATATAGCTGTTGATACTGTTTATGCCGAATCAGATATTTCAGGTCGTAAAACCATACTCGTTACTGCAAAAGGTCCTGCTGGAACTGTCGGTCAACCTGGTAACGCAGTTCAAGAGTTAATTAATAAAGAAAATCCCTCTCTTCTAATCATGATTGATGCTGCTCTAAAGTTAGAAGGGGAAAAAACAGGCGAAGTAGCCGAAGGAATAGGAGCTGCCATAGGTGGAATAGGTGTTGATAAATTCAAGATTGAAGAAGCAGCAACTCAAAATAATCTACCTGTTTATGCAATAGTCATTAAACAATCACTTGTCGAAGCAATTTCTTTGATGACTAAAGAGATTGCAGAAAGTGTTGATACAGTTCATGATATAATTAATAGAATTATTGAAGAAAGAACAAAACCTAATGATAAAGTCATTATTGTTGGCGTTGGAAATACAATAGGAGTGATTCAATAGATATGTCTTTGCCAATTATGGGAGCTCCAGATAAAAAAGCTAAAAAACTCACTGTTTATACAATTGAAGAATGTGTTAAATGTAAAAAACCTGTTAAACGTGAATTTAAGGACGGAGACTTGGTTCATAAGATTCTCGATAAATGTAAGGATTGTAATGAAAATATTATGATTTCTTTAATCTATGGCGAAGCGCCAAAAAAGAACTAGATCTTTGTCAAAATTATAGCTCCATTTTCTGTTGGAGTTATCGTATGTTCAAATTGTGCAACTGTTTGATTATTTGCCTCTAGAAGATCTGGATATACTCTTACAATTTTTTTCGCCACTAATTTGTTTAACATCATATCTACTTCTTCTTTTTTATAATCATCTAAAAACCATCTTGGAGAAAAAGGTAGTGTATTTCTAGTATCCCATATTTTTTTAATAAATTCGTCAATTTTTTTATCTCCTATTTTTTTCCTTCTTGTCAACATATAGATGGTTTTTGTTTTTCCATCTACTACATGTCCTGAACCGTCTTTTACAGTAAGAAAAGGTTCAATAGCATAGACATTTCCTTTTCTTAAACTTGAACCTAGTGGCGTCCATACATTTGGTATAGAAACCCCTGCATGTACTTTGAATCTCTCAATTGAATGTCCTGAAAGATTTGATATTGGTATAAATCCAAATTTCTCAGCTGTATCTGATATTACTCTCCCTATATCGGAAGAAGAAGTCTTGTCTTTTACTGCTTTTATTGCATTGTTTAATGCAGCTTCTGTTGCTAATGTTAATTCCTGATAGTCAGGATCATAACAAATTGTTATTGCTGTATCTGCTACATATCCATCTATATGTGCTCCTAAATCTAATTTAATTACTGCATCATCATTTATTGTTTGGTCATCAAACAATTCTCCACTATAATGTGCAGTAACACTGTTTATTGATACCCCACAAGGAAAACCAGGTTCTGCGCCTAATTTTCTTGTCATACCTTCTACTTCATCACAAAGTTGAGTTACTGTCATTCCAATAAGATTCTTCTTCTTAAAATGTTCTCTGACTGTAGCAGCAATCTTTCCTGCTTCAATGAATCTCTCATCTATTTCTAATTTTTCCATTATTATATCTAAATTTATTTTCTTCAATATAAAATCTATTTAGATTCTAAAGATACATCTAAATTTCAATTATGTTTTGTATATTATGATGAGTAAATACAAACGTGGCGCTGTGGGCGGAACATTTGATATATTGCATATTGGTCATAAACATCTTCTGCAAACTTCATTTCAAATCTCTGACGAAGTAGTAATTGGAGTTACTTCAGATAACTTTGTAAACAAATTGAATAAAACAGTTCTAAATAATTATGATGTAAGAACAAATAATATTAGAGATTTTATAGATTCAACTTTCTCAAATAAGTATGATATCTATAAACTAGATGATTATTTTGGACCTGCTAGTTTTCTTGAAAATATTGATGTAATAATACTGACATCTGAAAATTCTCATCGTTTAGACTCACTAAATAACACTCGACAATCTAATGGTTTAAAGCCACTTCATGGCGAAATTATTGAACTTCTTAATGCAAAAGATGGCCTTCCAATATCTACAACGCGTATTAAAAAAGGTATTATTGATTCTGACGGGAATTCTTTAATTTAAAAACTAAATTCAATATATATTATGACTTGAATATAAATTCAGGTAAAGGGGGGGACGTAGCCTAGCTCGGTTATGGCGTCAGCACATATTTGTGCCGCTAACGGCTCCAGAAGCTAATGTATGATTTAGGTAACACTGACTTATTGGATGATGTACCTTTGGAGCAGCAGTGACCGGGAGATCGTGGGTTCAAATCCTGCCGTCCCCATTCTTTTCCCTATAATTTATACTGGTACTAAGTTTCTAATTTCTTTAAGATTCTCATCTAATGTATTTTCATTAGACATTACTATTGCTGGAAGGAATTTTTTAGAACTCGATTCTGTTACAGCTTGTCCACCTACAACAATTGGTTTATCATATTTTTTTGCTATGTTCTTTACTAAGTTAACTCCACTCTGTACATTGGCTGGTAAAGTTATTGAAACCATTACCATATCTGGTTCAATATTACTTACGTATTTAATTACATCTTTACTTGGAGTTGATGGAGAAATATTGTATACATTGTAACCTCTATCTGTTAAAATAGACTCCAACATGTTACATACAATGTTGTGTCGTTCTCCCGAAGGATTACAAATAATTAACTTTGATCTCTTCTTTTTCTTTGGTTCTTTTTTATTCATCTCACTAATAATTCCTAACAATCTATTACTTACTACATGTTCTGTTCCAATCATTAATTCATTTCTTCTCCATAAATCACCCACATCATATAAAATGTGTTTAATTATCTTGTCATAAAACTCAAGTATTGTAAAATCATCTTTGTATTCATCATATACTTTTGCTAAGTTTATTGGTCCCGGGCCTGCTAGTTTCTTGAATAAATCTTTACGTACCTTTGTTACATATTGATTATAGTTCTTTCTACTTCCATTATGATCCTTTGCAAAAAACTTTAGTATGTTTTTATCTTCTACATAATCTTTTGGAATATCTTCTAATGTTATTTTTTCCGTTCTTCCTAGATATTTTATTGTTTCTTGTTTTGAAGCTTTCTTCTCTTTATCCCAGACACTTTTTACTAGATACGAGTAGTTCATTCCCTTCACTCGTTTGTTTCTTATGTATACCATTGTTAACCTAAATCATGCTCCTCCTATTTATACTATTTAGCACTAGTATCAATTATTGGCACTATGAATCATTTTTCTGCATATATTATAAATGATAATGGAATATTCATTTAGTATTGATTTACATAGATTATTTATTTGTTGGATTCATTACAGGAATTCTTCCCACTTTGATTATGTCTATTTTTGAATATCCATTTTATCGAAATTGGGGAATAAAAGGAATCTATGAACTTCATGAAAGTGAAATGATGTTTTGTAAATTAACAAATCGAGAATTTAAAAATAAAATCTCTTCACTAGGACTTTTCACTCACATGATTAATGGTTCATTATTGTCAATCCCATTTGTTTTTTACATTAATCTCACAAATACTTCACCGACGATATTTCTTGGAATAATTTATGCTATTGTTGTTTGGATTATTACTTTATTACCTGTACACAAATTCATTACTGGTGAATCATTACGTGAAAATCCATTTGGCTATAAACCTGCTATTGTTAGTATATTAGGTCATGTGATCTATGGCTTTATCTTATCCCGATCTTATGTATATGCTTCTGATTATTATAGAGTATTGATTCCGTATATTGGTGTTTGAAATGAATATTGATTTTATTCTAAATGGATTAGTTGCAGGTATTATCGCAACAGGTGCAATGTCTATTCTTCAAGTTCCAATGTATAGCAAATGGGGAATGACATCTGTTCTTGAATGGCACGAAAATCAAGTCATTACTTCAAAATTTATCAAAAAAAATACCGAAGAACTCCTTGTCCCAAGCTTTCTTTTTCATTTTCTTCACGGAGGATTAGGAGGTATTGCATTTGCAATTATTGTTAGTATTATTGATTTCCAGGTATCATATCTGATTTCAGGAACGATTTTAGGCTTTCTTTTTGCCCTTGTAGTACTGATTATTCATGAACCTATTACTAAGATTAAACCACTCAAACATCCATTAGGTAGTATTCCTGTAGTTGCTAGCTTTGTAAATCATGCAATATATGGAGCTACTCTTGGTTACTTTCTTATCATATTATAATTGTTTAGTATACAACTCTTTATCGTAAAATGTAAAATGTGCTATTACTAATAATATTGCAATTACACAAAGTCCTATTATATTTAAAATCGAAGTATTAACATCTGGATAGTTTCCAAGTATTGTTATTCCTTTACTAATTGGATATGGTCCTATTTGAGGTAAATAAGAAATTAAATACATACTGTCTACTAACCAAAACAGTGCAGAACTCCAACCAGCAATTCCTGCCAATAAAGATCCTAGTCTTGCTTTTTTCTTTATGAAATAATATCCTGCTCCAATTATTGATAACCAAATTATTGATAGTGTACCTGTTATTGGTAAAAACATCATTAATCTTTGATCAACAAAGAAATGCAAAATTCCTATTATACCCAATACCATCACTAAGTATGACAGATAATTTTCTCTATTGGTAAATTCCAGTTTATCATCTTCATACACTGATAACTTTAACGATTCTTCAACTCCTTTTAATTTAATTGGAATTAAACCCATTATCGATTTCTCAGTTATTATTGATTCATTTTTTAATCCTTCTACAAGTGGTCTAGCTAATGAAGCTTTTATCGGAGTAACTAAATCTACCCAATACGACGTAAATCTTAAACTTAGAAATGGTATGATTATCATTATTATGGATTTATTATTCATTCTTCCATATTCTTTCATCATTTCTCTATATTCTAATACGTCTGGCCCACCAATATCAAATGTTCGAGCCTCAGTTTCCTTATAATTCAAACATTCATAGAGATATTCTACTACGTCATCAATGTAAATAGGTTGTAATCTAGTAAGAACCCACTTTGGACATATCATTACAGGTAATCTTTCTACCAGATATCTCATCATCTCAAATCCTCCACCTCCTTTACCAAGTATTACTGATGCACGTAATATCGTTGTTTTAGCTTTAGATGTTTTTAGAATATCGCCAACTTCTTTTCTACTTGACATGTGTTTTGACATTTCCTTATCTGGAACACTTACTAATCCTCCTACGTATATTATCCTCTTTACTCCACATTCTGTTGAAGCATCTGCAAAATTCTTAGCTATTCTTTTATCAATTTCTGCAAATTTTTTCCAATCCTTTGATTTGCCTTCCATTGAATGTATAAGATAATAAGCAATATCGATTCCTTTCAAAGCATCACGTACTTCTTCATATTTCTGTGCATCTGCTCTTACTTTTTCTAAATTTTTATGCTCAAAATTATCTAAACTTTCTAATCTTCTTGATATCACTCGAACCGACATGTTCTTATCTAATAAATACTGAACAAGTTTTTTACCGATAAATCCACTTGCTCCAGTTACTAATATCTTCATTTCTTATATTATCATTTTAGTAATGCTACTAAATTGTTTCTATGTACATAGTTACTGGATTATCATTAGCCATTTTATCCCATAATTCTGTATCGTATATCTGAACTAATTGGATATCATTAGTTTTTGCTTTACCAGTTGTAATTACTGTGTTCTCATTTTCTGTTGTAAAATTAATTTTCACATTTTTTTCAACCTCTTGAAATTCTTCAGGAATTAATATCTCTTTATCTCCATATTTTATGTAAATTGGAATCTCTATATCGTCATTAAAAATTTTTCCAGAAATATTTGATTCTGTTAAATTTACATCAACTTGGAATTTTACTGGAAATTCTATTTTCTGATTTTCTTTTTTTCTATTCACATCAAATTGTTTTCTTTCTTCATTTAAATCTGTGAGACTGCTATTTTCAAAATTATCTCTATGATTATTCTATTTGTTCCGGTATTTTCATAATGTTTATATATACAACGCCATTATAATTATAACGGGGTTATAATAATGAACCAAAATACAAAAAATAACAAAAATGGAGGAACTGCGTATGTCTCTTAGAATAAATGACGACGCACCTGATTTTAAAATAGAAACCACTCAAGGTGAAATTTCATTTCATGATTGGATTGGTGAAGGATGGGCTGTTTTGTTTTCACATCCAAAAGA
>DAHJ01000033.1:27030-34868 GCA_002495905.1 Thaumarchaeota archaeon UBA223
CATCCAAAAGATTTTACACCGGTATGTACTACAGAACTTGGCGCACTTGCTGAATTGGAATCTGAATTTCTAGCAAGAAATACAAAAGTTATTGGTCTTAGTGTTGATCCAGTTTCTGATCATGTAGCATGGTTAGACGACATTGCTGAAGTTACAGGATTTCGTCCTAATTATCCACTTATTGCTGATACAGAACTTCGTATTGCAAAACTATATGATATGTTACCTGCTTCTACTGAAGGTAGTTGCGTTGGACGCACTGCTGCCGATAATCAAACTGTTCGATCAGTTTTCATCATCGGTCCTGATAAAAAGATTAAACTACATCTAAGTTATCCTATGGCCACAGGTCGTAACTTCCAAGAGCTTCTTCGAATTGTTGATTCTCTTCAGTTAACTGTGAACCATAAATTAGCTACACCTGCAAACTGGAAAAAAGGCGACGACGTTATAATTGTTCCCGCTGTTAAAAATGAGGATGCTGAATCCTTATTTCCCGATGGTTGGAGAACAGTTAAGCCATATATTCGTCTAGTTGCCGATCCATCTACTAAATAGATAATTAGAGTTGGACAAAGTGATGACTGAACATACCAACATCTCCCAAACATTGGATCAGACAGGCTTACTTTGTCCACTTCCTATTATCAATGCTGCTAAAGAAATTTCTAAACTATCTTCGGGTCAGATTCTTAAAGTAATAGCAACTGATCCTGGAGCCCCAATTGATTTTGAAGGATGGGCTCATACTACAGGAAATATATTACTTGAAAGTACTGTAGAAGAGACTTCTCCCAAAACCTTCGTATTCCATATACAGAAAAAGTGATGAATTTGAGCGATATACAACCCGAAAATCAAGAAATTAGGAAAAAAAGACTCATATTAGTCGTATCTAAAGGAACTATCGACATGCTTTATCCTGCCCTTGTTCTTGCTACTACAGCACCTGCAATGGGTATGAAAGTTGACATGTATTTTACTTTCTGGGGTTTGAAAGTACTAACTAAAGATGGCGTTAATTCAGTAAAAATTGCCCCTGTTGGAAATCCTGGTATGCCTATGCCAAATATAGTTGGCGTAATCCCCGGTATGACTAAAATGGCTTCTACTATGATGAAGAGTAAGATTGAAAAATTCTGGCCGAACGTTTACGACATGATTAAAATGGCTAAAGAAAGTGGTGTTAAACTCCATGCTTGTTCTCCTACTATGGGATTCATGGACGTTGAAGAAGAAAATCTTATTCCTGAAGTTGACGATATTGTTGGCGCTTCTGCATTTCTATCTTGGGCTAGTGAACCTGACGCTTTAACACTATTCATTTAAGTATTACAAATTTCAACTCACTATAAGTGAGAAAGATGAAAATTAGCTCCAAACAAGTTCAAGAATACGTAATCTCTAATTTAATTAAACATGATTCACCAGATAATCTGGCTCGACGAACTGCTATACAATCTCATTCAATGGCTTCACCTTATGTTAAATGGATTGATGGTATTGTTTACAGAATTCAGAATCTAACTTTTAGTGGAATTGACGATCGACTTTCAGAACAATTTATAGATAAAGGAATATTGTGGGTTGATATAGAATATGCAGAAATGCCTGACTTTACTTCAACTATTACTTCTCCACAAGAAAATATTGTTGTTCCTGTAATTGAGAATAGTAGTGATTCTAATGAAAAAGCATTAATTGCCTGGATTAAAGATAATAATTAACAAACATATGAATGATAATCGTGAATCAATTCGTAATGAAATCAAACATATACGTAACTTACAGTCTACAAATGATATATACAAAAATTCCATTATTATGACGGATAAATTATTTTCAAATCAAATTTTCCAAAACAGTAATTCTATTGGATTTTATTATTCATTAAAAAAGGAAGTTTCTACCTCTAATATGATTCAAAAATCACTTGATTTAGGAAAAAAAGTTTCTTTACCTAAAATTGATTCAGAATCTAAAACTATGAATTTCCATATAATCAACGGAATAGATAATCTTCAGAAAAATCACTTTGATATATACGAGCCTATCAATGGAGAAATCTCTAATAATATTGATGTTATGATTGTTCCTGGCATAGCCTTTGACCAATTAGGTAATCGTTTAGGCTTTGGTTCTGGCTACTATGATAAATTTCTAAAATCTCAGACTTCTATTTATAAGATTGCATTGGCATTTGATTTTCAACTTATCGATAACATTGACGTCCAAGAACATGACGTTCCAATGGATTTGATTATTACTGAAAACCGCCTAATCACGATTAAATAATTAAAACATTTTAAACATTGTAATGTTTACAAAATTATAGAATTGCAGAGTACCGTTACTTCAAAACTACAGGAACTAGAATCTTGGTTTAAATCCTTTGATTCAGTATTGATCGCATTCTCAGGCGGAGTAGATAGTACGCTATTGGCTAAAGCTGCTTTTATGAGCTTAGGAAAAAACGCTATTGCAGTAACCGCTGATTCACCTAGCATTCCAAGAAGTGAATTAAAAAATGCACAATCTCTAGCTAAGTTGATTGGAATTGAACATTTGGTTGTTAATACCAACGAAATGGAAAATCCAGATTATTTAAAAAATTCATCGAATCGTTGTTATTATTGCAAATCTGAATTATTCTCAACTCTGTCGAATATTTCAAAAGAAAAAAACATCGAAGTTATAATTGACGGAACAAATCTTGATGATTTATCTGATTTTCGACCTGGATTAGCTGCCGCAGATGAAAATCAAGTTCTTCATCCTTTTGCCGATCTTAAATTTACTAAATCTGATATTCGGAATATTTCCAAACATCTTCAACTACCTACTGCAGATAGACCCTCTTCACCTTGCCTTTCTTCTCGTGTAGTTTATGGTCAACCTATTACTTTCAAAACACTTTCTAAAATTGAAAAAGCTGAATCATTAATAAAAGATCTAACAGGAATTCAAATATTACGTGTTCGTGATCATAATAATATAGCTAGAATTGAGGTAGGTAAAAATGAACGTTCACTATTATTTGATGAATTAATCATGGATAAAATAGATCAGGAATTGAAATCCATAGGCTTCAAATACATAACCTTAGAACTATCAGGTTATAAATCAGGCAATCTAAATAAATAATCTCATAAAAATGACTATTGATGAAATATTAAAGAAAGTTTCTACTGGAGAACTTACTCCTGCTAACGCAAAAAAACAAATTCAACTAAACTCGATTTCTGAAGTTAAAAATATCGCTAAGCTAGATACTGGAAGGACACATAGAAAAGGCGTTCCTGAAATCATTCTTGCAGAAGGAAAATCTCCAGATCAAGTTGTCAAAATCTCTAAGAAGATGTTTTCAACTTCCGGTCATGTTATTATAAGTCGTACAAATAAATCCCATCTTGCAGCACTTTCTAAATCTTTCCCAAAAAAACATATTCGTAAAAACACTCTTGCAAATACTGTTGTCTTATCTAAAAAAAAGAAGAAACCAATTCATGGAAATGTTGCAATTATAACTGCTGGCACAGCTGATATTCCTGTCGCTGAAGAAGCTAAAGTAATTCTTGATGAAGTTGGATGCCGAAATACTACATATTATGATGTTGGAGTAGCTGGTATACATCGATTATTTTCTTCACTTTCATCAGTAATTCAAGACGATGTAGATGTAATCATTGCGGTTGCTGGTCGTGAAGGGGCTATGGCTTCTATTATTGCTGGTCTGGTCGATATACCTGTTATTGGCGTTCCAACATCAATTGGGTATGGTTACGGCGACAAAGGCACTGCAGCTTTAATGAGCATGCTCCAATCTTGCGCTCTTGGTATTGCTACTGTAAATATAGATTCGGGTATTGCTGCAGGAGTTCTTGCCTCAATAATTGTTCAAAAAATTAATTAAATAATTCTCTTTGTATTTGTTTTGATATATCATCCTTTAATTCAATTAAATTAATTTTATATTTCTCTGCCAATTTGATAATTTGATCAAATTCAGGTTTAAATTGTATTATTTCTCCTGATTCTGATTTAACAACCTTTACATCAATTTCTTCATCATTATTTTTTATTTTAATATTTGACTTCAAATTTTCTCTCATTTGTATGAATCTTGACATTGGATAAACTCTCACACCTAGAGTTCCTGTTTCTCGCATTACTAAATCAGAAAAAAATTCAGATTTACTTAAATTTGTAATCACTTTCAATACATTGCTTGGACGACCTTTCTTTCCAATTGTAGGTATTAATGAAACATCTAATGCGCCATTATCAATTATTCTTTGCATTGCATAACCTAACTCTTCTCCTGTTCTATCATCTATGTTTGTTTCAATTATTGCAATCTCATCAGTTAATAATGTAGATTTCTTTCCTAGAGTAATTCTTAATATATTTGGTATTTCCTTAAACTCTGAAGATCCAGCTCCTACACCAATTAATTCTGGTTTTAATCCAGGAAAAACTTCTTGACTTTCCTCTACTAATGCCGCTAGCATTGCCATTCCTGTTGGCGTAGCTGTTTCATACATTCCAGGACCTCCTCTAATCATTATATTATTCCTTCTTGCTATTTCTAATATTGCAGGTGCTGGATTTTGCATTTTTCCATGAGAGAATGTTATATCTCCACCTCCAACTGAAACTGGTGTAGTAATAATTTCTTTTAAATTAAATAATTCTAAATTATCTAATGCAATAGCCGTTCCAATAATATCAATAAATGTATCTATTGAACCTGCTTCGTGTAAATGTATTTCTTTTTTACTAATTCCGTGTAATGCACTTTCAGCAGAAATTAAATTCTCAAAAGAATTTTTAATAAATGCCTTTGCATTATGTGATATGGAAATATCTTCGATACATCTTTCTAAATTAGAACTCAATTCATCTACATTGTGACTGTTCCTGTTTTCTTCAATTGTAATCTCTGCTTTTTTTGCCCGAAAACCATTTTTTGTTACATCTTTGAAACTTATTTCCAGTTTTTTACAACTCTTAAAATAATCTTTTAACATTTCTAAATTTTCTATTACTAATCTTTCATCTGCTCCAATATCTATTATTGAACTTAACATCATGTCTCCTGATATTCCTGCTATGCTTGGATCTATTACCAAAATATCGCTTTTCATTGTTCTAATAGAATATTGTAAAATCTAATTTAAGGATGAAGACTTAAAATAATCATTACAGAAATTATATAGGGGGCTCGTCGTCTAGCCAGAGTTAATTTAACTCCTAGAATGGTTAGGATGTCGCCTTTACATGGCGAAGGTCCCCGGTTCAAATCCGGGCGGGCCCATTTTTCCTTTAAAGTTAATTACTTATTTTTCATAGTCTTTTTCATGACTAGGTTAATCAAACATTCTACTGATAAGCCATTTATTCACATTACGCCTTCAGGAGATAAAGTCAAAATCTGTATGTGCGGTATAAGTAAAACATATCCGTTTTGCGATAGCACACATAGTAAAACCAAGGACGAAGGTAGTCAATTGTGTTGCTATGATAAAGATGGTAACCGACTCTCTCCAGAAGAATGGATGTACCAAGAAGATAAAGAAACTATTGACGTCTGACTTTTACTTCACTGTAACTGATTTTGCTAAGTTTCTTGGATAATCTGGATTATTCTTTTTTCTAATTGCAGTATAGTATGCTAATAGCTGTAGTGGCAAAAGCTCAATTAATGGATATAAAATCTTTTCTACTTGAGGTATCTCTATCCAATGATCATAAACTTCATTATTCTCACTTGATATTCCAATTATTTTTGCTCCTCTAGCTTTCATTTCAGCTGCATTATTTATTGTATCATCGTATGATTCATCTTTTGGATTAATAATGATAGCCGGTGTACCTTCTTCTACTAATGCCAATGTACCATGTTTTATTTCACCTGCTGCCATTCCTTCTGCATGAATGTAAGCTAATTCCTTTAACTTCAATGCTCCTTCTAATGCTATTGGATGATGTATTGCTCTACCTAAGAAATACACATCATTTGATTCATTAAGTAATTCAATGATTTCTTGCAAGGATTTTTCTTTTGATAAAACATCTTTTATCTTTTTAGATAATTCAATAATCATTTCATTACCATTTTTTACTTCTCCTAATTCAAATATTATTTTATACACTATTGCTAATTGTGATGTGAAACTCTTTGTTGCAGCAACTCCAATTTCAGGTCCACAATTTAAATTAAGACTAATGTTACTTACCCTAGATAAAGAAGAACCTAACGTATTGTATATCGATAATATAGTAACTCCTTTATCCTTGACATTACGAATTACTTCAAGTAAATCTGCAGTTTCTCCACTCTGTGATATAGGAATTAATATTGCATTATTATTCATTAATTCAATATATTCTTCTGCTTCACTGGATAGAAACGCCTGAACTGGACTATTTACGAATTTTGTAAGCATTTTCCTAAAAATCAAGGCAATGTGAAAACTCGATCCTGAACCAGTTATGAATATATTCTTACCACTCTTTAATTTCTCAACAAACTCCTTGAATTTTTCATCATCTTGTTTTAATGCATTTTGCACTGTGGAAGTCTGTTCATGAATTTCTTTAATTGTATGATGAGAAAATTCTTCTTTCGATATATCAGCAGCTTCCCAAGCTACATGCGTTTTATCCCTCGATATCTTATCTCCATCAAAGTTTACTATTTCAATTGAATTTGACGTTACTCTTACTATTTCCTTATCTTCTAGAAATATTACATTGTCCGTATAATCGATAAACGACACTATGTCACTGGAAATAAAATTCTCTTGTTTACCAATTCCAACAATTAATGGCGCATATTTTCTCATTCCATATATTTCATCTTTCTTATCATTAAAAATCACGATTAACGCAAAACTACCTTCTAATTTCTTACTTACATTTTTTAATGTCTTTAATGGGTCTTTTTCTTTATTGTATTCTTCTTCAATTAAATGTGATATAATTTCTGAATCGGTTTCACTTATTATTTCATGATTATTTGATAATTCCTTTGATAATTTCTGATAATTCTCAATTATTCCATTATGAACCAGAACTATTTCTTGGTTGCATGATGGATGAGGGTGTGCATTCTCCTTTGTTACTCCTCCATGTGTAGCCCATCTTGTATGTGCTATTCCTATACTACCTTCAGCTTTGCCAAGTTCAATCTTCTCGTTAATTGAATCAATTCTTCCAATATCTTTCTTTATTGTTACATTATCTTTATGAATAGTTGAAATCCCTGCTGAATCATAACCTCTATACTCCATTCTTTTTAATGCTTGTAATAAAATTGGAGCTGCATCTTTCTTTCCAATATAGCCTGTTATTCCACACATAACTAAAATCTTGAAGCTATGTTAACAGATAAAAGACTATGCTCTTCTTCCTCTTCTTCCACCAGCTTTTCTGGTAGTATCGTGAGGAATTGGTGTGACATCTTCAATTTTTCCTACTCTAAATCCACCTCTTGCAATTGCTCTAATTACTGCTTGAGCACCTGGTCCTGGAGTTCTTCCACCAACTCCACCAACTGCACGTACTCTTATGTGAAGGTGTTCAATTCCTTTTGATCTAGCAATTTCTGCTGCTGCTTGAGCTGCTTTCATAGCTGCATATGGAGTTGCTTGGAACCTATCTGCTTTAACATGTCTTCCACCAGAACTTATTGCAATAGTTTCTGAACCACTTAGGTCTGTTATATGCACAATTGTATTATTATAACTACTAAAAATATGTACTATTCCCCATTTTTTTGACACGTCAGAACTACTCATTTTCCTTTACTTCCTCAGTCTTCTCTTCTACTTCAT
>DAHJ01000033.1:35203-56692 GCA_002495905.1 Thaumarchaeota archaeon UBA223
TCTGCAGCCTCAGTCTTCTCTTCTTTAGTATCTTTTTCCTTAGCTTCTAATTCTTCTTTTTCGTCTGGATTTCCATATGTATCATCTTTTGGTTTAGGAATTGCTATCTCCTGTAAAACAAATGTACTTCCATCAGTCATCTTTACTAATGATTCCTCTTCACGTGTTACTGTATAACTTGGTATTGTTACTCTATTGTTTGCTATTGATATATGACCATGTGTAATTAATTGTCTTGCTTGATGAGGAGTTCTTGCTAATCCTTTTCTTAACACCACTGTTTGTAATCTTCTTTCCAAGAAACTAGAAACATTGAGTGCTAATACATCATCTAATGTTGCAACATCTGTAACAATTCCTTTTCTTGATAATGATGTCAATAAAATTGGTTCTCTTGCAGTTCTAATTTCTGTTGTAGCTGCCAAAAGTTGTCTAGCTTGCTTTCTAATTCTTGATAATTCTGTTGATGCAACATGAAGTTCCTTTTTATTTCTCAAACCAAAATTACCAACTAATTCTAATTCTTCTTTTAATAAGTTTCGTTGCCAAGGATTTCGAGGTCGTGCAGATTTCTTTCTTGAATATTTTGGATCTCCCATTTATCTAACTCGCCTTTCCTGGTTTTAGAGCTGATTTACGTACTCCTACTACTTTTCCTGCTCTTCCTGTACATCTGGTTCTTTGACCTCTTACTTTCAAGTTTAATGAATGTCTAGTTCCTCTCCAACTTTGTAAAATTCTTTCCAGGTCAATATCTTGTTTTCTTGATACAATTAAATCAGTTTCAATAACATGTTGATTTTCACCAGTTTGCATATCTTTTTGACGATTTAGATTAAATTCAGGATATTTTTTATCTATATTCTTAATGTTTTCTTCTAATGCCTTAATTTGTTCATCTGAAAGCATACCCATTCTCATATCTCTGTCAATTTCTAATGATTTTACGATATAATGGGCTAAATTGTTACCAATTCCTTTGATATTAGAGAGAGATTGTATCACTTTCTTCGTTCCACTGACATCCCTGCCTAATATTCTTACTATGTACTTGAATTCGGTCGACAATTTTATAATTATGTAGATAATGCCTCTAATTAATCTTTATCGAAAAATGATAAGGTTTTAATTACAATATTCTGCGTTTACTAAGGTATTACGGAGACATAAATTGGCAACCATTAAAATCTTAGAATCGTCTGACTCGCATGTGAAGTTACTACTCAAGGGTATAGATCGAGTATATGCTAATGCTCTTAGACGTTTTGCTATTAGCGAAGTCCCTTGTATGGCTATTGATGAAATTGTTATTCATGAAAATTCTTCTGTTTTATATGACGAAATCCTTGCTCATCGTCTTGGCTTAATTCCTTTAACAACTGATTTAGAAGGATATATCCTTCCACAAGATTGTGATTGTAAAACATCTCTTGGTTGTACTAAATGTCGAGTCCTTTTAGTTCTTGATGCTGTTGCTGCTGAAGAAATTAAGACAATTTATTCTGGCGATTTAGTATCTGAAGATACTCGTGTCAAACCTTATGTTGATAACATTCCTTTAATTAAACTTGCACCAAATCAAAAAATCAAATTAGAAGCTTATGCTAAGCTCGGTAAAGGCCGTAATCATGCTAAATGGCAACCTGTTACAATCTCTACACTTACTGATACTGATAACGACTCTGAATTCCATCTTACAATTGAGTCAACAGGAAGTCTACCTGCCAATGAAATTCTTTTACAAGCTACAAGTATATTAAATACAAAACTGAAAGATATGAAACAAACAATTCAGGAAAATGTAAAATGACCTTCAACGATTATCGAATTGAATCTATAAAACGTGTTGCTCGTAAAACTCACGCGAAAGTTTGGACTAATATTGTACAAAAACTCGAACATAATCACGAAATTAATGTTGGTAGCTTATCTAAAGTTACAAAGAATGGCGACGTAATTGCTGTACCTGGTAAAGTTCTTGGCGCAGGTGTTATTGAACATTCAATTACTATTGGAGCTGTCTCTTTCTCTGAAACTGCAAAAGTAAAAATTAAAAGTGCAGGTGGAACATTTATGTTAATAGAAAAACTTGTTGAAAATAATCCTGAAGGAAAAGGTGTGAAGATCTTTGTTGGCTAATTCTGAATCTACAGTTGTAATCAACGGAGACAAACATCTAGCAGGACGTTTATGTTCAGTTGTTGCTAAAATGCTTCTAAATGGCAATCGTGTTGTCTTAGTTAATGCTGAAAAAATTCTTATTTCAGGCAGTCGTGCTAATATTCTCAAAGAAAATGAGTTAAGATTGGAAATAACTAGCCGTGTAAATCCAAAACACGGACCTTTTCACCCTAGACGCCCTGATACTTATGTAGAAAAGATGGTTCGAGGTATGTTACCATATAAAAAACCAAAAGGAAATGCTGCTAAAAAACTTCTTCGGGTATATATTTCTGTTCCTGACAAATATCAAAAAGCTGACCATAAAACTATTGACACTGCATTAGCAAAAAAGTCACTATCTTATTATACTACAATTGGTGAATTATGTTCATCTATGGGATGGAGTAAAATAGAATGAAAAAGAAGTCGAAGTTAATTCCAGCTTCAAGAAAAGCAGCTAAAGCTACTGCTGTAATTACTGCAGGAACAGGTAAAGTATTCATAAACAAAACACCTGTTGAAGTTATTACTCCGTTAATGGCACGTGAACGTATGTTAACTCCACTCGAAATAATTGGCGATCATCGAAATAAAGTTGATATAAACATTCGAGTTTCTGGCGGAGGATATATGGGACAAGCAGAAGCTTGTGCTATTGCAATGTCTCGTGCAATAGTTTCTCATATTAAAACTAAAGAAATAAAAAATAAAATTTCTGATTTTGACAAACATCTTCTTTCTGGAGATTCTCGCCGCAGTGAATCGAAAAAATTTGGCGGTCCTGGCGCAAGACGAAGGAAACAAAAATCATATAGATAGGTTGTTGATGTTTATTCTTGATTATTCCAGTTCGTTGTTTTAGTTGTGGAAGCGTTGTTGCTGATAAACTTGAGACTTTAGAATCACGAACTTCTAATGGAGAAAGCCCTGCCGCAATTCTTGACGATCTTAATGTTACACGTTATTGCTGTAGACGAATGTTACTCTCTAATTCTAACGTAATTGATCAAATTATACAATATCATGACAGTGTTCATGATAAAAGAATGGAATTTGATTTAACCTAATAATATACTTAATCGAGGCAATACTAATCATGACAAAAATTACTGACATTAAATCCCGTTTAATATACAATAGTCGAGGTAGTGAAACTATTGAAGTTGACGTCTATGTGGAAGATATTATCGGTACTGCATCATCTCCTGCTGGTGCCAGTGTTGGAAAATTTGAAGCAGTTTCCTTTAGAAATTCTCAATGTAAGGACACCATCGAATATCTTAATGAATATAAATCTCATTTAATTGGTGCTGATTGCTCTGATATCTTTGCTCTTAAAAATATACTAAAGGATGCAGATAAAACTGATAACTATTCCAATATTGGTGGATCTGCTGCATATGCGATATCTCTTGCATCTGTTGATGCCGCTTCACAAATTCTTGATAAACCAATTTATGAGATACTTCTTAATGGAAAAACTGCAGAAATGCCACTTCCTTTAGGTAATGTTCTTGGTGGAGGAATGCATGCAGGAAATGGTTCAACTGATATTCAAGAATTTCTTTCTTATCCTCTTGGAGCTGATTCAATACATTCTGGAATACAAGCTAATCTTCTAGTCCATAAAGAAATCAAAAAAATCATCGATAAAAAAGATTCTAAATTCTCTGGCGGAAAAGGAGACGAAGGTGCATGGGCTCCACAATTATCTAACACTGAAGCACTTGAAGTTGCACAAGAAGCTATTGATACTGTTTCCGATGCAGTTGGATTTGAAATACGATTAGGTCTTGATGTTGCTTCTTCTTCTCTTTGGGTTCCTGATAAAGAACTTTATGTTTATTCTCGTGAAAATAAATCTCGTACTACTGAAGAACAAATTTCTTATGTTCTTGAATTGATTGAAAAATACAACCTAATTTATGTCGAAGATCCTCTTCATGAAGAAGCTTTCTCTGATTTTACTGAATTATCTTCTAAAAATGACAATTGTCTTATTGTTGGAGACGATTTATTCGTCACCAATACGTCCATACTTCAAAAAGGTATTGACCAAAATGCTGGTAATGCAGTAATTCTAAAGGTGAATCAGGCAGGAGCATTAGGCGATGCAATGGAATTTGCTAATTTATGCAACAAAAATAATTATGCTATTATTGCATCTCATCGTTCAGGTGATACAGTAGACCGACATTTAGCTCATATTGCTATTGGTTCTGGTTCAGTGATGATGAAAAGTGGAGTTGTTGGTGGAGAAAGAATTTCTAAAATAAATGAATTACTCAGAATTGAGGAAACTAACTTTATAAAGAATAACGTGTCGATGCCTATTGCGAGGGTTAAAAAATATGTCAGTTGACTTTGAAACTGAAGATTTAGAAAACACAGAAAGTTTAGACAGTTCTGTTACCAAAGATGTTTCTGAACAAGTTTTACTCTCTACTGGAATTCGTGTAGGTACACTTGTTAAAACCAAGTCAATGGCCAGTTTTATTAGTCGAACACGTCCTGATGGACTTCATATCATTGATGTCGCTAAAACATTACAACGTATTGAATTAGCCGCTAAATTTGTTTCTAACCTTGATTTATCTCGTGTTATTGTTTATTCTTCACGTGAATATGGCAAAACACCTGTTGCAAAATTCACTGAATTAACTGGAACAATTCCTTTAACCGGAAGATTCATGCCCGGTACTTTTACTAATCCACTTTACCCTAAACATCTAGATCCTGAAGCAGTTATAGTAACTGATCCTTCAATGGATCAACAGGCAGTTATTGAAGCTTCACAAGTTGGTGTTCCAGTTATTGCTATTTGTGATACTGATAATCTTACTGAAAATGTTGATTTTGTTATTCCAGCTAATAATAGAGGAAGAAAAGCTTTGGCAGCAGTTATGTGGTTATTCTCTCGTTCTGTTCTTCAACAATCAGGTAAATTATCTTCAGATGGATCCATGTCCTATTCAATTGAAGATTTCGAGACAAAATTAATAGAAGACGAATAATTACATTCATTTTCCTATTATCATTACCTGCTGATTTTTATTGTTGTAATGTATTGTTAATAGTAATTTGATTTCAATAGCAGAAGCACCAGGAAAAATTATTCTTACAGGAGAACACTTTGTCGTTCATGGATCACAAGCATTGGCGGCTGCAATAAATAAAAAAATCCGTGTAACTAGTACCCTTTCTTCTACTAATGATATCATATATAAAAATCAAAGAATTCCATCTTCTAAATATAATATAAAAAATGACCCAGTTTATATCGTTCGCAATAAAACTCTTGAATATTTAGATAAAAAAAATACATTATCAATTACTATTGATTCTGGAATACCACGTGGTTCGGGTCTAGGTTCTTCAAGTGCATTATGTGTTGCTACTGCCGCATCTATTGCCTCACTTTTTAATATTAAACTTGACCGAAAGACTCTCTTTGAACTTGCAATGCATGGAGAGAAAAAAATTCATGGAAACCCTTCTGGAATAGATGTTGCAGTTAGTATTATGGGTGGTCTAATATCTTTTCGTAAAGGCGGTGAACCTAAAAGAATTACTCTGAAACATAACCCTGAATTAATTGTCTCAATTAGTGGTAAACGCAGAAAAACGTCAAATATGATAAATAAATTTTCCAATGCTAAACGCGATAAACCCTCAACATTCTTTAGTCTTGTAGAATCATCTAATACTATAACTAAAAAAACAATATCTGCATTGTCAAAAAAAGATTATGTGGCTGTCGGTTCTTATTTTAATTTCTTTAATTCTACTCTGAATTCTCTTGGATTAAGTTCTTCACCAACTGATAATGTAATTGAAAAGTGTTTAGAATTAGGTTCATATGGAGCCAAGATTACTGGCGGTGGTGGAGGAGGTTCAATCATAGCAATTTCACCTTCACGACATATTAGCGTAATTGTAAATGAATTAAATAAAATGGATTACGAAACATTCTCTGTAAAACTTCCTCAACAAGGTGTAAAAGTATGGTCAATAAACTAACAATTCTCAAATTAGGCGGTTCTGCAATCACAAAAAAGTCTAAACCTCTTACTTTTAATTCTAATTCAGTACACAAAATCTCCAAGGTTATTAAGAAATTTAATGAACCTCTGATTATTGTTCATGGCGCAGGTTCATTCGGACATTATTATGCTAAACGTTATAGAATATCTGACAAGCCAACTACATCTACAAAACATGTTGTTAAAATTCGTGATTCTATGCAATTATTAAATCAAAAAATTGTTAAAATATTTCACGAAAATCAAGTTAATACTTTCTCCTTTTCCCCAACTTCGATGTATATTAATAAGAAAATTCCAAATGATTGGAAAAAAATTCTCCAAAAAAGTATTTCTTTTGATTTAATTCCAATCACTTTTGGTGATGTTTTACTTGGTAATAATGGATTTTATATTCATTCTGGAGATCTTATTGTACACGATCTCTGTAAATTATTAAATCCTAAACGTGTTATATTTGCTTCAAATATTGACGGTATCTATCAAAATCCTGATGATGTTTCAAGTTTAATACCTATAATTAACAATAATAAGAATAATCTTAAATTTTCTAAACTTAATTATGATGTTACTGGTGGTATTAAAACGAAAATTAATCAAAGTCTAAAAATTGCAAATCTTGGTATTGACGTTCAAATTACTAATGGATTAAATTCTAAAACTTTACTTAAAGCATTACGTGGTGAACACGTTGGTACAATATTTGTTGGTGATAAGATGTGAGTAAAAAAAATCCAAAGAATATAATTGCGGATCGGAAAAAAGAAGGAATTGATTTAGCTTTAAAGAATACTGACGCATTAACTAAAACAACACTTTTTGAATGTGTAGAATTATTGCATTGTGCTCTACCCGAAGTTAATTTTAATGACATTAAAACCTCCACTAAATTCCTTGGCCACAATTTCAATTTTCCTTTCCTAATTGATTCTATGACTGGTGGAACTCCTGCCGCTCATAAAATTAATGCTCGATTAGCTCAGGCTGCTGAAGAATTTGGTATTGGTATGGGTGTGGGAAGTCAACGTGCTGGTTTATTATCAAATGATCTTGCTCAAAGTTTTAAAGTTGTAAGAAAAAATGCTCCTAATGCCTTTATTTTTTCAAATATTGGTGGAGCACAGCTTTCTCAAGGATTGGATCATAAATCTATAAAGAAACTATTGAAAATGATTGACGCAGATGCTTTAGCAATTCATCTTAATCCACTTCAAGAACTAGTTCAACCTGAAGGCGAATCAAATTATTCCAAGGTTTTATCTCGCATTAAAGAACTGTCTTCTGATCTCAATGTACCTATAATCGTTAAAGAGGTCGGTTCAGGAATCTCTCCTTCTGTGGCTAAAAAATTATCTAAAACTAAAATTGGTGCAATTAATGTCGCAGGTATGGGAGGCACTAGTTGGGCTGGCATAGAACAAATCCGTGCTAAGAAATTTAAAAATAAACAAAAATCTGATCTTGGACTTTTGTTTTGGGATTGGGGAATACCTACTGCTGCAACTATATCTCTTACTCGATCTTCAACTAAAACTCCTATCATTGCATCTGGCGGCTTACGTAATGGTTTAGATCTTGCTAAATCTATTGCATTAGGAGCTGACATTGGCGGTTACGCTCGTCCTATGCTTACTCCTGCTTCTAAATCATATAATTCATTGACAGCTTTTATCAATCAATTAATTTTAGAATTAAAATCAACTATGTTCTTAATCGGCGCGAAAAATATCCGTGAATTAAAATCTACTGAATATATTACTACTGAACCTCTTACGAGTTGGATATCAAAGGTTAAAAAATAAATGCCTAACAATATTAACGATATATTATCTGAACCTGAAATACAGGAAAATAAAAAACTCATTGATGATACTATAATTAATTTCCTCCCCACTAATCATAAAATCAAGGAAATTGATCTATTATACAATATGATGCGTGATTATCCATTGCGCCCTGCTAAAGGAATCCGTTCATCCATCTGTTTATTTACTTCTGAAGCATTTGGCGGAACAATAGATGACGCCTTGTTAACTGCTTCTTCACTTGAATTATTTCAAAATTGGATATTGATTCATGATGATATTGAAGATGAATCTGAATTACGTCGAGGTCAACCTGTTTTGCATCGAAAACATACTGTCCCTTTAGCAATTAATGCAGGTGATTCACTTCATGGCAGAATGTGGTCTCTATTATTAAATAATAATTTACTATTAGGAACTGATCTTACACTCGATATCATTGATGAATTTATTCACATGCTAAATGAAACTACTGAAGGTCAACACATGGAACTTTCTTGGTCTCATAATAATGATTTGAATATATCTGAAGATGACTATCTTGTTATGTGTACTAAAAAAACATCTTGGTATACTTGTATTACTCCTTTTCGTCTTGGAAATCTCATTGCAACAAAAAGTAAAATAAATGAAAATAAATTTGTAGAATTTGGAACTAATCTTGGAATAGCATTCCAAATTCGTGACGATATTCTTAATCTTACTGCTGATAGCAAATATGGAAAAGAATATGCCGGAGATCTTATTGAAGGAAAAAGGACATTAATTCTAATTCATCTTCTTGACTCTTGTAATACTTCTGACCGTGAATTCATTGAATCATTTTTTAATAATAATCGTGAATTTCGTGAATCAAATTCAGAAAAATTATTAGAATTAATTTCCAAATACAAATCAATTGATTATGCTACTAATGTTTGTAATAATCTATCCGAAAAGGCATTAAGTGAATTTGATAATTTGTTTTCTGATCTTCCTGATACTCGTGCACGATTATTATTACACAATATTACAAAATACATGGTTTCAAGGAACTGGTAAATCTTGACAAATTCTGAATTTGAGGATTTGGTATTCAAACATAGTCTCTTTAATGCTTCTCAACATTCAGGTAAAGCAAATCTTGGTTCTATAATCAACAAAATTATTGCTGAAAAACCTGAATTAAAATCCGATATTAAAAATTTAATGTCAGAAATTAAGCCTATAGTTGAAAAAATTAATTCCATGAGCCTAGACGAACAACTCAAACTTCTTCAAAAAGACTTTCCAGATATGAAATCTGAAACAAAAAACACTGAAAAATTTCCTTTACCATCTCTGCCAAATTTTAATTCTTATAAAACCATTATTACTCGTTTTTCTCCGAATCCAAATGGTTATCTTCATATTGGACATGTTAAGGCATTTCGTTTGGATTTTCGTTATGCACAGAAGTATTCGGGTAAATTGTTTCTAAGATTTGACGACACTAATCCTGTTGCTATTAATGCCGAATATTATAATGAAATTCTAGAGAATCTAGATTGGATGGGAATTAAACCTGATCAAATTACTTATGCGTCTGATTGTCTCGAAGAAATCTATAGAATTGCCACACAAATGTTTCGTGATAACCATCTTTACATTTGTGAATGTAAATCTGACACAATTAAAAACAATCGTCTTAAAAAACAAATTTGTGAACATAATCTTTCTGGTAACGACAATAAACAAATTTCTGATTTCCTTACTTCTGGTATTGATGGTGTTGTTCGATTTAAAGGAGATATGAAATCTGATAATACTGCTATGCGTGATCCAATAATGTTACGTCTAGTTGATGAAGAACATACTCGTACTGGAAAAAAATATAATATTTGGCCAACATATGATCTTGCAGCTCCAATTACTGATTGTCTAGAAGGAATTAGTCATGCATTACGTTCAAAAGAATTCGAGTTACGAGATGAATTATATAATGAAATTACACAAATTCTATATGATCAAGGAAAAGTCAAATACAGGCCTTCTTTAGTAAGTTTTTCTCGATTGTCTATGAAAGGTTCACCCACTTCAAAAAGTAATATTAAATCTCTTATCGATAAAGGCCAGATTGACAATTGGCATGATATACGCCTTGTTACCCTTTCTGCACTTCGTAAACGTGGTTTTATTCCTGAAGGAATTAGTAATTTTGTTGATTCTTTAGGATTGAGTAAAAGTGAATCTTCACCTGATTTTGAATTATTGGCATCTTTTAATAGAAAAGCTAGAGACAAATTAGATAGAAGATACTTCTTTGTATCTAATCCTCTCAAATTAAAAGTAAATAATATCCCTGTAAAATCTGTTACTCTTAACCATCATCCAACCGAAAATCTTGGAAATCGAACTATCAATATATCTGATGAATTATATGTATCTGCAGAAGATATAAACTCGTTGAACGAAGGAGACGAAATAAGATTGATGGATTTATTCAATATTAAAATAACTAATAAATCTGAATCAATTATCGCAGAATACACTAGCACCGATCCTATACCTTCTTTGAAAAAAATTCATTGGGTCTCTCACGATGGAATAAGTTTCAATTTATTAATTCCTAACAACGAAAAATATAGAATCAGTTCTGATAATTCATTTGAATTCTTACCTGATAGTCTAACTACTATTCACGGTATAGCTGAAAATCAATGTAAAAATCTTAATGAAGGCGATATGTTACAATTTAACCGCGTTGGTTTTTGCCGTGTTGTTTCAAAAAATTCTGCAATATTATCACACAAGTGATTCATCTTGAAATACGTTTATCAAGAATACCAAGATAAGGTTTGGAGTGAAGTTAATAAATCTAATTTTAAATCTTATCATAAACCTCATTATAAAAAATATTCTTTAGCTAATCTTGCACCTACAATATTATCACACTTTGGTAAAAAATCAAAAAATATACTTGACGATAATCTTATACAAACTTCTTTAGACGACTGTCAATCGATTGTTCTTATACTTATTGACGGTCTAGGTTTTAATCTAATAAAAAATTCACTTCATAATCAATTACTTGATAAACTCTATTACAACAATGTTGTTATTCCAATAACATCTACTTTTCCATCTACTACTTCAACTGCACTTAGTACTGTTAATACTGGTATGACTCCCCAACAACATGGTATAATTGGACATACTATGTATCTTCGAAAATATGGTACTACTGCCAATATGGTTCATTTTAGCCCCGAATCTGATCGAAATAGTAACAGACTTGCAAAATTTGGTTTTGATCCAGAAACATTTCTTCCAAACAATACTCTTTATCAATCACTTTCAGACATTGGAGTAGAATCTAAAGTTCTAACTCGTTGGATATATAAAAAAAGTGCTTTATCACGTATGCTTCACAAAGGTTCGGATGTATTACCTTATGTTAATTCTTCTGATATGTTCCTAAATCTTTCTAAATTGGTTAATAAAAAAACTCCATTTACATTTGTTTATTGGGATGCTCTTGATTCTGCATCACATGTTTACGGACCATTTACTCCCGAAGTTCAAAGTGAATTAAGAAATATTTTATTTGGACTACTTAACGAATTCATAAAAAATATAAAAACTCAATATCGCAATAAGGTTTGCATATTTATTACTGGAGATCATGGATTAGTCCAAGTTAATAAAACTGGCAGATTATTTACTAATAATATACCCAACTTTCTCGATAATTTAAGTCGCCCACCTTCAGGAGACTCACGAACCTCTTTTGTCAAATTATATGATTCTGATGTTAATCTTAAAAATATTTTCCGAAAATACAAAAATCAATTTGACATATTTCCTAGTGATAAATTTGTTAAAGAGGGATTCTTTGGTTCAAAAATTGTAAATAAAGATGTAACTTCTGCCTTAGGAGATTATACTATATTGTCTCGTAAAGGAAATGTTCTGATGCACCGATTTAAATCAGATTTTAAAGCTTCTTTATCTGGTTATCACGGAGGACTTACCGATGATGAATTATTTGTTCCTTTATTTGTTGTTAACCCTAAAAATCTAGATTAATTATTTGCAGCGTGTGATAATTCTTTTGCTAATTTATTTAATTTCTCTAACATTAAATCCGAATTATCTAGGTTATTTTCTATGATTTTTATAAATGCACTACCTACTATTATTCCATCTACTCCTAACTTAGTAAAATTACGAACATGTTCGGGCTTAGATATTCCAAATCCTACTGCAACAGGCACTCTTCCATTTACTCGTTCTACTATTCTTTTTATTGCTTGCGAAGAATAATCAGTAAATAGATCCCTTGTTCCTGTAACTCCGAATAAACTCACCATATAAAGAAAACCACTAGTTGAATCAATTATATTATCTAATCTAATATCGCTTGTTGATGGACTTGCTAAGAAAATTGTATTAATTGATTTTGATTTTGCCAATTTTACATATTCCTCACCTTCTTCTGGTGGCAGATCAGGAGATACTATTCCTGAAATACCTGCTTTTTCCGCCTCGTGTAAAAATTCCTCAATTCCCATTTTCATTATTGTATTGTAATACGTCAGTAATACTACTGGTACATCTAATTCTTCTACAATTTTTTTACTCATGTCTAAAATATCTTTAGTAGTTGTTCCATTTGATAACGATCTCATACTTGAAGATTGAATAGTTGGACCGTCTGCAATAGGATCAGAAAATGGAATCCCTAATTCAATTATATCTACACCTCCCTCTACTAACGCTTTTGCTAATTTTGGCGTCACTTCGATTGACGGATCTCCTGCCGTAATAAAACCAATTAACAAAGATCTTTTTTGTTCTTTTCCTTCTTTAAACTTCTCAGAAATTCTCATAAATTATTACCTAAATGTTTTGCAATTATTGGAGTATCTTTATCACCTCTTCCAGATAATGTTACTACAATCGATTTTTTATCTCCTAGTTCTTGTGCACGTTTTATTGCTTCTGCAATAGCATGAGATGTTTCTAATGCAGGAATTATTCCTTCTAATTTCGACATTTCAACAAATGCGTTAACTGCTTCTTCATCATTAATACTTACATATTCAACTCTGTCCTGAGATTTTAGAAATGAATGTTCAGGTCCTACTCCAGGATAATCTAACCCTGCAGATATACTGTGTGTTTCTTGAATCTGACCATCTTTATCTTGTAACAAATAACTACGTGCTCCATGTAGTACTCCTTCACTTCCTGCACTTAATGTTGAAGAATGTTTTCCTTTATCAATTCCTAATCCTCCTGCTTCTACTCCTACTAGTTTACATTCGTCATCTAAAAATGGATAAAAAGTTCCAATTGCATTACTTCCCCCACCTACACAAGCAATAATTACGTCTGGAATTTGTTGTGATGTAATTTTTGGAAATTGTTCCTTAATTTCCCTTCCTATAACACTCTGAAAATCTCTAACAATCATTGGATATGGATGAGGTCCTACAACTGATCCAATAAGATAATAAGTTGATTCTACATTAGTCACCCAGTCTCGTATAGCCTCATTTATTGCATCCTTTAACGTCTGTGAACCGCTCTTCACACTATGTACTTCTGCTCCCAATAATTTCATTCTAAATACGTTTGGACTTTGTCGTTCTACATCATTACTTCCCATGTATATTTCACACTTTAGATCTAATAATGCACATGCCATTGCAGTAGCAACTCCATGTTGACCAGCGCCTGTTTCTGCAATAATACGTTTCTTACCCATGGATTTCGCTAACAATGCTTGACCAATACTATTGTTGATTTTATGTGCTCCTCCATGCAACAAATCTTCACGTTTAAAATATATCTTTCCACCATATTTCTTCGAAAGATTTTCTGCAAAATAAATTGGCGTTGACCTTCCTGCATAATCTTGTAATAACTTTGACAATTTTTTATTGAATTCTTCATTCTCTTTAATCTCATTATATTTTTCTTCTAATTCATCTACTACGGGCATCAATGTTTCTGGAACATATTTCCCACCAAATATACCAAATTTTCCATCAGTTGGCTGTGATTTTAAATTCATTTTCTTACACTTGTTAACTCCTTTATTTTTTCCTCAATATTATCTGCCTTCATTATGGAAGTTCCTACTAAAAATCCGTTAACTCCCGATTTACCAATCATTTTTATGTCTTCACTCGTCAATATTCCACTCTCACTTATTATTGGTTTATCTATCTTAAATTCTTCTACTAAAATTCTATTCGTTGTTTGCATATCTAACTCTAGTGTATTTAGATTTCTGTTATTTATACCAATTATATCAACATCTCTTGTAATTGCTTTATCAAACTCTTCTTTGTTATTAACTTCTAATAATATCTCTAATCCCATTTTCTTTGCACATTTAATCAATTGTTCAAGTTTTTTGTAATTATCTCTGAACAAAGTCTCTATTAATAATATTACATTAGCACCTAAATTGAAACCTGCTTCAATTTGTTTCTCATCAATAATTATATCCTTCATTAATATTGGTAGTTCTGTATTTTGCCTTACAATTTTTAGATTCTCTAATGATCCATCAAAATACAATGGTTGTGTTAAGACTGATATAGCTGAAGAACCATTTAGCTCCATTTTATTAAGAATCTCTTTTTGATTATTCAGATTTCTATTTATTTCTCCTAATGATGGAGATGAAAATTTAATCTCTGTAATAATTGGATAATTTTCTCTATTTAATATTAATACCTCTTTAAGGCTCTTGTTTTTTCGTTCAACCTTTTCCGATACATCATAGTATCCTTTATTGATTAATTCTCTAATTTCATCAGCAATTACTGTTAAAAACTTATTATCAAATCGATTCAAATTGTTCAATTTTCTCCATATCTCCTTCTACAAATTGAATAAAATCTTTTAATTTATCAATACATTTTCCTGAATTCAATGTTGTTTTTGCCATTTCTACTCCTTCTGAAATCGACGATGCTTTTCCTGCAACAATAAATCCCACCGCGCTATTTGCAATTACTGCTTCAACATTTGGATTATTAATATCGAATATATTTGCTAGAATCTTATACATTACTTCAGCATTATAGTCTATTCCGGTACCAGCTATATCTTTAGAATTAATCTTTTTCAAACCAAAATCATCTGGTTTTACTATTATCTCATTTCCTTCATTCTCTAAATCTCCAACAAATCTCATTTTTGTTTCCCCGAATGTCGCAATTTCATCTAATCCATCTAAACCATGTACTATTATTGCTCGTTTACAACCAAGTTCAGGTAATATTTTTGAATATTTGTCAATTAATTCACTATTAGCTACACCCACGATCATTGAATCTGCACTTGCAGGGTTTGTTAACGGTCCTAAAATATTGAATATTGTTCTTACACCTATTTCTTTTCTCGTTCCTATAACATTTTTCATTGCAGGATGGAAGATTGGAGCAAACATGAATCCTATTCCATTTTTTTCAATAGATTCTTTTACTTTTTCTGGTTTTGTATCCAGTCTATAACCTAATCTATCAAGTACATCTGCACTTCCACATTTCCCCGTTGCTGCTCTATTTCCATGTTTTGCTATAGTAATTCCTGAAGAAGCTAAAACAAATGCAGAAATTGTACTCAGATTTATTGTCTTAATCTTATCTCCACCCGTTCCTACAATATCTACTAGTCTGCTTCCATGTGATGGATTGATTCTATTGGAAAATTCTTTCATAATTTTAGCGAAAGCCACAATTTCTTCAATTGATTCACCTTTCATACTTAATGAAATTAAAAATGCAGAAATCTGCGACGGTGTAGCTGATCCTGACATGATTTCTTTCATCGCTTGTGATGCCTCTTCACTTGAAAGAATTTCTTTATTTACATTTTTCTTTATTGCATCGACTATCATTAATTCTCACCTTCAATGAAATTCATTAGTAATTTTCTTCCCGATTCTGTTAAAATTGATTCAGGATGACATTGTATTCCTTGTATATTGTATTCTTTATGTCTTAATCCCATTATCTCGTTATCATCTTCAGATCTTGCTGAAATAATTAACTCATTTGGCAATGTTTCTTCCTCTACCACTAAAGAATGATATCTTGTTGCTCTAAAAGGGTTCTGAATATCCTTAAAGATTCCTTTTCCATCATGTTTTATCATACTCGTTTTTCCATGTTTTAACGTTCCTGCACGTTTAATCTTTCCACCAAATGTATAGCCTATGCCTTGATGACCAAGACAAACTCCTAATACAGGAATTGATTTTTGTCCAGACAGTTTTATTATTTCTGAACATATCCCAAAATATCTTTCATCACATGGATTTCCTGGTCCTGGAGAAATTACTACTCTTTGCGGTGAAATCTCTTTAAATTTTTCAATAGTAATTTTGTCATTTCTAAATACAATTGGTTCTAACGACAACTCACCAAAGTATTGCACTAAATTATATGTAAACGAATCATAATTATCAATTATTAATAACTTCATCTTATTATTCCTCTATTTTTGCTTTTTTTAATGCATCAATTAATGCACTAGCTTTTTGTTCCGTCTCGAACCATTCTTTTTCAGGTACCGAATCTGCAACAATTCCTGCTCCTGCTTGAATGTATGCTTTATTTCCTTTTACTACCAATGTTCTAATTGTTATTGCAAAATCCGCACACATATTCTTTGAAAAATAACCCAATGCGCCTGCATAAGGACCTCTAGATTCTTTTTCTAATTCTTGTATTATTTCCATTGCACGAATTTTAGGTGCACCAGATACTGTTCCTGCAGGAAATATTGATCTTATAGCTTCAAAACAATCCTTTCCATCCTTTAATTCTCCTATTACTTTCGATACTATGTGTTGAACATGACTAAATTGATGTACTTGCATGAATTCAGGTACTTTTACTGAACCAAACTTAGCTATCTGTCCAACATCATTTCTTGCTAAATCCACCAACATTACATGTTCTGCCCTCTCTTTTTCATCAGCTAATAGTTCTTTTGTTAATTTCTTATTTTTCTCTACATCTTCATTTCTTGGTCTTGTTCCTGCTATAGGAAATGTTTCAATCTGATTATTTGTTACTCTTACAAGCATTTCTGGACTTGCACCAATTATGTTCAAATTATTACTTTTGAAATAATACATGTACGGAGATGGATTTATCATTCTCAACGCTCGATAAATTGACAATAAATCTCCTGATATGTTAAATTCATACTTTCTTGACAATACAACTTGAAATATGTCTCCAGATCTAACATATTCTTTTGCAACATCAACATTATTCTCAAATGTTTCTTTATTAATATTAGAAATTGGTTCCGTGTAATCTATTGTACCTATCTTTCTTTCTGTATCTAATAATTTTACTACTTCTTTTAGATTGTTATCTCCTGAATGATAATAATATATTTTTTCTTTTTCATGATCAAATATTATTCCTTCATTAAATAATCCAAACTGAAAATCTGCATATTCTAACTCCGTATATTCATCTGAAATATTCTCCCAATGTCTAACTATATCATATGAAATGAATCCGACTAATCCACCAATTAATCTGTTAAAATCATTATCGACAATATTTTCTTTTAATATCTCTCTTAATTTACTAAACAAATCATTTGGATTAGATTCATTCGCAATAACTTTGTCTTCATTGTCTACTAGTTTTATCTGATTATTCTCTAATATGACCTTTAATGATGGATTGAAACCTATGTATGAAAATTCTGCTAACTTTTCTGGCCCTAGTATTGATTCTAATATGTAAATATCTTCAAACTTCTCCGATAGTCTAACAAATGTTTCAAACGGGGAAATCTCTAGTTTTATCTCTTCAAAATCTACGTGATTAAATTTATTCTCGCCAAAAACGATCGCCCATATTACTCACAATTACATAGTTTGATTTGTATATATTTAAATAAATCATGGAAGATTGATTTACTTTTTCTTCATTTTCAACAAATCCCATTACAGATATGATTTGTTCGAGACGAAACCAAGAAGTTATATTCCAGTAAATAACGAGAAATAGATAGTATGTCAAAGCCTTATTACGTCAAAGTTGAAATACCAAAAGAGATAGCTGAAGCAAGCTATGAAGCTCTTCGACAAGCAAAACAGACTGGTAAAATCAGAAAAGGTACTAATGAAGCTACTAAGGCTATTGAACGAGGAATTGCTAAATTAGTTGTTATTTCTGAAGATGTTGATCCACCTGAAGTTGTTGCCCATCTTCCTATTTTATGTAATGAAATGAATATTCCATTTGTTTTTGTACCACAAAAAGAATTACTTGGTCAAGCAATTAGTATAGATATAGGTGCAGCAGTAGCATGTATTGTTGAACCTGGTGATGCTAAAGCTACTTTGGATAAAATTATTGATTCACTAAATAACTTGAAAGGTTAGATTATAATAAATGAGCTCGAAAGAAATCCAAGAAGACAAGACACCTTGTGAAGTAATACAAATAGTTGGCCGTACTGGTGTTGCCGGTGAAATTACTCAAGTTAGAGTAAAAATTCTAGATGGAAAAGATAAAGGACGTATTCTAACCCGAAATGTTAAAGGACCTGTTCGTATGAACGATGTAATTATACTTCGTGAAATAGAAAGAGAAGCCCGTAAGATTAGGTAGTTGTTATTATTTTGTTATCATTAAAAAAATGTACTTTTTGTGGAAAAGAAATCGCATTCGGTACTGGTACTATGTATATAAAAAATAATGGTGATATTAGTTGGTTTTGTTCATCTAAATGCCGAAAAAATACTTTAGATCTAAAACGTGATTATCGAAAATATAAATGGGCTAAAAAAGGAAAGTCTGAAGTTTGACTGACAAAACTCTTATCCTAATCAAACCAGACGGTGTAAAAAAACGTCATATTGGAGACATCATTAATCGTTTTGAAGAACGCGGCTTTAATATTCTTAATATTCGTATGCTTACTCTAAACTCAGACCAAGCATCTGATTTCTATTCAATACACAAAGAAAAACCGTTCTTTTCTGAACTTATTGATTACATAACTTCAGGACCTATAGTTCAAGTTGTCTTAGAAGGTAATTCTGCCATTGAGGTTGTCCGACATATGGTAGGAGCTACAAATTCCTTAAAGGCTGATTCTGGTACTATAAGAGGTGATTTTGGCTTAAGTCATACAGAAAATGTTATTCATGCCTCTGATTCAGTCGATAGTTTTAACCGCGAATTAAATATATTATCTAATATTTAATACGATAATTCTAAATAAAGACCTTTTACATTATTTATTGTAGATGATTGATTATGAATTCTAAATTTAGACAACCTATTGTAGTAGTATTGGGTCATATTGATTCTGGCAAAACATCACTTTTGGATAAAATTCGTGGTACTGCAGTACAATCACGTGAAGCAGGAGGAATTACTCAACATATTGGAGCAAGTTTCTTTCCTATTGAAACTCTAGAAGATCTTTGCGGTAATCTTTTAGAAAAAGTTGGCGGCAAAATTGATATTCCGGGTATTCTTGTTATCGATACTCCTGGACATGCTGTATTTACCAATTTAAGAAATCGCGGAGGTTCTGCTTCTGATATTTCTATTTTAGTTATTGATGCTATGAAAGGCATTGAAGTACAAACACGAGAAAGTTTGGACATATTAAAAAAACGTAAAGTTCCTTTTCTAATTGCACTAAATAAACTAGATACGGTACCTGGATGGCGACCTTCTTCAAGTTTAACTTCTTCCCTTAAACAATTGGACGAATCTACACGTAATAATCTTGATGGAAGAATTTATGACGTCGTTGGAGAATTATCTAGATATGGAATTCAATCTGAAGCATTTTATAGATTACAGGATCCTCAAAAACAAGTTGCAATTGTTCCAGTTAGTGCAAAAACTGGTGAAGGAATCCCTGAATTAATCTCATTGTTAATTGGACTTACTCAAAGCTACTTAAAACAAAAACTTACTGCAAGTGGCGATACTCGTGGTATTGTTCTTGAAGTTACTGAAGAACCTGGTCTTGGTGATACTGCGAATATCATTCTTACTGATGGCATCTTAAACAAAAATGATGAAATTGCTGTAGCCAAGAAAGACGGTGCTGTTTTGACAAAAATTAAAGCAATATTTATGCCCAAACCACTCGATGAAATGCGTGATCCTCGTGATAAGTTTTCTCCTGTGAATCAAGTAGTTGCAGCTACGGGTGCTAAAATCTCAACCTCAGATTTAGAAGGTGTTCTTGGCGGTTCACCAATTATTGGAATTACTGATAATAATCTCGATGCTGTAAAAAATGAAATTGAATCAGAAATTAAATCAATTTTTGTGGAAACTGATAACGTTGGTATTATAGTTAAGGCTGATACTTTGGGTTCTTTAGAAGCCGTAGTTGATACTCTAAAAGAAAGTAATATTGCTATTAGTACTGCTGATACTGGAATGGTTTCGCGAAAAGATGTAATTAAAGCTCAAGTGATTACTGAAACTGACAAGTATTTGGGAAGTATTCTTGCGTTTGGTGTTAAAGTTCTTGACGATGCTAAAGAAGAAGCAAATAAAAACGGAATAAGAATATTCTCCCAACCTGTTCTTTATGATTTAGTAGATGAATATCAGGATTGGGTTACTTCTGATAAAGAAAATATGCAAAGAACTGAACTTGATTCAATTATTCTGCCTTGCAAATTTCAATTAATAAAAGGAATGGCATTTCGTAGAAATGGACCTGCAGTCTGCGGAGTTGAAATTCTTGGTGGTTCACTGAAACAAAAATCTATTGTTATTAATTCTGAAGGCAAAGAAGTTGGCGTTGTTAAACAAATTCAGGATAAAGGGGAGAATATTCAAAATGCAACTAAAGGTAGTGAGGTAGCTATATCAATGAACGAACCTGTTATAGGTCGTACTATTCGCGAAGGAGAAATATTATATTCTCTACCTGATAATATTGGCGTTAGATTACTCAAAGAACGATATTCTGATTCATTATCTGAAGTAGACCTTGCTATTTTAAACGAAATAATTGAATTACGTCGTAAAATAGTACCTTTGTATGGATTTTAGTATATTTCAAAAAGATTTATAGATATAAAAAAGAAGTGAAATGTTACTTTGGCAGAATTCAAAATTGTAGTTTCAGATCCCAAAATTGGTAAATCAATTACTAAGGAAATTAAAGATAAATCTGCCCAAACTTTGTTGGGTATGAAAATTGGTCAAGAAATTGACGCCACTATCGTAGATATTGACGGAACATTAAAAATTACTGGAGGTAGTGACAAAGTTGGTTTTCCCTTGAGAGGAGATGTTCATGGCAGTGCAAAGAATAATGTACTCTTAACCGACGGTGTAGGTTTTCGTTCAAAAATTAAAGGAATGCAAAAGCGAAAGATTGTTCGCGGTAACATGATTTCTGATGAAACTTATCAAATTAATACAATACTCGTTAAAGGTAATCTTGTTCTTGATGAAGCTCCAGCAGAAGAATCTAAA
>DAHJ01000033.1:57067-57196 GCA_002495905.1 Thaumarchaeota archaeon UBA223
ATCTAAAGAAGCTCCAGCAGAAGACGCTCCTGCCAAAGAATGAGATAATGATAAATTCAATTAATACTGATTTATACTATGCAAAAAATTCCTTGTCAACCTGAAGTAAATATTGGTACTGCTGGTCAT
>DAHJ01000033.1:57496-60817 GCA_002495905.1 Thaumarchaeota archaeon UBA223
TGGTACTGCTGGTCATGTAGATCACGGAAAAAGTACTATTGTTGATGCAATTACAGGTAAATGGACAAGTGCACACAGTGAGGAACTTCGTCGAGGTATTACAATTAAAGTTGGTTATGCCGATGCCGGCTTTTATCAATGTAAATGCGAAACACCTTATAATTATTCTACTCAAGAATCTTGCCCTAAATGTAAATCTAAAGGTAAGTTGCAACGTGTTATTAGTTTTGTTGATGTTCCTGGACATGAAAGTTTAATGGCAAATATGTTGTCTGGCGCGGCACTAATTGACGGAGCTATTCTAATCATCTCTGCGAATGAAGAAGTTCCAAAACCACAAACTCGTGAACACCTTCTTGCATTACAAATGTTAGGTACCACACAAATTGTTATTGTTCAGAATAAAGTTGATTTAGTTTCTACTAAAGACGCTAAGAATAATTATAAACAAATTAAACAATTTGTCAAAGGCAGTGTTGCTGAAAAAGCACCTATTATTCCTATTTCCGCACAACATGGACTTAATATCGACGCTCTAATTGCTTCAATTGAAGCAAATATTAAGACACCTGATAAAGATAAAAAATCTCCTCCTTCTCTTCAAGTATTACGTTCTTTTGATATTAATCGACCAGGAATATCATTAGATAAACTTGTTGGTGGTGTTCTTGGAGGTTCATTGTCTAAAGGAGTATTTGAAGTCGGTGACGAGATTGAAATACGACCCGGATTTCTTAATAAAAAGACCAATAAATATGATTCTCTTTTCAGTAAAATTTCTAGTTTAAGTAGTAGTGCTGGATTAATGGATAAAGTCTATCCTAGTGGATTAGTTGCAATTGGTACTGATTTAGATCCATCTCTTACAAAAAGTGATTCATTTGTCGGTGCTGTTGTAGGACATCCTAATGAACTTCCAGAAACATATTATTCTCTTAATGTTGATGTTAATCTTTTTGATTTTGCTATTGGTTCTACTGATATGATTAAAGTAGAAAAACTAAAACGAAATGAAGCATTGAGATTAAATTCTGGAACTGCAGTTACTGCAGGAGTAGTTACTACTGCAAGTGCTGATAAAGCTACAATTGATTTAAGAAGACCAATTACTGCTGAACAAAAAAGTCGAGTATCTATTAGTAGACGAATTGGCGATCGATGGCGTCTAATTGGTGCGGGGGTAATATCTTAACATCTTGAGAACTATTGTTCTTGATACTAGTTTTCTTATTCATGTTGCTAATAATCCAATACCTGGTTCTGACTATTTATCCGAAATTCAATCCTATAATCTAATTACGATTAATGACGTTGTTAACGAATTATTTGGAATATCCAAAGATAGAAAAAACTCTATTAAAACCAAAAGATCCAAAGAGGCATTTCTTGCCTTAAAATATGTAAAAAATATACCAAAAGAGGATGTTTCTGGTTCTGAATCAACAGACGACAAAATCATTAACTACGCTTCTAATAATCATGATATAATTGCTAGTTTGGATAGGGGCATTCTCAATAAGGCTACTAGGCACAATATTGATTCTGTTACTATTGAAAAACAACGATTAATTTGGCGTATAAACTATAATCGGTAAAATGATTCATAAAAATCGAAAAACTCATATTGTCCCATTTCGCGTTAATCTTATTCTAGGTATATAGATATGTTTCAAATTATAGAAGCCGAAGACGTTGTACGTGTAGAACCACTAAATTTTAGTGAAACCCTAAATAAAATGGCTGAAAAAGTCCTAAAAATGAAGTACGAAAGTACTCTTTCTCCAGATTTTGGATATATTATTTTGATTATTGATGTCAAAGCTGATAAAGTCGGAAAAATTCTTCCAAGTGATGGAGCTACTTATCATACTGTTAACTTTAAACTTCTTACTTATCTGCCAAAGTTACAAGAAGTTGTAGAAGGTGAAGTTGTAGAAATTACTGATTTTGGTGCATTTATTCGAATTGGTCCTACTGATGCTCTTTTACATCTTTCTCAAATCACTGATGAATATCTAAATAGTGATGTACGTCAAGGTCTTATTACTGCACAACAAAGTAATAGAGTAATTAATGTAGGTTCTCGTATGCGTGTTCGTGTAACTGCTTTGAGTCTTGCCCGTGGTAGTTCTATGGGTAAAATTGGTGTTACTTGTCGACAACCATTTCTTGGCGCAAAAGAATGGATCGAAGAAGATCTAAAAAAATCTTCGAAAACTACGTCTAAAGAAAAGGAATCTGAATAATAATGGCTAAGGAACTTGCTTGCAGAAAATGTAAAAACATTACCTCTGGTCGTGTTTGTCCTAGTTGTGGAGGAACTGATCTAAGTACTGATTGGTCTGGTTTAATTGTTTTATCTAACCCTGATAAATCTCAAGTTGCTAAACAATTAGAATTTACAAAACCGGGAAGATATGCTATTAAAGTATCTTAATCTCAATTTCCTATAGTTTCTATGATGTAAATTGGAAGTAAAAAATCTCCCAGAAAAATATCGAGATTTCCTAAAACGTCCTTTTGGAGAATTAATTACTTCTTCTAAACCTTCTCTTCAGGAAATTAATTCTATAATCAAAGATCCCTCGTATTTGATTACTGTTGGAGATGCATCATCTGAAAATATTTCTGAATTAGGCATTAAATCTAATATTCAAATTATTGATCTAATGGAAAGAAGAAATAAGCGTACATTTCCCAACTTAACTTGGAATGAAAAACGTTCTATTAATAATCCTCCTGGTACTTTATCTACCGAGTCAATTATTCTTCTACGAGACCTCATCAAACAAAAAATTGATTCATTAATCATTGTTGACGGAGAAGAAGATCTTCTTGCCTTACCTTCAATTCTTTTTGCTCCAATAAATGCACATGTGTTATACGGTCAACCTAACGAAGGTCTTGTTATAGTCTCAATTACAGAATCTTTGAAGGTTAAAGTCTATGATATATTGTCTGAAATGGGTTTTGATAAAAATATCCTAAAGTATTAATAGTTGAAATTATTAAGCCTTGTATCGATGAACTTCACAAAATTTGAAAAACGCGAGAATCCATTGCTAGAGAGAACTGAAATCTCTGCAGTTTTTGACGTTGAAAATACTTCCTTTAATCGTCGTGAAGCTGCTACTTTAGTTGCAAAAGAAGCAAAAATTAATCCTGATACTGTTTATTCTGTTAAATTATCTCATAGTTCTGGTTCTCATTCTGTTTCTGGTTTATTTTATGTCTATAAAGATCAAGATACTGCAAAAGTATATTTGCCTAAATTTATTCTAAATAGAAACATTCCTAAAGTAGAAGAAGCTCCAGCAGAAG
>DAHJ01000018.1:0-3116 GCA_002495905.1 Thaumarchaeota archaeon UBA223
GGTCAATGTGAAATCAACATGATGTATGATACATTGGTAAACCAAGCAGATAGTGCTCAATCATTCAAATATGTAGTAAAGAATGTAGCTCATCATAAAGGAATGGTAGCAACATTTATGCCAAAGCCATTGGTTGGAGATAACGGCACAGGAATGCACTGTCACCAGAGTATCTGGAAAGGCGGAGAAAATGCATTTTATGATGCAAGTGATGAACATTCACAATTAAGCCAGACAGCAAGATACTACATTGGAGGTATTATGGCACACACTCGTGCATTAGCCTGCATTGTAGCACCTACTACAAACTCATACAAGAGACTTGTACCTGGATTTGAGGCACCTATCTACATAGCATGGAGTAGGAGTAATAGATCTGCAAATGTTAGAGTTCCAGTAAATATCAAGGGCAATCCAAACGCAAAAAGAATTGAATTTAGATGTCCTGATACAACAGCAAATCCATATCTTGCATTCCCTGCAATGTTATGTGCTGGATTAGATGGAATCAAAAACAAGATAGATTGTGGAGATCCAGTCGACGAAAACATCTATACGCTTTCTGAGGATCGTAAACGTGAATTGGGTATCAAGGCTTTACCAAGAGATTTGGCCGAAGCTGCAGATGCATTAGAAAGCGATCACGAATTCTTGAAACCAGTTTTCGATGGAGAACTATTGGAAACTATACTAGAATTCTCAAGAGATGCACACTTCGATGTTACATCAAGAACTCATCCACACGAGTTCCAATTGTACTTCGATGTATAGTTGACAAGATAATTACAATCGGAGGACTTTGTCCTCCACAAAATTTTTTTTATTTTATTTTAAGAATGTTACGTTTGAGTATTATGTACAGCAGAATTGTACTAGTAATAAATTCAATTCCCAAGTAAGTTCCATTATAAACTGCAGAATATACAGCGACAGGAGTGCCTTCTGGTGCGTATTCTCCAAACCAAACAACTCCCGAGATGAAATGAGCTAGAAACCTGCCAAAGATTCCTGTAAATGTTGCAACAACAACGTTATTGGAAAATATTCCAGCTAAGCCCAATGCACCAAACGCTAACGGATAGTCTAACAAAAATTGAATTGGACTAACTATGAAAGGTGGATTGAATGCAAGAGTTACTATTGAAAACAGCATTCCAGCAGCTATTCCACAAACAAATCCTCGACGGATCGCGAACAACAGTATTGGAACCATTGCCCCCAGTGTTACAGAACCCCCCTGCGGCAATGAAGGCAAAAGATTGGATATCAGGTCAAGTACAATCGCGATTGATACCATTATAGCGCCTTCTGCGAGAACTGGCCGTGAGACTAGTGACATAATAAAATTAAGAGAATTGGTTTAATTAAATTATCGTGAACCGATAAATCGAGTAATAGCGGATATTAATCCTAGGATTGGTGCCAAGAATCCGCCACCGATCAAGAGTATCAAGATAGAACCGATCACAATGTGTTGGCCGCGTTTGTATGGAATTGATTTTAATGGAGGTGGGGCCGTGTTTGGAACGTCTGGGACGTCTTTCTCTGCTTCTCTATACGTCTGCACTACAATCATTCCCAAAACAAGACTGAAGATTATCGTAAGTATTCCGACTATTTGGAAAGGCAAGAAGGTAAGAATTGTCATAGCTGGAAAACAGTTTCCTTCGTCACATTCTCCTTCTCCATTAGGAGGTGTTCCCCAAGCGTTAATCAATATGTCAGGCGGATTGCCATCTTGTAGCACTTCACCTACTCCGTGCATACCAGAAAGTAGAACAGCTAAAATTCCAAAGATTAAAGAAACTGCATAAAGTGGTTTCATTGATTACTAGTAACAGATTTTGGATATAACTATTGCCTTTTGATAAGCGTGACTACGTCTTCGTCTTCTACGATATGGTTCTTGCCTACTTTCTGTCCTTTGAATTTTGCACTAGTTCCCCAGATGTATGCATATCTGAAATTCTTTTCCATGTCACGGTGAATTTTTGCACAGACATCTATAACAGAAGAATTTCGAGGGATGATAAGTGGTTCTTCATAGTCGGCAACTCCACCTTTTGGTCTCAAGTATATTCGTATCAAATCAAGTTGCTGATAAATTGCATCTTTAAGATCTTCGAGATTTTTATCCTTGTCAGCGGAAATTGGAATGCAGCTACTTCCTATTTTCGATGTAATTTCATCCAGGGATTTCTTGTCGATTAGGTCGACTTTGTTAAGTATAGTGACTGAGTTTATGTACACACGATTCCCTGTGATGACGTCAATGAACTGTTCAGAAGTTATGGGTTCTGGAATGAATACACGAGCGTGGTGAATCTTGTTTATGCGAAGAATGCCGTTAATCAGTTCATTTGAGATTGATTCAGGTACTAGGTTGGTTATCTGAATCCCTCCAGATCCTTTTTTATCAATCACTATGTTGGGAGGTTGTTGGTCAAGACGGATTCCTATCTGTCCAAGTTCGTTTCTCAACAAATCTGTTTGGTCGGGTTTGAAAACATCTACTACCATAATTACAAGATTAGAAGTTCGTGCAACCGAAAGAATTTTTTTACCAAACCCTTTTCCAGATGCAGCGCCTTTTATGATACCAGGAAGGTCGAGTATCTGAATTTTTGCACCGTTGTAATTCATCATCCCTGGAACTACATCAAGTGTTGTGAAATCGAATGCGCCAATCTTTGAATCTGCACCAGTCAAATTGTTTAACAAAGTAGATTTTCCTACACTAGGCAATCCAATGATGGCAACAGTTGCGTCTCCGCTACGTCTTACAGAATACCCTCCAGTTGATTTACTAGCTCTTCCGGACCTTTCTTCTTGTTCCTGTTTTAGTCTTGCAATCTTTGCACGAAGAAGACCGATATGGTGATTCGTAGCTTTGTTGATCTGCGTTCTGCGAATCTCTTCCTCGATTTCTTTTATCCTTTCAGGAACTCCCATCTTAGATTATTAATGGCTAAAATCAAATAAAAATGTGAAGATTCATATTTCAGGAATTTCATGATATATTATGTCAAAGATTATACATTCAAGTGAAAGCACATTCGGTAATGATGTGCTACAGTCAAAGTTACCAGTTATGGTTGATTTTTGGGCAGAATGGT
>DAHJ01000018.1:3414-7852 GCA_002495905.1 Thaumarchaeota archaeon UBA223
GATTTTTGGGCAGAATGGTGCGGTCCATGCCGTGCAATTGCCCCAGTTTTAGAGGAATTATCAGATGATTATGATGGCAAAGCCCACATAGTCAAGGTCAATGTAGACGAGAACGGAAAGCTTGCTACAGACTATCAGATCCACGGAATCCCATGCCTTGTGATATTCAAGGACGGAAAGGAAGTGGAACGAGTGGTAGGTGCTGGAAGCAAGGAAGTATACGCTGAGAAACTAGAGCAGTTCGTTTAATTAGAATTAAATAATGATATACAGATTATATTTTGACGGTTCATGTAAATACAAGAACGATGGTTCTTGCGACATGGGTATGGGAACAGTTGTTTTAGATTCCAAGAATAATATTTTGTATAAACAAGGATGGAACATGCCTGCATATGATCATAAAGGCGACAATGGTATTTTGTCGAATAATGTTGCCGAATATCAAGCTTTATTTCGCGGATTAGAGGTACTTTCGTTGAAACGATCTGAGAGTATATCTGAATTAAAAATTTATGGCGATTCCAAATTAGTTATTGAACAGGTACAAGGTAATTGGAAAGTTAAAGCAGCCCACTTAAAAGAATATAGAGATTCGTGTGTAGCGCAAATAAAATTATACGAGAAAGAAGGATGTAAGGTATCTTTGGAATGGATTCCCCGAGAAGAGAATAAACTGGCTGATAGACTTGCGCAAAATGCAGCAGATGGAATGGAAAGATATTCAAATCAATTACAGAATTAACCAATATATGACATACTAGACTTGTCGAAGTTGTCTATTACTTCGAAATCCTGGTTATTTTCCCTTCCAGGTCCCAAGTTCTTAAGCTTAGGGTAGATCGAATATAGTTCATGGCTTGAAAGAGTTGACGTGATATGGCTTGGTCCGAAGTGCTCTTCGCTGATCTTCTTGACGAGAGGTCTGACGACGGACTCTTCAGAATAGCCCAGAGAATGCAGATATTCATGCGTAAGGATTGAATAAACAAAAGAATTGAATTCCTCCTTTGTTGAAGTCAGTTGTTTCATTGCATTCAAGATTGTCTTGTTCATGACAATGATGTTGCCTCCTTCTACGAAATATGCACCAATGTGATTTGGAATTTCAGCTAGGATAAGTGTAAGACCTGCACGATGTTGAGAGATAGATTTTTCCACGGTGCTCTTAACCAAGTCAAAGACTTTGTCATAATCTGAAGCTTCCTTCAATTGTGTAACAAGAGGATATTCATTCATAAAATCACTGTGTGTTTTTTACTTATATCTGTAATGAATCAAAAAAAATAAGTTAACCCTAGTATTCATGGGGAGATCTACTAGGATTAAACTTATGGGTTGAACTAGTCAATTTGAATATTCTTTTCGTCTTCGGACTTGCGAAGAGGGATTTCTAACTCCAATACTCCATTTGTGAAATTTGCCTTGGACTTTTCAGCGTCAAGTTTCTTTCCGGTTGGAATATTTTTGTTATATTTTCGATCGCCGTTCTCTGCAGTAATATTAACAACTCCCTGGTTTTCTGTAACTTTGATGTTCTCCTTTGTTACTCCGGGTAGATCAGCTATGATTTTGATCGAGTTGCCTTTCTTACCATCGATTACGTCAACTGTAGGATCTCGATGCTCAGAGATGGTTTGGGTTTTGTTGGATCGGTCAACGTTTCCAAATGTATTAACTACAGGTTGTCCGTCTGGACCTACTTCCATGGTGTAACCATAAAAGTATGGCTTGCCAGCCTCGATGTTCTTAGGGAATTCGACGTTGTTGAACATGGAATTGAGACTTTCCATCTCACGATACATGTTCTCGAATATTCTATCTATGAAATTATTTCGTTTGTTCATACATATACCTCGTTACTAACCTTAAGTTAGTATCTACAATATATAAACGTTGCTTACTTTGGCCTTCGTCTGTAGATTACGAATGCAAGAAAGGCGACTACAGATGCAGCTGCAATTATCGTGGAATTGTTGTTGGATTCATTTCCATGTAAACTTTCTATTGAAGAAGTTCTGGACATTAGAAATGGCAATTGAGAAGCTGAGAACTCTTCTCTTTCGCCGACAGCAATCCACATTGTGCCTTTGTCTTCAGATGTTCCGCGTATCAAGTATCTTCCTGGTTCAACTGGCAATCTGTCTTCAGATAGAATCCAGCTGTATGTGTCCGTAAATGTTTCATGGAAGATACACGGTGATTCTCTGGAAGTTCCTCTGGTGCAAGCATCCGAGGGTTTCGGAAAATTAGTTGTGTAGTTGGCATGTTCGTGAAAGCTCCAGATCAAATTCTCCAGTTCTCTAGGATCAATCGGAGCTCCAGGATCATCGTCGTTTTCTATATGAATGTGATAAATTGTAATTTTTGGTTCATAGTTTTTTAGGTGGTCAAGAAGAGGAACTCCCAATTGTATAAATAATTCATCGGAAGTTTCTGTATTGAAAAAAAGCCAGACATCTGAATCAGAAGTTTCTTGTTCAAAATACCATACTTGAGATAAGTGAATGTCTTCAATTTCGATTGGATTTCGTGCAGATGTATTTGGATCGGCGATATATGGTATATGTCCTGATGCTGTTGGCAACGTTAACAATAATATGAACAAAAGAACTAATGTTCTCATTGAATTGAGATTAATTTAGTTTATAAAAAGAATATCGAAATTGTTGTTAGCACCATACCGTCTGCTGGGCTGTCAGCAGGAGATGCCCACACAAGAACGGTGTAAACTCCCTTGCCAGTAAGATTGAGTAATCTGTCTAGATCCTCCTCGATTGAGAAGGTTGTAAAGTCTTCACCATGGGTTATTTCCCATTTGTGTGCTACAAATAAAGGAACATTTGAATTTGCACCGACATTTTGGTTTATAATCCCCTCTAAAACATCGGGTCCTAGAGATGAATCAGTGTTAGGAAGTACTGTGGCTACAGGCAAGGAACCGTCTGAACACATTATATGGGAACAAATATGTCCAAAGCCGTAAAGTGGAGGACTAGTCATCAATTCCTGATCGGATAGTGGCATAGGTATTGGATCATAAAAGATATCAATTTGATCTATTGTAGCGTTGAAATTGACTTGTCCAGCTAGAATAAATTCTTTATTTAGAGTTAAGATAGGTTTTTGTTTCCATTCAATATACCTGTCTTCAAATTGATGAACAATAGTTACGCAAAAGTTGTTCCATGCAATTCCTACATTAAGATAATTATGATCGTAATGAAGAATATTCATAGAATGTCTGAATTCACTTAGTTCGTCTCTTTCTACCATTTGATGTTGGCTCCATGCAAGTATTTCTTCTAGATCGTCTTGAGTCCAATACTTTTGTATTTCAGGAGTACCAATGACAGCAATGTTTTCATTTATTGCTCCTTCTCCGCCAGCAGCAGAATATCTCATATACGGTTTCATTCCTTTGCTATCCCAATAACTTGTCATACAAAGATTAAGAAGTTCTTCAGCATGTTCTTGAGCGGTTGAAGAAGTACCAAGTTCGACAAGAGGAGCGTTGTATCTTTCTCTATCTTCATTAATCAATTCCAATGAATGCAAAACAAGTTCGTCATGATCTATCTTTGCAAGTTTTATTGGATTTTCTTCATCGAAATCTTCGCATTCATAATACAAATCAATTGATGTTTTCTCTAAAGGTTGTAGGAAACATATTTGTGGTGGTTGCTTGAAGAAATCGCCGGTAACCAGAAATCCTCCTCCAATAATGAGTAACAAAAGTGGGGGGATGATTAAGTAAATGGTTTTCAATATCAATTAATAGACTAATATGTTACTATTAACTTCGTCTTTTACGAATGATAGAACCGAAGTAACCAGCCCAGCCTAAGAGAACAGCAATTATGCCTATCTCAGTTAATGGAAGTCCACTTGAAGAACCTGAAGATCCGTCGTCGGTTGGTGTTGCTATTGTTATATCTGCCCAGTTGCTTTGTGAGCGAGCATCTGCTTCTACACCAAGTGGAAAGACATTGATGGCTGCATTATCATGACCACTTTGATCGAAGAATATGAACCTAGCTCCAATTGTCTGTCCATAAGCTGCTGCAATATCATTTGCATCGCCAGAATCTAATGGATGTGAAATTTCAAAATGATTAAAATTACCTACACGACCGACCATTCCATCAACGTCTATTTGACTATCGTCAAGAATATCAAGTTCTGGGCCGACAAAACCATCACCAAGTCTGTTACGTGCACCTATAGAAATTGTATCTTCGCCAACATTAAATTCTCCTCCATCATGTCGAACATCAAAGTCAATAGTGAGAATATCTAATCCTACGTTAACAACTTCGTCAAGTGTATTGTCAGCAACTTTTGCGGCAATGAAAATACTACGTCTATCGTTCATAACATAAATTGTTACTTCTCCTTCAGGAAGTGAAAATGTTGTTGTTGCTGCATCTGCCCATTC
>DAHJ01000018.1:8223-21685 GCA_002495905.1 Thaumarchaeota archaeon UBA223
GTACCATCGTGAGCTTTAATCCCTGGTATAAGTAAGATAGAAGCTAAAAGTAGAATTGATAGTAACAATGGTTGTGTATATTTCATAGTTTATTTTTTATTTACTGCTATTAATATATTAACAAAATAAAGAATTTTATTAACGGATTTTGATGTATTTGTAGGCATCAGATAAGTTTTCAAATGCATAATGAACTTTGGTGAATTGTTTTCTGAATTCAATAATGTCTTTCTTGACATTTTCTGGGCTTTCTTTTTTGACTATAATTCTATGGATAAAATTAGCAATTTCTTGCATTTCAGATTCTTTCATACCAAGACGAGTTACTTCGGAACTACCTAGTCGAATTCCTCCTGGACTAACATAATCTCTTCCTGCTTTGATGTCTCCAGGAAGCAATTGTCTATTAGCAATCAAGTTAGCATCTTCAAGTTCATGTTCAAATTTACCTCCGTCTCCATATTTTGAAACATCAACTGCAATCTGATGAGAAGCAGTAAATCCGTGTTTTTCACCTAAAACAGCAATACCGTTTGAAGATAACGCTTCGGCAAGAGCACGTGCATTCTTAACAGTTTGTACAGAATATTCTTCGCCAAATTCAATCATTTCGGCAAATGCTATTGCCTTTCCTGCAACACTATGTAGATGGTGATTACTTGTATTACCAGGAAATACTGATTTCTTTATATCTTCAGCATATTTGTCAAATGATAAAACCATACCGCCTTGAGGACCTGGAAGTGTTTTATGTGTACTGAGTGTCATAGTTTCTGCGCCTTCACGTAATGGATCTTGAAATTGTTTACCTGCAATCAATCCTGAAACGTGTGCAGAGTCATAGCAAATGAAAATATCATGACTTTTTAGAAAGTCCTTCAATTCTTTCATAGGGTGTGGGAAAAGGAACAGACTACCTCCAAACATAGCAAACGTAGGTTTATTATTATCAGCAATTAATTTTTCAATTCGTTGTTTTGATTGATCTACATCAATATTCATCTCTTCTCTATCGAATGCAAAATATTCTATATTCAATCCGTGAACTAATCCTGCAGTACCAGAGAATTTTTTCTGTCCATGTGAAATATGTCCGCCAGAAGGAATAGGTAAAGCCATCATTGTATCGTTCGGGTTTGTAAATGCAGAATAAACAGCAAGATTAGCACAAACTCCTGAAATTGGTCGAACGTCAGCGAATTCTGCATTAAATAATTTTTTAGCTAAATCGATTGTAATTAATTCAACTTCATCAATAAATTTACAACCAGCATATACCCTTTCTCCAGGCCATCCCTCAGCATAACGATTTCCGAAATCTGATGCGTAGGCTTCCCGTACAGCAGGGCTAGGAATATTTTCAGATGCAATTAAAGGAATAGATTCAGAAAACCACTTATGGTGCTGTTCTAGTAAATCAAAAACTTGGTTGTATTTTTCTCGTGACAATTATATCTAAATTACTTGTAAATCCTAGCAAAAATAAAGTTTATTGAATGATATATAGGCTCAGATTCCATATAAGCAGCCTATAGATAATCCGTTAAACGCCTTTGGAATAAAACATGATTTAGTAGATAACTGGAATTCAGCCACTGATTTTTCTTTATAGTGAGTTTGGAAAAGGCGTATTCAAGTGTATCAGAAAGAGTATCGAAGGATTCGTATTTTGTTTGCATTTGATGACGGATACTTTCACGAACGTTCCAAACACCAACAGGTAGGATGTATCCAGGATGTATTTCTCTAAGAAGGATAGCGCCAGCTTGTCGTTGTTCTGACAATAGTGATTCAGCTACAGCTAATCTTGTTGAATAATAACAACCTCCAACTCGAGCATATTCTTTTCTTCCATAGTAGGTTTCGTGATCACCTATAAGATATGGCTCCGTTCCCCATAAATTCCAAGTTGTGTTTTTGAACCAAGCTTCAATCCATTCAAATTGCCATTTAGTCGGTAACAGAATAGCAACATAAAGATTATCAAGATTTTGAAGAGTGTATACACGAAAGTCGTCAATGGTTTGATAATCTTTTATTTTTTCAATTAAATTTTTAGAGATAGTGTCGTCTACTGCAGTAATACTCCAGCGTGTTGGTACGAACTTTCGATTATTTCCTATCCCCAGATTACCAGCACTGAGTGATTTTTGGATTCTAGATACAAGAACTCCTTTCTTATACAACTCTACTATTCCTTCAGTCGATTTTTGATCTCTATCATAATATGCTTTTTCAATTCTTTGATCCACTGTTACTGTGTTTGTACTAAAATTTTCTAGCGGTGCAGAAGGGCCAAATGGTTGAGAGTTTTCATTAAACGATAAACGGTTTTGTGGTTTTTTAGTGAGTTTAAGTTCCAAGTCGACGGGTTGTGATGCCATAGCAAGTTCTTGAAGATTCTCAACCAACCTTCCTCCTTTACTTGCTTGTTTAACATCAATGTTAGTACTTCCACGAATCAACGAGTGTCGATAATCTACAATTTCATCAATTGATTTACCGTACCATTGCTCTGGAGTGTCCAAGATTTCTGTGTCTCCGTGGAAATTAGGTGTCATAGGACCTATACTGACTTTAGGGTATCCGTGTCTTCCTACAAAAACTCCAGGAGGTGTAGAACCAACAATACTGTTTGAATCTGAAGTTGAAGAAACACGAGTCATTGATTCGGCTTTGACGATAATCGGGCACCTTGATTTTCCACAAAGTAATTCTGTTCCTTTACAAGTGAAACACATTTCTGGTGGAGGTTCGTCAATTACCATATTGGAAGTTGATTCATTTACGTTGGATAATGATTTCTTTTCAACTACATTGGCAAGACTGTGGATATCTCGATCAGTCATTAGATTGATTATAGTAAATAATGAATAAAAAGACTAAACATCAAGATTTTTCCATTGTATCGATACAATGAGAACGTTTTTTGACCAATAGTTCAGTCTCTAATTCATCTTCATTAAACCAAATATTGCAGTTCAAACAATGATATTTTTTCATATCATATGTATGAGAACAGAATAATTAAAAGTTGGATTCAAACCTGTTGTCGAGTTTAAGGTTGTTTTTGAGTAATATTACTGCAAAGACTGCCGAAAGAATAATGACAATTAATCCACCTGGTGGGATAATTGATGGGTGAGTAGATAGATAATATGAAGATGTTACTCCTAGTAAAGAGCAAAATAATGAGATTCCAATTGCGATAAAGATGGTATTTCTGAAATTATTTGTTATTTGAAGTGCAATAAGTATTGGAAGAACAAGCAAGGATGAAATTAGAAGTACGCCAACCATACGAACAGATACTACAATCAATACTGAAGTGAGTACGAGTAAGAGATTGTCGTAGAAATTTACATTGGTATTATTAATGCGAGAAAGATCTCGGTCTATTGAAATTAAAAACCATTTGTTGTATGAAAAGATCGTGATTGCAATTATGCTTAATCCAACAATCCCTTGATACATCAAGTCTGTTCTAGTAATCCAAAGAAGGCTTCCAAATAATATTTCATTGATATTGACGATTTGTTCGGAGAGGCTGAGTAGAACAGTACCAATAGCCATGGTTGAAGAGAAAAATACAGCCAAAACTGCATCTGAATTGAGTGTGTTACTCTGCATTAATTTGAGAAGTAGTAAGGATGCAAAGATTGAGAATGTTATGGCAGTGAGAAAGGGAAAGAAACTAGTGAATACACCAATAGCAACACCTGCAAAAGCAAAATGCGATAATGTATCTCCAATAAGAGATATTCTTCTAGAAACTACGAACATTCCTAAAATCGGAGCTGTAATGGAAAGAATCACACTACCAATTAGTGCATTGATCATATAATCTTGGGCAAGCATTGAAAGCATTGGTTAATCGTGTCCGTGATGTGAAACAACGTCAACATTATATCCGTATGATTCAGCAAGATGTTTGTTACTGAGAAAGTCTTTTGATGAACCATGGTAATCGAGTTTTTTGTTAATACATGCAATACGGTTAGCAGAATTAGTTACAGCAAATGTATCGTGTGAGGTGAATACTATAGGAATATTTTTAGCATTAACGTTTGTAAGAATTTGAAATATTTTTGATTGAGTTTTTGTATCGATGCTGCTACTAGGTTCGTCAAGAACAATCATATCTGGTTCGCCAATCAACGCTCGAATAAGAAATACAAGTTGAGTATGTCCGCCAGAAAGTTCTGTGATTTTTTGATAGAGAAGATGATCTATAGCCATTTCTTTTGAAATTGCAATTACTTTGTCTTTGTTATCGGTAAACGGTTTTGAATTAAATCCTGTAGAGATTATTTCCATAACTGTTGCAGGAGAATTTGGTAGAAAAGGTATTTTTTGTGGCAAATAACCGATTTTTGGTTTTGTTCTTTGAGGAAATTTAATTTTTCCTGTGTCAGGAGTGATCAATCCGCATATAATTTTTAAAAGTGTAGTTTTACCTGATCCACTAGGACCAAGTAATCCTAAGAAATCTGTATCTTCTATTGATAATGAAACATTGTCGAGAACGAGATTTTTATCGCGAATTACATTAATGCCTTCCAGTTCGAGAATTTTTGTCATTATAATCAGTTATTAACTTTTTCAATATTTTTAATAATATTTAATAGTTATTAACTAAGAAACGTTTGTTATTACTTATGCCTATAGTAAGCATCTCTTTGACTAACGATTTCCTTAAAGAAATGGATCAACTTCAAGATACAGAAGGTTTCTCTGGGAGATCAGAGTTAATTCGTGCAGGTATTCGAGCATTAATGAATCAAAAACTAGATAGAGAGAATCTTGTTGGAAATATGAAATGTGTTTTACTCATTACGCACGAAGAAGGAGAAGAACATTCTGTTACAGATATTAAACATGAATTTGATAAAATTACAAAAACTGGTTTACATTATAAATTAGATGATAAAAAATGTGTAGAATTATTAATTGTTGACGGAAAGGCAAATGAAGTTAAGGAATTAATGCGCAGATTCCAAGTTTCTGGCGAAGTTGATAATATCAAATTAGTTAAAACATAAATAATATTTTTTATGTTGTATTAAAATGAAAACAAAAGAGATTGCATTCATCTCGGTTTTTACGGCAATAATAGTAGCGTCAAATTATGCTTTAATTGCATTTCCTCAGATAAAATTAATGGATAGTTTAGTTTTTTTGTCAGGATATTTGTTTGGATTTCCTGTAGCAGCAGCTATTGCTACATTATCTTGGCTAGTTTATGGTTCAATAAATCCTTTAGGAGGAGCAGGATTTCCATTAATTTTAGCATTAATCACGGGAGAAATGATATTTGGAATTTTTGGTACTTTATGTAAACGTGTTTTTAATATTGAAAATAAATTTTTAAAGAGTCCACTAGAAACTACTTTGGTTTTAGGAGCTTTTGGAGTAACTGGTGCATTCATTTATGATATTTGGACAAATTCCATTGAAGGTCTTTTGATCTACCAAACTTTTGATGGAATGATATTGAGAATTGTCACAGGTATTCCTTTTTCCATAATTCATCAGATTGCTAACTTTGCAATGTTTTCAATCCTAGTGCCAATATTTATATATATGGTGACTAAAAATATATCATCAAAATGAGTGCAAATAAAACTCTATTATTACTTCTTTCTGCGTTTGCCGTTTTATCGTTTTCAGGTGCTTTGTATATGTATAATGAATACAGGGTTTTAGATCAAAATTATCAAGCAATTCAAGAAAATATCGATAATGTTTCCATAAATATTGATTTTATAGTTGATTTTGGGAATGGAACAATAATATATTTTAATCAAACACGTGTTCCAGTTGGTTTTAGCATGTACGATTCTACAGAATTTATAATTGGAGAAGAAAATGTAGATTCGACATATTATAGTGATTTCAATGCATATTTTGTTAATTCTTTGTTAGGAACTGGAAATAATCCAGAATATGCTTGGTCTGCATGGCATTACCAACAAGATTGGGAACTATTAGAGATTGGTTCGAATTTATTTATTCCAAAAGATGGACAAACAATAGCCTGGTACTATCAAGATGTTAATGAGTTTGGTTTGGGTAATCCAAACTAAATTGAATCAAAAAATTTCTTTTTTGTAACAGTTTTTCCTGAGCTATCGTGGATATTACGATGTACAGAATCAGTTTGTTTTTCTATTTCTCTAGCTTCGTCAGCCAGCTTGGCAGCTTGACGAATAAGTTCGTGTGCAGCACTAACAGTCAGTAAACGGCGTTCCCTATCTTTTTCTTTGTAGGCTCCCTCTGCAGATAATCGTGCAACTAAACGTGCGATTTCATAACTAGCAAGGGCTTTCGCTTGAGAATATGGATTAGTTAATCCAGAATTCGATACAGCTGTGTGTTTACCTATAATTAATTTAGGAAGTGTAATAGATTGAGAGTTTTTTATTTGTTCAATTACTTGGTCTATCTCATTGATAAGTGCTTGAAAAGCTCCAGTTATTGACAGAACTTTTAGAACGTCGCTATTAAAATTTGACATTTCAATTGGATCTAGGAATTCTTTATGTATACCAATCAATGGATCACCTTGCACAAACACATAACCAATTTTATCCACTAATTCATCTTTAATTTTTGAAGCAGGACTATCAGAAATTAAGATAGTTGGCTTTGTCTTTCCCAGATTGAGTGCTAAGTTTTTAGGTGCATCTAGTGAAGCATTAGGACTAACAACAAGATACAAATCAGTATCTAAAGAATTAGATATCTGCTCGACTTCTTGGGCTTCGGTAGATGACATTTTTGAACCAGATGTAACAGAACGAACGGAAATGTCTTTGCGAGATGCTCGTTCATCCAATAGCGCTTCAATCAGGGTGGTCACTCCAAGAAATCCTGTCTTAACCACAGTTATGTTTACTGTCATTTGTTTTTTAATAAGAGATAGAACTATAAGAACATCATTATTAGAATCTATTGAAGGACATGACAGTCATAGATGGTAAAAGTATTGCTTCAGACATGTTGGAAAATTGCAAGCGTAAAATTTCTTTATTGAAAGAAAATGGCAAAATTCCGTATATTGAGATAATTCTTGTAGGTGAAGATCAAGAATCTGAAAGGTATGTAGGCATGAAATTAAAGAAGATTAAAGATGTGGGAGCAGATGGTCAAATACGAAAGGTTGAGGAAGGAATGACGAATGAAAGCTTGATGAAAATTATTGATGAATTGAATTCTGATGATAATGTAAATGGAATACTAGTTCAGTTGCCATTACCTGATGGGTTTGAAACGGAGAAGATTCTTTCAAGAATTGCATTGGAAAAAGATGTTGATGCATTAAATCCAATGACATTGAAGAAAATAGATGAAGGAGAAGAATCTTATTTTCCTGCGGGAGTAGGAGCAGTTCTAGAAATCTTTGAACGTTATAAAATAAAAGTTGAGGGAAAGAATATCACAGTAATTGGAATTTCGGATTTGCTGGGAAGGCCGTTAGCATCAATTTTGAGGAATAGAGGTGCAGATGTAAGAGAAATAGGTGCAGGAAATCATTTAACTTTTGAAGATTTAGTTGTTTCTGACATTGTCGTTACTGATGTTGCAAGACCGGAATGGCTTAAAGCAGACATGGTAAAGGAAGGAGTTGTAGTTATCGATGCGGCGAATAACTATATCGGCGGTAAAGTCATTGGTGATGTTGATTTTAGTAATGTGAGTGAAAAGTCTTCATTGATTACGCCTGTTCCTGGAGGGGTTGGGCCGATATTAATAGCAAGTTTAATTGAAAATTTAGTAAAATCTGTCGAGTAACTAGTCTCTTAAATCAGATAGTTCGGATCGTGTAGAACGTAGTACGAAACCTCCTACAATGGCTATAACAAGAATAAATGCAATTATTGGGAGTCTCGAAACCGGTTTATCTTCAAATGTGACTTGGAATAATGTAACTTCTTCTGAAGTGAGGGTTTCATCTGTTGTAGATGTTGCATATGCATTTATCCGAAGTATTTGTCTTCCATATCTTTCTTCCTGAGAAGGAAGAAGAACCTTAATTGAGCCTTCGGAGTTCTTTGGAATTATTACAGTGTCTGAAGTAATAGAATCAAGAGTTGCAGGATTATCGTCGCTAATGAATGGTGAATTAGCAACAAGATAAATTGCCAAATCATGTTTGGTTGAATTGTTTACTATCCAAGCTTCAAATTCGATCGTTTCGCCAGAAACGTAAATTGATTTATCGGACATAAGATATGTGAACCTAAATGGCACTTCTGAATCGAGTTCCACTTGTCCCAAAGTTAGAGGAATTGCTGTAAGTAGGAAGAATAGTAACCCCATAACTAATACAACTTGGTTCATCAGTAACTTGTAATTTTTCATAAATTTAAGTGAACCGATTATTGAAAGAATTTCTTTTTAAAATATTAAACACAATATACAGTGCCGGGGTAGCGAAGTCAGAAATTGGCTATGTCAAACGCGATCGCCTCGAATTTAATAGAAGTAGTTAGCGATTGTCCTTCTGGACTCGTGGGTTCAAATCCCACCCCCGGCGTATGTAATATTAATTTGAAATAATTTGTTTTGCAGTAATTCGACCTGAATACATTGAGCCGTTTATGGAAGACGATGTAAGGTAGTCTCCACACATATGAATGCCATTAACATATTGTGAATGTGATATACCAGGGACAGACATTCTTGGCAATGCATGTTCAATATGATATACATGTAATAATTTCCAGTCTTCCGTCTGATTGCCAAACCAGTTTTTGAGTTCATTGCGAATTTCAGTTTCATTAGTGTTTAATCCAATTGTTGAAACAGAAATAATTGATTTGTTGTTGGGAGAATAATCTTTTGAGACATTGGTAGGAACAAAAACGTTGTTAATCTTTCCTTGGTTGTTCCCGTTTAATAATACAACTTTAGAATTAAATGGAGGATAATGAGCAATAAAGTAATAACAAGATGTTGAATTCCAGGAGATTTCCTCAATCGAAGGAATTAATTGTTTTGTAGAATTATGATTTGCTGCTAATACAATAACGTCTGCTGAAAGAGTTTCGTTTTCTAAGAATACATTTTTGTTGTCTAATTTAATGACTTTAGTATTGAATGATATTTTTGATTCTAATTTAGCTTCAAGTTGTTCTGGAATTGATTTCATTCCATATTTTGGAATAGCGACAGGAGCTATGGAAAATATTTTATATACAAAATTAAGCATGCGGCTAGTTGTATTGAGTTCGTTGTCTAAGAATGCTCCACCAAAAAGAGGCTTGAAAAATTCATTAATGATCGAATCTGAGAATCCATAATTTTGTAGTTGTTCAAATGAGGTGATTTCATTGTCTTTGAATATTGTATCTGTTGAACGAGAGACTGTTGATTGTCTTATTTTTAAGAGTCGTAATTTGTCCCAAAATGTGCCTACATTTGAGAAAGATGCCTTCAACAGGTTGAAAGGGTTCTGTATAGGATCATAGAGTTTCTTGATTTTGTTGTTTTTCATTATCCAAACTTCAGAATCAAGGTTACATAGTTCTAGTTTTTTATAATCAAGGAGTTTTTTTGCTTCTGGATAACCTGTTTGTAATACTTGAAATCCGCGGTTAAGAATATAGCCTTCAATAATATCACTATGAACTCTTCCACCTGAATGATCTTCTTTTTCTAAAATTTGTACTTGATATCCGTTTTTTTCAAGCTCTAAGGCACAGCTGAGTCCTGATAGTCCAGCACCAACAACTATAGCTGTTTTCATGTTCTTAAACAAGTAATTTAATTATACCTTTACAAAATTCGGGTAGATCTTGTGGTGTTCTTGAAGTTACAAGATTGCCATCAATAACAACTGGTTCATCTACAAAAGTTATTCCAGCATTAATCATATCATCTTTAATCGCCATAAAACATGTAGCAGTTTTACCTTTCAAAACATTTGCAGATACCAACAAAGAACCTGCATGGCAAATAGCTGCAACAGGTTTATTTTGTTCAAACATTTCTTTTGTAAAATCAATTATTTTTTGGTGACGTCGAAGGTTATCAGGAGCCCATCCTCCTGGAATAATCAATGCGTCAAAATCTTGTGAATTAACTTCGTTTATGTTTTTATCTACTACAACAGGATAATTGCCTTTTTTACCAACATATTTGTTTGAAGTTCCACTTCCAATCAGTACAACTGATGCTCCCTCTTCAATTAGTCTATAATAAGGATACCAAAGTTCAAGTTCTTCATAGCCATTTTCAGCAAAAATTGCTATCTTTTTTTCTTTAATGCTCATTGAGAAATATTTATTCCTGATAAATAATTAGTTTTCGTATTGGTCTTAAAATTAGGAATATTAGCTAGTGGACGTGGAACGGATTTTCAAGCTATATTGGATCATATTAGAATGAAAATCTTAGTTAATGTAGAGGTTAAACTGGTCATCTATAACAATAAGGACGCATATGTACGTGAGAGAGCTGAAAATGCAGGAATAAAAGCCAAATTTATACAGGGAACGGTAGGACAAAAATTCGACTCTAAGGAATCGAGAGAGAACGCAAGGATTGAATTTGACAAGCAAGTTGTTGAGTCTTGCAAGAATGAAGGAGTAGAATTGATAGTTTGTGCTGGTTTTAATCAGATTCTTTCAGAATATTTGGTAGAACATTATGCTAATCGAATATTGAATATTCATCCGGCTTATGATGTAGTAAATTATGGAGGTTATGGAATGGTTGGAATGAAAGTGCACAATGCTGTTATTGAAGCTGGTGAGAAATTTTCTGGATGTACTGTACATTATATAGATTCGACCGTTGACCTTGGCCCTGTATTACTGCAGGCAAAAGTTCCGATATATGATGTAGATACGGCAGAGTCCTTGGCTGAAAGAGTCCTTGTTATTGAACATCGTACTTATCCAAAAGCTATTCAATTACACGCCGATAAAAGAGTTAAAATTGAAAACAATAAGTCGATGGTCGATATCACTTCTGGTGGTTGGGAAAAGAAATGGAACGACAGGCAAATAGAATATTTTTTGTATCAACGTGACGAATGGCGAAAAGAGAATAAGGAGTTGTCAAGGATTTTAAATCCAAATGCATAAAAAGAAAACTTTGATAAACATAGTGATAAGGGGACATGGGAGAAAATTTTTCGGTCGATAGTAATGGAAAAGTGCAAAAGCACTTTGTACATGATATGTTATTATTTGAATTACCAAAATTAACAAGAACTTCGATTAATGGAAATAGGTTTTACTCCACGCCGGATGGAAATAAATATCCTTCAATTACTACAGTAGTCGGCTTTCATACTAGACAAAATATCTTAGCTTGGAGAAGAAGAGTTGGTGAAGAAGAGGCAAATAGGATATCAAGAGAATCGGCAAACAGAGGAACAAAGATTCACACTATATGCGAGAATTATTTGAATAACAAGCCAGACTATGCCGACGGGCATGAGGAAGAGCACGTATCAATGTTTAACCAATTTCAGTCCGCTGTTGATCGAATCAACAATATCAAATGCCAGGAAACAAGCATGTATAGCGATGAGTTGGCTGTGGCTGGCACGGTTGACTGCATTGCAGAGTTTGATGGAAAGCTTTCAATAATTGACTTTAAGACTAAAAGAAAAGAAATCAGAAAAGAATGGACAGATAGTCATTTCATGCAATGTGCAGGTTACGGGCAGATGTGGGAACAGCATACAAACATTCCTATAGAACAATTGGTTGTTCTAGTTACTACGGCAACGGGTGTATGTCAAGTATTTGTTGAGGACAAGGATTCCTACAACAACCAGCGCGTTCCGCAGTTAAAGAATTTAATAGATGAATTTAACAGTGCTAACTTCTATTAGATAAATTATGCCAAAGTTTTCAATTGAGATCGGTGTATCATTAGATTCTTTAAAGTCAGTGTCTACGAAAGCTGAAGAATTAAATTTTGATGGAATCTTTTATGGAGATTCTTTAAGCAGTTATCAACTAGAATGTTGGACAGCGATTGCAATAATTTCTTCGTATACAAAAGATATTCGTATTGGACCTGCAGTAACGTTTCCTTTAATAAGACATCCTTCTGTTTTGGCAAGAACTGCTGCAACAATAGATCAATTTTCAAATGGACGTTTAGAATTTAGAGTCGGGTTAGGAGGTAAAACAATGAAATTAGACAGTAAGAAATACGGTTTTGACTTTGCAACGTATGAAAACAGAGTAAAGATACTTGATGAAAGTATTCAGATAATGAAAAGTCTTTGGACAGAAAAAGAAACAAATTTCAACGGAGAATATTTCAATTTGAAAGATGCGCCACAGGAAATTATTCCAGTCCAAAAGAATGGGCCTCCGATCACAATTTCTGGAAAGAGTGGTTCGGTTCTTGAATTATTAGAAAAACATGGAGATGTGTGGGAATCTGGAGGTAAGAAAGACAAGGACTACAGTGCATTAATCCAGAAAGTTGACGATATGTGTTTGCGTGGTAATAGAAGTAAAGTTGATAAATCGATAGAGATGTTTATCCTGATGAATGGGGATGCAAATAAGGCATATGATATTTTTGATGGATGGAATTTCTTTAATGGTAGTCCAGAATATGTTTGCGAGAACGTACAAACAATGTTAGATATAGGATTCAACAGGTTTTCTTTATATTTCGTTGACAAGGATGGAAGTCCATTCGTTCAGAATGAAGCAAATTTGGTTGAACAGATGGAGTTGTTTAAGGACAAAGTCATTCCTAATCTAAGAACTTGATTAGTTCTTCCAGGTTATTTATGATATAATCGGGTTCGCTAGATACGCTGTTTTGTTGTTCTTCTCGTCTGAGAATCAGTGCGGTTTTTGTAAATGCGCGTTTACCAGCAAGAACGTCGTGTGCTGTATCTCCCACCATTATGGATTTTGATGGATGGATTTTGTGATGATTAAGTGCAAGGTTAAGCATATCTGGTGCGGGCTTGCCGTTCTTTACATTGTCGGGACCTACAACTTTTCCAAATAAATGATCAATTTGAAATTGTTTTAGAAGAGATTCTGAAACTTGTCTAGGATTTGATGATGCAACCATGCATGTAATTTGTTTTTCGTTTAATGTTTCTAATATTTTTCTGCTTTCAGGAAATAATAAATATTCATCAGAGCGTTTTTCCATAAGTTTTTTGTTTGTGTGTATCACCTCGTCGATGTCTAAGTCGGTAAGAGATGGATCTATGCTAAAGGTAAAATCTTTGTATGACTTGCCAAAATTGTTGGCGAATTTTTCACTGTCTAGTGTGCTTCCAACTTTTTCAAATGCTTCACGCCAAGACTTGAGTTGTGTGTCAAACGTGTCGATTAAAGTGCCGTCTAAATCGAAGATTATTCCTTTTATTGCCATGATTGATAATAATTGCCACGAATATTTAACATGTGCAAGGATCACATGTACAATTTGTGCATTTACAATTAGGGTTTGAGCAGTTTGG